>CAITIQ010000636.1 GCA_903892415.1 uncultured delta proteobacterium | reverse complement strand
CTGCACCGAAGAAGGCTGCACCGAAGAAGGCTGCACCGAAGAAGGCTGCACCGAAGAACCGATAGCTCTTGGGAGTCGAGCGGCACGCCACCTCGGCCGCTAGAGTTTGATCGATCGCAGCCTGTCGCGCAGACACAGCGCCGCCCACGTGCCGTCCGACAATGGGAAGCACACGGCGACCGTCTCCTTACCGCCCGCAAGCGCAAGTAGAAGCACCCCTGCGGCGAGTGTGGTGCGCGCGTCACGCTTGCGCAAAGCAAGCTCGTACCCGGATCGACCACTTCGGCCTCTGCCACTCGTTCAGGCCTGCGAGCTCCATTCATACGATTGAACGAGCGCCGCCGCGTGCGGTCAACCTTCGCGCGCAACGCCTCGCGCACGCAGCACACGGCCCACCGCAAAGGCCACGAGCGCCGTCGGGCTCGCTTCGGCGGCGTCCTCCCGCGGGCGCGTCTCGACCAGCGCCGACATGCGAAACGACGGCAAGAGCGGGAGCAGGTCGGCGGTGGCGTTGGGCAAGTAGATGGGCACCGTGGTGGAACCGACGGTGAGCGTGGCGCGCAGCCGCGGCGCGCCGAGCAGCGTGCGCCGCTTGTAGCTGCGGGCCTCGCGCAGCGTACGTTCGACCAATTTGGCGAGGTGACGCGCGGGTAGACCGAGCTCGCCCGAGGCGGACTCGATCTGACTGCATAGCGTGAGCGCGGCCTCGGGCGCAGGAGGCAGCGGCCGAGCGAGCATCTCGCCGGCGGTCGCGAGCGCGGCGAGCATGCGCTTGTTGGAACCTGCGAGCGGCTTGGCGTGCTCGACCATGGCACGCAGCGCTTCGACCTCGTCCATCGTCGGCGTTACCTCGCCCTCGACCAAAAAGAGCGGCATATCGAGCTCGAGCGGCTCATCGAGCAACGCGTCGAACGACTGCGCGAGGGTCTCGATCGCCAACGGCGCGCCGCACGAGAGCACGCGCAGGACGTCGTTGCGCGCGCGCTGTTCGGCGGAGATCTCGGTCGCTAGCGCGTCGATCCCCGGTTGCGAGCGCATCGGCGCCGCGAACAAGCGCGCGTTGTCTTTCGACCGCCGCAAGCGGCCGGGCACCTCGGGATCGAAGGCCAGCAGATCGACGATGGCGCGCCGCTCGAGCGTGTTCTCCGAGGCGAGCCGCGCCTCCTGCGCCGCGGCCTGCAGCTCCGGCGGCAGCGCAGAGTTGGAGGCAGTGCGCAGCGAGCCAACGTTGAAGGATGACGTGGTCTTGAGAGTGGCCGCCATGCCGACGGTCTCCGGCGCAGCGGGTCGAAGGGCGGGACTGACGCTGCTCGGCATGCTGATCGGCGCGCTGCTCGGCATGCTGATGGGCGGGCTGCTGGGTGCGCTTTGAGGCACGCTGCTCGGTACGCTCACGGGCGCGCTGATCGGCGCGCTCACTGGCTCGCTCGCCTTGGCGACCTCACTGGGTTTGGCCGCGCTCGGCGCAGAGCTCAGGCCGAAGGCCCGACGAAAGACGTCGCCCAACTCGGTGCGCGGTGCAGCGAGCGCAGGTGCAGCGAGCGGCGGCGGCGTGAGTTGCGCCGTTGCAGGCCGGACCAAAGGCGCCGGGGGCGGCGGCGAGGGAGCAGGCAAAGCGAGCGGGGGCATCGGCGGCGGGGTCGAAGTGGAGCGGAACGGCAGCGCGCCGTCCTCGATGCTCGGCAGCGAAGCCCGCATAGAAGCAGCGCCAGCGAAAGGCAGCCCCGGCCCAGCAAAACCTAGCGAACTTCGATCGAGCTCGGTGGTGTGCTCGCAGTCTTGTCCATCGCCCGCTTCGGTATGTTCGACCATGCGCGTGCCTATGCGAAGAACGGGCCGTGGCTCGCGAGGGCAGGCGCAGGGACAAGTTGTGTAATTCCTACTCAACCTGGAGCTCGACCCCGGCCCAAGTTGCTGCCCCGGTGCGGAAACGGCTTGTGGTTGCGGCCAATCCGAATGGCACGGGCCGTGCTCTAGCTCAATCAACGCAGCAGCGAGAGGGCACCATGATTCAGAACCAAGAACTTCGCATCGCAACCGGGGATGAACTCGATGTCCGTGAGTTCAGCATCGAACAGACGCTGTCCACGCTCTTCACGGTGACCATCACCGCGGTCTCCAAGAATTCCGACATCGACTTCGAGGCGGCCATTGGTCGCGAGGCCAGCTTCACCTTGCGTGGTCGCAACGTCAGCGGCCAACCGCAACTCTGGCGTGGCGTGCTCAGCGAGCTGCACCAGGTGCGGGTCGAAGAGTCGGGCCTCTCGACCTATCACCTGCAGCTACGGCCGCGCTTGTGGCTGGCTTCGCAGCGCCGCAATGACCGCATCTTCCAGACGCAGAGCGAGCTCGAGATCGCCCGGCAGTTGCTGCGCGAGTGGGACGTCGACGTGCGTGAAGACATCGCCAGCAAGTTCAAGACGCGTAAGTACCGCGTCCAATACGGCGAGACCGACTTCGACTTCTTCGCTCGCATGCTCGAAGAGGCCGGCATCTCCTTCTACTTCGTCGACCAGGACGAGCGCACGTTGTGCGTGCTGAGCGATGCGCCGCAGCAAAACCAAGAGCGCCCGCTGCCGATCGCCTTCGTCGATGCGCCCGGAACCCTCGACCACGAGTACGTGACCGAGGTCCGGGTGAGCCGCGCCGTACGCCCCGGCAAGCACACCTTGCGCGACCACGACTATCGCCGCCCCGCCGAGTTCGCCCTGGCTGCGAGCGCTTCAAAAAGCGGCGTCGAGGATCAACTCGAGAGCTTTCACTACGAGCCCGGCGCGATGTTGTTCGCGGCCATGGGCGGGGTCAGCACCCCGGTCGCTGATGACCGCGGGATGCACCGCAGCGACGAGCTCGAGGGCCGTCGGATCGCCACGCAGCGCCTCGCCGCACAACGTGAAGACGCCAGCGTCATTACCTTCCGCGCCAACGTGATCGATCTCGCGCCGGGCAGCGTGATGCGCATCCTCAACCACCCGCAACGCGAGCTCGCCGACCAGAAGAAGCTGCTCGTGGTCAGCTCCCACATCGAAGGCACGCACGATAAGCCGGTGATTCACCGTTGCAGCGTGCGCAGCGCCGCTGAGGCCTATCACCCGCCGATGCGTCATCCCAAGCCGAAGGCCGGCGGCGTCGAGAGCGCCACCGTGGTCGGCCCGGTCGGCGAAGAGATCCACGTCGATGAGTTTGGTCGGGTGCGCGTACAGTTTCACTGGGATCGTGAGGGCGACTACAACGAGAAGAGCTCCTGCTGGGTCCACGTCAGCCAATCGTGGGCGGGCGCAGGCTTCGGTGCCACCAACCTGCCGCGCGTCGGGCAGGAGGTGATCGTCGACTTCTTGGGTGGTGATCCCGACCGCCCGCTGGTCACCGGCCGCGTCTACACCAACTTGCAGAAGACGCCCTACTCGCTGCCGGAGCACAAAACCCGCAGCGGCATCCGCACCAACTCCTCGCCCAGCTACGGCGGCTACAACGAGCTGATGTTCGAGGACCGCGCAGGCGCCGAGCTCGTCCACGTCCGAGCCCAACGCAACCTCTCGACGCAGGTCAACAACGACGAGTTTGCTTCGATCGGTCACAACCGCAGCACCTCTGTCTCCAAGAACGAGAGCAAGAACGTGGGCGGCGATCAAACCGAGACGGTGCAAGGCAACAGCAGCACCTCCACCGGCGCCGACTACACCGAGGCGGTGTTCGGGATGTTCACCTCGCTCGCCAGCAGCGACCGCCTTTTGCACACGAGCGGTTCGTCCAAGTCGCAAGCGCACATGCACAGCATCACCAGCGATCAAGGCACTACCATCACCGTCGGCAACTCGATGATCCACATCGGGCCGGACAGCATCATCATCCAAACGCCCAAGTTGTTGCTCAACCCCGGGGACGCTGTAGCCGCGAGCTCTGCCCTCGGCGGTCCCTCCAAATTACTCGCGCCGAGCTAAGGGCTCAGCGGGGCCTTCGGCCCGCTTTCTCGAAGAGCGCACGAGTAATTATTGTTACTGCATCCACCTTTGGTGGAATTGGCTAGCTGAAGGAACGAAGGACCACCATGAAGATCCAACGCGCTGAGTTCATCGGAATCGCCGGAGTGCCCGATCTGACCATCGAGTTGCCCACGAGCGGCGCGGGCGAACCCCACGATCGCGTGGTGGTCACCGGCCCCAGCGGCTCCGGGAAGACGCGACTGCTCGAGGCGATGATCGCCGCCAAAGAGGCGATCCGCCCGTACGGTCCGCTGACGCCCGGCGCGCCTTGGATCCGCTCCGGCCAGGCCGCCAAAGTGCGCTTGAGCTTCTGGCTCGACGAGGCCGAGCAAGAGTTCGCCGCAGCCGCGCAGGTATTGCAAGCGGAGGTGATCTTCCAGCCGATGCGCATCGAGGCCGAGGCCGACGACGGCCTGCGCGCCGTGCTCGGTCGCTATGCGCACAGCGCAGCCAACGGCAAAGTCGACTACTTCCCCGCCGAGCGCCGCATCCCGACCTTTCCGCCCTTCGCTGGGCTCGGCGCCGGCGAGCAGCGCCTCGCGCGTTTGACCAAGGACGCACGCAAATACAGCTTCGTGTTGCCCTTCCTTCAGACGCTCGCTCACGACGCCCCGCGCAGGCAGCGGTTCGAAGCGGCGCTGGCTTCCCTCTCTCCGTCTTGTCGTTACCTGGCCGATCCGACCAACCAAGCGATCCCGCAGTGCTTCTCGAGCCGCAGCGGTGAGCCCACCACGGTGGGACAACTTTCGCACGCGGAGACCGACGCTGTGGTGTTCGCCGCGACCGCGGCCCTGATCGGCCTCGATCACTCGCTGGTCTTCCTCGATCGGCCCGACCTCCACGCCGATGAACCCGAGACGCTGCTCAACGCGCTGGGCGTGCTCGGACAAGGCAACCAGCTTTGGATGGCGTGCAGCCCGCGGACCGCCGCTGCGGCACAAGGCGTGCACATCGTGAACCTGAAGCGCTGAACGCTCGCGCTTCGCCCGTCCCATTGCACAACTCCGATTGCGTAAGGCGCATTGCCCAAAGGCCGACCCATGTCCGCTCAAACCGTCTCTTCATGCCTTGAAGCTCCCACCCGCTCATGGCGCCCCTCCTTCGCGCGCAGCGCGCTAGCCGCTTGTACGACGCTGCTGCTGAGCGGCCTTGGTTGCACGCCGGACAACGCGCTCGACGAGTTCGACGACGAAGCGCAATACGAAGACGCGCTCAGCGCAGCGCAAAAACGCCCGCGTTACGAGCGTATTCGCGACGCCTTGCGCACGCGTGGCATCGCCAAGAACGGCTACCTTTTTGCGGGCATCGCCAACACCGAGACCGGCCTGGTGATGTGTTGGTCGGAGGCGACCTGGGCGTGCCAAGGCCCTGCGTCGCCCGACTGCGGCGGCGGACCAGTGATCGCCGGCGCGGGCGATGGACCGTGCTCCTGGCAAGAGGGCGGGCTTGGTCTCTTTCAGTTCGACGCCGGCACCTTCAACCAGACCCTCGCGAAGTACGGCTCCAACGTGCTCACGGTCGAGGGCCAGCTCGACCATGCCGTCGACTACGTGGTCGCGATGGTGAAGAACTCGGACTACACCACCAACGCCGAAACCGACGCCAAGGCGCTCGCCTGGCTCAACAACTTCGACCCGAACAACGCCACTCTGCGCGACCAATGGATCAAGACGGTCTTGCGCTACTACAACGGCTGCCAGCCTGGTTGGAGCTGCTGGAGCCCGCGTTATCAGACCTACACCGACGGTATGAACCAGGCGATCTCCGACCCGGGTGGGCTCGCCTTCTGGGCCGAGAACGCCGCACCGCCCGCGAAGCCGGCAAGCGTAAAAGCCGAAGGCTCACAAGCGCTGCTCGCTCCGAAGCAGCAACACTTCTTCCGCCGCGATAGCGTCGGCAACGTTCGGCACCACTACTGGGACGGCAATCAGAACAAGCTGCTGATCGATACCTGGGGCAGCGGCGCAGCGGGCCAACCGGTGACCTTCGTGCATGGAACTTCACAGCACAGCTTTGCCCGCAAGAATGACGGCTCGCTCGGTCACTGGTTCTGGGATCCGGTGAACGGCCCGCGCTCCGATAGCTGGGCCCCGGCCGGCAGCCTCGCCTTCGATCCGGCGGCGATCGTGATCGGCGAGTTCGAGGCTGTGTGGGCGGTGGATGGCGATGGGGACCTGCAACATTGGTATTGGGGCCCGAAGACCAACGGCGTGAAGCAGGACACCTGGGGCTCTGGCGCAGTCGGTCGGCCTAGCGTGATGGTGACGCCCTCCGGCGAGCAGCACGCCTTTGCACGCGGCGAGGCCGGGACCCTCGAACATTGGTGGTGGCAGCCCGGGAGCAACGATATCGATCACGACAGCTGGGGCTCGGGCCTCGCGCATGATCCAGTCTCCCTCGCGCTCGGCGCGTTTCAAAGCGTGTGGGGCGTCGATGGGCAAGGCAACCTCAAACAATGGTATTGGGGGCCGAGCAGCGGCGGCGTGAAGACGGCAACGTGGGGCTCAGGCGTGGTGGGCCGGCCGAGCGTCTTCGTCACAGCGAGCGGTGAGCAACATGTGTTCGCGCGGGGCAAGAGCGGCGCGCTCGAGCATTGGTGGTGGATGCCGAATTCGAACGCGATCCTCCACGACAGCTGGGGCAGCGGGGTCGCTCAGGACCCAACGGCGCTGCTGATCGGCGCGCAACAACATGTCTGGGCCACCGGCAACAACGGCAACGTCCTGCACTGGTATTGGGACCCGAACGCGAACGCGATCAAGCAGGACAACTGGGGCCAGTGAGCAGCTGGGTTACTCGCTGTAACGCAGCAGGAGGCCGACCTGACCGACGCTCACCACCGGGGTAAGCAACAGCGTCGCGCTGGTCGACGCTGGCTCACCCGAATCGGAAAGGCGCCAAATCAACCCAGTTCCGGCCAGCACCGCGCCGCCCGCCAGCAGCGCGGTGGTCGCCGGACCCAGCGATCGACCTCGCGCCTGCGCATCGAGTCCCTCACGCGAGCAGGTGCGCGTCGCGTCCTCGCACTCGTCCTGCGTGGTGAGGTAAGCGTCGATCACGAGGCCACCGGTGACGGCCCCCGCGATCAGCGCCGCGACCCCGACGCCGCCCAAGATCCAAGGGAACGGGCCGTCCCCACTGCTCAAGGCCGAGCGCGTGTCGAACTCGAAGGTGAAGCGCTGGTTCTTCTCGCGCGGCCGCACCAGGATCGAACGGCGTTGCGGCGTTTCGCCCTCGACGCGCACTTCGATCACGTGCGGCCCAGCTGAAAGCGGAACCGCCTTTCCGTCGAGCTGGCCGAGCCACGGCACTCCATCGAGCTTTGCGCTGACCTCGCGGATGGGCTCGCCGTCATGATCCACGGCTTCGATCGAAACCGTCGCTGCGCGCGCCGCAAGCTCCGCCTCGATCTCGCCTTTCCAGCGGCTGCAATCATCACGCACGAACGGCGCGCAGCTCTCATTGACGCACACGCCGACCGCGATCAGCGCGTCGTCGAGCTTGCCCTCGTCGCGCAGCAGCTGGACCGCGTAATAAGCATCACCGCAGGCCTGTTTGCTCTCGGCATAGGCGGTACCACCGCCTCCAAGCAGCACGATCAGGGAGAGCCCGCTCCCAGCGATCCAAGGGCCACGCATGCGCCCAGCCTAGCAGCCGCTGTGCCATGCCTGTCTAGCCGTCGGTCATCGGTGCGCGCACCCGCCGCTGACTGAACGACGCGGAGAGCTCGGCGATCGCCGCGGTAAGCTCCTTGGCGTTTGCGTCTTCACCGCACACGTTTTGCACGTGGGGCGTAAGCCAAACGGTGGCCTCTGAAACCTCGCCGAACACCTTCGTCGGGTGCGGTGAGGGTGCCAACAATTGCAAGCCGGTCAGCACGCTGCGCTGCACCGCGCCCAACAAGCTCTGCGCCAGGATCACCGTGGCAGACGCTACGCGGGTGTGCTCCCAGCGCTTGATGATCTTCGCCATCCGCACGCGCTCGGCTTGGGTCATTTTGGTGTTACTCGGAAGGATGACAACCATCTCCACGACCTTGCCGCTCACCTTCGCGTGCCAGCGCTCGCTCGCGCGCTCGATGCGATCCATGTCGGCGAGCGTGACCTTGCCCTCGAACAACGTGACCGCGAAGCGCCGCCAAAGGCCGGTCAACATGTAAGGAGCCTCGATGATCGGGTCGAGCTTCACGGGGCTTGAAGCTTAGCGCCGATCGCGCGCGAGCGGACACCCTCGCGGCGGTTCGAGCACTTGCGCGAAGTACCGATCGCTCGGAGCTGCGTTGCGCGTGCGGCATCGTTCTCGGCCTGAGCGCTCGTTGTCGCGCAGATGCGCTATCTCAAGCACAACGGGCTGGTCGGGATGCAACCTCCGCGCTTCAGCGACCTGCACATCGCCGCCGCACCTCGTTTTCGCGCGCTTTCTGGCTGGCGCACGTGCGCTGTGCGGCGAGACGAAGCTTATGCCCCGCGGAAGCCGCCCATTCGCGCCGAGATGAACTATCCAAGCCACAATGGACCACGGCGGGCTAACTCCTTCAGGTGCGCCACGCTGTTCGAGGGGGAGGTGCGCGCTCAGGGCGGAGCAAGCGGAGGGAGCTTGGGTAACACCGCTGGGCACGAGTAACGCGTGGTGGTCGTCGCCTCGTTGGTGCCCTGGAGCCACGCCTCCTCGCGGACGACTCGACCCTCCGGGTCACGCGTGATCACCAGGCGTCGTTGCTCCTTCGCGTTCGAGAGCTCGACGATGCGCCCCTTGGCGTCGAGCTTCACCCTGACATCAAGGGCCCCCGCTCGGCCGCGATGCGAAAGCCCGGCCAGCCGGCTTCCCTCCCAGTGCAACGTCCAGGAGAAATCCTCGCTGCCAGCGGGCAGTCCGTCGGGCGGCGGATCCGTGTCATTCCCCTCGGCACAACGGACTTTGGTCAAGCGCGTGCCCGACCATTCGTAGGCACAAAGCACTGTTCGAGAAACTGGGCTGTAGTCCCACAGGCTCGGACGCCCGCGGTCGAAGTGAATCTGTACGCCGGCGTGCCCGTAGGCGCTCCACACCTTGGACGTGCCGCTCGTCAACACGGCGATCTGATGATGGCGCGCCTCGAGTTCGGTGAAGAGCTGCGTGAGATCTTCTGCAACCATCGCGTCGAAGCCGAACGGAGCCTGGTCGACCAGCGACTGGAACCCGTCCGGCACCTCGCCGTCCCACGCCAGGATCTGTAGCCAGCGTTGCCCATCGAGCTCCACGCCCACGAGCCGCCTCTTTGCGTCGAAGTGCTGAGTCCACTCGCTGCGCAAGCTGGCGGCGAGCGACGTGAACTGGAATTCCCGGCGAAGGAACACGCTACCACCGACGTCGATCGACTCCCGCTCCAGGCTGCCTTCCCCCGGAGAGGAGTCTGAAAGGTACCAACGCTCGCGTGAGTCCCCGCGATCGACCAGGAGCGAGTGAGTGCCGCTGCTCGACGGGACGGACCTTGTCTCCGTACACCGAGCCTCGTGTCGCTGCGCGGCCACCGCGGGGATTGCGGCGGGCACATTCACCTCGCGCTCCGCGTCCTGATCTTCGGGGCTTGCGACGGAGGCCACCGCAGCTGCGGAGGACGGCATCACCGAGGAGGGCGGCGCGCTTTCGGTCGCCGAAACGGTCAGCACAACGGATGGGCCTGCAGGCGCTGCGGACGGGCCGTCCGCGCTCGAGCAAGAGCACGCAAGCAAGGTCGCGCACAAGAGAGCCCGAGGACCGTGAACACCGTAGCGCATGCGCAGGAACGTAGCGTGGTCTTGTGACACCAGGGAATGAGGTCGTGGAGGGAGTTCGGCCTCACGTTAGGTGTGCTGGCGCGCTCACAGTCGCGCGTCGGCAACGGCCTTGAGCAGCACCGCGTCAAAGTCTGATTCGGCTTCGGTTTGTGCGCCGGCAGCCAATCCCTGACGTGTCACCACCAAGTCCAGGCTGGGCGCGATGAAGACCTTTTGGTCCCGCGCCCCCAGAGCGGCAACGAGGTCGGCCGGAGCGCCTTTCTTTCCAAGACTTCCCAGTCCTTGGAGCCACCACAATAGGCCGTAATCGGCTTTGACGGCGGAGGGACTCCAGGCCTCGTCGAACCATCCTTCTGCTGTGACTGCCTGGTTGCTCCATACGCCGGCCCGCTGCGCAAGAAGCCCGAAGCGCGCCATGTCCCGCGCCGCGAGCTCCAATCCCCAAAGTGCTGCGCCCGTCGGGTCCTGCCCCTCTCGCAACACCCACTGTCCGCCAATACCGATCGCGTTGAACAGCCATTCACGGCTGAGCTCGTTGATGTCGGTGCCGGCGACCTGCTCAAGAACGAGACGCAGCTTCTGATAGGCGTTGGTGTTGTAGTCAAACAGCGTGCCCGGCGTCGTCGCATAGTTCAGCGTGTTGGGGTTCAGGCCGCTTGCGTGCGTCATGAGATGGCGGAGCGTAATCGCCGCTTCTTGCTGCTGCGTCGCGTTGGACCAACCCTCAGCCAAGTGGCTAGAAACCGTGTCGTCGAAGGACAGTAACTGCTTGTCTCGCGCCAGACCGAGCAGGGTGGAGGTGAAGCTCTTCTGGACCGACGCCACGTCCAACTCCGTGGTCCTGGTTGCGTTCAGGAAGTACTCCTCCACCAGCACCCGCCCCCCGCTAAGCATCATGAACGAACTGGAGTTGTTCTCCTTCACCAGCGCAACAAGGTCGGTCAAGCCTTGGGGCGACCAGCCCGTGGCCTCCGGATCAGCCGCTTCCCACTCGTCGCTGTCGTTGGGAGGAAAGTAGTCGGTCGACGGCTCAGGATCGGTTTCCTCCGTCTCCTTGGTCTCTTTGCTGTCCGCGCCACAACCGGCCAGCAGCCCAGCAGACAACAAGACCCATTGGCGCCTGGGCAATAGCGTTCGACTCGAACGGTGGCTCATCGAGCGATCGTAACTCGGAGATGCTCGCTTGTCCCCGGTGGACCTGACGTGCAGGTCCGGCGTCGCTCGGGGACCGCCGCATCGGTCAATCGGGCGTAACGCAGTCCAGGCGGAAGAGCCCAATCGTGAAGTCGACCAAGTCCGGATACTGCGGATAGGCGAACATGATTGAGCTGTCGTTGAAGCCACCGACCAGCATCGCGATCTCTTCGCTGGACGTGAAAACGTCAACCGCAAGCGGCAAGCTCGGCGTCTGGTTTTTGCCGTCGGAGACGATGAGCGAAATTCCGTCGATGGTCCGCCGTGAGATCACGAAGCCGTCGCGCCAGGGCGCAAACATGGTTGCGGTATCGCCGTAGGTGAACGTATCCACCCACGGTTCACTCACGACTTCGCCGGATGGGTTAAGCGAGTAAACGACGATGCCGTGGACCGGATTGGAGATGGCGTAGAAGTAGCCACCTTCCCGGCGCGCCAGGAACTGCTTGTGCGGCTCGAACGGCAGCTCGAAGCCGCCGAAGGAGACCAGCTGGTCTCCGTCGAGTCGGTAGAAATCAGCGCGCGGCGCAACGTCACAATACCGACCGGTGCCGCGGCTGATGAACGCACCGCCCTCAACCTCATGCACCACTCGGGTCTCACGGCACGGCCCATCGATCAGCGGTCCAATCGGCGTCGGTTCCGCCGAGAACGTCGCCAGCGACGAGAGCTGCTCGTTGCCGCTTCCGTCCCCGGAGACGATCAGCCCGCCCTCCGACGACTGGGCCCGTGGAAAGCCCTCGAGCCACGCTTCCTCGAACGCGCGAACCACACCGGGAGCATCAAAGGAGAAGAACCCGCGAACGCCGAAGTTCAGCGTGAAAACCCCGTCCTCACTCGTTTGGAGAGGCCCAGGCGGATTGTAGGTAGGGGCGCTGAGCTGGGACTGCGCTGGCTCGATCATCGAAGGCGGCCAGTCACCAAACGCGTCGTCCACCGTGAGCGACCAGAGCGTAGCGTTCTGTCCGGGAATACCCGTGGTGTACGTGAGCCCCGCGCGCTCATCACCGAACGCCCCGATCCGCACGTCGCCGGGCAATTGTGGAACGACGATCTGCACCTGCTCGCCCGCCGAAACGAGCTGCTCACAGCCCGGCACCGGAAGCGGACCCTCACCGCCCACACCGCCGGCGCCACCTCCTCCGTTCGGCGACGCACCGCCGGCAGCGCCTAACCCCTCGCCGCCCCCACCGCCCTGCCCGCCGACCGTGGTGGTCCCGCCGCCTCCGTCGTTCGGAAGGACGCGGACGTCACGGCAGCCGAGAGCGACCAAAGCCAGCGTCAACAGCGTGCGTGTCATCCGCCGCAGTCGAGCAGTCGCAGGACGGAAAGGCAAGCTCCGGCACAGGCCGCAAACCGCCCTAACCATGGCCCGCTACACCTGATAGGCATTACGCCATGGCTGTCTCTTCGCACCATTCACTCGCCAGCCTGGTAAGCCTCTTTATGGCGCTCGTCAGCTGCGGCACGAAAGCGCCGAATGTCGACCTCGCGACAGAGGCCGACTCGTCGACGTCTCCGCCGATCCTCTCCAACGCAAAGCGCTCGCCCGACGCAACGCCAACGCTTGGCGCAAAGACGACGCAGGTCCGCGGCGTGGATCGCCGCACAGAACGAGTACGAGTCCAAGCGGCCCCAGCAGCCGCTCCAGGCCATCCCCCCGACCGACATGAGCGACAGTCCGTCGATGTTTGGATTCGAGAATGGAAGCGTGCTGGAGATCGGAATTCTGCTTGTTCCAAGCAAGCTCGAGGAACAATCCTGCCTGCTGCCGGGCGTGGTCAAGGGGCTGCAATGCAAATGGAAGGAGATCGGCGTGCTCAACGCGCCGGCACCTGCTCCGCAGAACACGCTCCACTACGTTGAAGACAGGCTCGAGGCCAACTTCGGAGTTGTCGCAGCAGGGCTCGCGTCGCTCGAGATCGTGAAGCAACGGCTTCAGCATCATCCCGATGTCGCCGTTGGGCTGCGTTGCAAAGTTCGCGTCGTCGGCCGCGCGATGCTGGGCTACAAAAACCGTGAGGCCCATCCGACCTCCTGGACGCCAGGCCCGTTCGAACTGGGAACGTTCGAGTCCTGCGAGTTCTGGCAGCCTCCACCGTTTCCAGGATGAAGTGTGGCTTTCGTTTTGATTTGAGCAGACCAGCGCGAGCCCATCCAACTGCCGCACAGGCTCGGCCTCACCAGCTCCAACCAAGGATGCCCTCGCAGCGGTGCCCATGGTAAGACCCCGGGCATGACTCGCTCGAGGGCGTTGGCCCTTCACTTCGCCCTTCGTTTTGCGCTGCCGCTGCTGCCCGCCGTGCTGATCGCACAACCGGCGGAGGCCGCGGTGGTGGAGAAGATCGCCGCGGTGGTGGGGGATGACTCGATCCTGCTGAGCGAGGTCCGCGCGCGCGCAACGCCGCTGCTGCGGGCGATCATCAAGCAGGTTCCGGCAGGCCCGCAGCGCACCGCCGCCGAGTCGCAGGTGCTCAAAGAGACGCTCAACCGCATGGTGGAGGAGCTGCTCGGGCAACAGGCCGCAGACCGTCTGAAGCTGAGCGTGACCACCCAAGAGGTGGACAAGGCCATCGCCAACATCGCGGCCCAACGCAAGCTGACGCTGGCCCAGCTGTTCACGTCGGTCGCAGAGCAGAGCGGCTTCACCGAGGTGGAGTACCGCGGGGAGATTCGGCGTCAGGTGCTGGAGGGCAAGCTACTGAGCCAGCGAGTCCGCGGCCGCTTGCGCATCAGCGAGGAAGATCTGCGCAACGCCTTCGCTCGCAGCGTGCGTGAAGAGCGTGAGCGCCGGGAGTACCGCGTCTCGTGGATCGTGCTCAAGCTCCCGCCCGACGCGACGCCCGCCGTGACCAACGCGCTCGAGGCCAAATCCAAGGAGATCCACCAGAAGCTCTTGGCCGGAAGCACCTTCGCTGAGCTCGCCGCTGCCTACTCCGAGGACGAAAAGTCGAAGGAAAAGGGCGGAGACATCGGCGTGCACGCGCCGATCAAATCCACAGCTGCACAAAACGGCCGCCGACCTGCCTTGGCCAAAGAGATCGAGGATCGCTTGGTGCCGCTCGAGCCCGGCGGCTTCACCGAGGCCTTCCGTTTCCAGGACGCCTTCCTGATCGTCTCGGTCACCGCGCGCGCGCCCTCGCGCTTCACCACCTTCGATGCCGCCAAAGAGGAAATGGCCGCCCGCGTACAGAATGAAATTTTGGCGCGCGAGAAGACGTCCTGGCTCGACGATCTGAAGAAGCGCACCTTCATCGCGACGCGGCTCTGAGTCAGCGCCTTTCATGAGCGGCCGCAAGCAAGCTTGGCAAGCGCCTCCCGATTGCTTGCCCTGCGGCCGTTGCTGTTTCAGCGAAGACGAGAGCTACTTGCAGCTCTTCGGACTGGACGTGGCGCGCATGCTGCCTGCGGATGAACGCCATCTGCGGCGCGACGGCGAACGCACCTTTATGAAGCTCGTCGGCGGGCGTTGCAGCGCCTTCGTGGTGGACGCGCTCGAGCTTGATTCGCCGATCAAATTGACCCGCCCGAAAGGCGAAACACGCCCGCTGTTCGGCTGCTCGATCTACGAGCGCCGGCCCGACGTATGCCGCGCCCTGCAACGCGGGACCAGCTCCTGTCGCTTCGAGTACGAGCGCAAGTTTGACCGGCCCGACGTGTTGCTCGCCGACTTGCGCAAGAAGGCGCCGTAGGCGGAAAGCGTATCGCGTGCTGCCGATCACTGTCGGCCTCGAGGCGGAAACCGGACGTGGGGTCGAGCTCGCCTACTCCGATGGTGGACATTGCGAGCAGCCCAACGGTCACGTCGTCTTTCGTTATCAAGAAGTCGACCGGGACGAATGCGCCTTCACTGAGGGCACGGTCCTGTGGGGCGCACAAAGCACCTACGGCGGCTGTCAGCCCCCGGTAAGCGCCCCACGCGAGTAGCAGCTTCGATCGGCCAGCGCTCAGCGCACCACCGTCTCGAAGGTCGGCGGCTCGAGCAGCGACTTCTTCACTTTGCAATTCTCGACGGCCCGCACGATCGCCGCGCGATGGGTCTCAGGGAAACCAGCAGGCAGTTGCAGCTCGTAGCGCACCGCTGTCACTCGCCCACTCTTGGCGTCGTATTCATGGTGTTGCTTGAGACCCAGCCCCTCAGTGGGCAGGCCGCGGGCCTGACAAAAGCCGAGCGCGTAGATCCCAGCGCAGCTCGCGAGGGCGGCCAAGAAATACTCATACGGGCCAGGCTGAGCTCCCGCTCCGCCTAGCTCGACCGGCTGATCGGTGTGAACGACGAACGAGCCAAACTTCGCGTCGACCTGCTTACCGCCGGGGAACGTAACTTCGATGTCCATGTCGCTGTGAGTCCGCGCGCGCGCGAAAGGATTCGAATGCGATCGCTAAATGTGAACGTGGCTCGCTTGACGCTGCACAGCGCTCCGCGTTCTAGTCGCCCTATGAAACTGACTTGGATTGCGTTTGCAGTGGTGGGGCTCGTGGCTTGCGGGGATGACAGCACCAGCGGTGGCGGTGGCAGCGGCGGTAACGTAACCGGAGGCGGGGGCGCGGGCGGAGAGAGCACCGGCGGCGGCGGCGCGGGTGGCAATGCAACCGGCGGCGCGGGTGGCAATGCAACCGGCGGCGCTGGTGGCAACACCAGCGGTGGTGGCGGAGCCGGCGGCAACGCGAACGATCTAAGCGAATGCCAAAACAACGGGGATTGCCCCGACGGCGGAACCTGCATCGAGCTGATCGCAGGCTATCGCGTGTGTCAGCAGCCGATCGAGCCGGCAACGAAGTGCAGCACCAAGTTCGACAGCTGCTGCGACACCAGCGACTGCGATACCGGGACCTGTTTGCACGGCCCGCTGGTACCGCTGTGCGCCGGCGTGAAGTTGAAGCCCACCAACGCCTGCGGCTCCGACCTTTGCGCCAGCGACGCCGATTGCGGCCCCTCCGGCATTTGCGCCCCAGCCGGCACCTTCGGCAACTTGGTGCGCGCCTGCCTCGACAACCAATGCGACGGCAGCTGCAACTGCGGCCTGGTGGAAGAGCCCTGCTGCCAAAACGCGATTGGTCTCTTGTGCGTGGTGGATTGCCAGACCAACAGCGACTGCGGGCCCGACAAATTCTGCGAAGCTGGGACCTGCCAAGACGGCTTTCCGCTCTGTCCGCTGTGAGTGAGGAGGGAACGGCACGCCAGTTGTGCTAACGCCAAGCCCATGAAGGCAATGATGATTCTGCTCGTGGGCTGCGGCCTCTTGTTGGCCGCTTGTGGTGACTCCGGCAGCACCGGTGATAGCGGAGGCGACGTCTCCAATGATCCGGGCCGTGAGGTAGACGGCTGCTTCGACTGCACCGACACCGAGTACTGCTTGATCATCTCCGGTGCCGCGGGAGACAAGAACCACTGCGCCGAGGCTGCCTGCGGAACCGAGTGCGACTGCATCATCGAAGACGGCGGTACCCGCCTTGAGACATGCCAAACGCAGTACAGCTGCCAAGACGGCAGCGGCCTGCTTTATTGCTTCGAGGATTGACGAGGCGCAGGTGGGTCCGCTCAGCGCTGCTAACTAATCAGCGCTGAGAAGACGGCAGCCTGTGCAGCGCAAAAAGTTGTTCGAGTGTCAGAGCCTCGTTCGCGGGGGCCTTCTTTCTCGCGCTGAACTGCGCGAGCGGATCGCGCTTGAAGCTGAGCCTCGTGCCGTCGAAGTTGGCTAGGCGCGAGAAGCCTTCACGCGTGACCCGCGGCGGAGCGCAATCAGGCTCGCGTTCGAGCATGCTGCTCACGTCCTCGAACGATTCGCGTGCGAGAGGAACCTGGGCGCAGCACGGCTGTCCGTCCTGAAGGCCGCATACCACCCAGTCGCGGGCGCTGTCTGCGGTGACCCTGCATTCGCCGAGGTCCGAGTCGTGCGACTCGTTCTCCACCACGCCGACCCAAAGCGAGGGCGCGGCAGCTTCGTCATGTGTCACCGTGATCGAATGGGAGAAACCACCGACCCCGCTCGAATAGTTCTTGGCCAAGAGCACGGTGTCCCACCGGTTGGCCGTCTCGATCAGGAGATGCACCTGCTCCGGACCGCGGTCGGCTTTCAGGCGCACCACGGTGGCGGTGAACAGGTCGTTCACGTCACTCTCCTCGAGCGTCGCCAGCTCGCCGCTGCACTCGATCATGAACTCGCGCCGCATGTACTGACAGTACGCTTGCGTCAAACGGTGAACGGCCGCCTCACGGGCGCTCAGCACGCGCGGCTGCTGCGCATCTTCACGCTGCTTGTTGCGAGCCGCGAGCAGCTCGGCGGCCTGCTGGTCGTCGATCGTCGCGGTGGACGAAGGCGGCGCGCGCAGGCCAACCGACGCGACGCTGGACGGTTGAACCGCCGGGCCCGGAGCCTGAGCGCCAACGCGCCCCACACCGGCTCCTGCGTGAGAGCTACAAGCCGCACAAATCACCAAGGATAGGGACAACAACCAACTTGTCGCACGCGCTCGCATCTTCCTTGGCAACGCTGCGCGCAAAACCCTCATTCCCAACGGCGCAGCCGCGTCCCGCTCAGCCCGCGTCGCGCTCGGTCAAACGTAGTTGCCGAGCTCCGCCTCGAAGGGCGCACGCTCGGCGAAGCTCTCGAGCTTGACGCCGGCGAGCGAGACGATGGCGCTGGCTGCGCTGACGCCCATGCGAACGAGCCGGTCTTTGGCGAGGAAGCGCGCGCTGTGGACGTTGCGGAAGGAGGCGGCGACCCAGCTGGTTAGCTCCTGGCGCGCCGCCGAATCGTAGCCGGTCATCGCCTCCCAATCGTGGAAGGTGTCGAAGGTGAGGCCCCTCTCGAAGGACGGACTGATGACCTCCACCCAGCGCTTGGCCATCGCCTGGGAAAGATGCCCCTCCACGACCGTCAGCAGCACCCCGACCTTGGGCAGGAACAGCTCGAGCTTACCGCGCGGCTCCACGACACGAACGGCGCACGTCGTTCGTGCGCGCTGCAAAACGGTGGAGGATGACGAGACTGGCAAACGGGTTCACGCTAGCAGCCGGCGCGCGCGGCGGATACGTGCGCGCGGCCGCGGATTCAGTCAGTTTGACTTTACGCGCGAAGCTCCGTCCGGCGCAAAGTCACCAGCGAGCAGCGTGCCCTCACCTTCGGTAACGTAACTTCCGTCCTTCAGCACGCTCTTGGCCTGGCCTTCGACAGCGAAGTCCCCAGCCCAACCCTGACCATCGATGTTGCGGGCACTCAGACGGATGGTTGCCTCGCCTTTCGGCCCTTTGACCGTCGATAACACGCTCACCGAGTCTTGGCCGGAGATGGCGTGGAGCAGGTTGCGCTCGAGGCGCCGCGCGACCGTGAGCG
>CAITIQ010000635.1 GCA_903892415.1 uncultured delta proteobacterium | reverse complement strand
CCTTGGCTGGCTCACACCCGTCGAATACCGCAACTCGCGACTCACAGCTCCACTCGCCCACGCCGCGTAACTCATGCCGTCCGTGCACGACATACCTGAATCCCGTGCACGCAACTGTCTTGACGGAAGGGGGACACTACACGCGTGCTCAGCAACAACGGCTGACGCTTATTGCAGAAAGGCTATCCACCCCCGCGAGCAGCTGCGCTTGGCGACCCGAGCCGCCCGCCGGTACCACTGGGTGGGCCATCCCGAGGTAATGCAGGTCGGCTCCGAGTACGCGCGCAAGCTGCGCCAACGCTGAGACCCAAGCCGCACCAACTTTGGCACCTTCATCTTCAGCGCGGTGGGCACGGCCATGCGCAGGCGGGCCCACCAGATAGAGCGCGAAGCCACCCGCCTCGCACCCCACGTCATCTCCTGCGAGGACCCCCGACTACATCACCACCCCTTTCGTCGAACAGCGCGCCCTCGAGTTCGAGCGCCGCTACGAACTAAGCCCCCAAATCAGCGAGGGGGTCGGGGACTTAGCGGCGAAGGACGTTGAACTCTTGCGACGCGTGCTGATTGAGGAGCAGAGCCTCGTCGACGCCGCTAGCGAGCTAGGGCTCGAATATGGCGCCGCGCATTATCGATTAAGGATGAGCAAGGAGAAGCTGAAGAGCAGGTTGGCGAGAGCGGGGGTGAGTGGGTGATTTGGGGGCCGACGAGCTCGTTGGGTGCGGAACACAAGCGCGCCTACTTCAGCATCAGGGCCGCCGCCGCGCCCTCCTCGAAGACATCGAAGCGGTCCTCTTCCACCACGGCAGCGTCGAAGAAGCCGGCGCCAAACGCGGACTCAGCAAAAGCGCCGCGTGGAAGAGAGTGCAGAAGTCCGTGGAGGTACTGGAGGGGAATAGGAAGGAGGGTTGTCGGATCGACTGACCCAGCGAAGCGGTTAAGCCTTTATGCAGGTGAAGCCGCGACTTGTCACTCAGCACGAAACCTGCCGAGGCCAAAGTGCGCGCCGTAGCCCAAGCAAATCGGCCCAACAACACGACCCTCGAACTCGAGGCGGAGGGCAACGCAGACATCCTGAGGAGGTTGCGGGCCACGTTGCCTACGGCGAACAAAATGCCTAAGGGAAAGCGTGTCGGAGTCCCATTTGAGGACCTCAATGCGCGCCGGTGGCAGACCGCGTGATGCGAGTTCTTCCTGGATCTGTCCTTCTAATGACGATCGACCTCGCACCTTGAGGTGGCGCGGCGGGACATACGGTGAGGCACTTGTCCAAAGCGTCGTCCCGCCCCGCGGCCCGAGAACGTGCTCGACACCAGCTCCTAGTCCACCTGCAATTGCGCGGAGATCCTCCAGAGCGCCGGTGCCGGCGACCGCAACTTGAAGTTCGCCCGCTCCGCCTTTCATGTACGTCTTGCGAGTAGCGCGGACTGCCCGCAAGGCCCGCGAGCCAAGACCCATGCGTGCAAACACTAGAATGTGATCGATATGACCATCAGCGTCGAGATCAACAGGTAAGATGTGGGCGTGTTGATGGCCCTTGAGTGGCACGCGCGCGGCGTCCCGGCCAACCAACTCAGGGCAAGGCGCTTCTTCCGGCTTAGCCTTGGACACTAGCGCTTGATGAAGCAACTCCGCTTGCGGAAGGGTCCGCGGAAGGGTTGGGAGGGCAGACCTCGAACCGCTAGGAGTCGTAAGCGCAAGCAACGCAGCTTCTACACGGTGCTCCTTTGGCGGGCGCGCTGCGGCTGGCGGCCCAACCTCAAGCCCGCCTCGTTCGCGCCAATAAAGAACTGACCGGGCCCCTGGCGGACGGCTCCACTTATGAGCCTTCCACCAAGCGGTATCGCGTTGTAGGCACTCAATTAGATCGAGAGGAAAAGCTGCCTCGATCGCGTCTATCTTCTTCCGCTGCGCCGGACTCTTAGCGTTCGCAAGCCCGGCCGCGACAATGGCTTCGTCGACCTCTCTCTTCCTCCACAAGGCGTACTCCTCTGCTAACTCCGGGGCCCTGAGCGCAACTTGCTCGAACGTCTTTCCGGCCCTGAGTAGATCCGAGTGAGGAACTGCCCGCCCGCCAATGGGCATCGACCGATCGTCTGCGACCGACTCGCCTGTTACCCAGCTCTCACTCCGCCCAAGGTAACCAAGGTGCGCAACCAGAGTATCGAACAGGCGCCGTGCCTCCTCGTCAAGGGTGGTTGCCCAACGCACCCAAAGCTCCCCGTCTCCGACGTCCGCGAACGAGTCCAGCACCAACGTCGTCTCCTCGCGCCCCTCCTTCATACGCGCCATAGGCATGTAGTGACGCGAGTGTCCCAGGGCGGCGGGCGGGAGACGATACTCCGGTAGCGTGCTGCTTAGGCTCTCCACGAGGCGCCTCCCTGCGGATGGAACCGACTCCCAATGCTGGGTCGCGTAGCCGCAAGCGATCAGCGCTCGGACGAGCCGCCAAGGGCTCGGTGGCCACTCCACGATACCCTCATTCACGTGATGGCCGCCAGGCGTCGCGTGGTAGCGGCCACCTGGAAACCGCAACACAATCGTCGGCATCACTCTTCTCCAGCGTCGTCGTCATCGCTCTCGGCGTCGGCATCAGCGGCCCTTTTCTTCTTCGCCGACTCGATCTTCGCGTCGTAGACCGTCTCCGTGTGGACCATGGCCGACTTGTTCTTCTCGATCGAGAGCCGGAGCTCCGCTTCGAGGTCGGCGAGGCTGGGGAGCATGAAGCCATCTGGTCGCGTCGCCTTCGGGTTTCGAGTCGTCGGCTCGAGATCACAGGCGGTGCGCAGACGCAGATCGCCATCGAGTAGCTTTCGAAGCCGATGCAGTCCTAGCAGCACGAGCAATCGCTCGGCGTCCGACCCCAGACCGTAGCCGCGCACCTGTGCAAGGTCGAAGTTCACGTGGAGAACGATCTGCTCTGCGGTAAACTCGTCTCGAGCGAAGGGCACGTTGCCGAAGCCCTTGGCTGTGTCGCCCGCGGGGTTGACATGGTCGTTCTTGACGCCGCCGGATGCTGCAACTCGCACGCCGGTCGCCTCGATGAAGGCCGACAACGCACGCGCTATTCGGAGCCGTCCTCCCGCGAGCTCTTTCTTGGCCAAGAAGACACCGTGGAGGAGACTGCCTACGTCGTACTTCAGCAGCACCTGCGCCAGGAGCTTGCGATTGATCGGCCCGTTCTCCAGGGCTCCAAGCGCCGCCTTCAGCTCCGGGATAAACTTCGACCCTGGAGCCTCGAGGATATAGGGGCTGTTCAGCCGGTGCGACTCCAGCATGGTATCGGTAAGGAACTTGCCGTTGTGCTTGACGGTTACGTGGCTGATGCCAGCCAGAGCAGCGACGGGCTGCTCCTTGGCAGTGTCCCAAACCGTCGTTTCGAGACGGTTCGCCATGCTCTGCGCAGACTCAACAAGCAGCTTCTGTCCTGCGTGCGTCTGATACGTGGCGGCACCGAGACTGGGGAAACCGGTTGGCTGGAATCGATCAGCCTGCACGGGGCGGACGTCGATCGAGAAGAGCAAGCGGGTTGAGGCGTCGAGTGAGCTGAAGTCGATGGTCATGCGGTCTCCGTGAGCGTGGGTTTCTCAAAGCGGTTGGCCATCGCTTCCGCGACGGCAGAGGAGATGGGGAAGGCAAATGCTGCAGCCCAACGGCGTGCAGTCGTCGCGTCCGCGACTGCGGCAACGAGCGGAGGGCGGAAGCCCGCCGCGCGCAGCCGCCGCAGGGCAAGCTCCGTCGCTCCAGACGCATCGCCGTTCGCGAGCCGTCTGAACGACGCAGGCTCGACCGCGACCATACGATCGCGCACTTCGAACGGCAGTCCACAGAGTCGCATCGCCTGCCAAGCGTCGTCGGGGCGGTCGCCTGCCTTACGGACGCGCTCGCGCGGTAGCCTGACCTCCGCCCAGCGAACCGCCATGAGCGCGCGACCGAGCGAGACGATGCGCTCCACGTCGAGTTCGCCAGCATTGAAGAGCGCCAGATCTTCGAGCCTCGCTCCCGCACCGTAGCGTGCCACCAGCGGCAAACTCCGCTGACTGCGCTGAGAGGCCTCGACGATGCGCCGCTCGACCATGGCGATCAGATCGCCCAGCGGATCTCGACCCCTCATCAGAACGCGCGGATCATTGATGAGCCGCTTGTCAGCGCCGACGGAATAGGCCCAGGACTTCTTGGGGTCGATCGGGATCGCGTTCGCGCGAACGGAATCGAATGGTCGTCCCTCCTTGTCATATCCCCGGGCGGCGCTGCCCAGCGCGAGGGCGAGCGCCCACTCAGCAGTGCGCGCTCCAGACGCCCGGCCGTCGTCTGCTGCTTCGAGCCAGCCCGCTGAGAGAGCTGGGCACGGGCCTACCCTGAACCCCGTCCCGGTTGCCTGAATGCGCTCGACTGCGTCGATCGCCATGAGAACGGATTGCCAACGTGAGGGCTCTGCGTCACGGGTGAGTGCGTCGAAGACCGCATCCAGCAGCATGCCGACCGCGCCCGCGAAACGCGCCGGTGCATCCTCCGACTCGCGCTGGAGCCGATCGAGCCAGCCACCGAGGTCATCAACCAGCCGTGCGCGTGGCTGCTCCGCCACGTCGATCCGGCCGAGAGGGACTGCGAGGTTGCTCTGTCCGTTGCGCTCCAGATAGGCGTAGCGCACGAAGCCGGTCAGCCCTCGGGCCACGCCAAGCCTGGCAACCGCTCGTGCAAAGTCGAGCGGGCGGCGGGCGGTGGCGCGTCCCAGCTGAGCGCGTCCCTCGCCAAACAATGCGCTCACCTCGGACCAAGTCGTCGGGCGTTCCCACAGCGGCATCCACTGCTCACCGCGCGAGCTCTTCTCCTTACCCCGTGTCGCATGTCCAATCGCTTGAGCCGCGATGGCAAATGGGATGGCCGCCCGCATGTCGTCTCGCGCGCCGAATTTGCGCGTTGCCTGGCCGCGAAACGCGACCGCCCCCTCCAACATGAGGACGAAGTCCCAAGGATTGACGCGGCTCCCACCATCGGGACCGGTCGTGCCGTTCGCTCCACCCGCGGAGCCGGGCAGGAATTGACCGACCGCTCCTTCAAAAGACCCCGTCGACGGGGTCTCGAAGAGCGCGGTCCTCACGAGCGCTGACGCGATGGGCGTAGGCGCTGCACTGGGAGAGGAGAGATCGAAGATGTCGCCCAGCCGCTGCATCGCGGTATTCGTAAAATCGAGCCGACCGTCGTTGCCTCCCGTCCCGAGCAGCGCAGGCCATGAGGGTTCGCCGCCCGACGACAAGACCATGGCAGCGTCCATCCAATCGCGATGCGGCCCGCGCCAAGCGAGTGCGAACGGTGCATACAGGTCCGCCTTGAGCCGCTTGAACTCGCGCTCCACTGCAGCCAGCTCCCTCTTGTAGTCTGCGTCGTTTTTGGCACGAGCAGGCTTTGCTCCCTTCTTTGCCTTCGTCTGGTCCTTAAGGCTTCGTACCGCAGCGTCGGCCTTGGTAATCTCGGCGAGCTGCGCGCGCGATTCGCAGATACCAAGCCGAAATGGGGCGAGCCGAGCTGCCTTCGACTGTTCAAGCGGCGTGAGGCCCTTGTCAGTCGTCGCGAAGAACCCTGAGCCCTTGTTCCAAGGTGAAACGAATGGAGTCGGCTCGTACTCATCGAGAAGGAACGCCTCGAGCGCCTGCTCATCCAGGGTGGTCAGCAAGCAAAAATGCTCGTCATGCCAGAAGCCGCGCACCTCGGGGTCCTTCTGCTGGGCAATCAATCTGAGGATGCCGATCGCCTTGAGGTAGTGGGCGAGAGGCGCGGGTGCACAGCCTCTCAGATGGTGGAGATGGATCGTCATACGGTACCTCCCGTCTTCCGGTCATCGAGCAGAGGATCGACCGTAGTCAGCTGAGAGCCGCGGCGGTCGGCTGCGATGAGGACCGCCTCCAGAAATGCGAGGGCGCCTGGACCGTGGCGGCGCATTAGAGATGCAGTACGGTCTCGCCAGCTACGTCCCGTTGTTGGCGAGAGCCCAAGCGCGGCAGGCGCAAGGCTGAGCAAGAATGCCGGAAGCACGCTTGAGCCATCGAGTGAGACTGCGGGGAGTTCATCCCCGTCGCGCACGCCGCGGATCGGCAATCCCCGGGCATCACGGACCACATACTCCTGGTCCTTCGGGCCCGCATGCAAGGCGACACGCACCTTGCCGTGGTGACTCACCACCAGGTAGGCGAGAAGGTCGAACTCCTCGGCGGTGCAGTCGAGCACCTGCCTTTCCAGCGCGGTTGGCTCTACGTCGACCGCCGTGCGTGCAGCCACGGGCCCGTCGCCGATCAGTCGAAGCGCTTCTGCCCATGGTCCGAGCAGCGCACCGTGCGTTGGTTCATGCGTGCTCAGCACCGAGAAGAGCGCCAGACAACTCGCGAGTTCGTGGCGGAACCCGCGTCGAGCATCGCCCTCTTTGATCTGATAGGTGCATTTCGGCTCCCAAGCGTCGCGTGGCGCCTTCGCTAGGTCGACACGGCTTGCGAATGGGCCCTTCTCCTTGATGATCGCCTGGAATGCGGGGTGAGCTTTACCAAGGTCATGCCACCGACCGGCAAGGTCGACGACCTCAGAGAGCCGCTCCGGAAGCAACGCTGCGCCGACCTGTCGCGCAAGCTGCCCGACCTCGGCGTTGTGCGTCGCAATTGTCTTGTACCTCCTCGCGAGGATCGCACCCGCATCATCGGGGGCATCCGTTGCGCTCAGCTCCTCCGAGTCCTCGAGGTCGTCTGCCGTATCCTGGGCTGCGCGCGGCGGTGCGGAAAGCACGGGAACCAGTTTGGCGTCCGGATCGAAGCCGCGGTCGACTCGATAGCCGCCGCTGTCGGCAGCAACGCAGACGACAGCGCCCGGGATGAGTCGCACACGCTCCGCGACGGTCCACGCGCCGTCTATCCAATCCCAGACCCAGGCGCGCCGAGTGGGGAGAAGGCGTGGCGCAGGTTTGTCCTTGGTCTGCTTCCCGCACAACCAGTCTCGCGCCGCCAGGAACGGCACGCCGCAGAGCTCCTCGCGAGCTGGCTTACGCTCTTTCGGCGGCTCGGGCGGAAGCGCTCCCTTCTTGATCGGTGGGATGTCCAACCAGAACACCGAGACGTCTCGCTCGTCCCCGCTACGTATGAACGGGCTGACGTCGATATCGGCACCCGTTAGGTCGGGCGTCGTGTCGAAGAGTTCCTCGAGCTCCCGCCGGAGCAGTAGCTGCGCTGGCCGGTAAGGATAGAGCTGATTCCGCTGGGGGGCGTCGAGTGCCTGCTCGAACCGCTCAAGGCTCGCGATCCCGACGTCGTTGGACGTCTGTGCGAGTCTCTCAAGAGCGCCGTTCGCGGCCTCGAGTTCCTCGGCGGCATAAGGGGCAGCCGTATTCTCGTCCCTGCCCCGATCAACCACGATGACATGTCCGCGACCGCCGTAACGCGCACACCTACCGAAGCGCTGAACAAGGCTCGACCAAGGCGACAGCTCAGAGACGAGCGTCGTCGCGCTTATGTCCACCCCCGCCTCCACCACCTGCGTGGCAACGATGATGCGGTCGATCCCGGGCGTGCACGCGTCTCGGCTGAGGAACTCATTCTTCCATGCGGCGCGCTCGTGCGGCCGGAACCGGCTGTGTACGAGTCGCAGCTCGGCTGCGAAACCCAGCTTCGTGAGCGCGTCGTAGGTCTGCGAGGCCCGGTCGACTGTATTGCAGACGACTAGGGTGATGCGCCCGTGCTCCCCGTCTTTCGGCGAGGCCACATGAGCGTCCTTGATCACGGTTGCGAAGGCGCCGGTGTCCGCGGCCGCGATGGCGCGCATTTCGATCTTCTTCTCGATCGTCGCAAGGCCCTCCTCAAGCGCGTGCTTGGTGAGCGTCGTAGGTCGGATCGTCCACGACCGGTGGGCCGCAGCGGTGTCGACGCTCTTCAGCCAGTCATGTTGGAGCGTGGCGCTCATCCACCAGCTGATGCGCGGCCTGAGGGACCGGCCTTGGTTCGTGTCATCGTCGAAGAAGGCCTGAAGCTGTGCGCTCGTCGCGAGCCCGACGTCCATGAGCTGGACCTCGTCGAGCACCCAAAGGACGTCCTGACTCAACAGGCCAAACTCCATTGGCCAGCGGGCGCGGGGCGCGGCGTAGCCACGATTCAGCGCGCGGGAGAGCGCCATGTCCTGCGTCGCGATAAGGATGGCGTTCTCCTCTGGATAGAGGTTCCATTCACCGCCCTGCGAAGCGCCGCCCATGAGCAGATGCACACCGACCTTGCCGTTGTGGTCCTTCCCTGGCTGCCAGAGAAGCTGCAGCCGCTCCAGGCACTTTCGCACCTCGTGCTCCGTTTGCTCGACGAGCACGCGCATGGGCAGCGTCCAGACGAGACGTCGCGGCCAGCGTTCATCGCCTCGCTCGACACGGTGGTAGACCCACGCAGCGAGCACTCCGAGAGTCTTTCCATAGCCCGTTGGGATCCGGATGACCCGCGAGGTCGGTGTGTCCTCTCGCGCCAGCGCCTCTTGCCACTCACGAGGGGCCAGTGGCGCATTCGGCGGGCTCGCCGAGAAGCGTCCGAACCACTCAGCGAAACTCCCAACTTCGCGCGAGGCAGACTTCGGCAGCTCGGCTTCCCCAACAGTCCGAACGGCGGGAACGTCTGTCTTACGAGACGCTACTCGTTGAGCCCCGCTCCCAGCCGCAGCCTCTCCTCCTGAGTCAGGCGCATGACCAGGCGCAGCCCCGGCCTCAACCACCTCGTCCTTCTGCTCCGTCTTCACCTGCTCGATGGGCTTCCCGAAGCTCTTGAGCCACTTCGGTTCCTCCATCGGCGGCCCATCTTTCTTCTTCCCTGCCATGGCTACTCCACCCCAATGCCGAGTGCGGACCGGACGGCGAGGTAGTCCTCGCCGACGGACCAGGTTCTGAGTGCGTCAACACGCGCTTCGGTAGCGTCGTCGCCGGTGGGCTGGCCGCCACGCAAGATGTGAAGGGCGCGCTCGAGGTCGTGGCACAGCAGCAGGCCGAGTCGGTCTGCGGTGACGTCAACGGCGCGGAACCAGCCTGCGATGTCGATGTCGCGCGGGTCGAGGCCTTCCGTCTCTCGCGCGATGATGACGCGCTCGTCCGGGTCGACCTGGGTCTGGAGCATGCTCTGCTCGAGATGGCTCAGGTGCTCAAACTGCGTCGCTCCACGTGCGAGAGCGAACGCCGAATCAACCCAACGACGCAGCTCCTGTTCCACCGGCACCAGCCGGCGCGCGTAGTGTCCAGGGATGAAGTAGCTCAGATGATTGGCTGCTACGAACGCAGCGTCACGACCATCAGCAAAGGCCGGGGCGTACGCACCTAGACCAATCGAAGGAACATCGCCGTGAATGGCGAAGATGGCCAGCGGCGCGGTCGCGTGTTGGTAAATGGGAGGCAGAGCGACGCCCAGAACACGCCCTGCGTAGACCAGCGTCTGACTCAGCAACGAATGATGCGCAGGGTCGGGCCGGTGCGCGTCGGTGTAGCCCTGCGCAGCCGTGGGACGACCGTAGCGCTCGATTAGCGCTGGCAAGAGATAGTCGATCACCATCGTCGCTCGCGGGTCCGCACCGGAGTGCCGCACATGTCGCGCAAAGAGTTCGGCCGTGAGCGGGGCCTTCGCGTGGGCAGCGCTCTCAGCGCGCCGTGTCTCATAGAAGACCTGCTCCGAGTCCTCCGCCGAGCCAAGCGTCACCAGTGCTTGGCAGGCCAACCAGATCCCATCGGAACGTCGTGCTTGGGTGTAGGCGCGACGGAGCTCGCGGTAGCCCTCCGGTTCGCGCGGGCTCGAGACGATCACGGCCGTACGCTCGGTGATCAATCTTGCGCGCGCCTCGGCGGCCTCCGTCTTCACTCGGCGGCGGTCGCTAGCGCGTACGCCGTGCACATAGCGGTCATCGAATGTGAGGCCGACGCTGCGCGCCGACGCTGCAACCTCTGCAGCAGGCAAATCGAACGGCAACGCAAGGATGAACGCGGTCTTCGTTAGCTTCTTCGGTCGGCCGCGCTTGGTCTCCTCCAGCGCGAAGTACATTCGAGCCGTAGTCGCGCCGGCGTAGAAAATCCGCCCAGCCTTGGCCAAACGCTTTACCGCGCCTCGCCAATCGAGCCCGTCGAGGCCCAGTGCGTCGAACCCAGCGCGTGCCTTCGTCCCTGGATTCGCCTTGATGTAGCCAAAAACCTGCTCGGAGATCTGCGCGAGCTCGGCGTTGGTCCTGCGGATGCGCGTCTTGCCAGAGCCCTCGCCGGCCTCACCAGCATCATCAGCGTCGTCATCCTCGTCGTCCCAAAGGAGGCTATCGGGGGCGCTGTCACTCGAGCTCGTCGTCGCGGCCTCCTCCTCTTCCTCCTCAACAATCGAGGGAGGCAAGGCAACGTCCTCACCGGCGTCATCCTCCACCTCGTCAGGGAGTTCCTCGCCAAAGAGGCTCAGGTCCGCCTTCTCAGCCTTCACGGGTTCAGTCGGCTGCGCACCCTCTCCGAAGTTAGTCGCTAGCGCGCGCATCTCCGCGATGTTCCGCTCCGCGCCCTCGTCGCGTGGCTCGTTTGGTGGAGCTGCACTCGGCGGCGGCGCAGCAGCAAAGCCCACGCTCTCCTCCGCCAAGACAGCGACAGGCGACCTCGCGGTCTCCGCACGCGCTCGAGCGGCCAACGCCTCGCGGTAGCCCATCTCGTAAGCGCGTCGCAGCGCGTCGGTTAGTCGCGTTCTCACCGCGCCCTCCAACGCCTGCATCTCCGCAGGGCCAAGGCGCGCGCCGACCGCGCGATCGATCGTATCCAGCAAATCGGGCTCATGCTGCTCGAGCAGCAGCTTCACGATCGGGTCGCTCATCCGGCGTTCGCTCCGCTCGTTGCTAGCGCTGCAATCAGTTCACGCGTGAGTAGCCGCGTCGTCTCCTTGCCGCCGCTGCCCGTACGCTCTCGCCAAAGTCCCGCTGTCTCAAATCTCGCAGCGCCGACCTGCATCTGCCATGGCGCGAGGATCTCGCTGATCGACACACGCGGGTCTGCGTCGCGTGCAAAGACCAGCCGCAGCACTTCACGCGAAGCCTGAATAAACGCGCGCAACGCGAGCAGCGAGTGCGTCGAGTAGCCAGGCTTACCCCAACCATCAACGAACACCTTCGCTACCTCCTGGAAGTAATGGTTGTAGAGCGCTGGCGCGTGCGCCTCAAACGTATCGACCCAAGCGGCGCCCCCCGCCTCCTTGCGAATATCGTCGAGCACGCGTCGCAGCTCCTGGGCTAATCCCGACTGCGCAACGCGCCCCTGGCCGACACCCAACATCTTGATGTCACCGCGCAACGCCGAGTGTTCATCGTCGTTGAGCAGCTTGATGACGTCATGCACCCGAGCGCTTCGTTCATCGGCAAAGAGCTTCTGTCCACTCAGGCTCAACAGCAAAGACGGATTCAGCTTCGTGTGCTTCGAGTTGATGGTGACGAACATCTCCACCACCGCATCGGCACCAAGCCCCGCAAACAGCACAGCCGGGATCTGCAGGTCGCGCAGCGCGGCCGCCGTGGTTGCATCCACTTCGGGCGAGGCCAAGAGCGCGCTCACAGCGAGCAGGCGATGTTGTCCGTCGAGTACGCGAAGGGCGCCATCTTCGTCCTCGAGCTGCAACAACCCCACGAACGGATTCGACCCCTCTGCGCGAAAGGTAACCGGCTCATCGGTGGTCAACAGCACAGCCCCGGGCAAGGCTGGAAGCTGCCCGCTCTCGCGCACCTCGAGCACGTACGCAGCCAGCTCCTCGATCTTCTTCTTCAAGATCGGGCGCTGATACGCCTCATCGGAGGCCTGCACCCGTTCCTCCAAGTCCGACCAGTTCACGAGCGAGCCCTTGCTGCGCTTCGCCTTGGCCTTCCCCTCGGTTGTCGCTTCTCCCAGGACCTCAAAGCGAACCAGCCGCTCCACATCTGATGCAGAGAGGTTGAGGAGATAGACCGTCTGCGAGAACTGCTGAACCTTCAGAGCGGGAAGCACGAGCATTTTGAATCGCCCTTTCGTGAAACGAACACGTCATTGCCTTTGCCAATCAACACTCACCGCGGCCGGCTTCTGCTTCTCCCCAGCGGCCACCTTCGCACGCCCTTGTCTCACCTTGTCTGAGACACCTTGTGCGTCGTACCTCTCGAGGGCCTCGCGCAGCTCCTGCGCGGCGCGCGCCCTTAGCTCCGCCGGCGCAAGCGCTTCAGCTTTGCGTCCCCAGCTCAGCGTCCACTTCAGCGCCTCGTGAATCCCCGCGACCTGCGCTCGGACGACAACACTTCCGTCCTCTGCGGTCTCCACGCGCTGGTCCTTGATCAGCGGGAACTCACTGACAAAGCGCGCGCCCTCCGGCGAGATGCGGATGGCGACTTCAACGACGTCGCCCGACCAGGTAACCACCGCATGGTCCATCGGGGCTGGGTGGCGCGCAGCGGGATCGAAGCGCTCGCCGATCGTCGCGCTCTCGATGCGTGCGATCTTGAAGGTGCGCTGCGCGTCGGTGTCGATCTCGTTGGCGAGCAGATAGACCTGGCCTTTAGCAAGACGGAGTTCGAGCGGAGCTACCTCTCGCGTGCGCGCCTCTGCATCACTCGCACCGCGATAGCGCAGGCTCAGCTGGCGCGACTCGGAGAGAGCACGCTCTACCAGGCTGAGCACCTGCGCGCTCGACGCAGCGGGCTCTGGCTTGACGGCGACCTGCGCCCCCGAAGCCTCCGCTGGCCGCTCGTCTCGCAGCTTCTGAAGCTCGCGGAACATCTGCGTGCCTTGGAACGGCTTAAGCGCCTCACAAGCAAGGATCAGCGCGTGCCGGCCAACGGCGCTGCGCATACCCGGCAAGGGGTCACCGAGGAGCACGTAGCGCGCTTCACCCGTCACCATCGACTTGCTGATCGCGATCCCAACCTCGGTTAGGAAATCGAGATAGCGATAGACCGTCGCGCGGCCCACCTGCAGGTGGTCGCCCATCTGCGCGATAGTCCGGCCTACCTTCGCTTTGTGGAGGTATTGAACGAGCGCCCACTGCCGCCGAAAGGCCTGCTGTTGCTGGCCTCTGCGCGACTTCTGTCCGGCGCCCCCACGCCCTGTTGAGCGCGCTGCGACAACCAAAGCCACTGAATTCGTTGACGCCCCCATCGATGAACCTGGCACATTAACGGGTCATTGGCATTCTGGGAAGCACACTGGCAATAAAGGCAGATGCCCCTTCAGCGTGACGCTCACCGGCAAGCCTTAACGGCCAGTAGGCTCAAGGCGAGCAGGTACCCTTCGCGCCTGCGATCTCGTGAGCTACAGTGGGGCATGGTCACGCGCAGCGAGATGCAGGAACTCGTCGAGTCTCACGCTCAACTGGAAGATCCGATGGACACAGCAATCTGGCTTCGCCAGAGCGATTCCGAGGCGTGGCTGCTCGAGGTCATTCCGGCCATGGGCAGTGACGAACATCCCGAGCGCCCGGTCAGCTTCAGTGCGGGCCGCTCTTTCCGTCACGCGCTCAACCTCATTGCGGGCAACCCCGAAGACATTCGCCTTGCGATTCAGACCAATGCAGAACTCGCACAATGGGTACTTGACGGTGAGATTCTGCACGGCAGCGCAGCGGGACTGCAACTTCAAGACTTTGCGCGGAGTGCACTGAGTGGCCAGTCTGCAGCAGGCTAAGGTCTGGCTTAAACAGGCAAAGGCAGACCTTTCGGCGGCGCTCGGAACTCCCGCGAAACCTGAATGCCACCGTCGGTACTGGCTGCAGCAGGCCTATGAAAAGGCGCTCAAATCTCTAGCGTTAATTATGTATTCCGGCCAGCCCTCTGATCCGGAGTTCCTTACGCATTTTCTCAACCACTCACCGCTAGAAGCACTCGAGCAAGCGAACAAGCTCAGCAAACGCATGCACTCGCTAGCGCGACAGGTCCAGCGATTCATCAATCTACGACGAGAGGCTGCGAGACTGCGCAAGATCGACGCCACTCGACCCTCAAACAAGGACGACCAGGTTAGCTATCGGTACCCTTTCAGGGTAGGTGGCGAACTCATCGCCCCCGCTGACTACGATGATTGGGACTCCTACCAGGGCGAGTGGCTAGGAGTAACGTCGGCCGTGTCCAACTTTATTGTTGCGGTGAGTAACGAACTCATCACGCAGGCCCGGAAGCCCAGCTAGACAATCTCCCACTCTTTTGCCCAGCCAGCCCATTTCCGCCACCATGCTTTCTGGCGCTTTGGCGCCCGGGAGGGTCGATGGGGTCGGAGAAGTTACCGTTATCGCTGGAGGAGACGCTCCAAGCGTCGCTGCGCGCCAAGCCACTTCCGCGTCGTGAGCCGGAGGGCGAAGCAGAGCCTCCTATCCCGGCTCGCATGGTGAACGAGGTGCTCTACTGCGAGCGGCTTTTTTACCTTGAATATGTCCAAGGCGAGTTCGCGCATAACTTCTTTACGCTCGACGGCCACGCCGTCCACAAGCGCGCCGATCGCCCGGGTGGGCGCTTGCCCGCCCCGCCGCAAGAACCAGGAGCTGGGGCTAATGAGGAGCACGAAGGAGCTCCCCCTTACGCGGCTCGCAGCGTCCATCTGACCTCCGAGCGCCTTGGCCTTACCGCCAAGATCGACGTCGTTGAAGGCCACGAATCGGGCACCGTTATTCCCATTGAATACAAGCGTGGTAGCGCGCCTGACGTTCCGGAAGGCGCCTATCTGCCAGAGCGCGCACAGCTATGTGCGCAGGTACTTCTGCTGCGAGACCATGGGTACAACGTCCGTGAAGCGGCGCTCTATTTCGCCAAAAACAAGCGGCGCGTAACCATCGCCATCGATGAAGAGCTGGAACGCATCACCCTCGGGGCGATAGCGCGCTCCAATGCATTAGCGAAGCAAGCCGAACTCCCTCCGCCTTTGGTCGACAGCCCCAAGTGTTTCGGTTGCTCACTCGTCGGCATTTGTTTGCCCGACGAGGTGAACCTGCTTCGCGCCCTATCCACCAAGCCGGGTGCCAACGAGAACGAAGAGGCTCCACCCAAACAGCGACTGCGCCAAGTCGTCCCACCCCGCGACGATCAACTAGCCCTCTACGTCCAAGAACAAGGAGCGCGCGTCGGCCTCGACGGTGAGGTACTCCAGATTAAGACGCCCCAAGGCGAGAAGGTGGAAGCGCGCATTCCACAGACCTCCCAAGTTTGCCTCATGGGCAACGTCCAGATCAGCACGCAAGCCATTCGCGCCCTGCTCGATCGGGCAATCCCCATCAGCTACTTCACCACCGGCGGCTACTTCGTTGGACGCACCATCGCCAACGACACCAACAACGTCGAGCTTCGAACAGCGCAGTATCGCATCGCGGACCAGCCCGACCGCTGCCTCGCATTGGCTCGCGGCTGGGTTGCCTCCAAAATCCGCAACTGCCGAACCTTGCTGCGTCGCAACCACGTCAAGCCCGACCCGACCGTCCTCTTCGAGTTGGAGCAGCTCGCCAAGAAAGCCGAGAACTGCGAGGCGCTCGAGAGCCTACTAGGCATTGAAGGCACCGCCGCACGCAGCTACTTCGGAGCATTCAGCGGCATGCTTACCGCAGAGCTCGGCTTTGAGCTCAACGGCCGCAACCGCAGACCGCCGCGAGACCCCGTCAACGCCTTGCTGTCACTCGGATATGCCCTTTTGGCCAAGGAGCTAACCATTGCGGCAGCTGGCGCCGGACTTGACCCGCTACGCGGCTTCTATCACCAACCAAGGCACGGAAAGCCCGGCCTCGCGCTCGACCTCATGGAAGAGTTCCGGCCGCTGCTCGCCGACTCGACCGTGCTCGGCGTCATCAACCAAGGCACCATCACGCCGACCGACTTCCTCGTCCACCCCACCGGGGTTTCTCTCAACCCAGCTGCCCGCCGCCGCTTCATCCTCGCCTATCAACGCCGGCTCGAACAACAGGTTACCCATCCCATCTTCGGCTATCGCATTAGCTATCGCCGTATCCTCGACGTCCAGGCCCGCCTTCTCGGCCGCGTGCTCCTCGGCGAGATCCCGGAGTATCCCGCCTTCCGTACGAGGTAGCCGTGCAGCAAACCTTCATCGTCTCCTACGACATTGCCGACCCAAAGCGCCTCCGCCTCGTCTTCAAGCTAATGAAGGGCTGGGGAGACCACCTGCAGTTCTCGGTCTTCCGCTGCGACCTCTCCCCGTCTGAAGTGGTTGAACTTCAAGCAGAACTCAAAAGCATCATTAACAGCGGCGAAGATCAGGTACTCTTCATCGACCTCGGCCCAGCAGACGGCCGAGCCCTCGCCTGCATCGACGCCATCGGCCTCCCCTGCCCTCCCGCCTACAAGACAGCCATCGTCGTATGAACGCCGCGAGCGGCCAAGTGATGAACCAACCCCCGCCACCGCTCGCAGCCCCTAGCCCCTTGAAAACCCAACCTTTTTTAGCTATATTATCCGCAGTTGTTCCTTGCACCTCCCCTCCCGAGCCAACCGCTCGCAAACCCCTCGGCAACCCCACGGAATTGCCCAGGTCCCAGGGGAGCCCCTTCCGCTGTTAAACGACAGCGGCCTCATTGAAGCGCCCCGACTTCAAGCCAGTTGAAAGCCACAGCAACCCCTTCCGCTGTTAAACGACAGCGGCCTCATTGAAGCCGAGAGCACCGAGGCTCCGCTGACGGCTTGTGGACGAGCCTTCCGCTGTTAAACGACAGCGGCCTCATTGAAGCGGGTGCGGGAGAGGTACGCCCCTGCAACCGCGGACGCCCTCCGCGAGCTTCAATGAGGCCGCTGTCGTTTAACAGCGGAAGGAACGCCATTACAACAGCCGCAGATTCTGCGATCGAGCTTCAATGAGGCCGCTGTCGTTTAACAGCGGAAGGACCACGCGGGGGGGCGCCGCCTGTACGCCACGCGAAGCGCTTCAATGAGGCCGCTGTCGTT
>CAITIQ010000634.1 GCA_903892415.1 uncultured delta proteobacterium | reverse complement strand
GCTCCCATTCGGTCGACGTTGGCAGACGCTTTCCGAGCCACTTGCAGTAGTCGCTGGCTCCGCTGGTTCCGGCCAAACAGTTGATGGGATGCTGTCCACGGCTTGGATCATTGGCGTTGCAGATCCCAAGACCATTCGTCGTCGGCGGCGGGCAGTGACCGTGATCGATGCAGCGCTCATAGCGGGTGATGTCGCTCGGCGGCGGGCAGACGCCCGCACGCACGCAGCGCAGGTACTGCTCGACGGTCACCTCGAGCCTGTCGATCTTGAACGCTCGGACGCCCATCGAATGCGTAGGCTTCTCATCTTCAAGGCACGCGCGGTCGACCTTGCCGCAGCCCATCGTGAAGCTGCCGCCGCTGACCAGCACCATGTCGTCCTCGGGCCGCTCACTCGAGGGCGGCGCGCTCGAGACCTCCGGTATCGCGCTCGCTAGGTCAGCGATCTCGGGAGACTTGATCGCCACACTCGACTCGACCGTGGCGACGCTGTTCGCAGGCAGCGCGTGCTGCGGCTCCGGCGCGCTACAGGCCCATGCGGCGAGCACGAGGACCGTGCCTCCGACGTGCTTGCGCTGGAACATCGGCCTCACCACGCCGCCACCTGCTCGCGCCCTCCCAGCGCATCGAAGAGCACGCGCGGAGGAGCTCCGCCCACGCCCTTGTAGCCCGGGAGCTGGTACGCCAAGGCGAGCCACACGTCGAAGCCGGCGTCGACGTAGCAGGTCGGGATATCGTCGACGTCGAAGGCCACGATCGGCACCTCGCCCGACTCGTCCGCGGCGGCGAGATAGAGCGTGACGACCGAGTCGTCCACGGGGAGGCCAAGGACCAAAAAGTCCCCTGGGAACATGGCCGAAAGCCGCGCCAGCCATTCCGGCGCGTCGTTGCTTCCTATCAGCGACCACACCTCACGCACGCTGAAAGCGGAGAACCGGTTTTGCGAGGCCCGCATCACCAGGCTTCGATCGAACGCAAGCCAACGGCGGACCGAAGGGGGCAGCGGCCTGCCTCCGGGGAGCGTGAGAGCTGCGATCTCTTGCGCCGGCATTGGCACGGGGTTGGGGAGCAGGTTGTTCTCGCGCACATGGCGAATCACTTGCTCGACCAGGGCGACTCCGCGCGCAGCGCTCGGCTGGGATGGTGGTGGTGGAGGCTTGCGCAGCGCTGCGGTGAGCTCAGCCGGATCGAGCTCGCCTTTCGCGTAGCGCTCGAGATCTTGGCCGAGGACGAAGGCCGCACACGGAGCTTGTTCGCCGGCGGCGCACGGGCGCACGAGAAAGCTTCCGACGACCGGCAAGGCGACGTTGTGCGTCGCAAGCAGCTTGCGCAGGGCGCGCGGGACGGCGGCTGCGGCGCCCGCCTCGGGCAGCGGCGCAAGATCGGAGGTTGCGTCGATGTCGAGTCGCGTGTCCCCGAACAGCAACGGCCGCTCGACCACGCGGTAACTTCCATGCAGGCCAGGCACGGCGACCGGCTTGCGCGACTTGAGTTGCAGCGCGAGCGAGCGCGCCCAAGCCTCGAAGGCCGCGCGCCCATCGCCCGCCGCGCTCGACTCGAGCTCGGCGAAGAGCGCGTCGAGCGAAACGCTGGTGGTGGGCAGCGCCGCAGCTAGCTCACGCGGCTTCGTCGCTAGGGCCAGCTTGCGGCTCGCCGCGGCTTGCTCACGCAGCTCCGAACAGAAGCGAGCAACGTACTCCTCGAAGGTTCCTTGCCGCGACTCGGGCGGCAGCAAGTTCCACAACGAATAAGCATGGGCGCGCGTGGTTTGGTCGCAGTCCGCGAGCGGTTCCGCATCGTATGGAGCCTCGTACGCGAGATCCTGGCGCTGGAGTTCAAGCGCCTGTTTATCGACCCGTACCAAGAGCGGCGGTAGCCCGGTGGTCAGCAGCAGCAACGCGCCGAACGCTCCAAGCGCTGGATGCGACGGAGGCGCGCCGCGAAAGACCGCCGCCTTCGCGCGCAGCAGGCCCCAAACCCCACCGCTGATGAAACCGCCGGCGTGTGCAAGGTTGTCCGCCCCGACCATGAGGCCGAAAAGCAAGGTATAGGCTCCCCAACGCAACATGCGATCGCGCACCGCGCGGCCCTCGATCGAATGCGCAGCGTGACCGAGTCCGGCGGCCAGACCAACCAGCCCCATCACCGCCCCCGAAGCGCCCGCGCCGATGAACGGCGTTGGGCGCAGCTCCGAGACGAAGTTCCCAACGAGCCCCGTCACAAGATACGCGAGCAGCATCTCTCCGCGCCCGAGCAGGTCCTCGACGCTGGGCCCGACCTGCATCAGCGAGATCAGATTCATCGCCAGATGCAGCAGGTTGAAATGGAGAAACATCGCCGCACCGAGTCGCCAAAGGTTGCTCGGCTCGAGGAAGCCATACGACCCATGCGCACCACAGGCGTGGAGCGCTTCATGCGAGAGGGAAAAAAGCGACGTACCGTCGACCAGCCAGACCCGCAGGTAGACCGCGAGGTTCAAGGTGAAGAGCAGCGAACTGACCGCGAGCGACGGCGGTACGACGAAGCCAAGCGAGCGCATGAAGGCGGCCGGCTTCGACCCAAGCCGGGAGCCGCAGTTGCCGCATCGCGTTTCATCGAGGTCGCGGATCTGCTGGCAGCTCCAACACTTCTGATGGCGAAACCTGCGCGACGTCGCGGGGCTTCCATCCCGCCCCAACGCCGACCACTTGCGAGCGAGCGACAGCAACTTCCAGCGCACGCGGATCCGGTTCATGCCGAGCAGGCCGGCCACATTGACCAGCCACTCGACATCGATCTCGTCGTCCTTGTCCGAGGGCTTCTGCTCGTCCCGATCGCTCACGCGGCCTCGTAGAGCAATGGCCTCGAGGCTTCAAGGCGGGCCCCCGACTTCGCGTACACTGCGCCGATGGCCCAATCGCTGCTCGCGAACTTGGAAGGACGCCTGGCCGCTGAGGCGCGCGTCGGTCGTACGTCGCGCTTCGGGGAGGCGGCGAGCTTGGAGCTCACGCTTGGGCCGGTGCACGCGCTGGCGCGCACCGAGGGCGCTTGGTCGCCGCTATCGACGAGCGCGGTGGCGCTCGCTCCGTGGCGCTGTGGCGAGAGCGACGTGCTGGTCGCGGGGCTCGCCGAAGGCAACTACAAAGACGAGGGCACGGCGATCGCGGCTGGGCTCGCGCTGGTCAGCCTGCTCGATCACGCGCAGAGCCCGCTGCTGTCGCAAGCCGACGTGGTCCCGGCTCTGCGCCGCGTGATGCTGGACGCGCACGAGCGCATCCTCGAGGCGAGCCGCCTGCCGCTCGCGGGACGCAGCTTCGGCACCGCGGCTGGGCCACGCAAACACCTGCGCGGACTCGGCTGTTCGCTGAGCGTGGCGCTGTTTGCCTTGCCCAACCTCTACTCCTGTTGGCTGGGCGAGTGCGGCTCCTGGCTCGTGCGCAATCAGCAACTAAGTCAGCTGACAGTGCCTCATACGTTGGCGCAGTCCGTTGAAGGTCGCTCATTGATCGACAGTGGCCGACTCGGACGCGACGAGGCAGCCGGCATCCTGCTAAAAGTGCTGGGCACCAGCGAGCAAGCGCCGAACTTCGAGGTGACTCGGCTCGCGCTCAACGCTGGCGATCGGTTCGTACTCGGCAACGAGAATCTGAGTTCCGCCACGTTGGCGACGAGCAGCACCATGGGGATGCACGAGCTGATCGAGCACGTGGCAGGCACGCTGCGAGCCCTGTCCTACGGTCCGCCGCAGCTCGCGATGATCGCGGCGGAGGTTGCAGCCAGCGGCTTTGACTCGAAGGGCGTTCGCGGCTAGTCCTTGCTGGGCGTGGGGACGTTCTTATTCAACCTTCATCTGCAGGCAGAGCGCACAGCCGTGGGCGCTGCTCTGTCAAAGACCCCAGGTGTATTGCCGGCCTACGTCTCGGACGCGCAAAACGGCTGGGTCTCGATCTACCCGATCGACGGCGCCAGCGCTGCCACCTACGCGCGCCTCTTGAGCGACTCGCTGCAGTGCCTGGCGCTTGCCTTCATGGTCTACGACAGCGATGACTGTCACTGCTCGGTCTACAATCAGGGCAAGCGCGTCGCGCGCAGGTTCACCGGCCCCGAGGTGGAGAAGCCAGAGCAAGGGGACCCGATGCGCTTCGCCAAGTACGCCCTGCGCAGCAGTGAGAGTCAGTTCGAGCGGGTGTTCGCCCAGCAGCCCGTGCTTGCGGAGGAGACAGCGTTCGCGGTGGGGCGGCTGTTCGGCCTGGGCCGCCCGCGGCTCGAGTTCAGCTACGAGTGGGTGGCGCACGGGAGCGCACTGCCACCCACGGTCGTGCGCGTTGCGACCTGACCGCGATGGACTAGCCGCAGATGACGGTCGCGATGTTGGCGACCAGTTGGAAGATGTCGTCCCCACCGCATTGAGGCGACTGCACCTCGAGTAGGGAGCTGCACTCATCGGCCACCGGGAACAGCTCGCTACAAACGCCCTGCGAGAACTGCACGCACCGCTCGAACTCGAAGTCCCCGCACTGGCCGCAGCTGTTGAACGCGCAGAAGTTGAGGTTTGTCACCTCGGCGGCACACGCTGGCTTGCCCTGCGCGATCGCTTCACAGGTGGTGACGTTGGGAAGAACGAAGAACTCCCCGGCCACGAGTACCGGCTGAAGCATGCCACCGGCTGGAAAGCCAATGCAGCTCGTGCAGGCTGGGTTGGCATTGGTGAAGTCGTTGCAGGCAGCTTCGTTGGCGTTGTCTTGAAGACACGCGTCGATGAAGCCGAAAATGGCCTCGGGAGTACAGACGCCCTGCCCGCCGATGGGCGGGAGCGGCGGCGGCGCCGTGGCAAACGCCTCCTCGAAACAGCCGGGAGACCCGCCGCCGGGACCAGGGCCAGGGCCGGGGCCGGGGCCAGGTCCGTTGCCACCGGGACCAGGGCCCGGGCCAGGACCGTTACCCCCAGGGCCAGGGCCGGGGCCGGGACCGTTGCCGCCAGGCCCCACGGGACCGGCAGCGCCAGCAGCCGGTGAGCCACCCTCGCTCGACGAGCCACCACTGCCGTCTTCAGCCAAAGTGACGGTGGAGCCGCAGCCAAAGGTGCAGGTCAGGAGAAGGAAGGTCGTCGCTAGCGTTCGCATCGACGCAAGAATACCAAGAAATCGGGGCTAAGGCTGGGACGAGCGACCACCTTGGGACTCGCGGGAGCGAGGGGCATCGAACTGTAGGAGAATTCATGGAACCACACGCGCGAAGGTGGGACCATCGCTGGTCCGTGAGGGCGACCATTCAGCTGGTACTCATTCTCGCTATTTCCACTGGCTCGGGTTGTGGATCGCACGGTCGCCACCCGGAGGGCTCTGCATCCCCCAGTTCGCCAGCACGGGCCGCGTCGGATGCTCTCAATGCAACGCGCCTCTCTGGCGATCGCGTCATAATGTCTTCTGTCGGTCCGCTGTTCCGCGCGATGCAAGATCCAGCTCCACTCATCGACTGGGGTTCTGCGAAGACGGCTGGCTCATATGCAGGAAACTTCCGACTGATCGCTGATCATGGCGGATGGGTCGAGGTTGAGACGCTTCCGGTGAGTGTCTTCGAGTGGGGTTACTGCCAGGGCAACGCACGGGTTCCCGGTCTCGATGGGGCGCGGATTCGTCTCTTTGCACGCAAGAGTGACCTAAGCCCGGTGCTCTCGGGCGAGTACTACGGTCACGATGTCGGCTTCATGCCAGGTGTATTGATCGGGTCGACGGAGGAAGCGGGGTGGTACCGTCAACGTGCATGGCATCTCGGGGCGAGTCTTCGTGCCCGACGAACTCGTCGCGTATAGCTACATCCAACCGAAGCACCGCTTCAAAACAAGTGGGGCGGTACGCGAACTCTTCCTGCCCACAGACGCCCCTCTGACTATCGGTGAGCTGACGGTTGATGACCAGCCGCTGCAAGTCAGTGGCGAGGGAGACCTGCGCTTCATAACTCATGACTGTGTTCAGCTCACGTTCGCAAAGAGTTGGGAGATGACAGAGTCAAAGCCGGGCGGCGATGGGGGTGCTGGGATTGTGGCGCCCACCGAGATCGGGACGCCTCATGTGAGGCCGGGAGCCCGACTCTACTGGCGCGGCGGCGAGGAGGCCGGCGAAGCTGTCTTCCCGATGACGTTCGATCGACGGGTAGAGCGCGACGGCTCCCGGGTTTGCATTCGGCGGATCGGCCGGTCGAAGGTGGTCGACAGGGACCAAGTTCCGACAGCGTACGTCGAGCTGTGTCTCTCGCCCGATGACCTGGCAGGCGATGACGGCTGACGAGAGGGCGTTAGGTCAGCGTCCTTCGAGAAACGAGCTCACCAGATCGATCTTGCGGAACGCCTCGAAGCGCGGCCCCGACATCACGACCGCGCTCGTGCGCAGATCGTCACCGAGTCGGTAGCCGAGGCCTCCGCTCGGATCGCCGTCGAAGCTTCCCGCGGTGTCGACTGCATACAGGTGACACCGATCACCGCGCGCGAAGGCGCGAACGTCAACGCTTGCTCCGCCGCTGCGTCGCGTGAGCCGCAGGTAACCCGGTCCGTGGAAGCCAACAAACGCGCTGCCCTTTACGAAGAAGGGATTCTCCGCGCCTTCGGGTGCGGCGAGGCTCTCCGTCGTGCGCCCGCTCACGACGTCTCGCACGTCGATGCGCGACGCGAGCACCGGTCCGAAGGGGATCTCCATAGCGGGCGCCGGTGCCAGCGCGAAGGCCGCTTCGTCTGACGAGAACGCGAAGCCGCGCTCGTCGCTCGGCACGCTGAATCGTGTGCGACGCGATCGGAGATCAACCACGCGCAAGCCGACGGTGTACCAGCTGAGCGTTGCGGGCGAGCGTTGGACCTCATGGAGGAGCGCAGAGGCGCCGCTCTCGCTCAGGCCGGCAGGCCGGACTGCTCCCGACCATCGACCGGCAAGCCGCATATTGCTCCACTCGTAAATCGCTGCGCTGCGCGGCGACCAGACGAAGAGCCATCGTCCGTCTGCACTGAAGGCGAAGTTGCTCCCGTCGAGCGTCCTCTCGAGCTTGCCGTCGTGTGGACTCCACAGCTTCACCTTGGTGGCGCCGGCGACGACGAGCGTGCCGCTTGGGTGGAAAGCGAAGTACTGCACCAGCTCGCCTTGATCGATCATGCGAAGCCGTGTCTTGTCAGCGGTGCGCGCGAGCTCGACGTGTTTCGAGGTGCCGACTTGGCTGGGGCTCTCACGATATTCGTTGTCCACCGGAGGCCCGTAGGTTGCGAGCAGCTGGCCATCGGGCGAGGTGCGAAAACCCGGATCTTCGTACTCGGGTTGGGCCAACACGACGGGCGTCGGGCTTCCCAAGGTCACCGGCTCGAGCGCGCCACAGCGACCGATGAACGCAGCGTCGCTTGCAGCCGTCACCAGCGTGGTTTCGTAACGAGCTTCGCGTGTCCTCCCGATTGGTTTGGGTGAAAAGCCAGGCGTGCCCGCGCCGCGCAGGTCGAAGTCGCCCTGTTCGCAAAGCGCGACGCGAGGGACGTCTGCTTCTGTCAGCCCCAGTTGGCAGGCCCCGGGCAGAGAAACGAGCGGCTCATCGGATGGAACCTCCGTGCGGAAGAACCGCGTCCCTCGATCCCCGACCAGGGTGACGAACCGTCCGCCCCGGGACACGTTCGAACGGTAGTAGTCGCCGACACGCCCGACCACGTGTCGTGCTCCGGACTTGCGATCAATGACGGAAAGGACGTCCGAGCGTGTCTCGGTGGTGAGCGGTGAAGCTGCCTCTCGGAGCGCGTCGTCGAGACGCGTCTGCAGTCGATAGCCGCCGCGTTGCGTGACCTCGATCGCATCGTCGGGTACCCCCGCCGGTGGTGGCGGCGGAGCCTTGCCGATGAGACTGTTGCGGCCCCGCACGTGGGCGGTCAGCACCGGTTGCGGTGTCGCCGTCGTCGCGTCGAGAACCTCCGTCCGCGTTTCGATCCAAAGCGCTGCACCCGTTCGCGGGTCGAGCCCGAGCCTGTCGACTTCCTGGTCCACCTTCCACCGCGTCTTGCCGTTCACGTCGTGCAGAGATGCGCCGAGCTCGGTCACCACGAGAAAGCCGTCGCCCGGCCCTACGAGTACAGCCTCGAGTTCTGCAGCGATCGTGGCGCGGAAGAGGACCTCGGAGGGCGCATCGAGGAGCCGAACTGCCACGCGAAACGACGCTGGCGGCTCGTCGCCCGCCACCGTCACGAACGCTGGTCCTCGCTGTGTGTCGAGGTAGCCGATGAAGCTGCCGGGAGCGACGTGGCGTACCGCGCCCGTCCGTCCGTCGAACGTGATCACCCCGCTCCCCGTTGCGCCCGCGAGGGTCGTGTCGCCGAACCACCTCAGCGCCTGGACGCCGTTGTCTTGGTGCAACCACGTACGCCCGACCACGATCTCGCGGTCGACATCGTAGAACGCGACGCCTCCCGTGATCGCCCTCGCGAGGAGCATGCCATCCGGTGACAAAGCGCTGTCTGTCGAATCCGGGATCTGCGGGTCGATCGGAACAGGGGGCCCGCCTTCGTTGTACACGCGCGCGGGTTGTGCGGACGGTGGCGGAACGATCGGCGAAGCCGACGGAGCCGAGCGTTCCGCAAGAGGAGCGCTCGGTCCTGGCGATGCGCACGCCACGCACATCATGATTGCCACGAGGCATCGCAGTTCGTTCATGTCGCCAAATCTGCCTCCGGCCGACGACGACCCACGGCGCCCGGCTGGGATACGCTACTTCGGCTCTGGCGTTGCCACCACGCACTCGGGGCAGCGGCCCCAATACACAACCTCGGCCTCGTCGATCTCGTAGCCAGCGCTGTCAGCCGCGGTGAGGCAGGGCGTGTAGCCAACCGCACAATCAACGTCCACCATGCGCGAGCAGACGCGGCAGATCAGGTGGTGGTGGTTGTCCCCCACCCGACCTTCGAATCGCGCCGACGAGCCGGCTGGTTGAATGCGCCGAATCAGCCCTTTGGTGGCGAGCATCGACAGCGCGTCGTAAACGGCCTGCCGAGAGATCGCCCCGATCTCGCCTCGCACCGCCTCGGCCAGCTCATCCGCTGTGCCGTGGGGGCAACGTGAAACAGCCCGCAGCACCGCGATGCGTTGGGCCGTGACTTGGACGCCATGAACGCGAAGCAGCTGGGCAGGTTCAACGGGCTTCGCGGACATGGCTTCATCCTGATTCTAGTTGGGAATCCTTGCAATCAATAGCGCGAGCGGGCGCCCACGCAGCTCACTTCTTGAGGTCGAAGCGGTCGAGGTTCATCACCTTGACCCACGCCTTGCTGAAGTCTTTGAGGAACCGCTCTTTGCCGTCGGAGGACGCGTACACCTCGGCGATCGCGCGCAACTCTGAGTTCGATCCAAACAGCAGATCGACCGACGTCGCCGTCCACTTCACCTTACCGCTCTTGCGATCGAGTCCCTCGTACACGCCGTCCGCCGTGGTTTTGCTCCACTTGGTCGACATGTCGAGCAGGTTCACGAAGAAGTCGTTGCTCAAGTTGCCAGGCTTCTCGGTGAGTACGCCACGCGGGGATTGACCCGCGTTGGCGTTGAGGACGCGCAGCCCGCCCACGAGCGCCGTCATCTCGGGCACGGTGAGCGTCAGCTGGCTCGCGCGGTCCACGAGCAGCTCCGCCGGAGACTTGCTTTGGTCCTTACCGAAGTAGTTGCGGAAGCCATCGGCGGTGGGCTCGAGCACAGCGAACGACTTCTCGTCGGTCTGCGCTTGCGTTGCGTCGGTGCGACCGGGCGTGAAGGGGACCTCCAGCTTGAGACCGGCGTTCTTGGCTGCCTGCTCGATCGCCGCGCAGCCACCGAGCACGATCAGATCCGCCAGCGAGATCTTCTTCGCTCCGGCCTTCCCCGCGCCGTTGAACTCCTTCTGAATGCTCTCGAGTTTGGCCAGCACGCGGGTCAGCTCGGTCGGGTTGTTGGCCTCCCAGTCCTTCTGCGGTGCGAGCCGAATCCGCGCGCCGTTAGCGCCGCCGCGCTTGTCGGTACCACGGAAGGTGACGGCCGAGCCCCAGGCCGTGCGTACGAGCTCCGGCACGGTCAAACCAGAGGAGAGGATCTTCGTCTTCAGCGAAGCGACGTCCTTTGCGTCCACCAACGGGTGGTCCACCGCAGGCAGCGGGTCTTGCCAAATCAGCTCGTCCTTCGGCACCTCGGCACCGAGATAACGAGTGCGCGGCCCCATGTCGCGATGGGTCAGCTTGAACCAAGCCTTGGCGAAGGCGAGCTTCAGATCGGCCGGCTTTTCGTGGAAGCGCTTGGTGATCGCTCCGTACGCAGGATCGAGCTTGAGCGCGAGATCGGTGGTGAACATGATCGGCGCGTGACGCTTTGTGGGATCGTGCGCGTCGGGCACGAGATCGGCCGCCTCGCCGTTGGCCGGGATCCACTGAATGGCACCGGCCGGGCTCTTCGTCTGCACCCACTCGTACTTGTACAGGTTGTCGAGGTACTGGTTACTCCAGGCAACCGGCGTCGCCGACCAAGCGCCCTCGAGGCCGCTGGTAACGGTGTCTGCGCCGTGGCCCTTGCCACACTTGTTCTCCCAGCCGGTGCCCTGAGCCTCGACGCCCGCTGCAGCCGGCTCCGGGCCGAGGCACTTGTCCGGCGCGTGCGCGCCGTGCGCCTTGCCGAAGGTGTGACCACCGACGATCAACGCCACCGTCTCTTCGTCGTTCATGGCCATGCGACCGAAGGTCTCACGGATGTCCTTGGCCGAAGCCAGCGGATCGGGTTTGCCGTTGGGGCCCTCGGGGTTCACATAGATGAGACCCATCTGCACGGCCGCGAGCGGCTTCTTCAGCTGACGCTCCCCGGAGTAACGCTGGTCATCGAGGAACTTCTTCTCCGGGCCCCAATAAACGACGTCGGGCTCCCAATCATCGCTGCGACCGCCTGCAAAGCCGAAGGTCTGAAAGCCCATGGCCTCCATCGACACGTTGCCGGTGAGGACCATCAGATCGCCCCACGAAAGCTTCTGCCCGTACTTCTGTTTGACCGGCCAGAGCAGGCGGCGCGCCTTGTCCAAGTTGCCGTTGTCGGGCCAGCTGTTGAGCGGCTCGAAGCGCTGTTGCGCACCCGCTGCCCCGCCTCGACCGTCGTTGATGCGATAGGTGCCGGCGCCGTGCCAAGCCATGCGAATGAAGAACGGGCCGTAGTTGCCGTAGTCGGCCGGCCACCACTCCTGCGAGGTCGACAGAGCGGACTTGATGTCCTGCTTGACCGCCTTCAGATCCAACGTGGCAAAGGCCTTGGCGTAATCGAAGTCCTCGCCCAAGGGGTTGGAGCTGGCGTCATGTTGACGCAGCGGCGCGAGATCCAGCTGATCCGGCCACCAGAACTGACTGCGCTGCGCGCTGTCCGTCATGGCAACCTCGGGAGTGGCCGCGGGGGGCGCGACCGGTACGTCCGGCTTGGCCGTGGGGGCCGGAACGACCGGAGCAGGACTGTGACAGCCGAAGAGACTCGCTGCAATCGCGAAGGCGACCAGGGATCGTGAGGGGATTCTCAACATGATGGGCTCCAAAATGAACAGGTGGACCTGAACGCCTCACCGGCGGAGAAATGGGGTCGCGGTGAATGACGCAGGCAGAGCCCTACAATGGTCCAATTTTAGATTTAGTCAAGAATCAGATTGGATCACCTTACGAAACGGGAGCCAGGGGCGGTTACCGGGGTGATCGACTGTTGCGGCCAGTTTCACGGTCGCGCCAGCACCTCGCGCGGCGCCAAGCCCCCCAGCGTGCCCCAACAGTGGACACTGCCATCGCGCTTACGGACACAGGTTGTTTCGCCCGCAGAGGCAAGCTCGACGACGTCGCTGACCCCGGGAATGCTTTCTGGCACCAGCCGATACGCAAGGTCCTCGCTCGACGTCATCGGCGCCGCATGTCCCCAACAGCTCACCGTAGCGTCCGCGAGGAGAGCGCAAGCGTGGTACGCCCCGACCGTCAAATCGGTAGCCCGTGGCAGCTTCTCCAGGACCCGCGGTCGCTCCGAGTCCAGCGCATCGCCGGTCCCCAACTGCCCCGTCGGGTTCTACCTCCTGGGCAGGGTCATAGGACGTCAGACAACGAAAGCTCCCCTGCGGGTCGCCACACCTGACATCGCCACCAGCCCAAAGTGCGCTGCCTCCGCTCAAGCGCGGCTGGCGCTCGGGCAGCGAACGAACCGTCACCTTTCCGCTCGGTCCGTTCAAGCTCGAATGGCCGTAGCAGCGCAACTTGGTTCCGACAGGCTGGCAAAGGTGGCCTCCGTGCGTTGGCTGACCCCAACACGAAGCGATCCCGAACGTGTCCATCGCGCAGGTGTGGGTCGTGCCCGCCGCGATGCTCACCACTCGCTCCAGACTTGCCACCCGGGTTTGGCCGCTGAGCTTGCGTTGACGAGCCGCGAGGCCGAGCTGACCTCGTTCGCCCAAGCCCCAACAGCTCAACTTGCCCGATTGCAAGATCGCGCACGTTTGCGCGGTATGAGCGAAGATCGAACGCACGCCGGAGAGGCCCTTGACCAGGGTTGGCGCTAAGCGCTGCGTCAGCGTACCGTCCCCCAGCTGGCCCGAGTAGTTGGCCCCCCAGCAGCGCACGTTGCCGTCTTGACCGAGGGCGCAACTGTGCGCGTTGCCAACCGCGACCTGCACCACGTCGGTCAAACCGTCGACGCGACCAAACTCCAAACTGTGCGGGCTCGCGGGATAGCCGAGTTGACCGTCAGCATTGTGGCCAAAGCAATAGACCTGGCCTTCCCAACCGGCTGCGCAGCTATGAATGCCCTTCGCGTAATGCCGGGCACGAGGGTACTCCGTCTCCTCGGCTAGCACCTCGGCGGCAGCGTTCTTCGCGACCTTTTGGTCGAGGTACCTGAAGTACCCGTCCGTATCCAAGGCGAGGCTTCCGTTGGTCCACAGGGCGCGGGCCAGCAAGGCGGAGACCGCCTTCGGACTCGGTTTACGCTGGGCCTGAGTCGCAGCCGACCGAAGAATGGGAGCCTTGGTCCGCCGGTACGTAGTTTGCTCCGCGGTACGCGGGCCAGCCGCGCGCTCGGCCGCGAGCCGCCGTTCGCGATCGATGGCTTCAAACGGATCGGCCCGCTTGCCACTTGGCAGGAAGACATTGCCGTCAGCGGCGAGCCGCGAGCCGCGAAACCACCGGCGAGGTCAATTCCTCGCGTACCGTCGAACAGCTTGTACCGGTCTATCCGACCGAAGCGTCCGTCTTCGAGTTGGACGATCAACGCAGCCTGCCCTGCCACCATCGTGAGCACCTTGGGCAGCGGCAGCTCGGTTGGAGCCGACACCCGATCACCAAAGCAAAACACCTTGCCCCGCGCATCGAGCGCACAGGTCAGCGCGTCGAACATCGTCACGCTGGTGAGATCACTGAGGCCCGGAACTTCGGCTGGCTCGAGCTGGTAGGGTAAAAAGCCGTCGCCGAGTTGGTCTAAGCGGTTGTCCCCTGCACAGCGAACGGCACCGTCATCGAGCAGCTGACAGACATGCTCATGACCAACAGCAAGACGCTGCTTGCTGAGTTCAGCGGGGGGCGGCGACGTCACAAGGGCGGGGGCTTGTGTCAATACCGAGGGCGGCTGAACGGGAGGTGCAACGCAGGCAGCCAGAGCCATGGGCAGCAGCACCCAGCAAGGGCGGTTGAGCTTCGTGATCATCGCGCAGCGCAGCCTAGACGAGTCTCGGCCAGCTCAAACAAGAGAGCTGGTTTCCGACCGAAGAGAAGCATTCCAAAATACCGACATTCTCGCTACTCCCTTGGAACGGGCGATCTAGGCTTTGGGCCATGCACAACCAAGCCTTTACGGCGCTCGATGCTGGACTCTTTGCCCTGCGTGAGCTGAGCCCCGAATATGGCGCTGAACTCTCTGACCACGCGCCGATGGTGCTCGAGGCGCTCAACCGTTTGGACGCAACGGAGGCCATCGCACCCTTCCTCGTGCGAACCCTGCCCAAGTTACGCAAGCTCAACGCGGTGGCTGAGCCCGGCCTCGGCAACTACGAGCTTCTGGTTGCGCAAGCTGGCGAGGAGCTATTGCAAAAAGGTGGGCCGCAGGTGCTACTCGATTGGTTCCCGCGTTACGCGCCTGGCCTCGCCGGCGCGGCCTTTCATGGGCTGATCCGCTTGGCCCACGCCCAGCGCTCGCTTGCGCGCGCCAGCTCGGCCAGCGCTCAATCACTGGAGCTGCGACGCGAAGAACTGGCCAAAGCGCTGGCCTACGCCTGCGTGCGCGCCGAAGTCCTTGCGCAGGTACAAGCCTCAGCTGAAGCTCCTCGGCTCGGCCTGCAGCAAGCGCTGCTCGAGCTCGAGCCTTCGCCGGAGGCGCTGGCAACGCGCAGCGGCCTGATCTCGACGGCGCTGGCCCGGCGCGCGGGCGAACATGCGCGGCTTGCGCAAATAGCGGCGGCCTTGGAGCTGCCGCAGAGCCCGCTCGAAGCCCTGCGCGAGCTGCGGCGAGCTGCTGTCGACCTGCTGCTCGAGGGCGAGTACCTAGAGCTAAATACCTTCACCATGCTGCACGCGGTCACTGGCATGGACGCCGCCCTCACGCTTGGGCGGGCGCTACCCGAGGAGCAAGCCCGTCAGCTCGCGAAGTACGCAGGTCACGCGCTGCTCGCCATGCGCGTCGCCTTCGTTGGTCGCTTCCCGCTGGGCGAGTCGCAGCGTCAAACCAGCGAATCGTTTGCGACGCTCTTGCAACGAGCGCTGGCATCGCTCGATGACCACGCGATCAAACTCGCCGCAGCCTTGAACGAGGCGCGGGAGGACCTCGGGGAGGACCGCTGCGCCGATGCGCTCGCGCGCTGGGTGCAACGCACCTGACGCCTACGGCTGCACGAGGTGGCCTCGACTCAATTCGGTTCGGCGCAACCAAACGCACACACGTCCAAAACGTACTCGACCGTATCGGTCGGCAGCGTGAACGAGGTGGGCTGAACGAAGGCCGCCATGCCGGAGGCGGTGCCGAAGCAGAGGCCGTTGGCATCGCACTCGCACGGGGCACCCTGACCGTCGCAGGCGTTGTAGGCGGCAATCGAAAGCGAGTATTCGCCAGCGGGCGCCTTGAAGATTTGCGGGCAATCTTGCGCGCCAGTCAGCTCATCGAAGTAGCACTCCGCAGCCATTTCTACCTGCCGTTGAGCACGGCCATCCCAGGTGACCTCAATGCTCGATTGCGGCGGGATGTGTTGCGTCGACGGAGCGCAGGCCTCGCACTGCACCTGGCTCTGCGTCTGCAAGGCTTCGCAGCTCTGCTGGCACGCGCCACCCACGTAGCCGTAGTACGCGCCGTCCGCGCCGGCGTCCGGTTGGATGTCAAACGCCAACTGGTCGCAACTCGCCTCGAGGTAGACATCCAGCAGCGTCTCATTGACGAAGCGCAAGGTGATGGGAGCTGCAGGCTCGGCGTCCTCGTAGCCGGTGCACGCTTCCAGCGTGCCACCCTCGCCGCCGCCTCCCGAGGTTTCAACGTCGCTGGCACAAGCAACCAGAAGCACGAGCCCAACCGCTAAAAGCTTGTAGTTCATGCAATGCGAGTAGCACGAATGCGCACGCGTGGTGGCTCAGGTGTGCGCGGCGAGCCGTCGAGCCAAACCCGAAGGCAGATCTGGCAACGCATCGTAATCGAAAGGGAAAGGAGCTGCACTGGGGCGCAGAAGAACCCGATGGGGGGACGCTCCGATGCACTGCGTACTAAGGCCGCACCTACGCAAGGAACCACCATGAAGAATCTCGTACTCGCCTCCTGTCTGATCGCGCTCACCAACTGCAGCCTGTTCAAGGTCGAAGGTCTCGGTACTGGTTCGCCCAACCAAGCCTCGGGCAGCAACGCCGGTAGTTCCGCCGACGGCGCGAGCCCAGGCGCCAGCAAGTGGCTGACCCAGGCCGACGCGGCGTTCCCCGCGTGGTGGGCCGAGATCGAGCCGCTCTCGAGCCAACTGACCAAGGAGGTGCAGTCGATCAAAGCTTCCTCGGGCAACCACTACGAAAAGACCGAGGCGCTGCGCGCGTTGTGGACGAAGACGTCGAGCAACCCCGCGGCGAAGAAGTCGGAGAACAGCTACCTCCTACAGTTTCCGATCGCTGCTGCCGCCGCAGAGATTCATCGCGCCGCCAAGGTCGAGTTTGCGACCTACCCCTTCATGGTCTCGCTCGGCATCGACACCGGCTTCATGAAACATGGCCGTGCGCTCGGCTCGAAGGAGGAGGAACATGATCGCTTTCTGCTTGGCGCCTCCAAAGGCGAGTACAGCTCGCTCGGGATCCGGTACCTGACCTCCGAGGACCTGACCGATAGCTTCCCGCTGGCGAAGGCCCGGCGACAAGAGCTCGAGGCGGCGCGTGAGGCAGGCGCCAAGGTTGCCGCGGCCTTGTATGAAAAGCCCTCTGAGGAGGGCCAGTCCTTTGACACTGGGCCCTCGGTAGGAGCAACGGTTTGGATCAACTCCGAAGGCGATGGCGCCAACGTCGCTAACGGCAGTACCGAGAAGAAGGTGACGGCGGTGAGCGACACCGGCTTCACGATCGTCGGAGCAAAAATCGCGAGCGAGCCCTACAACTGCAAGTCGGTCGTTGGCACCAGTGGCGGCGTGCCGGCTGTGACCCAGGATTGCTCCTACAAGCGCGTGGAGACCAAGATCACCATCGCGGTCGTCACTAAAGCTGTACCGCTCAAGCTCGAGGTCGGGGACCGCGTGGACCTGCAAGGCAAACTCAGCGAGTACAATCAGGACAAGGCCAAGAAGACCATCAACGCGAAAATCGACGACGCGTTCATCAACAAGGTCGTGCGCAACAAAGCCGTGCTATTCGGCTCGAAGTAGCGAGCCTGGATCCGCGCAATTCTGGACCTCCACGTTGACAGCCTGCGCAACGGAGCCGCACCATCCGCGGCGTGGTGCCTGCCGTGAGCAAGGTAAGCGAGATCCTTTGCTACACCGACGGATCATGCAAAGCGGGCCACGAAGCGCCTGGCGGCTGGGGCTTCGTGCTGCGGTCCTCCGCTGGACCCATCAGCGAAGGCTATGGAAGCGCCTTCAAAACCTTGGCCAAGGTGATGGAGTATCAGGCCGTTGCCGAAGCCTTGGAGGTCGTGGCCGAAGGCTCGACAGTCACCGTCTTCTCCGACAACCAAGCGCTGGTGGAGAACCTGGAGAAGCGGCTTGCGAGCTGGGCGACCACTGGCTTCGCTAAGGTCGACCCAACCATCGTGGATAGCGTGCGCCGCATCGAGCGCGCCGCGCGGGAGCGGCAGCTGAACCTGAGCTTCCGTTGGCTGCGCGCTCACAACGGCAACGCTGGCAACGAGCGTGCCGACGCGCTCGCCGCACAAGGTGCTCGCGAAGCAAAGGCCCAACTTGCTGCGCGAGAGAAGCTCGCTTCGAACTCTCGCCCCGTGGGACGCGGCCGCGTCCGCTAGGCGAGTACGAGGGCCTTTTTGCGATCACGAAAGATCGAGCGCAGCGCTGCGTGCAGGCGGTCAAACTGTTCGGCCTCCAACGCAAAGCCGATCGCCACGCTGCTGGTGCCCAAGGCGCGACTGGCTTCCTCCGTGAGCTCCAGCGAAAGCCCGCCCACGGCCAAGGTGAAACGCTCGATACCGTCGTAGGTTTGCCGCGTCTGTTCGCTCACCTCGATCGAGATGCGACCGTCGTCTTGCTCGTCGGTAAAGCGGGTGAGGCACAGGTACTCACGCGCGCTGCCACGCGTCCCTTTCAAGAACACCATCGCCAAGAAGTCGTCATCCTCCGGCTCAAAGTCGAACTCAGTGGCGGTAAAGTAAAGGGCGGTCACGGGCGCACGCTGGCTACCAGGCCTCCGAGGCCGCGTCGAGCATGACTGGTCGATCGAATCAGGCCGGCAAGCCTGACACAGCACCGCGAATAGCCGCTACTCACAGTCGTAATACTCGTAGCTGACGCCCTCTTCGCTGCGCAGCGCGAGCATCACGCCGCCTTCGTCCAGCACGATCAGATCGCGAAAGCTCTCCTCCGGGAGCGTGTTGGCCGGCAAGATCGCCGTCCCCGAAGCAACGCCTGTTTGTTGCTCCAAACACACCAGCAGGATCACGTCGTTGCCTTCCTCCTCGACCTGCGCCGCAAAGTAGATCTGCCCGGTCAGGTCGGTGTCGAGCAGCTGAATCGAGTGGATCGGCGCCTCGAGCTTCAACTCGCGCGTGTACATGTGCTGTTCCGACGGCCGCGCGTTGGCCGCAACGTACGCACGCCCCGTCGGTGCATCGATGATGCCGGCTTTAATGAAGGCCTTGCCGTCTCGCGTTGGACGGCCAGGGATCTCGCTGCGTGGCTCGGCCGGCTTGCCGTCGGTGGTACCAACCTTCACCAGCGGCCCATGCTCGCGCTCGGCATAAACGTCCGTGCCGTCGACGAACACGCCGGTTACCAGGCCAGGGTTGTCGAGCCCCTCGCCCACCAGCGGTAGCGCGCCGATCGGGTTGCCTTGGTCGTCGTAGAGCGCGACCTCCTTGCCCTGAAAGCGATCCAGCAGCGCCATGGTTCCGTCAGCGCCAACGACGAGGTCTTGCGTTGTTGGCGCTGCGATCGGCAAAGCGGTGCGCTTGCCGTCTGCATCGATCCGCACCACCCGGTCATTGACCTGATCGAGCACGTACATCTTGCCACCTGGCCCCATGGTGAAGCTCATCGGCCCACTTGGGCTTCCCTCACTTGGTTGATCACGCCCCAGAGCATCTTTGCCCCCACCCCAGGGGGACTTCCGATCCTGGCGCGATGTAGGTGTTAAGGCCGAAGATTTGGCTGATGTTTGAGGGCCAGGTATTCGTTTGTGGGTACGAGGAATCACTGTAGTTCCCGCGGTTTCAACCGTCTCCGCGGTTTTCTGCGGCGTTACTGAACGAGCACACGAACGGCCGATGAGGGCCGCCGTAGCCACCGCGCCTACACCCACGACCAACCACGTACTTTTGCGCATTCCTGTACCGACCTTAACGCTGGATCCGGTCTTCATTGGCACGTTGATTGATGAAGGAGACGTGCCACGCAACCTCGTCCCTAAAAGAGAGCGACGCCGACAATGTACGCCAACCTACGCCGACTGATGCTTCTCGTTGCACCCGCTGCCCTTGTCGTTGCTACCGCCTGCACCCCCGGCGGAGGAACGCTTGATGACGAGGCGCTGCAGGGAGCCGATGAGTCGGTGCAAAACTCTGACGCGTTGTCGAGCTCGGTTCCCGTCGGCTCCACGCTCAAGACCACGGCTAACCTAAACCTGCGCAAGGGCCCTTCGACCTCGAACACGATCATGTACACCATCCCCAACGGGTCGAAGGTCACGGTCGAGCAATCCGCCCCGTCGAACGGCTTCTACAAAGTGAAGCACAACGGCACCGTGGGCTGGGCCTACGGCCAATACCTGCAGCTCGTCTCCTCGCCGCAACCCCCGGCTGATCCGGCCGATCCGCAAGACCCGGCCGATCCGCAAGACCCGCAAAACCCCGTTGGCTCGAAGCGCGCTCAAGCCATCGCTCGCGCCAAGATCGCCATGGGCTTCTCCTACTGGTGGGGACACGGCCGCTTCGCTGAGAACGGCGTGACCTCGTCGAACGAGGGCTCCTGCTCCGGCAGCTGCCCGAACTGCAGCCACAGCGGCCAATACGGCGGTGACTGCTCCGGCCTCGCCGCCAAGGTTTGGCAGGTCCCTTCGACGAACACCGTGATGAGCGACGACGAGCACCCCTACAGCACGGCCGACTTCAACAACGACACCAGCCAATGGAAGACCGTCCCGCGCGACAGCATGCTCGAGGCTGACGCGATGGTTTATCGCAGCAACGGCGCCGGCCACATCTTCATGTACGGCTCGGGTGACGGCTGGGGCTCGATGTACGCCTACGAGTGCAAAGGTTGCTCGGCCGGCTGCATCGAAGGCCTGCGCACCGCAACCAACGCGTATCACGGCATTCGTCGCACCGGCTACTGAGCCACGCGGCGCGCGCGACTCGGCCCGCGCGCCACTCAGCCCACGCGCATTGCGAACAAAAAGACCTTGGTGGCCAAACGCACCAAGGTCTTTGCGCGTGGTCGACTGCCCAACACCAGACCCAGTCCGAACACCGCGCCCAAGGTCAGATACGGATGTTCTTGCGCGAGGCTGCGCAAACCCTCGATCGTGCGCACGAGACGGCTGGGCACCTCCACCTTACGAACAGGCCTTGGTGCAGGAGAGCCACCCTCGTTCTCCCAGCCGCTGAGTTCGGTTGAAAGCGGCTTCAAGCCTACGGTGTTGGTGCCCGGAGTTGCGTTCATCATCCTGAGGGTGCAGCAAGAGCAGCACCACGAGCAAAAGTGCGGCAATCCTCGCAGCCAGCGCGCCGTGCGCTGTTCGAGTGTGCGCGGCTGACGCATGGGGCAATTCGGCCACACACCGCTGCCACCAAGGGCTGGCTATGCTGCACGGATGGAACAACGCACCTCCATCAGCCATCCGTTGCGCATCGACTGGCTCGATGAGCCTGCTCGGGTCGGCCTGACCTTCGCCCCCGGCCAGCATCGGAAGAGCACGCGCGGCTACGAGTGGGCGCGCGACCTCGAGCTGGATCTTGAGGAGCTCAAGCGCAAAGGCGTCACCATGTTGGTGGGCTTGCTCGAAGAGCACGAGCTATCGCCGGCAGACATCAGCGACTTGTACGTAAGGGCCAGTGAGCTCGGTTTGGTGGTCAAGCGGCTGCCCATCCCCGACGGGGGCATCCCGGCCAAACGCAGCGAGGTCGAGCAGCTGCTCAGCGCGATCGAGGAGCACGAGGCCGCTGGTGGTCGCATCGTCATTCACTGCATGGGCGGCATCGGGCGAACGGGCACCATCGCCGGCTGCTACCTCGCGCGCCGCGGCATCCCCTACGAGACCATCCTTTCCAACTTGGTGCGCGTCCGGCAGGATCCGCTCTGCCCGGAGAACGATGCACAAAAGCGTTACATCCGCGGCTTCTGCAAGCCGGCCGCGGACTCGACCGGAAGCAAGGTTGCGCCGGCGAAGCCAGAGGCCAGCGAAAGTCGCTCTTGGTTCGAGACGCTGTTTGGCGCGCGCGAAGGCTGGGCAGCGCTGACCGCCCGCACCCACGGCGGAGAAAAGAGCAAGCCAGCGGTAGCAAAGCTCGTAGCCGCGGTGGAGGCCGAGGTCAGCGCGCGCGGGCCGGCCGCCTTCAGCTTCGATGAGCAAGGCTTCGCAACCTTGGTTGCCGCCGGCCGCAACTTTGCGGCAGGCCGCTTCTCCACGCCGAGCATCGCCGAGCTGCGTCAGCGACTGCCGGCCAAGCCGCAACAACCAGCAAAACTGACGCTGGCGGTGCTCAGCGGTGCCCATCCCCTCGGCGACATCGGCGCGCTACAAGCCACCGCGGGCGCTGGCGATCTGTTCCAGGTCGCCTCGCAGTTCAACGGGCTCGAGGCGCCGGATGCCTGCGTGGTGCCGGTGCTCGACTATTTGCACGACTATACGCAAGGTCCGCGCGCTTCGATCTCGGCTTTTCCCGGCGTGCTCTTGCGTCACTATGCAGCGCCGCTCGATCGCCGTGGGTCTAGGTTCGTGCAGACCAACGCGCAGCAGCTCAACTTCCTTGCGGACGTATTCGAGCCGCAGGTGGCTGAGCTGCGCTGCGGCTATCTGCAAGGCGCCGCGATCCGCGACAAGGCCGCGCTCGCCCAAGCGCTGCTCGAGCGTTTCGAGCATGCGCGCGTTGGTCTGCACGAAGATATCGAGGTCGTCTTCGGCCACGATTGGAGCGGCCCCGTGCTTGGCCACAAGACCATCTGCCAAGTGTTGACCTCCACCATCGCGCAAGGCAGCTACGGGCGCGACGACGGCTCGGAGGAGCTAGCCGTGGTGCGCAGGCAACTCTTGCGCGCGAGCTACCTCGGCCCCCTGCTTTCCGCCGTCGCGCTCGGCAAGAGCCACGTCCTGCTCACCCTGATCGGCGGGGGCGTGTTTCAGAACCCACTGAGCGACATCTGGCAGGCGATTCACTGGGCCAGCGAGCAAGCCGCGGCGCACCTACGGCAGCCGCTTCACGTCGTGGTCAACTCGCGCACGCCGATCTTCGGAGCGCTGCGCGAGGAGGTCCTGAGCCGCAGTGGCCAGATCATCGATCTGCAGGGATGAGCGGCGAGCTCAGGCCTTGAGCTCAGAGCAAGGCTGCCTCTTCAACCAACGGATAGAGCTCCTCATCCTCACGCTTCATTCGCACGCGCAGCCGATACAGCGTCTGCATCGTGCGGCGTGAGAACTCGGCTGGGTCAGCCTGGATCGAGGCGGCGTCGGGGTAGGCCTTCAGATAATCGAAGAACGCGTCGTACACGGTCCCAACATCCTCCAGCAGGGCCTGCGCCTTCGCCACGATGTGAGGCTCCGAAGCGGCCAGTAGTCGCGGATAGAGCGCCTCCTGCTCCATGACGGCGTGCACGCGAAGTTGGCCGGAGAAGGTCGCAAGCGATCGGCGCGCGCGTGAAGCGTCCACGGCCAAGGTGCGGGTATCGAGCTCCGCGAGCAAGGCCTTGGCCAGCCGACCAAGCTCATCGTGCTGCCTCGCGAAGCGCGCGGTTAGGCTCGCAGAGGCGGGGGTAGAGGCCATGGTGCTACGGTTACGGGCGAGCAGCTCGCTCGGTTGCAAGCGAGCAAACAAAATCGAAACCCGAACGCACCTGGGCCGTAAGGGCGCCCCCGGCTCTCCAGCAAGGCAGCGCCCAAGCGCTGATGGCCGCGTTCAGTTGCAACGGGTCGCGATGGCGTCGACGACGGTGCCGGCACCGTCGTTGAGCACCACATGTAGCAACGTCGGTGTGTTGGCGATGATCTCGATCTGCCCGCTCGTCCACGAGCTCTCGGCCCGCGTGCACTCGGCTTCGCCGACGAGCGATGTAGCTTCGTTGACGATGATATCGCTCCCGAGAAGATCGTAGGTCCCCGGCCCTTGCCAACCGAGCGGCAAGGTCACGTCGAACGTGGTCCGGTTTTGGCAATCACCGAAGAGCGCCAGCGGGTCAACGCAGGTTGCTCCAGCCGCCGGGCTACTGCGGTCAACGAACACGCGCAACGTTTCCTCAATGAAAGGCTCTGCGGCAGCATCCTCGGCTTCCGCCTCCGGCTCGCCATCCCGCAGCGCGTAAAGGAGGTCGAATTGGCTTTGCGTCATGGCGACCGCTTGTTGTGGCAGCTCGGGATTTTGGCAGCGCGGGACGATCAGCCCTTGCTCGAGCTCCGCAATGCTCGGCGTTGCCGAGGTGACACGAACCTCGAGCTGCGTCTCATCGATGCTGACGATCTCGAGCGTTCCGCTAAGCGTCCCGGTCTCGATCGAGCAGTCTGCACCTGTTGTCGTCTGACGATACGAGGCGCCGCCCAAGTCGGCTAGCTCAGCCAGATCCACAGTGGCTCCTGCAAACTGAAGCGGCGGCGGCAGCGGAACCTCGACCTCCCAGGCTGCTTCCTCACCGCACGTAAGCTCCGAAATCCACGGTGCCGCGCAAAAACCCTCTGCGCTGGTCAGCTTGATAAGCAGGGTACCGGCCGGCGCCGGCCCGTTCGCTCCACCGAGGCTCTCCCAAGGTGTGGCCACACCATGGGGTGAAGGAGGAAGGCAGCCACCCTCTTCGCAGCAGCCTTCAGGCTCGCAGCAACCATCGGACTCGCAGACGACGCTCGAGCATCCAGCGGCGAGCAACGTGGCGAGAAGAGAAGCGAAGAGAAGCGGCTTGGCTTGGAAGGGCACGCCGCGCCTTAAGCAAGCCCAGTGCCACCGAACAAAAGCCGGCTACACCGGCATTTCGCTGCGGCGCACAGGCCGACCGTGCCTAGCTGTGCCGCCTCAGGCGTTGTGCCGCATCCTCCCCGCGACACGCGACGCACTGCAGCTTCGCCCAACCTTCCAATGCGTCAATCGCCCTTTGCCAGGCGCATCACTTCACGACCAACATGCTTTGCGAGGGCCTCAGCATCGTCCTCGGTCAACGGCGTAAGCGCGCCGTTGAGCTTGAGTTCGACGATGCCGTGAGCGAGCGCCCAACCGAAGGCCGCGCGCCGCTTCACCTCGAGCGCGGGGATCTTGCCGCCCACCGCAGCAACGGCCTCGGCGAGGCTCATGAAGGCATTCATTGACGCGACATGTAACGCCGGATGCGCCGCTGCGTTCCCCAGCGACGATGAGACCATGATGCGGTAGTGCACGTGGTGGGCCAACGCGAAGCGCACGTACTCCGCCGCCATCCTCGAAAGCTTGGTTTGCGGGGAGCGCGCGAGCTTCCCTGCCTCGCGTAGCGCTTGCGCGAGACGCTCGAACCCCTCGCACGCGACCGCGGCGAGCAACGCTTCCTTGTCCGCGAAATGGTGATAGGGCGCGGCGGGGCTGACGCCGGCTCGACGCGCGACTTCTCGGAGCGAAAGCGAGTTCTCGTCGCCCGTAGCCACCATTTCCAACGCCGCCTCCATCAACGCCTGGCGCAGATCCCCGTGGTGCTTCCCGGTTGCTCTGGACGAGCCGTCGATTGTCATCGTCTGGAGCTTGACACCGTTCACCTCTTGCCTCAAATGAACACCGTTCACCTAACACTGTTTACCAAGCAGTGTTTACCTGCGAAAATCAAGGAGTCAGACATGAGCAAGAGAACGATGAGTAAAGTTGCGCAATCAGGTTGGGTGCTGGGCATCTGCATTGGGTTGACGACGCTGAGCGCCTGCAGCGAGACGCAGAGCGAGACCGTCGACGAGCCGCCTCCCATTCGCGTGGACGCGGCGGGAGCAACGATCTTGGAAACTGCAGGGGGGACCGTGAGAGTGCATGCGCTCCAGATTGGAACGGTCGCTGTCAAACGCTGCCACGAGACGCTCTGTGGACCCGAGGATACGACCTTGATCGAGCGTGTACTCGCGATGCTGATGGACCGAGCTTTCCAGCCTCCAATGCCAATCTTCGTGTACGCAATCGAGCATCCAGAAGGAGTCTTCGTTGTCGACACCGGTGAGCTAGCGAAGTTCAACTCCGACCCCAGCTACTACGCATGTGACCCAGGCGAAGGGCAGTTCGATCGCGGGCTTCTAAAGGTAGACGTATCGCCAGAGCAGGAGGTCGGACCTCAACTCGAGCGCCTCGGGATTGACCCAGCCAGCGTAAGCGGCGTTGTCATCACCCATCTGCACGCGGATCACACTGGCGGCGTGCCCTACTTCCCCGGAGTGCCCATCTACGTGTCCGAGGTTGACTACGACCTGGGCGCGAGCGGCGGCTTCGTCACCTGCAGAAGCCTGGGCAACGCGGAACTACGCTTCTTCGAGCAACAGCCAACCATCGACGACGAGCTGACGGGAGTGTTCGGTCCCTCGAGTGCGCTGACCAGTGATGGCGCAATTCGCTTGGTGCCAACCCCAGGCCACACCGCGGGATCTCGCTCGGTCATGGTGGATGGGCTCGACGTGGACCTGATGTTCGTAGGTGATGCGTTCTTCGACGAGGAGATGCTGACGAACGAGCAGCAGGCAGGAATCAATGCAGACTTTGACGCCAACCGTGACACCTACCGCAAGCTGAAGGAGTGGGCCGAGACCAGACCAATCGTCGTACTTCCGGCGCATGACTGGGCGAGTCCCGAACGGTTGAAGCAAGGCGCGACGCCACCATTTGGCGCCCCGCTACCGTGACCCTCAGCGTATGGTCGCCAGCGCCACTGTACGCAGATACAAGGAGCGCGTCGAATTGCTCGTTCGGTGTGGGCGCCTCGAGGTTCCATGCTTCGGCCGGGCTCGGAAACGGCAAGTCGCGCTGCCCCTGCGCCATTCGCACCAGCGCCAAGCGGCCAATGGGCGCCGATCGCCGGGGCATGGGCGACTGAATTCAACAAAACGTCCAATTCGAGCGCCCATCCCCGCGCGCCGGCGGTTCGAGCGCCCATCCCCGCGCGCCGGCGGTTCGAGCGCCCATCCCCGCGCGCCGGGCGGGAGCCCATTCTGCTCGCGCGCCGGCGGTTCGAGCTCCCATCCCCGCGCGCGTTCGCGGGCCCGCGCCGCGCACGGTCAGCGCCGCGCACGGTCCGGCGTGAATTCGCACCAACGTGGGCTCCGTGGGGGTGTTCTTAGTCTTCGTCATCCGGTCGCATGCCTACCCGCTTCCCAAGGGGATTTCACGAGGTACGAAGTATCAACCGCAAGCGCGCGAAGAGATTACTGACTGCGCGTTGACGCCGATGAGATAACGAACCACTTGAGGCCTTCTAAGGCAACGCGGACGGATACCTGAGCGAGAGCGACACCATGGAGAACGGCAACAGCATGGGTACTGCAACCCAACATTCGGCAGCATCGATCGAGATGCCGGGTGGGTATTTGAAAATAGACCCGCTTCCGAACTTCCGTTATCGCGTCACCGCGGTGCCGGAATCACCGCAGGTTTTCATCGCCAGAGAATCTTGTGAGACCGATTTCAGTCTCGCCCTGATTCAAGCCGTCGTCGCCGAAAGTACGATCGGTTGGATTTGTGACCTCATCGCGAGGCATTGCGAGCCCGACTACGTGAGCCAAGCATTGAAACACCAACTGGATGCTTTTCGCCCGCCGGGCGAGATGAGGGGGGAGATTCTCGATTTTGGCTGCGGGTCCGGCGCCTCCACCATTTTCATGGCTCGCATGTTTCCGCACGCCCAGGTGACCGGCGTTGAGCTGCGCGAGAACGCCGTGGAGCTGGCCACGCGAATCGCCCAGGGAACAGGGGTGACCAACGCGCGTTTTCTTCTCTCGCCGTCAGGTGAATCGCTCCCGGCAGGGATCGGGCCTTTTGACGGGATCATGTTGAGCGCGGTCTACGAGCATCTGCTGCCAAGCGAACGACTGACCCTGCTGCCGCTGCTGTGGTCCGCGTTGAAGCCCGGCGGGATCCTTTATATCAATCAAACGCCGCACCGCTGGTCGCCTCTTGAGCACCACACGACCGGACTCTGGTTTATCAACTACCTCCCAGACGGGCTGGCGCGATATCTGGCCAACAACTACGCGCGCGAAGCGCCGGAAGAAAACCGGCAGCGCGACTGGGAGCAGTTATTGCGCGCAGGCATTCGGGGCGGCACCGAACCGGAGATTCTGAGCAACATCCGTCAAACGCCAGGCGCACGACCGGTGGTGCTCCAGCCAAGGCAGGGGGACCGGGCGGCTCACTGGTTGGCGGCGACGAATCCGGGGCGCATGCGGACGGCCAAAAAGGCCATTGCGGGCCTGTTCCGAATGACCGACCGCCTGTTTGGCGTGGTTCCGGCTACGCAGGTTGAAATGGCGATCCGGAAAGACGCCTGATAGCGCCCGAGCCCTAGCGAAAGTGAAAGCGGTGGCAAAAGACGCAGGGTCTCGGCCCGCGCAGCAAAGGCGCGCTCGGAGCGTGCCATTGAGCTCCCGTCCACACTCATCGACCACGAGAAGAGACGCTCGTTGCCTCAAAACACGACGCTACGACGCCAAAAGCTCAGCCACGAGGGTGTAAGACGCCCTGCGCGCCGCTTGATCATGAACCTGCGTCATCACCAAAAGCTCGTCGGCGGCGGTCTCCTCGACCAGCCTAGACAAGGCCGCGCGCACACGCTCGGGATCACCGACGATGGTTGCGCCAGCGTAGGCCGCAAGCACCGCTTCTTCCTCTTCATCGAACGTGTGCTGACGCACCTCGGCCGGGCTCGGCAACGGCAAGTCACGCTGGCCCTGCGCCATCCGCACCAGGGCCAAGCGGCCACTCGCCGCGAGCTCTTCCGCCTGCGCGTCGGTGGGCGCCGCGACCACGTTGACCGAGGCGATCGCCCAGGGAGTTGCGCGGTAGCGTGATGGTCGAAAGTTCGCACGATAGCGCTGTAACTCGTGTGCGGCCTCGCTCGGATTCATGTGATGAGCGAAGGCGAAGCCGAGCCCACGCTCGGCCGCAAGGCGCGCGCCGTAGTCGCTGGAACCAAGCAGAAAGAGCTCCGGTGATTCGACCCCGTTCGGGATGGCGATGATTGAGGTGGGACGCCCCGCTCGCGGCGCTGGGCCAGCCTCGAGATAGCCAAGCAGTTCGTTGAACTGCGCAGCAAACTCGTCCGGGAGTAGCTCTGCTCCACGGCGCAGCAGCCGAGCCGTACGCGGATCGGTGCCCGCAGCACGCCCCAAACCGAGATCGATGCGCCCAGGGTACAAGGCCGAAAGCAATCGGAACTGCTCTGCCACGCGCAGCGGGGTGTGGTTGGGGAGCATCACGCCGCCCGCCCCCACACGGATCCTCCGTGTAGCGCTAGCGACGTGCGCGATCAGAATCTCCGGCGCCGAGCTCGCGAGCATGCCGGCGTTGTGATGCTCCGCGAGCCAAACGCGCGCAGCGCCGAGCGACTCGGCGTGCTGCGCCAGCGCGACCGTATCGCGCAGCGCCTGCGTCGCGCTCGACCCCGAAACGATGGGACTCAGATCGAGGATCGAGAGCGCAACCACGGTCCCACACTACACCGGATTCGCTCGACCCCCAGCTCGAGGCTACGCAGGGTCCTTCCCCAACCAATCCTTGAAGCTCTGTGGCAGCTTGGGCCAATCTTTCACCAGCGCGGCCGAGTGCTGCTTCGGATCGAGGTCAGTGGTGCCCGGCGGATCGAACGAGTTGAAGCCCTGATAATAGAGTTCCGCCTTGTCGCCCTTGAGCTCGACCACGGTGATGATCGAGTAGAAGGTGGCTTGGTCGCGATTGAAGGCGTAAATCCGCAGAAAGTGTCGAGCACCGAGTTCAGCAGCGCCCACCGTCAACGAACAATCGGTTGGGTCGCCCAGCGTACCCAGCGTGAGGGAGAGCTGGCCGGAATTGATCTTTTGGGCGCAGCCATCGATTGCCTCGATCAGTCCGCTCGCGCAGTAGCAACTTCCATTGAGTAGCGGGGCTGCGACCATCAGCTCTTTGCGCGAAGGCGTCCAGTTCCCGAGCTTCCCATCATGCGGCTCGCAGCGTGAGACGAGATTCGTGTTCTTGCGCAGCTTGCAACCTTCATTCGCGCGCTCGGCCTCCTCCGAGATGGGCGCGGACGCGCTGGCCACGGCAGCGCTCGGTGCAGACGCGGAAGACGAGGGAGACGCGGGGCTCGCTGAAGACCAGGAACTCGCGGCTGACGCGGTAGGCCGAGCAGCGCTGACCGACGTTGAGGCCGAGGCGGAGCGAGACTCTTTCGTCGATGGCTCGGGCCGAAGCTCCGAAGTCGTGGACGAAGGTCCACAGGCCAAACAACCCACCGCAAGCAGCAGCGAACGAAGCAACATCACACCGACGCTAACACGGGAGAGCCCTCTCCTCGGACCGCGTCGGCCAGCGACTCTTCTTGAGCGACCTCAGCTACGCTCCTGAGTGTGCGACCAACGTTCCTCCTCGCCTGCCTCGCCTTCTCCCTGAGCTGCGGAGCCCGCTCCTCGCTCGAGGAGTCGCGCTCGTCGAACGGCAACGGGAGCGGTGGAACCGGCGGGGAGGCTGGGCAAGGCCAAGGCGGCAGCGGTGGAACAGCGGGCGGCGGTGGAGCAGGAGGCAGCCCGAGTCTCTGCAACACCTTCGCCTGGGCGGGCGATCCTCTCCTGCTCAACCTCGGCAACGATGGTGAGCTCTCGCAATTGCAGCTGCTGCAAGCTTTGCCCGACAAGCCGACGCTCACCTGGGTTGAGCGCGCAAACACCGCCACCGTGCACTCGCTCACGTTGGATGGCTGGGGAGCATGGCCAAGAGCCGTAGACCCGACGCGCACCCACTTTTCAACCTTTGGCGGGTACGAACTCGATGTGTCGCCTGGAAGGCCGGGCTTGTTCCTTTTCGCCGGGCGCAACCTGGATGGCTTCATGACCTTTACCTTCGCCGATCCCAACGCCGATGGTTTTTTGCCTGAAGAAAAGTTGCTGGGAGGTCCCTATGAGGCGCACTCCGCTGCTCACAGCCCATTCGCTGACGTACTGGTGCATGGCACGCCGCAACAAGCGTTCGCGCTGCTGCGCTCAGACCAACCGAACTGGCTAGGGGCGAACGAGTCCATCGCCTGCGGAGACGCCCCCATTCTCACCGATTCGATCGCTCTCGCCGACGGCGGCTTCCTGGTTGTGAGTTCGAGCAAAGAGCCCTTCGATGAGTGCCTTGGCGCGGACGTATTGGGCTCGCCGACCACGCTGCAAGTGCACCGCCTCGACGAGGAAGGCGTCACCCAGGCTCACTTCATCGAGCGCGACAAGCCCATCAATCGTATCCAGCTCGCGCCAGATGATGGCGGCGCCGGTGCTTGGCTGCTCTATCGCTCGCAGGGCGACGCCGAGGGCCACGTGGTGCAGCTCAATAGCGAGGGCTTTCAAAGCTACAGCTACGCGTCTGTCGGCAACGCCTTGTATGAAGAGGCCGTGGCGGATTGGTCCGGGGGCTTCGCGGTGGTGACGACCTGGCCCGGCTCGACGGACAATGAAACCCCGCCCTTCGTCTTGCTAACCCTCAACACGTTGCAGCCGGCCGTCAACGCCCTGTCCCTGGAGACGAGCGTCGTGCAGGGCACGCCTACGTTGCTCGCTTCCCAGGACCAACGATCCTTCCTGCTCGCGTGGCACGTCGATGAAGCCACGGTCGGGCTGTTGCGCGGTGAGTGTTTTTGAGCAGGCGCACCGACGTTCCCAGCTCAGCGCTGCGTCAGTTGCGGCTCGGCGGTGCAATCGGCTTGGCCCTCCACGCCGCCCAGCGCTGGCAGCTTGCTGTAAACGAAGCCCCTCGCCGTGCAACTGCCGCGGGCTTTGGCGCACTCGATCCAATAGATGCCGTCGAGCCCCTGAAGTGCGGCCTCCTGGCGCATCATTGCAATGCTGGTGGGGCTCTCGAGCGCAACGGCAGACAGCTCGCCGAGGACGACGAAAGGCAGCTCCGGCTCGCGGTCGAGCAGCACGACGACCGATCGCTCGCTAGGTGCAGCATGCGCAAGCGTTCTTCGGAAAACCGCAGGCGACCCTGCGCAGGCGCTGCCGTAGATCAGGAGAGCTAACGCAGAGAGCAGGCTGTTCATTGGGATCCCTTGTTGGTTGCGAGCTGCAACAGCTGCTAGCCGAGCAAGGTCGATGCCACGACATCTTGACCGCACGGCAATGAGGCGAGACCGAGGTCCGTGCACCAACTCATTCGCAGCGTAGGAACCACACGGGGCAATCATGCCCCCCAACGCACGATCGCCCCACATCAAGGGGCTTGCCAGCTCTGCGCCGCCGCTTGCGCTAAGGGGCCAGCGCAGCGTCGCCGGTAGAAAGGAGCCGCGTCAGGGTCTGCTCGCCCACGCCGTACGCGTTGGGCAATGGGAACTCATGGGGCCCAGCTATGAAGTGGGAGCCCCAACAATGGGTGAAGTAGTGCTCGGCATCCTTGATGATCATGAAGTCGCGCAGCAGTGAGAGCGTGTTGGCAGCTGGAGCTGGGAGCTTGGCCAGCACTGCGACGCCGCGCCGATCGAAATCGGGCGGGACCAACGCAGCGATGTCGGCTGTGCTCGTGAGCCGGAAGCACTTGAGTTCCTCCATTAGCTCGTCACGACTGGTTTCCATTGGATAGCCAAGTTCCAGCAAGCCACCGCTCACCAGCGGGCCGAAGCGCACCCGCAAATAGTCTTCCAGCGACTGCGCCGTGAACGGCGTCGGGTTGCTATTCGAGGCATCGCTCGCTCTCGAACTGCCACTGGGTTGAGCGGGCAGCGGAGCTAGCTCCACCACTTCAGCAGGTCGACTGCCCTGCACGGTGGACGCTTGCGGGGCGCTCGCGCAACCCACCGCCATCAGAGCCACCAGGCTCGACCGACCCAGCGCTCGAAAGGTCTGCATGCTGCAAGCCTAGCGCGAAGTCGCAAAGACAGGACCTAGGCCCGCTAGTCGCAACGAAGCGGAATTCGACATTCGTGACGCCTGCAAAACTTGGCTGTAGGCTCACGGCCTTGCTCCGCCGCGTTCAAAGCCTGCTTGTTCTGTCGCTCACGGCCTTGATGATGAGCTGTGCCAGCCCGCGCAACATCATACCCAGACCGCGCTTTCGCCTTGTTTCTCCGCCGAGCTGTCAGTCCTTTCATGGCGAGGCCAAAGGCAACGACACGATGAACGTGGAACTCTACCTGTGCAAGAACGGCACGGCGCTCACCGGGGAAATTCTCCTGAGCGGAGCGCAGAGTGGTTTCAGCGTGCGGGCCCTCGTGGGCTCGGTGGCGCCAGACGGTAGCCTCAGTTTGCAAGAGACGAACCCGGTCGAGGAAGGTCGCGCGGCTGAGTGGAAGTTCTGCAGTGACACGCGGTACAGCCTCACACCCAGCGCGGACGGCTCTGTGCGCGGCAAGTATCGCTCGAATGAGTGCGACGACACCGCCGCCGTCTTTCTGATTCCGGACGCGGTCCCACCGCCTGCTGCGCCCTTGCCTTCGACTGCTCCCCCATCGCCTCCACCAGCTAATCCCGCGGGTGTTTCACCATGACCGATCAACTCTCACGTCGCCGGCTGGTCGTTGGTGCCGCCGCTGGCGGCAGCCTCTTGAGCGCTTGTTTCAACGATGGTGCGCCGTCGCAAACGCCTAACGCCTCGTCCCTTCTGCTCTCACCCGAGGAGGTCGAACGGGAGTGGGCGCGGCTCACGAAGCCACGAGCCGCGCTCGTATCAGGCACGCCGTTACCGCTCGATCGGGTGCTTTCGGATGGGCGCAGCAAAGGTCGCAAGAGCAACGCTGACGAGGTAGCGCTCTCGGCGGTGCGCACGCTCTTTCTATCGGGCGCCTTTCGCGACTTGCCCGAGACCGCACGGGTTCACCCCACGGTGCAGGCGACGATGCGCAGCGCCATGCCCGAGTTCGACAGCGCCATCATCGGCATGAAGCAACGTCTCGACGCGCTGTCGCCCACCGAGCGAGCCGATTTGGCGCGTGAATTCAAACGAGACCCGCAGCTGGGTGAACGCGTGCTCGCGATTGTGGACGAGGCAGCCGCTGACAAAGACGTCTCCGACGTGCGCCGGCTTCATCTGCGCCGCATGGGCCTTTGGGTCTGTGAGCGGCTCGCCCAATCCTCGGAGATGTTGGTGGGTGAATACTCGCGCAAGATGGAGAAGGTGTTTGAGCGCGGTGGAACAGAGGCCGAGAGCGAGCGCAGGCTGATGGCGTCACTCGGTGCCACCTCGTTCGCTGCGATGAAGTCACGCATAGCCGAGGCAGAGGAGCGCTATCGCGTGGCCGGGGCGATGCGCACGAGCGATCCCGAGTACAAGCGTGCCACGGGGGACTCGGACAACAGCGGGCTCTTGACCGCCGGCGGAATCTTCATGGGGCTGGCGGGGGTGGCGGGAATCATCGGCGCGGTGATCGTCGCGACTGGCGGCATCGCGGGTGCGTTCGTCTTGACCGCCGGTGGCGTCTTCCTGATCGTAGGGCTCATCTTGCTGATCGTCGCGGCCGCGGTGGGATAGTGCACGGGGCACCCCTCGTCGTCATCACGGGCATCGGCGCCGTGACACCGCTGGGCGGCGACCTTCCTTCATCCTGCGACGCGGCGACGCAGCGAACGGGCCTGCGTACCATCAGCAACTTCGCGGGAACGCCGTTCGAAGGGCGACTCGGCGCGCCCATCGTGGAGACCCAGCTTCCACGCGGTGCAGCGGCGATCGCGTTCGCCGAGACGGCCATCGCCGAGGCGCTGGCACAGTCCGGAGCAAAGCTTGGCTCCGCCGCGTTGATCCTGGGCACCTCGCTCACACCGGAGGACCCGCTGGTTGACGAGTTCGTCGCGAGCTTGAAGCAAAAGCACGGAGAGCTAACGACGATCGTCGTTTCATCCGCCTGCGCCAGTGGGCTTCACGCTATGCTCACGGCCCAAACGCTGCTGCAGAGCGGTCAATTCGAGTGCGTGATCGCCGGCGCGACCGACGAGATATCGCTGTCCACGTTCGCGGGCTTTCACGCGCTCGGGCTGCTCAGCGCCACGCCGACGACGCCCTTTGGCAGCTCGCTCGGTGCGCCCGTCGCGCTTGGAACCAACCTCGGCGAGGCAGCTGCGTTCTTCGTCATGGAACGCCGCGCGAGCGCACTCGCGCGCGGCGCTTCGATCCTGGCGACGCTCGAGGGCATCGGCGTCAGCTCCGACGCTCACCACGCTACAAGTCCGCATCCAAGCGGAGAGGGGCTCACGCGCGCTGCCCGCGAGGCGCTGCGCGAGGCCCACCGCACAGAAGACGAGATCGCCTGCGTTAGCGCGCACGCCACCGGAACGCGAGCCAATGACGAAGCCGAATATGCTTCACTCGTTGCGTTGTTCGGCAAACGCGCCAGCACGCTTCCCATCACCGTCAGCAAGAGCCTCGTCGGCCACAGCCTCGGTGCGGCCTCCGCCGTCGAGCTCGCGATGGCGCTCGAAGCAATGCGGCGGGGTCAACTTTCGCCGTCGGCCAAGGAGCTGCGCGTGCGACCGCCGTTCGAAGTCGATATCGTCACCGAAGCGCGCTCCTTCGCAGGTGGCCCCTTGCTCAAGCTCGGCGCTGGTTTCGGCGGCTTCAACGCAGCTGCGGTGCTCAGCGTCGGGGACGGCGTTGCGGGCGCTGCGCTCGATACCGGGCGCATGCTGGAGCGTCGGCCTCTCGCCGTCCTCTCGATGGGTGGCTTCGGAGGCGCGGTGGCCGAACGTGATCCGCTGGGTTGCGAGCTGGATCTGCAGGTGGACGCCGGGAACTTCGAGTTCGAGTCGCTGACGCGGACGCTCGATTCGCGCGGGGTCGATCGTACGACTCAGCTGCTCGCTACAGCGTTTTATCGCGCGACGCGCGCCGCACCACGCCGGACCGCGGAGGGCCATCGCACGGCCACGTTTGTTGGCCAACGGCGCGCCTCTCCCGAAAACGGCCGCTTGTTCTATGACAGCGTCGAGGCGCGCGGCTACCGCAACGTGTCGGGTAGCGCCTTCGCTCGTAAGGTGCTCACCACAGCGACGGGTTCGATCTGCCGCATGTTCGCGCTGCGCGGCCCCACCGTCGTACTGACCACCGGCCCAGCCAGCGGCCTCGTCGCCTTGGCGCTCGCCGCAGACCAATTGGCCTACCGCGACGACGCAGACCTCGCCTTCGCCGCCGCGGTGGAGGAGCGCGACCTCCACGCGCCGCGCGCTGTCGTGGATGGCGCCGCCTGCTTCCTGCTGGGCCGGGAGTTCGGGCCGGAGCCGGCGGTATCGCTGAGCCACTGGGCGCTCGGCGCCAATGAGGAAGCCGCGATCGCCGAGGTGCTCGCGCGCTCCCCTCGCCCGCGCGTCGAGGTGCTTCGTGCGTCCCGCGACTCGCGGGTCCCAGCCGTGGCAGGTTTGCTCGCCTGCGGCGTCGCGGTTGCAAGGATCGCTCATGGTGAAGCCGAGTCGATCGCGGTCTCCGCCCCAGGTCGGCTAGCTTCAGCCTGCGTGGTGTTTGAACGATGGGAGCCCCGATGAACCGCGCCCAGGCGAACGAACGAGCTGCGCGACGCCAGGCCATGCTGCAAACGCTGGCGGCCATCCTGCGCGACGACCTCGCGCTCAAGCTCATGCCCGAGCAACTGGATCCAGACGTACCGTTGTTCGGCGTCGGCTTCGGACTCGATTCGGTCGACGCGATCGAGTTGGCCTTCGCGGTCGAACGGGAGTTTGGCCTCGAGCTCCCTCAAGACGACCGCTTTCCGTTGATCACCCGCTCGCTCAACTGCATCGTCGACTACCTGCTCAGCGAAGGAGCTACAGCGCCGGGGCAGCTCGAGCAAACCGCGCAGCCCTGCGCACTTCGCAGCTCGGTTGCGCGCCTCGATTCATCGCACCTGACCGTCGCCCGACTTGCTTCAACGCGAGGGAACCCGGAGGACGCGCTGGACGCACTCGAGCAGCTCCTGCGCGGGTCGTTGTTCCTCTACGACGGCCAGGCGAAGCCAACCTTGCTCACGCGCGAGGACGGCACGGTCGAGGCCGACCTGACGGTCGCTAACGTTGAGGGCGAGTTCATCCTGCTGATCGACGGCCTACCGTTCGAGGCGGTCGCGCAGCGGCTTGCGAACCTGAGCCAGATAACGCTTCGGGATCTTCGCGTTGATCATCAAACGGTTTGCCTGCATGGCCCGTTCGCGTGGGAGCTCTTGGGCGAGTGGCTCGGCCGGCGAGCCGTAAGCCTGCCACCACTCGGAGCTCTCACCCTCGAGCAGTGCCTCGTGGTTCGCGGCGGTCGCACCGGCGAGTTTGGCTACGAGGTCGTGCTGCCGCAGAGCATCGCCGCTGAGAAGCTCGCCGCGCTTGACGAAATCGGTTTGGCCTACGACCTTGCCACGGTGACGTTGCAGGAGCTGGACGCCGCGACGATCGAGGTGGGTGGCTTTTCGATTCGCTCGCTCGGCGGAAAGCGGCTCTCGCCGTCCGAACTCCAGCTCGGCTGGCGAATGCCGAAGCGGCGAGAGGCCGCTCGATCGAACGACGCACCGCTTCGTCGTGTTACCCACTTCGTCGCGGAGGGCGACGCGCTTGTTGAAGGGTCGCTGCAGCTCGAAGGGAGCTTGGTTGGGGAGGTGATCGCCTGTTATCAGCGTCCCCAATCACCTCATCCGTGCTTCGGCATCGCGCTGGTGGAAAGCGGCTTGGCGCACTCGGGCTTGCGACTCGTCACGGCTAACGGCGCCGTCGTGCACACTCGCTCGGCACCACTCGTACGGGCCGCGAGCCTCAGCATACGGCCGCAGGTCGATCGCTATCGTACGCAGCGCTCAACAGCATGAAGCTTCGGCGGCTCGCTGCTGTTGCGCTGGCCGCCTGCAGTTGCCAAGCCACCGCCTATCGCGGGCGCGATCAAGCCGGACGGGAGCTCGTCGTGCTCAGCCGCTGCGGTGAGGAGTTCGTACGTGTCGACGGCGAGGAGCATGCATCGTTCCGCAGCATCGACCGTTCGACGCTGACCAGCAGCGAGGGACAGCTCATTTATGTGGCCACTGATGAAGACGGCTCCTTCATCGTGCGCGAGGGTCGAGTTGTTGCTGGGCCTTTCGCGGCGGTCGCTCGCCTCCAGAGGCTCAGTTCGAGCGCCTTCGCAGCTGTCGAGGTTGCCGAGGGCCGGGCGCGCGTTCACATCGTAGGCCCGGGAGAGACGCTGACTCACGCTTGGTACGACGCCATCCTCGAGGACTCGCTCTTGGCGACGCCCACGGGGGGCTCCGCGTACGTCGCGCAGCTCGGCGGCAAGGATTGCGTCGTCGTCGATGGCAGGCTCGATCGCTGCTTCGACGGCGTCTCAGCGCTTACCGCCACGCGCAGCCAGGTCGCCTACCTCGGGCGTCAAGACTCGCGCTCGTACGTCGTGAGAGGAGCCACCCTGTTTGGTCCCTACGAAGACGTCGCGGGCCTCTACGGCTCGCTGCAAAGCGATCGCGCGGTTGCGCTGTTGCGCACCGATGACGCTTGGTTCGCCGACGACGGCGTCGAACGCTCCGAGCCCTACGAGCGGCTCGGGGAGGTGCATCTCACCAGCGCGCGCCGCACCGTTTTTTGGGCGCGCAACGCCGAGCAGGAGTACGTCGTGATCGACGGGATCGCCTTCGGCCCGTACGAGCAGGTGAAAGACCGCGCGATCACGATCGGAGCGGACGGCGTCACCGTCGCCTATGTGGTGCGCGCGAACGGTCGGGACATCCTGCACGTTGATGGAACGCCGTACGGCCCCGGAGCAGCGTTTCAACGCATCGCGGAGGTTGGGATCGGCAGCGACGGTCGCATCGGCTTCATCGCGCAAGAAGGCGAAGGCCGCGCGGTGGTGCTCGACGGAACGCTGCTCGGCACCTGGTCAAAGGCGGCGGCGCTCAAGCTCGCTGGGCCAGGCAAAGACCTCTTCATCGTGCGTGAGCGCGGACGGGACTGGCTGATGCAGGGGCCGAACGCGCGAGACCTCGGCGTCGCGCTCAGCGACACGCTGGTGCTCGGCTCGAGCGGGCAGAGCTGGGCGATCGCCGCCATCGGAGACGGTGGCCTCGTCTGGCACCACTCCGCCGGCGGAGAGCCCCAAGCCGTCGACCTCGAGGAGGTCGTTGGAGAGCTGCTCCGTCGCGGCGTGCAACCCGAGCCCACTGCGTTGCGAGACTGGCTACGGCGGGAGCTCGAATCCGCCGAACGTGGTGCAGCGATCGCCGAGTGAGGGCTGCTTCAGCGATTGAAAGGCCAGGCGGGCAATTGCGCTGCGGCTGCGTCGAACCAAGGCTTGGCCGCCTCAGCTGGGAACGGGAAGCTGGCCGTATCGAATCTCGGCAACGGCGGTACGCTCGCGTCGGCGACGAGCACGCGATAGCCGTAATTGAAGGTCGCCAGCGCCATCGGCTCGCTGATCCAAGCGAATCCGCCCATGCCCCAACTCGGTCCCCAGCTGTTCTGCAGCAAGAACTCACGCCCTTGCGGCGTCGTGCGATAGCCAACCATCGCCACCGCATGCGAGAGCCCTGCTGGATCAAAACCGTGCACCGGGATGTGCGTCGAGCCCGGGTTGAAGAGCGAATTCCAAGCGGACTCATCGTGGTGGAAGGCCGTCCACAAGACCTCTCCGCTCGCTAGCACCAAAGCCCATTGATCGGGCGTCACCGGCATCTCCTCGTAGCCCAAGATCCGCAAGCGCCCCTGGTCATCGGCGCGCTGACGCTCGGCCAACAGCCACGGCGCCGACCCCGAGCTCTCCGGGTAGACCCCGTATTTGGCGACGCAGGTCGTGCCCATGTAGTCGCGAGCGAAGTAGCAAGCGCGCACCGGATCGAAGGGCCAAGCCGCGTCAGCGGTGAAGGCGCGACCCTTGATTGAGCGGCTAAAATCGTCGTGCGTCGGCGCGTAGGTCGCGAACACGTGCAATGGGGAAATCACGTCAGCGCGGCCCTGACGCCGAGCCGCGTTGTCGAGCACAGCCGTCATCGCAAAGCCGGCACACGCCCCGATGTCGAGCTGGTTCTTCACCGGCCCGACCAGCCCATGTCCGCGCAAATCGACCGCGGGCGGTAGCGTGCCTGGCGGCACCTCGCGTGGCACCCATTGCGTCGCCTCCTCGAACGGCTTCATCGCTGCACAGTCGACCTTGGCCGCCAGTTCCGGCGGCAGCCCTGGCGGTGGGCATTGGATGGTCGACAGTTGCCGAGCGACGGTCTGCGTCGAGCTGATCAGCAGCGCCAGCGGGCTCGGCGGAGCAAGCGGACTGAGCGGCCCCGCAACGATCGGTTCAGGCGACGGGGCCAACGGCGACGGGCGCGCACTCGAGCTGCAGGAGGCCAGCAGCAGAGCCAGGAGAGAAAAGTATGCGGTCTTCATCGAGCCTGCTTGGACGGACGAAGACCGCGGATGGAGCGTCGGATTTGTGCCCGGCCGTGCGACGTGAGTCTACTTTGCGTCGGTCTTCTCGCAGCTCGAGTCGCACTCTTTGAGCGCCTTCTCGTCCTTCTTGGTCAACAGGCACTCGTAGTACTTGTTGGGGTCCTTGCACTTTTTGCCGAGCTTCTCCTTGTCCTTCTCGCACTCTTCCTTGGAGTACTTGCCGTTGTCGACGAAGGTGATCAGGTGGTCGCACAACTTTTGTTCGGGGGTCTTGCAGGCCGCAGCGAGCCGGGGATCGCGCACACGACGAACAGAGCAGCGAGCTTTTTCATGGCGCGAAGGTAGCGCGAATCGCAGTCGCGATGTCACGCGGCGCCACTCGGATTTTCGCCTGCTGACGTCGCCGCTTGTTGCGCAGCCGACTTCAGCTCAAGCTACGCCCGTGGACACGCCGGTTCTCCGCATCGGCGACCTCTTGGAGGGTCGCTATCGCATCGAGCAGCAGATCGGTGAGGGCGGTCACGGCACCATCTTCCGGGCAACGCAGCTACCGCTCGGACGTGAAGTAGCGATCAAGGTCGTCACCGTGGTCGACGCCGAGCTGCTGGCGCGCTTCGCGCGCGAGGCCGAGATCGCCCAACGCCTCGAGCATCCCAACACCATCCGCATCCTCGACTTCGGCAAGACCCCAAGCGGCTCACCGTATTTGGCGCTCGAGCTCTTGCGCGGGCAAACGCTGCATGAACTGCTTTGCGCGCAAGGCGGGCAGAGTGCAGCTGCGGCGCTGACGGTCATCGAGCAGGTGCTCAAGTCGCTGGCCGAGGCGCACCAGAAAGGCGTCGTCCACCGCGACATCAAGCCGGAGAACGTCTTCATTTCAGCGCAGGTCGGAGAGCCGTTGTTCGTCAAGGTGCTCGACTTCGGCATCGCCAAACAAATGAGCGACAAGCCGGGTCTCACCGCCGTTGGCGATGCCATCGGCACGCCGAGCTACATGGCCCCCGAGCAGGTGATGGGCATGCCAGTGGATGCGCGCACAGACATTTACGCCGTCGGCTTGCTGCTGGCCGAGATCGTCACTGGTCGCACGGTGTTCGAGCAGGGCGGCAACATGACCATCATGCGAGTGCAGTTGAGTCGCGAGGAGGTGGCTCTAAGCGCCGTTGTACGCAGCTCGGTGGTGGGCCCGATCGTTGAGCGCGCCGTCCGCAAAATGCCGAAGGAGCGCTATCAGAGCGCGCTCGAGATGATCGAGGCGGTCCGCCAGGCGCAGCGTTCGCTCGAGCGGGCAGGCCCTACGTCTGCCGCTATCGAGGCTCCGCAGGCGTCGGTACCGCAGCAACGCTCGATCTCGCAGGCGTCGGGCTCACAACCTTCGGGCTCGCAGCCTTCGGGCTCACAGCCCTCGGCAAGGCACGCGGTGCCGCACGCAACCTCGGCCACGGCGCTCGCGACGATGCAATCCGCAGGCGCTGCAAGCAATACCGCCCACGCCCCCGGCCTGCAGTTTGCGCCAACGCAGTCCGTTGCGCAGTCGTTCGTAGCGCAGCCGAGTGTGCAGCCGTACACGCACCAGCTCGCAGCGCCGCAGCCAACGTCGGCACAACCGGCTCCCACTGCTGCCAGCTCACGAAAGCTGCCAGCGTGGCTCTACGCCGCCGGCGGCGCGCTGTTCGCCGGGCTCATCGCTTTGGCGGTGTTGGCGTTCTCGAGCGACGGTCGGCGCAAGAGCCCCGTAGCCGAGTCCGAGTCCGAGGAGGCTCAAGAGCCTCGCAACACGTCAACGCGGAAACCGCAGACGACGAGTGCAGAGCCGGTGCATACCCCGAGGGGAGCGAAGCCGTCCAAATCCAAGGCGCGAACGCCTACCGTGGTGCAACAACCGGGCGCCAAGGTTCCAAAGACTGTCGTCCTCGACGAGGTGGTGAAGCTCTATGAGGAGAATGGCTACACGATCTTGCAGGTAACTCCCGGCAAAGAGCTGGACGTGGTCAACTGGACGAAGGGGCAATGCGGAGGTTACGTTTCGATCTACCGACCCAAAGACGCTCATACCACCGAGAGCCTTGTCAACAACCTAGCGACCAACGAAGGATTGGCGTTGTTTCAAGAAGGCCTTTCGGTGCTGATGGTAGGCACCAGTCAAGTCTCTCCGACGTGTCGAGCCGAGGCCGCCAAAGTGCTCGAGCAACCAGGACCTTCCCAATGAAACCGTGGAACAGCGCTACCTCCGCCATCCTGCTCTCCACCCTCCTGGCCTGCAGCGCGAGCCCAACCACCACTCAACCCCTCGAGCCCAACGTTCCTCCACCAAACTCTGCAACCTCAGCCTCCGCCAACTTCGAGGTGCACGAGTGGGGCTTGTTGCGCGCACAGCCGGGAGACGTCTTGCAACTCGGCGCTGTCGGGCCGCGTCACGTTGAAGCGTTGATGGCAGACAAGCCGGTGCTCTACTTCCACGCGCCAGCAGCGCTGACGTTGACGTCGGTGGAGGTGCAGCTGCCGAGCGCGGTGAAGGGTTCGCTGCTGGAGACCTGGCCGCTGGCCGAAGGAAGTGGAGCCACCGCACGCTGGAGCAACGTCGCCGTGGGCGCGCTCGGTGGAGCGGCCTGCAACCCCTCGCCCTTGCCGAGCGCTGCAGAGCCGCCGTGTTCCGGCCTGCCCAAAGGCAGCTATTGTGAGGCCGCTGACTTGGCCGCCGTGCGCACCAAAGACGCGAGCTGTGTGCGCGTCGGAACGAGCGAGGAGAAGTTCCTCTTTTATCGCGCCGAACTGCGCGGCTTCACCCTGCCCCTTCGCTTCAAACGCGGCTCGAGCCCGAGCGACGTTCGCGTCGAGAACCTCGGCTCGCTGCCGATCCCTGGCAGCATCGTGCGCATCGATCGCAACGGCAACACCATCAAAAGCTCGCTGCTCTCTCCCCCGGCTCCGCAGACCGCCGATGAAAAGAGACCGAACGACGTGCTCCCCACCGACAAGTCCGAAGGCGATGAGTACATGAGGCCCACCGTCAGCGGCGACGGCGTCCAGGCCATCCGCGACACCATGAGCCAACTCGGAATGACCGCCGAAGAGACGCAGGCCTTCCTGCGCGCGTGGGGCGATACGCTGTTTGGGCCAAGCGCCCGCGACGGCGACGGCATCATCGCTGACCGCCCCATGGCGCCACAAACAACGTTCCTCTACTTCCTTCCCGAGGCCAGCACCGCGCAGATCGCTGAGCTGCGCTTTGAGCCCGCACCCAGCGCGCTGCGCCGTGCGTTCGCTGTGTGGGTCGCCTTGTAGTCGCAGCGCTGGTTCGCCCAGGCGGCCGTGTTACCGTCTCCACGGGTGAGCACCCCCGAGCAAGGTCCGGTTCCGTCCTTCGAGTCGCTGACGCTCTCCGCTGAGCCGGTCGCCGTGAGCGAGACGGTCCGCGCGCAGTTGCCGCGCATCGCGCGCACCGGCGCAGATGAGGCGGTGCTGGTCTATGCGCAGCGCGGTCCCAAGGGTCCCCGTTTGATTTCGCGAAGCCTGCGCGGCCTCTTTTCGAGCTGGCCGCCGCAGATCGGCGAGCCCAAAGTGCACTCGACCACCGACAACTACAACTCGATGGGCGAGATCGTTGGCTGGCCCGACGGGACCTTTGCGGTGCAATACGCCGCCGAGTGGGTGCTCGCCGCAGTCGATGAAGAGGGCGCGCGAGCAACGCTCAAAAGCAGATATTTTCCCGACCCAGCGTCGGATGCGGTGTACGTCCTCGAGCGCGAGGCAGACCGCACACGCGTGCTTCGACGAGCACAGCGCAGCGGGGGTGCAAGCGCGAACGCCGCTGCGAGCCAAGCTCCAGGGTGACGAGGCAGCGCCGCTCTTCGTACGGCGAAGCGAGAAGCTCGAACTTCGGACGGTGGTCGAAGCGTGCGCCGCGCTCGGGCTTCCCTTCAGCGTCGAAGACCACGCCGAAGACAGCTTTGCGCCCAACCCGACGCGCGGCGAATGAACGAGTAACGGCGGAAGCCCGTGCGACAATGCAGCCTTCATCGACTCAGGCTCCAGCGGCATGCCGCTTGCGAGGCCTTGAGCATGTTGTTCACCATCCTCGTCATCTTCTTGGTTGTGGCGCTCGTCGGCGGCGGCTGGGGTCATTCCCGCTACGTAGGCTGGTCGCCGGCTGGCGTGATCCTGCTCGTTGTCGTGGCGCTTTGGTTCACCGGAAATCTGCACATGGCATGAACCGCCCAAGGCAACGGCCCGCTGCGACTCGTCTACGCAGCGGGTCGCAAGGTCGAAGCAAGGTCGAAGCAAGGTCGAGCTAGCGACAAACCGAGGCAAACCTGCCGCTCACCCAACACGATCGCCACATAAGGGACGGCCCACGGCCCCTTACTCGAACGAGCCGAAAGCGAGGTTGAGCGCAAACGCCAATACGGCGGTGTTGTAAGCGAAGGACATCAGGCGCTGAATGCGTCCACGTCGCCTGGGCATTCCTCGCCGGTGGCAGTGCAGACCTCGGGAGAGTCTACGAAACAAGCAAGGTACTGCTCAAACTCGGCGCCACAACCTTGCTGCACGAAGGATTCTCGGGCGAGCTCGCAAGACGAGGCACAATCCGGAACCCCTTCGGGGCAGTCCGCCGCTTCTGCGCAGTATTCCTCGCAGCGGCGCTGGCCGCTCCCTGCCCCACTGCCGCTCGAGCCGGATTCAACAACAACGTTGCCTCCCCACCCAACGAGCGCGAGTGCGAGCGTTGGCAACAAGCAGCGTCGAACACTCATGGTCGGATCCAATCACAAACGAGAACCTTCGGGGGCCGCGACGCGGCGGACACGTCCGAAAGCATGAATCGCCACAAGCGACATCGTCGGAAGATACCTACGTCGGGCAACGCGTGAGCGAGACCCAGCTCGCCGAAATCGTGAAGTCCAAGAAGGCGCTGAAGCTCGTGGGCGAGTACTGCTGAGTCCCCACGCGCTCGTGCAACGTGAGCATCGAGCTCCGCGAGCTCGGGAGCAGCTCGTGATACATGGACTTTATGAAGCTGCTCACCGCGCGTTCCGCGATGCTCGATGACCTTGCCTTGCTCGCTCTCCGGCTCACCTCGGGTGGCTACCTCGCGCTGCATGGGCTCAGTAAGCTCCGCGGTGGGGTGGGAAACTTCGCCACCGGCCTCGCCGACAAAGGCTTTCCACTTCCCTCCGTGATGGCGTGGAGCGCGACGCTGTCTGAGCTCTTGGGTGGGTTGCTGGTAGCGCTTGGCCTCATGGTCCGACCCGCAGCCGTAAGCCTCGCGATCACGATGCTGGTCGCCGTGCTCAGCACCCATGCCCACCAAGTGAAGCAGTTGGGCTCAGGCGGCGGCGTTGGCTTCGAGTATCCGTCGCTTTTGGTCGTGGTGATGCTGCTCTTCGCCGTGAGCGGCCCCGGAAAGCTCTCGCTCGACCAGCGCCTGTTCGATCGAACGTGATGACTCAATAGGACGCGCGCTCAAGGCTTACCCCCGTCAAACCAGCACGAGCAGCGTGCGCACGGTCAGCGCGATCAGTACGAAGGAAGACAGCAAGAAGAGGCTGAAGCGCACTTCGATCTTGTTCACGGTCGCTTGAAGGACGCTGTGCACGACGCGCAACCCGACGTAACCCCAGGCGATCCAGGCGTCGGCCTGGGTGGCCCCACCCGAGAGCGCCATCACGATGCTGATGGCGTAGAACAGCGTCGGCATCTCCATCAGGTGGTTGTAGTTATCGGCCTTCCACCGTACGCGCGGTGGTAGCTGGGCCATCTGCTCGCCCCGCGGTAGCAACGGATCGAGCTTCATCTTCGTCCCCAGAATGGCCGGGATCCGTGTGACGTACATCCACGTCCACATGACGAAGGTCCAGGCGACGAGCGCGGCGACCGGAAGGAGCAGACCTCGAGAGCTGGCGTCAAGCGACATACCGTGAGCCTAATCAACCTTTCGAGCATCCGGGAACCTTCGACGAATCCGGCGGTCATAGCCCCCCATGCGCCTTCGAGCCCAAAGCCCCCTGCTCTTTCTAGCGCTCCAAACCGCCTGTTCGGTCTTGGATGCAAACCCGTCGAGTGCACCCAGCGCTGGGCACGCGGGTGAAGTCGCGACGGAGCCAGCCGCCATGCCAGCCTCACTCGCCAGTGAGCCGGCGCCTCCGTTGGTGAAACGCGGCAACTCGAAGGAGGCCCCTTTCGCCCTCACCTCCTCCGATGGCAGCGGCCTCAAGCTCGCCTCGATGCGCTCGCGCACGGTGTTCGAGGGGCCGATCGCGCTCACCGAGCTCGCGCTCTCCTTCGACAACCCGGAGGACCGTATCCGCGAAGGCCGCTTCGCGATCACCCTACCCGAGGGAGCCTCGGTGAGTCGCTTCGCGATGAAGATCGACGGGGCTTGGCAAGAGGGCGAGGTGGTTGAAAAGCAGCGGGCGCGCCAGAGTTACGAGAGCTTTCTTCACCAGCGCAAGGACCCAGCGTTGCTCGAGCAAGGCGCCGGCAATCAGTTCTCCGCGCGCGTCTTTCCCATCCCCGCCAAGGCCACCAAGGAGCTGATACTCACCTACGCCGAGGTGATTGATGAGAGTCACCCACTTCGCGTTCGCCTGTCGGGCTTACCGCAGATTCGCGAGCTCAACGTAAGCGTGAGTTCCGGTGGCAAACAGCTGCTGAGTCGAAGCGAAAAGCAGTTCCAGCCAACCGAGGATCTGCTGCTCCCTGCGGGCACGATCAACCGAGAGTTAGGCGTATTTCATGAAGAGACGGTGGTGCTTCGCGGCGTCGTTCCGGACGGAGCTGCCAGCCCCGATGCCCTAGCGGATGTCCTCTTGATGGTGGACACGAGCGCTGGACGCGCGCTCGACTTCGACCTCGAGCTCGACCAGCTGCACGCGTTGGTGCAGGCGTTCCCAGCTGATGCGCACATCGCCGTCGCCGCCTTCGACCAGGAGGTGGACTTGGTGTTCAATGGCACAGCAGGCACTTTCGATCGCGCAGCGATCGATGGACTTCGCCGTCGACAAGCCTTTGGCGCGAGCGATCTCGGCAAGGCCCTCGCCTTCGCAAGAGACGCCGCTCGTCCGCTTCAGCTTTCACGCTTGATGATCCTCTCGGACGGCATCGCCTCGACCGGAGCGGCTACGTTGGCTGAACTTGGTGGCACTGCGAGCGGTCTCAAACAAGCAGGTGTGCGCAGAGTCGACGCGCTCGCGATCGGCGGACTGCGCGATGGGGCAACCCTGGCGGCCCTGACCGCGAGCGGCGCCGAAAACGGGGTCGCGGTGGACCTCGCCAGTGAGCCCGCACTGCTCGCGCGCAAGCTTGCGCAGAAGACGTTGGCCAACTTGGACCTGAAGGTACCGGGCGCTACCTGGCAATCTCCGAAGACGCTCACGGGCGCGCTACCCGGTGATGAATTCGTGGTCTTCGCCAAGCTCGACCAGCCGGTGAGCGGCGACAGTGTCAGCGTGAAGCTTGGCAGTGAAAGCCGGGCGATAGCGGTGAGGCCCACCGCCTCGAAGCAGCTCCTCGAGCGCGCACAAGCCGTCGTTGAGATCGGCGATCTAGAGCAGCTCGCCGACGCGAAAGACGAAGACGTCAAAAAACGCATCATCAACCTTTCGACCAAGCATCGCGTGCTGAGCAAGCACACGGCGATGGTGGTGCTCGAGCGCGACAGTGACTACGCCCGCTTCGGCATCGATCGCACGGCCACGCTCGATGTGCTGGTCGTCGACGGCGACGTGATCCGCACCGAACGTGGCCATCGCGTCGAGTTCGGCGATAAGCAAGGGCTTGCCGCGGGCCCTCCTTCGCTGCCCTCCCGGGCGGACCCGCTGGGTCCGACTGCGCCTTGGGGAGCACCGTCGGCGAGCGACCCGATCACAGCAACCGGCAATATGTGGGGCACCGAGGTCGGAGAAGCGTTTGGCGCTGGCGGCTTGGGCTTGACCGGGATCGGAGAGGGAGGCGGTGGACGCGGGGAAGGCATCGGCCTCGGCAACATCGGCACCATCGGCCACGGAGCTGGATTCGGCAACGGTGCCGGCCGGCTTGGTGGCAGCCATCGGACCCCGCCCCCTTCGCTTCGTATGGGTACGACCTCTGTCTCAGGGCGGTTACCGCCCGAGGTGATTCAGCGAATCGTGCGTCAGAACTTTGGACGCTTCCGACTCTGCTACGAACGAGGGCTAAGGGAGCAGCCGACGCTCGCCGGTCGAATCAGCATCAAGTTCACGATTGGGCCGGACGGAAGCACCCACAACGCCCAGGTTCAATCATCGACCCTCGACTCAAGGGCTGTGGAGGGTTGCGTCGTCCACTCCTTCGCGGGGCTTCGCTTCCCAGAGCCGGAGGTGGGGAGCGTCAATGTGGTGTTCCCGATCATGTTCAGCCCCGATGGCTCAACACGCAATATCCCTACCTCCGACGGCGTCGCGGCAATGCCACCACCTCAGTCTCCACCTCGCACCCTACCTGAGCAGCCGCAGGGGCCTGTTGCGCCGCCAAGTCCCTACCTGGGCCGCTTCAAGTTGGTGATGGATCAGCTCGCTGAAAAGCAGGGCGAAGCTGCGCTCGAAGAGGCGCTTCGCTTCTCCGCTGAATCCCCGACCGACGTGCTGGCCTTCCTGGCGGTCGGCGAAGCAGCCGAGGCGACCGGGCGCCCGAGGCTGGCGTCGCGAGCCTACGGGTCGCTGCTCGATCTTTGGTCCTACCGGGTCGAGATGAAGCGCTTCGCGGCCCAACGGCTGGAGCGCGTTGGTACCGAGGCCGCGCTGGGCGTCGCCCAGACGGCGCTTGCTTCAGCCGTGCTCGATCGACCGGACCATCCGTCCGGCCATCGCATGCTCGCCTACGCGCAGCTCAAAGGCGGAGAACCGGCGCGCGCCTTCGAGACGCTGGAGAAGGCCTTGTCGATGCAATTGCCGGAGGGCCGTTACGCCGGTGTGCTCTCGGTCTTGCGCCAAGACGCTGCGGTGATCGCCGCAGCCTGGCAACGCCAATTTCCCGGGCAAGCAGAGGAGATTCGAGCCCGACTCCGCCACTTGGAGCTGACCATCGACGAGACCCCCAGCATTCGCTTCGTGCTTTCGTGGGAGACCGACGCCAACGACGTCGACCTGCACGTAACCGACGCGTTTGGAGAGCACGCGAGCTTCCAACACAAGACGCTCGAGACGGGGGGCGCATTGGTCGCCGACGTAACCACCGGCTATGGCCCCGAGGGCTTTGTGATTCCCCGTCCAGACCGCGGATTTCCCTACCAGCTACGGGCCAACTACTACTCTCGCGGCGTGATGGGCTTCGGTATGGGCAAGCTCCAGATCGTGCGACATGACGGCCGTGGCAACGTCACGATCGAAGATCGTCCGTTCATCATTCAATCGGATCACGGCGACGTCGAGCTGGGGACGGTGAAGGCGATCTAGCCCGCTGAGGGGCCACAGCTGTGAACGCGTGGTCGAGCTTTCGACCACCGCTGTGGCTGGCCCTTCGCTAGAGTGCCGCATGTCTAGGTTTCCCAGTCGGCTCATCATCGTGGCATGCGCGTCGCTCTTTGTCGCAGCGTCCAGTCCTGCAAACGCTCACTTCCGACTGGAGTCACCAGCAGCCTCCTTGGTTCAAGACGGGCTTGGCAACCCGCAGAAGGCACCACCGTGCGGCGATCAAAACAGCGCTACCACGGGGACGGTGACCACCTTTCAATCCGGCCAGACCATCTCGATCACCATCAACGAGACGATCTTTCACCCCGGGCACTACCGCATAGCACTAGCCGAGAATGACCCGAGCGAGCTGCCCGCCGAGCCCATCGTCGTACCGGGTGCAACAGACTGTGGCTCCACCACGATCATGGACCCGCCTGTCTACCCGGTGCTCGCGGATGGCGTGTTGCCGCACGATGCACCACTCAATGGGCCACAAACCTTCGAGGTGACGCTGCCCGCCGACGTCACTTGCGAGCGCTGCACCCTGCAGGTGATTCAGTTCATGTCCGACCACGCGCTCAACAACCCGGGCGGCTGTTTCTACCATCACTGCGCCGACATCGCGTTGCAGGCCGAACCAGTGGTGAGCGGCGGCGGTGGAACAGGCGGAAGCGGTGGAACAGGCGGCAGCGAGAATAGCGGAGCGGCGGGCCCGTCCAGCAGCAGCGCGGGAGGGAGCGGCGGCGCTGGGGGTAGCGGAAGCGCCGAGTCGGACGATGGCTGCGGCTGTTCGCTGCCCCAAACCAGCGCCCCCGGATCAGCCGCAACGGTGCTGCTGCTTGGCCTACTCGGCCTTCGCCGAAGGCGGCCGCGCACACACTGAGTCCGCGATCGATGCGCCCGCTCGCAACGCGGTCGCGTCGAATGGCCTTGCTCGATACATGCACCTTTATGTATATACATCTCTATGCATATCGACGTCTTCCAGGCGCTCGCTGACCCAACTCGCCGCAGCATCGTGGAGTCGCTGAGACTCGGTGAACAGCAGGTCGGGGACATCGTGGAGAAGGCGGGCGTGCATCAATCGGGCGTCTCGCGGCACCTTCGCATCCTCAGCGAAGCAGGCTTCGTATCGATGCGCCCCGACGGGCAGAGGCGCCTCTATTCGCTCAACCCCGCGCCCTTTCGCGAGCTCGACGGCTGGCTCGCTGGGTACCGCAACCTGTGGGAGGCGCGGCTTGATCGGTTTGGAGCCGCCCTCGACCGTAAACAAGCCAACCGATCGAAACAGCGGAGCAAACGAAATTGAAGAGCGACGAACAAGCAATCAACGAATCGAAGATCGTCCTCGAGCGCACGTATCGAGCCCGCGTTGAGGACGTCTGGGACTTGTGGACGACGAAAGAAGGCTTTGAGTCGTGGTGGGGCCCCGAAGGCTTCCGTGTGGAAGTGCACGCCCTGGAGGCGCGCGCCGGCGGCACACTTCACTACGACATGATCGCCGACTCGAGCGAGATGATCGCTGCGATGAAGCAAATGGGGCAGCCCGTCTCCCACCCTACCCGATCACGCTTTGCCGAAGTGAAGCCCCATCAACGGCTGGTACTGACCAATCTGATCGACTTCCTACCGGGCGTGACGGCGTACGAGAGCAACATCGCGGTCGATTTTCACGTTGCAGGCGACACAGTCCGGATGGTCGTTACGCTGGATCGGCTGCACAGCGACGACTTCACGAAGATGCAGCAACAGGGCTTCAGCAGCCAACTCAACAAGCTCGACAGCCGGTTCGGCTGATTCAGGGAGCTAACACGGGGCCGACATGAACCTCTGTTCGCCGCCTATTGCGCGAGCCCCGCAGGGTCGTGCATGCTTCGCCCGCGATGCGCCGCCTCGAGAACGCCGATGAAGAGAAGTTCTGGGAAGCGTGGATCAAAGACGGTTTGATCTTCTGCTACCGCTTCGGAAAAATCGGCTCGGCAGGCCACACAAAGCTCAAGAAGTTCAAGACGCCTGCCGAGGCTGAGCGAGAGCTCGAGCTGCGCCTGGCCGAGAAGCTGGAAGAGGGCTTCGAGGATCCTGAGGCCGAAGAGGAAGAGCCTGAGGAAGAGGAAGAGGAAGCTGACGACGACGCCGATGAGGCTGACGACGCCGATGAGGCTGACGACGCCGATGAGGCTGACGACGCCGATGAGGCTGACGCCGATGAGGCTGACGCCGATGAGGCTGACGCCGATGAGGCTGACGCCGATGAGGCTGACGCCGATGACGAAGACGAAGGCGATGAGGCTGACGCCGACGAAGACGAAGACGAAGGCGACGAAGACGAAGACGAGCCCAAGGCTCCGCGGCGACGCGGCTTCGCAACGGCACCGATTGAGCCGGAGGAGCAACCGGTGGCGCCTCGTTTGCCGGCCCGCCGGCGCGAACGAGCTGGCGGACCGGAGGCGAACCGCGACGCTGTTGCTGCACTAGAGGCGCTGGAAAAGGCGGTTGGCGGGCGCAGTTGGAAGATTGCACGGCTGGCCAAGCGCGCGAGGCGGGCGCTCGAGGTTGCAAGCCCAGCGCCCGCGGTGGAGCAAGCGCTGGATCGGGTGATGGCCTTGGTTGCAAAACCGAAGGGGCTCGCACTCGAGGACGCGCTCACGGTGCTTTGGGTTTGTGACGCACGCTCATTCGAGCGAGTGGTGCTCAGCTGGCGGGCGAAGGTGCTCGATGCGGCCTTGACCCCGGCGATCGGCGTATTGGCTGCGAGCTTGGAGACCACGCGCGATGCTGAGGTGGGTATTCACGTCGGGATTGCGCTGGTGAACCGCCGGCTCAGCAGCAGCGCCTTTCAGCGTTGGTTCGCTCGCGTTCGGCCGTTCCTGGAGGCCGGGTTGAAGCCAGAGGCGGGCGGTATCGCAGGCTTTCGCGCGGGGCTGCGACCTGGCAATGACGCGGTGCTCAAAGCCCGTTTGGCGGAGGTAGTGTGACGACCGAGCAAGCCATTCAGCTCGCGGATCTCAAGCGCCTGGTCGAGGTCGAGGCGCCGGATCTTTCCTCGGTGATCCAGGCTTTTTTACGGCTGACACCGGCGACGCCGAGCGCGCCAGTGCCGCCCGAGGTGATGACGCTCGGCACCTTGCGCGCCGCGCTTCACGGAGCCGGCCAGACTCAGAAGCACGAGGCGTGGCAACGCCTGCTGAACCAGCCCGGCGAGCACGTGCCCGACCAGCTGCGCCTGGCCGAGCTCGTGACCAACCTTTACGAGCGTCAGACCCCGGCTGCGCGCGCGACGCTGCTGACGATCGCCGCCGAAGCTCCCCTGCTGTTCGGCGTTTGGGGCGGACTAAAGCGCGTTTACAAGCGCGCCGAAAAGGATTTGGACGCTGAGGTCTTCGCCACCTTGGCGGTTCGCTTTGATCGCGCTCTCGATGAGCACGGGGGCACCGGTGACGTCAGCCGCGGCACGCTCGGCTACCTCAGCAAACGAGCTGCGCGTTTCTTGCGCCTTTTGGGCAAGGCCTCCCCCGAGCTGTACGTCGATTTTGCGGTGGAGGTGCTGCGCCGGAGCGAGGATCCGTACGAGGGCAACGTCGCTCAGAGCCTGATGCAGGGAGGTGCCAAGAAGTGGGGTGCGCCCAAGGGGCTGGCCAAGAAGTTCCGCTTCCGTCCGCCTTACCTCGAGGCCTGGAAGTTATCGGCGGAGCCGCTCAAGCTGCTGCTCGAAACGGCGCGCTCCGATGCAGCAGCGGAGTTTGCAGCGCATGGTCTGCGCGAGCTGCATCCCGAGGCGCTGCGCAATCTGCGCGTGGATTGGCTGGCCAAGTTGGCTTATCGGCCACTGGCTGCGGTGCATGAGTTCTTGGTCGAGCTGTTGGTCGGCTCGGCGGACTTGCATCAGGGCAACCTCGAGAAGCTTGGCCTGAAACAGCCGGTCCTGGCCTTGCTCGCTTCACCCAGCGCCAAAGCGCGCAAGTACGCGATTGAGTACGCCCGCGGTCACGCTGGGGACCTACCCGTCGAGCAGTTGCTCGAGCTCCTGAACACAGCCTACGCCTTCGCTGACACGCGCGACTTCGTCGTGGGCTTGCTCACCGCGCGGCGCCCAGCGCGCGCCTTGGGCTTGGAGACGCTGGCGCGTCTGCTCGGCATTGAAGCGACGCAGAAGTTTGCCGCAGCCACGCTCGACGCCGAGTTCGATCGCAGCGAGCTGAGCGAGCGCTTCTTGCACGAGCTATTGTTCGATCACCGTCGCGGGCCCGCCGATTGGGCGCGCCGAACGCTGGATGCGCGCTTTGGGCCTACCGAACTGCCGCTCAGTTTCTGGACCGGCTTGCTCGACGATGAGCGGCTCGATCGCGCGCATCACGTGCTTACGCTGGCCTGCACCAAAATTGAAAAGTACCCAGTCGAGCAAGCGTCGGGAGACTGGCTGCTCGCGGCGATGAATCGGCGTGCGGATCTCGCGGCGCGGCTCGGAGCGTGGCTCGCCAAAGCCGACAAACTACCGCCTTCACTCGATCTCGAGCGCTTGCGCGGCCTGGTGTTTGACCCGCGTCAACGCGCCGTGGCCTTCACCATCTTGGGCAATCCGAAGATCGTCGAGCCGCGCGAGGTAGGCCTGCCGTGGCTCTTGGCGCTGGCCCGGCGCGCCGATCCGACGCTGCATGAGTGGGCACATCGCTACTTGCTCACGCAGGTCAGGCCGGAGCTCTTTGCCGAGGGCAAACCGAACGTGAGCGCCGGCGTTGCACGCCTGTTCGAGTTGGCCCGCGGGGCCAAAGAGCCGGAGCCGGTGCGAGCCTTCGCGCAGCTGTATTTGCGCTGCCACCACCCCAAGCTCGGCAAACGCGAACCGGAGACCAAGGCGCTCGGGATCAAGCCGGCCATCCCGCTCGCGGCCTACAGTGAAGAGCGAGTGTGGCCGTGCCTGTTCGATCTGCGGCCCGACGTACGGCGCTTCGGTCTAGCCATTGCGCGGCTGGAATTGCGCCGCTGGGGCGCGACCAAGCGCGTGTACGAGCTGGCCGAGGCGAGCGCCAAAGAGGTGCGCAACCTCGCCTACGAAGCGCTGTTTCAAGCCGGTGAACCCGACGCCGATCCTGACTTTGCGTTGACCGTCGATGAGCTGGATGCGGCACAAGTATTCGCCCTGACCGAGAGCCGCAAACGTTCGAGTCGCGACGCCGGGATGGACCTGATCCGAAAGCACTACACCCGCATCGGTGGCATTGAGCGGCTGGGCTGGCTGATGCAGAGCGCCGATCGTGAAGTGCGTCTGTTCGCGGTGCGGCTGCTCTGGCAACGCCATCGGCCACGCGGGCTGCCCGCCGAGTGGAAGCCGCAAGGAGCTAGCAAGCTCAAGCAGGGCGCGACCTTCAGCGACGCCGAGGCCATGCGCGCGTTTTTGCGGCGGCTGCTGTTCAGCATCCCTGCGACGCGCTCGGCCGAGAGCTTGGAACAGGCGCGCGCCAAGAAGTTGTCCACCAGCGTCGCCAAACGCCAGGTGATCGAGATCGTGCGTGACTTGGGCTTGGCCGACGTCGAGTTCGCCAAGGTCGTGGCTCCGGTGCTGGCGGAGTTCACCGGCTCGATCGCCAAAGGTGAATGGCAGACCTGCCTTTCGGCGCTGATGCGCTTGCGAGCGGCGCACGGACCTGAGCTCGTGGGAGGCATCGAATGAGCTTCATGCTCGGCAATCTCGAGAAGGTCCGTGCCCTCGCCGTCAGTGGGCGGTTCGTCGCTGTGGCGGGCGTGCGCGCTGGAGAGTCGTCCAGCGTGACGTTGTTCGACTACGTGGCAGATCGGCTGCAAAAGAGCGCCGAGCTGCCGGCGCAGGTGCTCGCGCTCGCCGGGGATGAGGGCGGGTTCGTCGCAGCGGCGAGCAACGGTGCGCTTTTGGAGATAAGCCAGGCCGGCGCCGTCAAGCGGGAGATCCCGGCGCACAGCGGTGCTGTCACCGGCGTAGCCGTCCATGCGGATCTGCTGGCCTCGGTTGGGCAAGACGGTTTCTTGCGGCTGTGGTCGCGTAAGAGCGGTGCAGCCCGCAAGGGCCTCTCGGAGCTGCAGCTGTCGGCGCAGGCGCTTCGCGCTGTGGCTGTTTCGCCTGCAGGTGATGCGGTGGGCGCCGCAGGGGATGACGGCGTCGTGCGCGTGGTGTCGCTCGAGGACGGTGCTGTGCGCGAGATGCCCGGGCACGAGGGCGCGGTGCTTTCACTGGCCTTCACCAAGTTGGACGGCCGGCTCGTCTCCGGCGGTGAAGACGGTACTGTGCGGCTTTGGTACTTGGTCGGGGAGGTCGAGGCCGACGTCCGCGGCAAAGACGAGAGCGGACACATCGGCGGCACCAGCGCGATCGCATTTTTGCCGACCAAAGGGCGCGAGCAAGAGGGCGAACGGTTTGTCACCGCAGGGCGCGACGGCAAGCTGCGGTTCTGGCGCACGGATGAACGGCGCAAACCGCGCACGCTCGAGACGCGGGGCAATGAGCTGCTGCACGCTGCGCTGGTCGTGCCCTTCGAGCGCGCCGGCACCCTCTCGCGTTTGTACGTTGGTGGGGACGCACGCAGCGTCGGCGTTTTTGCCTTGGACGCGGCTGGGCAAGCGGAGGAGCGTCGCACCGATCTCGGCCACGGCTTCGAGCTGCTGGCGACCGATCTCAAGGCGCAGCTCTTGTCCAAGCGCGAAAGCACGGTGCAGACCTTGGCCGGCCTGGCCGAGCCGGAGGCGCATGCGCTCCTTTTGCAGGCTCTTGCCCAAGACGCCAAGCCGGAGGTGCGCACGCTCTGCGCACAAAAGCTGGCCACGAGCGAACGCAGCGCCACGCGCGTTGCGCTCACCGAGCGGCTCGACGACCAGCATCCGAGCGTGCGCGTTGCGGCGTTCGAGGCCTTGCGGACGCAGACAGCGCCGCTCAGCGCGCTACGCGCTGCGCTGGCCTCGCG
>CAITIQ010000633.1 GCA_903892415.1 uncultured delta proteobacterium | reverse complement strand
GGGACGAGGTTTTGCCGTCGTCGCCGAGGAGGTGCGCAGCCTGGCCATCCGCAGCGCAGAGGCGGCCAAGACCACCTCGCGCATGATCTCCGAGGCGCAGCTGAGCGCCGACGCAGGCGTCTCGGCCGAGAAGGAGGTGTCTTCCAAGCTGACGGCGATCTGTGCAGGGGTCCAATCCGTTCGCGAGCTGATCGAGGCCATCTCGCAGGCAGCCACCTCGCAGACCAAGAGCGTCGAGGCCATCCTCACGTCGGTGGGAGACATCGCCAGCAACAGCCGGAACGCGGCCTCCGCAGCCGAGCAGTCGGCCAGTGCTGCGGAGGAACTGTCTGGCCAAGCCGCGGCGCTACGCGAGACCGTGGCGCGCTTCCGAGTGCCACGGTCTGGAAGCAAGCTCCTCCAGCTAAACCACCGACCGAGGCAGCACGCGCAGGTCGCCTGAGGTCGCCCCCACGACCCTACAACGACGTCGGTCGTCAGCCAGCGAGCGGCGCCCCGAATGCCGCCCGCCGCTAACCGCGTGCTGCGTATTGTTCGACGTTCTCGTTCGGTGAGCCGAACTCGTCCCAGGTCTCCTTTGCCGCGAACGGTTCGTCGTACGCATCGAGCGCCTCCATCAAACGCACGATGTTGCCCAGAGGACGCGAAAAGAAGCCGACGAACTTCATCACCCCAAGCGGAGCAGCCTGGAGCGAGAGCTTCTCGCTTTTGCGCGCGGCGATGTAGCGCTCGGCCAACGTTCGCGCGGACAGCGGCTCTCGCCCTTGCGCGTACAGCACCCGATTGCGGCTCGTCGGCACAGCCAGCGCGCGCGCGACCAAGTTGCCGAAGTCCACGCCCGACACGAAGCGTTGTGGCTTCCACTTGCGGCCCATCACGGAGATAGCGTTGCCGCGTCGCATCCCGCCGCGGAGGTTTTCGAAGAAGCTCGATGCGCGAAATAGTGAAGTCGAGCCCCGAATGGAGCACCGCCCGCTCAGCAGCCACCTTCAGCGCCATGGCCCAATAGTGGTAACCCTCCACCCCTTCGTGGGCCTTGACCATCGGAGAGATCATCGCGAGTCGGCGCAGCTTGTTGTCTTTGGCGGCGGCGATCACCGTGGCAAGCCCCTCACGCTCGGTAAGCTTGTCCCGCTCACGGTCGGTCGGAGCCGCACCGAGGTTGAGGTACACCGCGTCTACCTCTCGCATGGCTGCGTCGAGTGAGCTGCGGTCGAACACGTCACCGACGATCTCTCGCGCGCCGGCGACGGTGGTGTTGGGCTTGCGGGCGAGGGCTGACACGGTGAACCCGTGGCGAATGAGCGCGGCGGTAACGGGAGTCCCGAGCATGCCGGAGGCGCCGATCACAAGCACGCGCTGAAGGTGCCGTTCACTCATTGTGCGCTCCCCGCTTCGAGCGCCGGTTGCAGTTGCGCCATCAGCGATAGGGCGTTGGTCGTCTGCCACTCCGCTACGACCATGCCGTCGCGCACCTGACGAATCAGGTGGCCGCTCGCGGTTACTCGCTTGTGGGTTGGAGCGACGCCTGCGAAGGGCCCGCTGTGGGTCATCGCGTTCTGATACTCGAGCGCAACGAACTCTCCCTCGGCTACGACCCGGGGGAACTTCATGTCCATGTCGGTCATCGCCGCGCACAGGGCGCCGCGCATGAAGGCCAGGTATTCAGCGCGCGAAAGCGAGCGTCCATCGCCGACGTAGGCGAAGTCAGGCGCGAGCAGGGCGTCCACCGCGCTCCAGTCTCCGCTGGCGATAGCGAGCGATAAGGCGATCGCGGTCTTCTTGGTTTCTTCGAGTGATTGTAGGTCCATGGGGCGTACCTCTCCTGGCCCTGAAGCTGCGCCCCTGGGCGGCTTGGAGCAACAATCTGTGTGAGAGAAGACTATCACGCGCTGTGTGATAATCGGGCCGATGACCGAGCTCGACCTACCGTCGCTAAAGACCTTCTTGTTGGTCTTCGAACTGCGCAGCATCGCCGCTGCAGCGCGGCGCGAGCGCCTCTCGTCGAACGCCGTCTCGCAACGGATTGCGCGGCTCGAAGCTCAGCTCGAGGTGCAGTTGTTCGTGCGCACGACGCGGGTGGTTCGCGCCACACCGGTTGCCGAACAAGTGGCAAACCATGCACGCACGTTGTTGGCTCAGTGTGACGAGCTTCGAATCGTGGCGAGCGGCGAGCGCGCCGAGCGAGCCGAGGTCGTCCGGGTGGGCCTCGCGCCAGATCTCGTTCGCGTTTTCGATTGGGAGCGACTTCGCGCGCTGCTTTCGCAGCGCACGGGGCTGCGGCTCGAGCTGCTCTCCCGCGCGCGCGAAGCCGACATCGTCGCGGCGGGGCTCGATCTCGCGGTGTGGGTTGGTCCGCTGCCGCCTCGCGAGCTTGTCGTGCGCCGCATTGCGGTGATCGAGTGGCACCTCGCCGCCGCTCCTTCGTACTTGGCCGCACGCGGAACTCCGCGCGAGCCCTCCCAACTCGCGCAGCACGAAGCGCTACTGGCGATAGGGCCGCGTCGCGAGACCACGTGGCCGCTCGTCGACTACGAGGGGCACGAGCAGGTTGTCCCCGTCTCCGGGCGCTTCGAGAGCGATAGCGGTGAGGTGCTCGTCGGTGCGCTCTACGGTGGGATGGGCATCGGGATTCGGCCAGCGGACGAGGTAGCACGAGCGTCGCGGGAAGGGACGTTGGTTCGCGTTCTTCCAGGCTGGCGCTTGCGGCCGATGCCGGTAGCGCTGCTCGCTCCGGCCGCGAGGTTGCGGTCCCCGGCGGTGCGTTTGGTCGCTGACTTTTTGCGCGACACGATTGGGCAGAAGCGCAACGGGCCGAGAGCTTCGGCGGTCAAGAACAAGCCACGCGCGAAGTGATCGCCGGCAACCCTGCACCTTTGGTGTCGGGCAGAGCCGCCGCTCGTCGATTGTCTGTCCACCTTTTGCGCGAGCTCACGAAAACCAATGGGAAGCGGGCGGACGAAGGTTGCCGCCCGAAAATGTGGAATGAGGGCTTTCCATGTCGATGATCAAGAGGCTGAGTTCGGTGGTTTGTGGGCTGTTGCTCTCGGCGCTTTGTGGGTGTGAGACCGAGACCGGGACGGGAGGCGGTGGCGCTGGCGCGAGCGGTGGTTCCACCAGCGACGGCGGGGCAGGGGAGGGCGGCGCAGCGGCGGAGCAAGGCACCCGGTTATTCGTGCTGAGTCAGAACCTCGGGGTCGCGAGCTTCAGCAACGCTGAGGAAGCGAGCGGCTCGGTCTCCTCCAAGACCTTCCTCAACGCAGGCCCGGATAGCGGCATGTACGGCCCGCGCGATCTCGAGCTCGACGCGGCGGGTACGCTGTATGTGGCCTCGGAGAACGATGGCTCGGTGGTGATCTACGAGCAGGCTGAGCAGGCGAGCGGCATGGTAACGCCATCACGTCGGCTGGCCGGTACGTCCACCGGGGTGGTGGCGCCGATCGCCCTCGCCATCGATCGCACGGGCGATGAACTCTACGTGGTTAACAGCGGCTCGATCGGCTCGGTGGACACACGCATCCGCGTGTTCTCCAAGGGCTCGACCCTAGACGGCGAGGTTGCACCCGCGCGCACGATCGAGCCGGACGTGGAGGGCTTTGCGCCGATCGGGCTCACCTTCGCCGGCGGCTCGCTTTACGCGGTCACCCAGACCACCAACGCGAGCGCGGTGCTGGTGTTCGAGGACGTGGCCTCCGCCGATGGCCTTGTTGCTCCCACGCGCACGTTGACGCATCCGGACTTCGGCAGCGCTGCAGCGGTTTCGGTGACTGCGGAGGGCAAGCTGGTGGTGGTGGATGAAGCGGCCAGCGTCTTCGTCTTCGACGCTGGGGAAGCCGAGCCCAGCCTGGTGTTCGAGATCGAGGGCGCGAGCGCGCTGGCTGCGTCTTACGCCCTACCGAACGGCGCTTGGCTCTTCACCGATCGCTCGCTCAATCGGGTGTTCGCCCTCGATGACGGTCTGCCTGCAACGGCAGGGTCGATCGCGGCTTCACGTACGATCGAGGGCGAAGACGTCTTGCTACCCGGCGCGCTCGGGGCGAAGTGAGCGGCGCTGAGGCGACGGCTTGCTGCTAGCGAGTTGGGCGCGCCGAGCGCGACGTCAGTGCGCCGTCAGCTCGCGCTCGAAAAGCGCCCGCAGCGCGCGTACGAAACCATCAGCGTCGCCCAGCGGCCCGTGTAGCAGACGGTCTCGCTGGGCTGGGCGCTCGGCGGCCAGTTGCTCACGCTGGCTCATGGCTTGTGCGGCCTTGTGCACGTACGCCTGCTTGCTGCTGACGGCGTAGTCGGGCAGGCCCACGGCCGCGAGCAGGCTGCGTCCAACCCGGGAGGCGGGCGTGCCGCCGCTCAGCGAAACCACCGGCACGCCCATCAGCAGCGAATCACAGGTGCTGGTGGTACCGGCGTAAGGGTAGGTATCGAGCGTGACGTCCACGTGCCGGTAGTCCGCGAGCGCGAGCTGATAGCTGGGCGACCATTCGCGCAGCTCTACCCGCTGTGCAACGCCGTGCTCCGACAAACGCCGCAGTACACGTTCGCGCACCAGCGGGTCCTGGGTGCCGCGGGCTTTCAGCAAGAGCTTCGCGCCCGGCACAGCTTGCAAGACCGCAGCGAACAAATCGAGCTGCGTAGCCGACCATTTGCAAACGCGATTGAAGCAACCAAAGGTCGGTGGGCCATCTACGCGGCTGAGCTCCGGCAGCGCCTCCCGTGGCTGGTAGACCCAGGCGCAACGGCCGAGGTAACTCAGCCGTTCGCTGAAGTCGGGCTGGCTCGCAGGCGGGTCGCATTGCGCATCGGTGATGCGCACGTCGATCGTCGCCAGGCCGGTGGTGCTCGGGTAGCCGAGGTAGCTCGCCGTCAGCGGTGCCACGCGCTCGGCCAGTAGCTCCAAGCCGCCCAGTGATGAATGCCCCACGAGATCGACCACCACGTCGAGCTCGAGCTCGCGGATCTGCGCGCGCGCACGCGCGAGAGGAAGGCCCGTCAGCTCGGTATGCTCGAAGCGAGCGCGCAGTTGCCGGCTCACTCGGTCGTCGTGACGCGCTGTCGAGAGCAGATGAGGCGTCATGCCGTGTGGCGCGTGCCGAGCGAGCAAGGGCTCGAGGAAACGCATCACCACGTGTTCGCGGAAATCGGGCGAAAGGTAGCCGATTCGTAGTGGTCGGTCGGCGATTGGCGTGACTGGTGGCCGAGCCGATGGGGACGCTCCGAGCGTTCTCGCCCAGGCTTCATGCGCGGCTCGAAGCTCCGCCGCCGATCCCCGCTCATCGTGCGAGAGGTAAAACAAGAGCGACTGGTTGACGCGCTGCAGGTGCGGTCCACCCGCCGCGACCAAGCTGCGGCCAAGCTCCACCGCTTTGCCGATGTCACCCGCAAGGAAATGCGTCAGTGCCCGAGCCTCGCCCAGCTCTACATCGGCCGGCCCGCGGATCTCCGCATCGCCTGCTATCTCGATCGCGCGGCTCAACTCGTAACGTTCGCTGTGGCAGATGCTCAGCCGAACACGTGCTTCGCGCGCGGCTTTGTCGCTGGCCCCATCAGCGCGGGCCACGGCCTGCGAAAGGAACTTGCTTGCGTGCTCCCATTGCTCGAGATCGAAGTGCGCTGCGCCTACTACGCGCAAGCAACGTAGCTCTGCGTTGGCGTCCTCCGGTTCGAGCTCAGGAAACAAGGCCAAGACGTCGCGAGGTCGGTTTTGGTTGAGCTGGAGCTGCGCGAGCGCGAGCCGCGTCTCGAGATCGTTCGGTGCACGTGCGAGCGCGTCGCTGAGCAGCTCGAGCGCGGCTGCACCTTGGTCCAACTTCGCCAACGTGAGGGCGAGGCCGCGAGCGGCGCGCAGGTTGTTGCGGTCGAGCGCGAGCACCTCACGGTAGCGTTGGTCTGCGCCAACAAAATCTCCAGCGCTGAAAGCCAATTGACCGAGGTTGGCGAGCAGCCGTGTGTCCTCGGGGCTGAGCGCGAGGCCGGCCTCGAAGTCAGCGCGCGCCGAGGCTGGATCACGGTTTTGCAAATGCGCGCGGCCACGCAGACGGAACAGATCACTCGAGGGGCTGCGCTCGAGCAGCGCGTTGCATTGGGCGAGGGCCTCGCTCGCCCTTCCGGCGTGGAGCAACTGTTCGATCGCTGCGAGCTCGGCGTCGGTCATGCGTGCGAACGCAGCGCGTCTATTGCGCCAGCGCCTCTTCGATCGAGCGGAGCAACTCGGTGTTGGTGGGCTTGGTCGAGCTGGGGAAGGCCTTCACCACTTTGCCTTGGCGATCGACGAGGTACTTGTGGAAGTTCCATTGTGGCTCGCCGGCCCAAGCCGAGAGGAACTTGTACAGCGCTGAAGCGTTTGGGCCCTTGGTGACGACCTTCTCGAACAGCGGAAAAGAGACGTTGTATTTCGTCTCACAGAAGGTCGCGATCTGCTCGGAGCTGCCTGGCTCTTGTTCGCCAAAGTCATTGCTGGGAAAGCCCAATACGACCACGTCGCGCTCACGGTTCTGTTGCCACAGCTCCTCGAGCCCTTGGTATTGCGGGGTGTAGCCGCAGGCGCTCGCCGTGTTGACGAGCAGCACGACTTTGCCCGCATACACGCTGAGCGACTCCGGCGTGCCGTTCAAGCGATTCATCGTTAGCTCGTGAATGGTCATGGCTGTCTCCGAGGGAAGGACCGCGCCAGGGCTATCAAAGCCAAAAGGCGCCTACGATTGCAGTACACTACTTTGCCCATGGACGTCGCGCTGGTGCTTACGCACGCCTGCAATCTTGCGTGCAGCTACTGCTACACCGGGGAAAAGAAGCGAGTACGGATGCCGCTCGAGCTTGCTGAACGTGCTCTCGATTTTGCTTTTGTGCAGGCCAGCACGCAGGCGTCCTCGGCCCTCACCATCGAGTTTTTCGGAGGCGAGCCGCTGCTCGAGTGGGAGCTGGTATGCAACCTGGCCGCGCAGGCGCGCGCGCGCGCAGACGCCGAACATCGCCCGCTCGCGTTGCAGCTCACCACCAACGGCACGCTGCTCGACGCCGAGCGGCTGGCGGTGTTGCAAGAGCTGCGGGTGCAGCTCGCGCTCAGCCTCGACGGCAGCGCCGAATCGCATGATCGAGGCCGGCCGCTCGCTGGCGGTGGCGCCTCGTCGCCGGCGGTCTTTCGCGCACTTTCGCTGCTGCTGGAAGCGGAGCAACCGTTCGACGTGATCAGCGTGGTGACGCCGGAGAACGTCGCGGAGCTCAGCCTCGGCGTGCGCGCCATGCTCGATCGCGGGGTGTCGCGGCTGACGCTCAATCCGCATTTCGGCGGTGATTGGACGGCGGAGAAGCGCGCTCTCGCCGAGCAGCAATACGAGGGCGTCGCGGCGCTGCTGTTGGCCTGGTTCCGGCGCGGGCGCCCTGTCGTGGTGCAGCCGTTCGATTCGGCGATCCTCTCGCTCGCGAGCGGCGCTGCGGCGAGCTGCGCTGCGGGAGAACGGAGCTTCGCGGTGGCACCGTCGGGGCGCATCTACGGCTGTGCCCGTTCGGTCGGCGAGGACACCGGCGCACGGGCCATTGGCGATCTCGAGCGAGGTGTGCGCAGCTGCTCGCAACGCACGGCTGCGTGCGCCTGCGCCTGCGCCGAAGAGACGGGGGACGCTGAATTGGTGGGGCCAGTGCAAGCGTGGCATTCGGCGCTGGTGTCGGGGCTTGCGGCGCGCATCGTGCGAGCGCTCAGGCTCGACGCGGAGGGTGAAGCCTTCTACGGTGCCACCTTCCTTCCGAAAGCGAGCAGGTCGTCCGCATGAGCATGAGCAAACGTTTTCTCCCCGTCGTGCTCGGTGTTTCCAGCCTCGCCGGCTGCTCCGATTCGGCGAAAAAGACCGACGACGGCGTGACCAGCTCGAGCGCGAAGTCGGGAGCTTCGGCGAAGAGCAGCACCTCGGCGAGTACGCAACCCAGCGTGCTCAAGCGCACCGACCCGATCCCGGAGCGGCTCGGTGGCGCTGCGATGCCGGTGCCGCGACCGCAGCCCTCGCTCTCGGTGGCGCCGCCGGCTCCGGCTCCTGCTCGTGCGAACGGCGCCGCTGCCGCGGAGGCGGCTTCACCTGGGGCCGCAGCACCGGGCGCTGTTGCGCCTGCGCCCGCGCCCGCCGCGGTAACCGAGCTCGCGTTGGTGCACAACCACCCCAAAGACCAGCCCTGTCAGCCGTTGTCCGAGGCCGAGATCAAGCGCGCGTTCGGCGACCTCTAGCAGGCTGCTGCGACTCCGACGTATCGTCGGCGCCATGAAGTTCAGCGTTTGTGCTCTCGCCTTGCCGACCGTGATGCTGCTCGCTTGCGGCGGCGAAAATTCGAGTTCGTCATCGTCGTCAGCGAAGTCGTCCGCAGCGCCCGCCGCCTCGAGCGCCGCAGCCAAGCCGAAGGCCGATCCCAATCCGCAAACCAAGCTGGTTGCAACGCTCGATGGTAAGCCGGTGCCGATGGTAACGGCGCTGGCCTTTCCCGAGTCGGGG
>CAITIQ010000632.1 GCA_903892415.1 uncultured delta proteobacterium | reverse complement strand
GGCGGTGATTGTGGTTGTGCCGAGCCGATTCGCTTGGACCACCCACTCGGTTTCGGCAGCATGGGGTGGGTCGCTAGTCTCGTTTAGGTAGTCCTCATCAAAGTTCAGCTTCTCGCCAGACTGTGGTCCACCCGAGCTGATCGCAAACTCTCCGTGCGGAACGAAGTCGTTGAGCATCGAGGTCATTCCGATAGCGACGTATCGCACGGCAATGGTTATTGAGGTGCCTACCTCGACTTGGGTCACGGGCTTGCCTGTCGCTGGATCCGTGATCTGCATCTGCCCGCTGATTGTGCCGCCGGTCATCGATGGATCGCTCGACGAAAACTCTGGCGGGGTGCCCGTGCACCCGGTGATGCTGGCTGTCGTTTGGGCACCGGCAATCGATGCCGGCACTCCGACAACGAAAGCAGCGCAGACAAATACTTGTAGTGCGCGGCGGATGGATAGAAGAGAATGCATGCGGCAAACGTTACATAACTAACGTCAAGAAACAATCGACATGGGCTCCTGTGCGCGGACTGGGCCACGCGCAGAAGTCGTGGGGAGCCTGTGTTGCTTGATGAGGCAAGAGGCCTAAACCGCGTGGGCGCGTCATTGGACGGTCGCGATTGCTGAATCCAGTGGTTCTCGTCCGCTTCATTAGTGGTGGACCTGTCTCTACGTGACGGTCAGCGCGGCGCACTTGTAGTCAGACCATGGGCCGCCTTGCGTCCGCGTGCTGACGCACCAGACGTAGCCACCGGGCTTGATGGAGCGGGGGATTCCGATTTCGTATGTCGTTCGTCGGCTACCGGGGTTCTTGCCGATTCGAGACGTCTCGCGCTTGAGGGTCTTGCCGCCAACAGTGAGCAGCACGACTCGCTCCTGTGTTGGCTTGCGCGTTCCTTCAATGCGGTACTTGAGAAGGGCATTGCCGCCCGATGTTCCTTTGCTCGGCAGCAGCGAGATCGCACGCACGCCGGGCTTGGCAGGTACCACGTTGAACTGTGCAGAGAGCGACAGTGTCATAGCGGGCGCGCACGCAAGCGTGTACTTTCCAGGAATCCACGCGTCGCCATAGTCAGCGGCCTCAAACGTGCTCGCTACGCCAAGCGTCGCCGTGATTGTCTGCAGGCCAAGCTGGTTAGCCGTGAAGGTCGCTCCCGTTGAGGCCGTGTGTTGATAGCGCGACACGATGTCATTGATCTTCAGCTTCTCGCCGATTTGGGTCGTTCCATCGCTGACGGCAAATTCCCCGTGGGGCGTGAAGACGTTTTCGTAACTCGTGGCCGTGTAGTCCACCGCGATGAGGAATGTCCCGCCTTGCTCAATCTCGGTGACAGGCTTGCCTGTGGTGGCGTTGATCAGCCGTAGTTGTCCTTCAATTGTGCCGGAATACATGGTCGTGATCGGAGGTGCGGTGTAGTCCCCGATCGAGAGGCCAAGACTGTACGTCGCGACACAGCCGGTCAGGCTGGCGGTCGTCTGTGCGCCCGCCGTTCCAGCGAGGGAGGACATAGTTGTTGCTGCGATGGCGAACGCCAGGAGCGCTCGTCGGAGGAGGGCGGCGGAAGGCATGCGGCAGACAGTTACAAATATGACGTCACGAATCAAGCGATTGCTTGCGCGCACATCACTCCTTCTCCACGAGCCCAAACTCCTTGAGGATGTCCTCCTGCTCGTAGTACAGGCGCAGCGAGTCGCCGGCGAGCCACATCGAGGCACCGCTCCCGATCGTGAACGTCTTGAGCCGTTCGCCGTACCGTGCAATCGCGTGGCGGCAGTAGCGCTTGAGCGGCTCGTTGCTCTCCCACCAGGCCTGCTCGGCGTGGAGGCGCTGCTCGCCGCAGTC
>CAITIQ010000631.1 GCA_903892415.1 uncultured delta proteobacterium | reverse complement strand
GGAGCCCGACCTCCTGATCCGACGGTGGCCGGGCTCCGAAGAGCGACGCGAACGTTAGGCTGTTGGCGCGAGGAGCGTCCCCAGCTCTTGCAGCTCCGATTCGCGCTTGCCGACGATCGACCCCCAGTTGAGGTACCGCAGGAGTGAGGCCAGAGTCTTGTGGCCGCTGAAATGCATCAGCTGCTCGTGCGTCGCGCCCTTCGTTGCGAGCGTCTGCAGCGATCCGCGCCGCAGGCTGCGCGCCTCGAGCGTTGGATCCACGACCTTCAGCGCCGCCGTCGCCGCCGCTATCAACGACCCTCCCGGACCGCTCGCCGGGAACAGCGCCGAGTCCGCCGCGAAGTTGTTGATGTAATCCACCACGTGGGGCGTCCACATGCGCGGCAGGAAGGCGTGCACCGTGTGCGGGTCGCGTTGGTGCCCCGTCTTGGACTTGTAAAATGTGATGGCCATCGACAGGCCTTGGGCGTCGCGCATCGGCGCCAGCTTCACGTCCGCTCGTCGTAGCTGCGCCACGTCGCCCAGTCGCATCGTCGACTGCCAAGCCATGATGAGGAGCGCTTTGACTGCGGGTGACGAGCTCCTCGCGACGGCCTGCTCCACCTGCGCCGGTGACGCCGCCTTCGGAGTCCTGGGCCGTTCTTCGCGGGAGAGGCGCTCCGCCGCTTGAACCGCCTTGCGCCACACGGGAGAGAACATCAGGTTCATCCCGGTCGCGGAGTCGCTGTATAGCGGAAGGTGTGCGAACGCCCCGATCGCGGTGCCCATGTTGCGCGCCATCGTCGACCACCGCCAGCCGTGCTGTTTGTGCCAGCGCTCGAACAGCGTGACCATCGCGTCTGGCAGCCGCGTCTTCTACAGGTGATGTTCGGCGATGGCTTTTTGTGTCGCCGCGAGGAGCGCGAAGTGCGCCTTCGCTGTGTTGATTGCGAGTCCCGCCTGCGTCAGAGCCGGCGCGTTCCCCTGACGAAGAGCCAGCTGCAACATCCAGCCTCCTACCTGAGCGCCCGGGTGCGGAGGCTGTCCCCAGGCGCCATGAAAACCCCAGCCTGCTTCACGCACAATCGGCTCCACGGACCGGGTCGCATCCGGATAGACTTGGCGGCCGGCGGCCGGGGTCGGGGGCGGAGAGGCCGCCGCAATCGGGCGTGACAGTGTAACTGCTTTGTGTGATGAAGGGGACGTGGGGCTGCCATCACCTCCCAATGGGGTCACAAGAATGATGGATTGGTGTTCTTCCCTCTCCTTCTCACCCGTGCACCCGGTCAGGAAGGCAAGGCAAGCGGCCGACGGGAGAGGAAAGGGGAAATTTTTTATTTTGGTCAAAGAAAAAGCAACAGCGAACAGCAAGCATGAACGACGACGAAGACCCGACGCCCGAGCAGATCATCACACCAGATCGGTTCAAAGAGTCGGCCAACCGCGTTTGGGCGATCTTCACCAAATGGGTAGCCGCCGTGCTCGAGTCCGTCGACCAAGGGCCAAGCACCGGCCATCGCAAGGCCCGCGCTAAGGCGGCGACCGTGAGCGGTGGTTTCTCGGACACCGTGTACAACAACGCGCTCCTCGTCGCCGGCTTCTTCTCCCCGGCACGACGGCAGTACCGGGCGACGCCCGACCAGGTCACGAAGGCAGTGTACCAGGCGGTGTTCCGCCCGTACCACAAAGTCTACGACGAGACCACCGGGTACGAATGGTCGATCCCCGGCGCCGCCGAGGGTTACGAGACCTTCACGCAAGAATTGCCGAAGCTATACGACCACATCATCCTCATGGCCTCCGTGCTCTCCATCCTCCCGGTGATGGTCCGCGAAGGCCTCCTGCAACCGCCCTGATGCTTGCGTTGGCGGCACGCGGCTGACGACATTGGATTACACACTGATGTCGTTAGGAAACAAGAGAGGGGAGAAAGAAGTGGGGTGACCAGATTGATACGCAACTGCAAGGCTCTTCGAGCTTGCCAATCGCATTCCTGCACCGCGTGGGGGGGAGCGTTGTGGTTGATGTCAACTGCCAATGGGGATCGGGGTCGCTGTGCTTGATTTCCATGGTTTGGAATCGAAGCATCGAGCCTTTCTCACACGGAGAACCCTGCTTGCAATCCCAACTGGTGTTGCACTCGTCGCGCAGCGAGGTCCATTTCTTCCTGACCGCATCGACCCCTGGACAAACCGTCGACGGGGTTGGTGGCGCCGGGGATGTGCTTCGCGCGAATTTCCAAGAACGGAAAGCGAGTCCTGATGCGATGCAGAACGGCGTTCGCAGATGCGCTCGGTGAGTAGCCTTTGGCGGAAGAGCCGACGAACGGCGCGTGGTCGGTGAGCACGGTGACAATCGACGCCGTCTTCGGGACCAGGCGGCAGATGGCGCGCCAGATCGCCTCGGGCTCGGCAACGGTGGAGAAGCGCTTCCCTTCGTCGTGGAGTGAGTTGCCCCACGGTGCCTGCGTCACGCGCGTGACTTGGTCGCCGATGATTGCGCACGCGCCCCACCCCCATCGCGACGCGTCGGTGATGAGAATGACGTCGCTTGCCGCGCTCGGGTCGGCGATGGGCGTTGGTACGTTCGCTGCGGTCTTCTCGTACCAGCGTTCGAGGTCGGCCATCGTGCATTTATCGACGGCGATGCGCCTCTCCCAAAGCCTTTCGTCGCGCTGAAGAGCCCTGCTCAGGTTTCGGAGCGTGGACATGGCTGCAAACATTCCGGTCATGTCGACGGCGAGGGGGATGCGGCACCAGAGGAGGCAGGCGAAGAGGCCGATGAGCTGACGGTGCGTCCACGTGTCGCGCCGGGACCAAAGCTCGTTGATGCGGTCGATGATCTTTTGGCGGATGCGCACCGTCTTGTTCTTGTAGTCGACGATCTCGCCGAGGAAGTCGTTCTCCTGTTTCACAAGCTCGCGGATCTGCTCGTCAGTCGGTTCGGAAGGCAGCTCGTTGATGACGAGGTTGATGTGGCGACAACGCGCGCAGAATTCCTTCACGGCGTCGAAGACGCCTTCGGCAGAACCGACGAAGCGAACGTTGTCGGTGGCGATGTCGATGACGACGCCTTCATGCTCGAAGTCGCAGACGAGACGCATCAGCGATGACGCGATGTGCGTGGATTGGCGCTGACCCATGGCAAGTGCTGTCAGGCACAACGTCTGCCCCTGAGAGTCCCTGAAGCAGAAGTATCGCCCGACTGCTTCGGAGATGCCAATCTGATCGAAGAAGCTCGCGGCGTCGAGGCAACAGGAGTGCGTTCCAGAGAAGGCGACGTTGCGGACGGCCGTGCGCGACGGGAGATCGAGCGGCTCAAGGGTGTCGCGTCCGAATCGCGCGTTGACGGGCTTCGGGTTGACGACGCGACGACGGCGCAGCTTTCAGGGACGCTGAAGAAGTCGCAGTACGCCGCCGGCTTCTCGCCGGGAAGCAGCTTGCGGATCGAGTTGGCGTCCAGCATGAGGTCGATGTCCTTCTGCGAAAGCCGCGCCTTGGTCGGCATTCCGGTCGGAACGTCTGCGTAGAGCGATTCGTCGTCACACCAACGGCGGTACTCGCGCCACTTGGCGCGCGTTGAGGCACTGCAAGTCAGCTCGTCGACGCGGTCGAGAATAACAGAACGAGCGACCGGTTTGCAGTGAAGCGGAAGCGCGCGGGCGTCGCCACGCGGCTTGATCCCCATGTCCTCCGGGTTTGGGACCCGTCCGCTGAGGACATGGAACACGCACTTTACGCCACCACCCGCCTCCTTGCGGAGGTGGTGGTGGGAGCGAGCGCCGTCGCTTTCGCAGCCGCGCCCGCTTCCTTCGGCCCGGTGGTCCAGCCCCACCCGAGGTACCGAAGCAGCGTGTTGACGTTCTTGTGCCCGCTGAACGTCATCAGCTCCTCGTGCGTCGCACCCGCTTGCGCCAGCGTCTGCAGGGATCCGCGCCTCAGGCTGCGCGCCTCCAGCGACTCGTCGACCTGCTTGATCGCCTCCGTCGCCTTCGGCACCGTCGCCGAGGTTTTCGGAAACAGGTCGCCGCTCTTCCCCGCGAGGAACGTGCGAAGCTGCTTCGACCACGCCTTCGGCAGCGTCGTGTGCACGGTGTGCGCCCCGCCCTTCGCGCGTGCCGTCTTCGACTTGCGGAATAGCACCCGCATCTTGCCGTCGTCTGCGATTTCGACGTCGCTCGCAGCGAGTTGCGCGACGTCGCCGAGGCGTCCCGACGTCGTCCATGCGAGGATGAGCATCGCCTTGGTCGTCGTGTCGTCGCTTGCGGCGATCGCCTTGTGGAGCTGCGTGGCTGTGGCTGCCACCGGTGTGCGAGGAGACGACTCGTGTGACAGCCGCTCCGCCGCTTTGACGGCTTGACGCCAGCTCCTCAGATTCGCCTTCTCCGGGCCGGACAGCTGAGGACAGGCTGCCAGTACGTGGCAAAACGAGGTGCACAGGAAGCATTGTTTG
>CAITIQ010000630.1 GCA_903892415.1 uncultured delta proteobacterium | reverse complement strand
GCGACGTGGTGAGTTGGGCGCGAACTGACGGACCTATTATGGATCGGCTGACGGCTGATCTGAGCGTCGTGGATCGGGCCGCGGCTCAGGATCGGGTTGTGGTTCGCTCCGATGCTACGAACGGTATCGTGCCCCTGGCTCCGCGCGACATTATGACCTTGGCTGCGCACTGGGTCATGTCCCTGGCTGATCGACGTTTTGTGAGCTTGGCTCCTCTCGACGTTGTGGCCTTGGCTGATGACCGGGTTATGCCCCTGGCTGCGCTGTGTAGAGTGCCAGCTGATGCGCCGGTCATGCCCCGAACTCACATTGCTCGAATGGCCTTGGCTGATGCGCGGATTGTGGCTCTGGCTCGTCGCATGTGAGCGATATTGTGCATGGCTGCGGCGCTCGTCGTGGCCGCCGCTGATCCAGCGATTGTGTGAACCGACCCGGCTGTGACTCCATGACGAATTGTGTGACTGTGTTCGGCTGTGGCTCCAGTTGGGTTGATGTGACCGCCACCGCTGGTGACTGTAGACGGGATTGTGTGACCCATACCGGAAGTGACTGGTGCGCACGCCGTGGGAGGCCAATTGCGCATGGCTCCAGTCGGGGGCGTGTCCCGGCACCACAAATCCGGGCTGCGCCAAGGGAATGAGGTAAGTCGGGTTCACCCATGGAATGCCGGGCGCAGCTGCCCGGAGTGGCGGCGGTGGCAGGCAGGCCTGGTAGACTGCGATGTCTCCCGTGAGCGTGGCGTCGTTTCGCATAAGCTCACCCTCGTTGAGGCCGCGCCCATCAAGGGCTGAATCAACATCGATCAAGTAGGCGTTTTCGAGGGCAACGCTCGTCTCTTGTCGCGACGGCTCCTTGGAGAGTACGTACGTGAGTTCCGAGAAAAGATCGGCGCGGTTGCCCTGCAAGCCGTGGACGTGGGAGGTGTCGGCATCGAAGGTTTCGCCGACTTGCGCGGAAGCTGGCTGGGCGCCTGCAGACGGCAGGCGGCAGGGTGCGTTTGGAGTGCACAAATTATCGCCCGTGATCCAGACATAGGCGTCGGGTCCCTGATCTCGCGCGGTGGGCGAAACAGGATCGCGTATGTCGGGGCCGAAAGCTACGCCGCCGGCGCAATTGGCGAATATGCTCGGCGGACCGGCGAGCTTGCGGTCGTCATTGCCGACATCGTAACGACCGACTGGCCTCCAGATGCCGCTCTGGTCGAGCTCGTAGCGGATTGTTCGAGCCTCGCCCGGAGTGGCGAACGCATTTTCGACGCCAAGACCAAGATTTCGGACGCCGCCCCGCTCCGCGACCAGCATCACCGGACGCTCGCTGCATTCAGAAAATGTGATATCGCTTACGGGTTGGCTGTAGCCAGCTCGGTTCACATCAGATTGCGAGACGAAGAAATCGGGCAGGATGAATTCGCGGCGCACGTCGGAAAGATCGAAATCTCCATCGGGATGCAAGCGAACTGACCACACCGAATTGCGCTTGTCATCATCCGACATCGCACCCCACGAGG
>CAITIQ010000629.1 GCA_903892415.1 uncultured delta proteobacterium | reverse complement strand
GCTCGCAGGCCGACATGTTGGAGCACTTTTTGAATGCGGCGGACTCCTCGAGCCTGCCGGTGTTTCTCTACAATTTTCCTGAACTCACGGGAACCCGCATTGATCTCGCGACGGTCGCGGCGTTCGCCGATCGCGCCCCGATGGCTGGCATCAAGCAGAGTGGGGGCGAGTTTGGTTACCATCAGGAGCTCATTGATCTCGGCCGGCAGAAAAAATTCGTCGTCTTCTCCGGCGCGGACACGCGCCTGCCCGAGGTATTTTCGCTCGGCGCGACCGGTTGCATCGGAGGTCTGGTCAACATTGCGCCCGACCTCATGGTTCATCTTTTCCGGGTCTGCCGCGAAGGAGCTCCCGGGGACACGAAGGAAGCGTTCGAGCGCCTTCAGGTGATCGGCCGGGTCATCGACCGGTTGCCGTTCCCGTTGAACGTCGCGGCCGGCATGGAGGCCCGCGGTCTCGCGGTCGGTGTACCCAAGGCGCTCGTCTCCGCGCAGTCGCGCGAGATCTATCGCGGCATCGTGGACGAGCTCCGTCCGCTGTTTGCTGCTTGGGGCCTGTCTTCGCCGGAAGCGACCGCTGCACTGACTGCGGGCTAATCTTGTAGCCGCGGCCCCTTTCTTTTGCTCTCGCGCCGGCGCTGGCGTACGCGTTACGCGGGCACCAGCGGCAAAATAAGCACGGCAAGTCGGAGCATCGCGTCCTTGCTAAAACGTTTTTTCTTGCTCGGGCAGGGGCCCAATCGCACCGTTTTCGAGCGTCGAAACCCCGTTGCTCATGATCCCAAATCCTGCCTCCGCTCCCGGGCAGCTCCCCGCCGAGCTTTTTGCCCAAGGCGTTTCGCTCGACCTGAGTCCGGCCACGTTTGGCTTCCTTAAGGAGTCCTCCGCAGACGAACCAGTCGACCGACTCCACCAGCAGATGAAGGAGGACGGCTACCTTTACCTGCGTGAGTTTTGGAATCGAGACGAGGTGCAGGCGGTCCGTGATTCGCTGACCGGCCAGCTCGCCAAACTCGGCTTTCTCAAGGCGGGCACTCCGCCAAACGAGGCACGATTCGACGGCCGGGAAGTGGGCCGTGCGATGGGCAATCCGCTCAACCAGCGCGACCCGCTCCTGCGCAATCTCGTCTTTGGCTCGCGCATCAATGATTTCTTCCAATCCTTCCTCGGTGGTCCGGTCCGTCACTTTGACTTCATCTGGTTCCGCACAAAAGGCCATGGCCTCGGCAGCGCGATCCACTGCGATCTAGTTTACATGGGCAGGGGGACACACGATCTCTACACGACTTGGGTTCCGCTCGGCGATGTCAGCCTGCAGATGGGCGGCCTACTCGTGCTCGAGGGCTCCCATCGCAAGGGCGAGGCGCTCAAACCCTACCTGTCGCGCGATGTCGACGAATACTGCACGAATCGCGAGGACGCTGCGGACTACGCCGCGGGCAAGAAGTGGTGGGATGGCACGCTGTCCAAGAACGCGATCGCACTCCAGCAGAGCCTGGGTGGCCGCTGGCTCACCTCCCCGCAGTTTCGAATGGGGGACGCCATGATAT
>CAITIQ010000628.1 GCA_903892415.1 uncultured delta proteobacterium | reverse complement strand
GTCCCATAACTCGTCGTCGTTCCGAGCGACGGGCCCTTATGGGACAAGGGTCATCAACTCCCAGCCTTACCGGCGCAAAAACCCGCTGATTATGCGGCCAATCCCACCCGCTCGCGGCGCCCTGTGGTCCAAGTCGGCGCCACGGCGTCCCATATCTCGTCGTCGTTCATAGCGACGGGCCGTTATGGGACACAATCGGCCTTTGGTGCGAGCGCATCACCCCACTGATGGGCAGAGCTCTCGCCGCTGCTGATCAGCTGATGGATGCGCACGAGGAGACCTATCGGAAGCTTGCCAAGTGAACGACGCGGCCACCGAGGTCGAGTTCCTCACGGTCGAGGTGGTGCTTGGGCCCTGGACTTGATCCGCTTTCGGGGGCCACATCGATGCGGCCATTCGCGTGTATGCCGCAAGCTCTTTCTCGATTGGACTCTTGCCTGAATTGAAGCTGTGCCGACGCGTGGTGTTGTACCAATCGATGTACTTCTCGAGCGCAACTTGGCTTGCCTCGAATGAGATAAGAATTGAGCCGAGCTCCTTCTTGAGCGTCGCGAAGAAACTCTCGCTGGGTGAATTGTCCCAGCAGTTAGCCTTCCGACTCATACTTAGTATCGCGCCACGGCGTTCAATCGCTTTGCGGGACGCCGAGCTCGCGTATTGGCATCCTCGGTTATGGTGCCCGACAAGCCCCGCTGAAGGGCGTCGTTCACGCATCGCGGCTTGAAAGGCATCGAGCGCACCTCCGTGGCCAGACTCTGCGAGAGCGTCCAACCAACGATGCGCATTGAGAACAAATCGAGCACCACCGCGAGGTAGCTCCAATCCTGTCCCGTACGCATGTAGGTAATGTCGCTCACCCACGTCCGATCGCGAACCGCTGGTGCGAAGTTGCGCTCTAGTACATTAGGCGCAACCGGAAGGTCGTGCGCGAGGGTCCGTCGCTGGCACAAACCTTCGACGTTTCGAGCAAAATGAGAGGAGCTCGACCAACGGCTGAAGCCCGGGGACCGCAACTTCGTATTGGACAATACGTACGTATCGCGGGCGCAGCGCAATCGCGTGGTCGAGATCAGGCGCTTGCGAGGTTGCGGGCGAATTTTCCGGCAGCGCACGTATTAGTTTATGCGTGGCGTGAGCTCGTGAGTGAGTGAGCCCCCTCGTTGCGTCGCGACGCGCGCACGCTTGCTTCGGCTTTCAGTCAAACAACCAGAATTCTGTTGACTTCACTCCCAGTCCTCTGAATTCTCCCGCGCTGTCCGGGCCTCTGGGGGGCTGGCAACTGGAGCTAACGTGTCCTTACGACTTCGCTCGAAACTCACGTGGAAAGCAGCGGAGGTGTCGGCCTCGGCCTCGCTGAAATCGGCTGCTGCTGGCCGTCCTGCGGTGACGGAGTGCCCTAGCTTCGACACACCGATCGCGCCTCGCGAGCGCGCTGTAGCGCTCCTCCACGTCGGCTCGGAGATCGAGCACGCGTTGATGGTTCAATATCTCTACGCGGCCTATTCCCTAGACGAAGACCAGGGCTCACCTGAGCGTCGGGCGCTGGTCAAGAAGTGGAAGGGGGTGATCGCCGAGATCGCGCGCGAGGAGATGGGCCACCTCGCCACCGTGCAGAACATCCTTACGCTCATCGGTGGGCCCCTCTGCTTCGAGCGCGAAGACTATCCGATTATCGACGCGAATCTCTGGCCCTTCCCGTTCGAGCTCGAGCCGCTCACCAAGGACTCGCTCGCTAAGTATGTGCTCGCGGAGATGCCCTCCACCGAGGTGCTAGAAAAGCTCGGGCTCACCGCCGAGATTGAGCAGATCAAGCAGCGATTGAAGTGCGACGAGGGCGTCTCGGTGAACCGGGTGGGCCTGATCTACGGCGAGGTCCTTAAGCTCTTTACCGAGGGGCCAATGGTCCAGGGGCCCGTTGTGCTCGGCGCGACGGCCCCCTATCCGTTCGTTCCCGCGGCCGACATCCAGTCCGACAGCTTGCCCTTTCAGGTTAGCTCGAGCGCCTGGGGCCTCGGCAACAAGCAGATCCTCATCGAGACGGCCCACGACCGGGCGAGCGCGCTCAGCGCGCTGAGCGGCGTCTCAGTGCAGGGCGAGGGGCCGATCACCGTAGACGACGCCGGCATTCGCAAAGAGTTCGAGGGCTCGCACTTTCGTCGATTCCTCGACGTCTACCGCGAGTTCCCAGAAGAGACGTCATGGTCACCCGCGCGAAATATCGCGAGCAACCCCTCCACCAATCAGGACGCCGCCCACCGAGCTCAGCGCATCGAAGGGGAAGCTGTCCGCTGGGCCGAGCTCGCCAACCTCCGCTACCGGATGCTGCTGCTCTATCTGGAGCACTCCTTTTTCATCGAGGCACCGACGACGGACCCGACCCGCTCGCCGCGCGGAGCCCTGGTCTCCTGGGCCTTCGGAGAGATGTACAATCTCCGGAGCCTCTCGGAGATCTTGATGACGCTCCCTCTCAAGCCGGGTAGCCGCACGATGGCTGGGCCTCCCTTCGAGATGCCCTACACCCTATCGCTCCCCCTGCGAGACACCAATCGCTGGCGCGCACACCGCGACCTCCTCCTCGCTTCCATCGAGCTCGTCGAGGGCATGCTCGCGCCCGGCCAGCCCCAAGAGCGCTATTTGCGAGCCCTGCGCGCCGCGGACAAGACCGCGCTCGAGCAATTGGAAGTTTTGATCGGAGCTTGAACATGGCAATCACCGAAATTCGCCTCCTTCCGCCGCTCGCCCTGGCCCGCCTCGGCTCTTCGCCGGAACCCCTCGACAATTACGAGCTTGAGATCCCCGACGCCGTGGGGCCGCGGCAGATCGTCCCGGCCGAGTCGTTACGGCTCGACGCCGATGGAACTCTCACCGTCACGCGCTCGAACGGTCCCGTGCAGTTTCGCGATAAGAACCATCTCATCAAGCCAGTTGCGCCATTCTTCGAGCTCTTCGCGCGTGTCGACGGCTCCGATGAGTGGACCCCTGTAACCGAGGAGCTGCTCTCGCGAAATGGCCTCAGCCTCTCGTCTGTAAAATGGTCCGCTCACCTCGGCAACATCAAGATCCAGCGCCGCACCTGCGACGACAACGACAAGATCGAGGCAATCGTCCCCTCGTTTAACGACCACGCCGTCCATCACCTCCACGGAAAGTGTAACAACTTCCTCGACGGCGAATCGGTGCCGCTGGGCAATGTGCAGTTCGCGCGCCCGAGCGCGCAACACCCCGGCCTGCGCGTGCGCTTCACCCCAGCGCATGGCAAGGTCTACGGGACGAAAACTTCCACCCCGGACCCGAACGTCGTCAGGGATGTCTACGACTGCACGAAGGGCCGATGGCACGGATACGCGGAGCCAGACTCCCCCAACCCCCACGACTATGCCGGACGGCGGCTGACCAACCCGGCGGAGATATTTGCCGGCTACGACCGAGACAACACCCATATCAGCTACGGTTACGTGGACGACGAGTGCGACGGAACGATCGAAGCTCGCATCGAGGGGGCGGGTCTCAGCCTGTCGACCTTCGCGCGCGTCGCTGCCGGCCCGCCCACCTTCGCGCCCGACAGCAAGCCCATCCGCACCGTCGCCGACGAGCTCGAGCAGGTGCTCCATGGCCCTGACGTCGAGGCCGGTGAGGACGAGATTGAGGCCGCGCGTGACATCGTTCGCCGCGCTCTCGAGACCGTGCGCCTGATGAATACGGGCCAGCTCAACAAGGGCGGCGTCGTGCGCGGGGTCGGCATGGCCCGTATGGACACGCTGGATGTCTCTCGGCAGTCCGCGCCTATCTTCGACCCTGCCGTGGCAGATTCGCTCGCCATCCGCGCCCGCCACGAGCGTGTTCTATTGGCGCTCGAGAGCGGCTCTCTCGTGTGGTTTTCGAAGGTGCTCCGTGAGTATGATCAGGTAGGCGATCTCACCGACGAAGGGCGCCGCAAGATGCCCGGGATGATGCGGAGCGCCGACGGGCGGCACCTCGCGCTCACTCGTCGGCAGGTGAGCAAGGTCAAGGCCGCGGCGGCGTCCATCCTTCGCAAGAGCGCGAGCCGCACGGAGGGCGGCGAGGAGGCACCCACGCCAGCGGTTCGGCCGCTCAACGTTTCGGCGCAATTGGCCTATCGCGCGCGGGGCAACCCACCCAACAGCCTGCCGGACACTGCCATCTCCAATGCCTTTCCCGGCCTCGAGATGGACTTTCGCAACGTCTGGAAGCGCATCCTCACCGGGATCGTCCTTCACGAGTCGTTGAACTTCGTTCTCGAGGTCGAGGACGAGGCCTTCGCAGCGGTCAAGGGGATGTTCATCCTCACGATTGCCGGTATCCCCCTCACGGCGCCCGTGACCGGCCCCGACGCCAACGGCATCGTCGGGCCCCTCACCGACGCCTCTGGGAATGACCGCATGGCCCTGGAGTGGTCGAACGCGCTGGCAGAGCTCGTGCGCGACCGGCAAGGGCAGGAGGTACACTGCGTGTTCCAATCCATCGACGGCAAGCAGCAGCTGGAGTTCCTCCTCACCTTCCGGCACTTCTTCGAGACAGACAGCGCCCTGATCTCCAGGGAGATCCTCGCCCCCGGCGATCTGACACAGAGCCTCTGCGCCCCATGGCAGAACGACTATCGCGAGTGCTCCTGCTTTTACTGGGCAGCGAACCGGCCCGATTACGTGAACGTCGAGCCGCGCGCTGACGGCTCGAGCGCCGGCAACAACTGGATGCAGAAGGACCGCACCGCGGCGACCCCCAAGGTCTATATCAACGACGACTGGCAGGACACACGCTTGCTGAGCCATCCAGATCTGGTCTCGAACTGGGAGCAAGCTTTGCGGTTCATCATTGCGAACAAGGACGAGCCCCCCGGGACTTGAGCATGCTCATCCAGATCGATACCAAGCGATCGAGGCCGACGGCGGCGCCGGTGGCCACACCGGTGCGCCAGTCGCACGTCTTCGAGACCACCCATGGGATCCACGTGCTGGTCGTCGATGGAAGTCGCGTCTACTCGATCGACGAGGCGATCGCGACCGAGCTCCGCGGGGACCCGGCCAATGCTGCGCACAACCTGGAGCGGTTCGGCCTCCTCGACGCTGAGCCTCCACAGATCTCGGACGAGGCGCCGCGCTCCTTCGCTGTACGCTCGCTCTCACTGGCCGTGGCCCAGAAATGCAACCTTGCCTGCACCTATTGCTACGCCCAAGAGGGTAGCTTCGGCGCCGAGCCGAGGAACATGGATCGTGACGCCGCGCTCGCTGCGCTGGACCTGCTCTTTCGAGACGCCACTCCTGGAGAAAGCGTCAACCTCGCCTTTCTCGGCGGCGAGCCGCTCGTCAACCGGGAGCTCATCCGCGAGTGCACCGAGCGGGCCGCGGCCATGGGAGAGACGCGATCTATTCGCGTCAATTTTTCAATCACCACCAATGGGACGCTCATCCAGCCGAGCGACGGAGAGTTCTTCGAGAAGTACGGCTTTGGGGTCACCGTGAGCCTCGACGGGGTGGGCGAGGTTCATGACAAGCAGCGACCCCTCCGCGGCGGGCAGGGCAGCTATGCGCGTATCATCGACAGAGTGCGCCCGCTCCTCGCCATGCAGCGTCGGATGCAGGTGTCCGCGCGCGTCACCGTGACGCCAGGCAACCTGCGCCTCCGACAAACCCTGGACGAGCTGCTCTCGCTCGGTTTTCACAGCGTGGGGTTCTCACCCATGCTTCACGCCCCCTCGGGCGATGGGGAAATGCACGAACGAGCGCTAGGCGAGATGCTCGAGCAGATGATCGATTGCGGTGAGGAGCTGATTCGCCGCACGGCGCTTGGCGAGCGCTACGCCTTTGCCAACCTGCTCACTGCCGTCCAGCAGATCCACAAGGGCACGCACCGGCCGTATCCCTGCGGCGCAGGCGCCGGCTACTTCGGCGTGGCGGCCGACGGCGATCTCCACGCCTGCCACCGCTTCGTCGAGGACCCCAAGGCCCAGTTCGGCGATGTCTGGAAAGGCGTCGACCAGGAGGCGCAGACGCGCTGGCTCGAGCAGCGGCACGTCCACGCGCAGAGCCCCTGCTCTGGCTGCTGGGCGCGTTATCTATGCGGCGGAGGCTGCCACCACGAGGTGATGAACCGCGGGCGGCCGGCGTGCGACTACATTCGCGGCTGGCTCGACTACTCCCTAAAGGCCTATGTGCGGCTCCAGGCCGTCGCGCCCGGGACCTTTGGCTGATAGGAGGCAAGGGGCTGCGTCGAACGGTGAGCACGACGTCTGTGTCGTAGGCGGCGGCCCAGCTGGGGCTTCGCTCGCGTTGCGCCTCGCCGAGCTCGGCCGCCGCGTGGTGGTGGTCGAAAAGGCCGCCTTCCCCCGCTCGCACGTCGGCGAATCATTGGCCTTTGGAGTCATGCCTTTGCTCGAGGTGCTCGGCCTACGCAGCGCGGTCGAGTCCGCCGGATTCCTCCGTTCCTCCTGGGCGACCGTCGATTGGGCGAGCGAACGGAACCGCTACGAGGTCCACGGCGGCCCGAGCCTCCTCGTTGATCGCGCGCGCTTCGACGCGATCCTCCTGCAGGCCGCGTCCTCCCTGGCCGGCGTCCGCCTCTATCAACCGGCCCGCGTCGTACGCGCCACTCGCGTGGGGGCGCGCTGGGAGGTCGCGCTCGATACGGGCGAGGTGGTCCACGCGAAATACCTCGCCCAAGCGTCCGGGCGCTCACGTATTCGGGTGTCCTCGCAGACAGGCGCCCTCCCCGGCACCAAACGAGCGATTGGCCCACGGACCCTCGCGCTCTACGCCTACTGGCGCGACACAGCTGATTTCAGCGTCGGCGAGCAGGGCGATACCCTTGTCGAAGCTGGGCGAGAGGCCTGGTACTGGGGAGCGCCGCTGCCCGATCGGACCTTCAATGCGACGGTGTTCGTCGATCCCGGGCCGGGCGGCGACTACGAGAAGCTCCTCGAGCAATCGAAGCTCCTCGGCCCCCGCCTCCGCAATGCTAGACGGCTGAGCGAGATCCATATCACCGACGCCACGCCTTTTGCGGACCTGGTGCCGGCCACCTCGTCCTCCATCAAAGTTGGTGACGCCGGCCTCTCGATCGACCCGCTCTCTTCGCAAGGCGTGCAGACCGCCATCGGCACCGCCCTCCACGCGGCCTTGGTGCTTAACACGCTTATGGACCGCCCCGAGGACACCGAGCTCGCGCTTGATTTCTATCGGGCCCGAGTGCGTGAGTCCGCAGACTTCCACGCCGCTGCGGCGGCCGACTTCTACCTGCGACAGGCGGTTTGCGACGGTGGTGACTTCTGGCGCAGGCGCGTGCCCGCATCGAAGCCGAAGGCAAGCCGAGAACTCCCCGCACCCAGTGCACGGATCGCGCGCTCGCCACATTTGCGCTTCGAGCCAGTGGCCGTTGCCGAGGCGTCCCACATCTCTCGCAGGGACGGATTGAAAGCTTCTGGAAAGAGCTACGCGTTCGTCGGTGAAGAGATCGCCTTGGCCCCGTTGCTCTTCGAACTCGATGGGCCGATGAGCGCCTTCGACCTGGTGCGAAGGTGGTCGCGGAGGCTAGCCCCCCAAAAAGCGCTGCAGGTGCTGCACTGGGCGTGGTCGGAAGGATTGATCGACCCCGAACGGCCGGGGCCGTAGCCCCCCGGAAAAAGTCGCCCCCGCGTACTCAAGCTTAGACGCCTGTTTTGGAGAGAAAGGTCAACCATGTCGATTCCCACTACGCCCACACCGCCCTATCCCCCCTATTCGGATGCCGTGCTCACCGAGCCCGCCAACTACGGCATCTTGGAGCAACTCGTAGGTACCTGGGTCAATTACAACCCGGACAACAGCAACATCGGCTGGGGCTTGCACACGACGTGCTTGCCCTCTCCAGGCACCAACACCGAGACTATTTTCGGCATTTTCCACTTCTTGTGTGACGACTATACCGAGGAGCTGACGTTTGCTCTGGTCGACGGCGGGGTTCGTAATCGCGGTGGAACGAACGAGCAGTTTGTCGGCGCACTGACGTACAACCAGAGCATCCAGCGCGTCAGCGATGGCGT
>CAITIQ010000627.1 GCA_903892415.1 uncultured delta proteobacterium | reverse complement strand
GAACGGCTGGAAGGGCCGTGTCTGCTGTTCATGCCCGCGAAGAAGTTCGCGGGCATCGACCTCCACCCGCGCAATGTGTCGAACGCCGAAGTGGGCTCGATCGTTGAGGCGCTGCTCCGCGAGTTCGCCGAACTCTCGAAAGCGACCACCCGATCAGCCGCCCGTGCTCCAGTCGTTCGTCGTCCCCTACCAAACCAACGACAGGCGCACGCACACGCAGTACCACTTCGAGTGCGGGTCGATCCGACTGACGAACGCCCTGATGGCGGAGCTGTTTCATGTCTCCGTCCCCACCATCAAAGATCACCTGAAGGGCGTGATCGACCAGGGCCAGCTCGACGCCGGGGCGACTATTCGGAGCTTCCGAACAGTTCGAACCGACGGCTCGAGACATGTCGCGCGCGAGGTCGAGCACGACAGCCTCCTCGGTGGGTCGCGACTAGGTTCGGAGTGGTAGCGACACGCCTTTAAGGCAGCGCCGACCGGAACCACCGCTACTCCGGCTTAGCCCCAACACCTGCCACCGGTGCCGGTTGCGATTCCTTGGTTCGGCCACGACGCCCCTTCGTCGCCTTGGAGAGCGCCGCCTGCGCCTCAGGCCCGTCGAGGCAGTCGCGCTTGATGACCTGCGACTCAAGGACCGGAAGTAGATCCTCTGGTTCCACCTTGACATCCACGAGCTTACGAAGCTCGCGACGGATGATCGTGCAGACATCCTCGTTGTGGAGTAGGAGTGCCGCGACGAGATGCTTGCTCGTGGCGTTGATCCGATCGCGGGCTTCGACATGGGCACCCTTAGCGAAGCCCTCCTTGGAGAAGGCGTAGAGTTTCAGCAGCTGCTCCTCGCTCCGGAGGTTCAGCGTGAGCAGGTCGATCTGAGCGATCAGCTGCTTGTCGATCGGCTTGGCGAACACAACGTGGTAGAGCCGCCACTCGCACCCGTTCGTGAGGATGCACCAATCGACACCTTTGTTGGACGCGTAGTCGATCGCCTGCTTCACATGTCGGTCGTCGAGGTTGGTTCCCGCACTCTTGACCTCTATCAGCGCCCAGACCTTACCGTCCACCTCAACCGCGATGTCGCAGTAGGTGCCCCGGATGGCATGCTCGCTGGTCAGCTCGGCGTACTTGTCGTAGCCGAACGCGCTCGCCATCACGTCCTTCACGACGGTGACCGTGTCCGCCTCCGAGACGTCCTTGCTGCGCTGTTGCTCGATGGTCGGGCGAAGCGCCTTCAGCGCCGCTGACATTCGATCCTGTACCCGCTTGGTCATGCTCATCCGTGGTGCTCCTGTGCGTGAGGTCCAGAGCCGGTATCTGAACCGTTCGCGACCGACGTGTAAAGCCGTTCCGTCCGCGATTTATTGACAGAAACTGTCAATCCATAAACAAATTCTTCGGTAACACTTCAACCACGGCCCACCCGAGGTACGCTTTCGGTTCGCGCCCGACGGCGGGTGCGAATCCACCTTCAGTCGGGCCGTGGGAGGCGCCTCCCGTCCCCCGAGGAGAACACGATGAGCAAGAACGCGATGGCAGGAGCGGTCACGCTGTGCGGCGTCGGCCTGTGCGTGATCGGCGGCGCGATGATGATGCAGAACGGCCAGTGGGCGAACGCAGCCACCGCCGTTTCGGTGCCGGCGACGGCGGCTGGGGTGATTGCCGCGGCGCACACACAGGCGCGCGGCGAGCCGACGGTGGTGTGGTACGGGGTTAGTTCGCCCAGCCTGTCAAACGGAAACAACATCCCAGGCACCGTCTTTCGCGCTTGGTCGGACGGCACCGTAGAGGGCAGGAACTTCATGCCGTCGTCCTCCGGAGGTGGTGGTTTCTGCGGCCCATACGACCAGTGCGGACAGTGGGTCATTTTCGCGAGCCCGACGCAAGGCCTCAAGGCCGCATCCGACAGCAACGCCGACGAGAGGGTCGATGGCGAAGACCTCGCCGCCGTCCTCTCGAACTGGGGCGACGCCTCGCGCGTGCCGTTCCCGCCGTCGGATTGCCCGTTGAACCTCGTCAACCCGTGATCAATGCGCGCAGTTCGCTGACATCGAAGAGGAGGGACGCCGCGCTTCAGGCGGCGTCCCCCTTGTCTGCGTCGCCACGACGGTAGCGAGGCTACCTGCCGCTCCTCGCGACAGCCATGAGCTCTGGCCACCGACAGTCGAGCGGTCGCAACAGCCGTAGCGGTAGAGTTAGAAACGCGTCTGAGAAACCCTGCGAAGCGGCGATTCACGGCGCGAACTCGTTCGCGCCCTCCGAAGCCTCCGCCACCGCCCCGCTTTCGCCGAAACCGCTCCTCCGCAGGAACATGCGGGAACCCACGCGAAAGCGCACTTGACCGCCCCGCGGAAGTCGCTACCATTCTCCCCCTCACGCCTCGTTAGCTCAGTTGGCAGAGCAGCTGACTCTTAATCAGCGGGTCGTAGGTTCAACCCCTACACGAGGCATTCGGGATCGCGGACGGCG
>CAITIQ010000626.1 GCA_903892415.1 uncultured delta proteobacterium | reverse complement strand
GGCCAAGCCGACATCGAACTCGCCGACCACACGTACTGCAACGGGGTTCGGCGCGAGATAACCGCCTCTTTGGAACCGCAGGGCGAAATGCGCATCCAAGTCTGGTGGGAGCCCGAGGGTGAAGAGGACAGACCTAAGCTCGGCGGGCAGCGAAGAAGCGGGCGCGGCCCGAACAAAGCTCCGAGTTACATATCACGCCTCAAGGCCTTCTTCCTCGAGCGCGTCATCCCGGAGAAATTCCAGACGCTCCACGGCTGCTGTGGCATGTTTTGCATCCCCGTGATGCACCCCGAATCGCGCTTCTGCTCGACCTGGAACGTGGTCCTAGCCTTCTTCATCCTGTACTGCGCCATCGCGGTGCCGCTCGAGATCGCCTTCGAGTCGGACATGGTCCGGGCCTTTTGTACCAGGCCGGAAGACCCCTGGGGACCACAAATATTTCGTGAAGAATGTGATTCGTTCCAGCTCTGGTTCTGGCTCAACTTCCTCGTTGACGTGTGGTTCATGATCGACATTACGATCAACTTCCGCACCGGCTATATGCACGAGGGCCACTTTGTGAACGACGACTGGCCTGTGATGAAAGCCTACCTGACGGGCGCTTTCGGATTGGATGTGGCGGGCACAATCCCGCTTGGCATCATACAGATGCTCACCAACCCGGACAACCCGTTCGGCGACGAGCAGATCACGCAGATGAAGATGGCTGCGGACGAAGCGGCGGGTGGAGGCGGCGGCAGTTCCGCGCAATCCGCGCGGATGCTGCGCCTCATGCGCATGGCCAAGCTGACGAAGCTCGCGCGCATGCGCAAACTCGCTAAGGTGCTGGAGTCCTTTGAGGAATATCTCAACCCGAGCGTGCTCGCGGTCTTCAAGCTTGTCTTCATCTTGATCTTCTGCTGCCACCTCTTCGGCTGCCTCTGGTGGATGATCTCCGACCTCGAGATCGCCGAGGAGGTGGACGGTACGTCCAGCTTCTCATGGATGAGTACGCCCTATTACGCCATCGGATCGAGCGGCAAGAACGAGTGGCACCCTCCCCACTGGCTCAAGAACGATGCGAGTGTCACCATGAAGTACATGCATGCCTTCTTTTGGGGCGCTGGCTTGATCACCTCGCTCGGGCCTGGCGTCACTCCGGTCACCGTAGTCGAGTTGATCGTTACCAGCGCAATCATGTTTTTCGCTCTGATGCTCAACGCCTTTGTCATCTCGTCGCTCAACCAAGCCCTGGCCTCGATGAACGCCAAAGCGGAGCTCACGGGCAAGCAGATCGCTGCGATCAAGTCGTACCTCACGATCAAGCAGGTGCCGAAAGTCCTGCGCGGACGCATCCTCGAGTATTACCATTATGTGCTTGGCTCGTCGGCGGCGCTCGAAGACATGAACTTGTTCGAGTCGATGCCGGCCGCACTCACCACGCAGCTCAGCCTGACCACGAACAAGCGACTCGCCTTGAACTGCACCTTCTTGCAGCCGCGCCCGACGGTCGAGCTCTTGCTGCCCTTGCGGGGCTTCGCAGCCGCCTTCTTGCCCTTCTTGCGGCGCTTCGGCGCGACGCCCGCGGCCTTGGCGGCCTCGGCGCGCTGCACGCGGCTG
>CAITIQ010000625.1 GCA_903892415.1 uncultured delta proteobacterium | reverse complement strand
TCGCCGCCGGCGAGCAGCGCGCGGCCGCCCGGTAGAGAAACCAACGTGTGATTCTTGACCCCAGCGGACAGTTCCGCTCCTGACGCCCAGGTGTTGGTGTTTGGATCAAAGAGCTCGACGGCGGAGCTAGGAGGATCAAAGACGTCCTCTCCAGCCACTCCGCCCACCGCCAACACGTGTGTGGCGGCGCCCGACCCGACCAGCGCGAGCTTGAGACCGAAGCGAGGCACCGCGAGGTCGGCTGCCGTCGACCAAAGAGGATCGATCCAAAGCGGGCCATCCAACTCTGCGGGGACATTGAGCATGAGGACGCACTCATCGGCGCCAGGGGGCTGAATCGATCGATTCCACGGAGCTCGCGGGTCTTCGTCAACGGAGCAACCGCTGACTTCGAAGCGAAGCGGCGTGCGCTGACCATCCTCCGAAATGGCGACTGCGCGCGCCGCACGCAGCACGGGCGTGCCACCTTCCGCGAGAAACTCGACCGAGGTGCCGAGCGACCGCACGCCGATGATCGTTGGTCCGAGCGTGACGCGATAGCTGAGCGCACGGGGTGTCAAGAGGCGCACCCAGTCCTCGAGGCCGTCCTCGGTTTGGCGCAGCAGCAGGCTTTCCCCAGAACCAAGCGCATCTTTGTAGATTGCGCCGACGGTGCTTTCACCCTCGCGTTCCAGCTGCAGCGGAGCATCGTTGGCTCCCTCGAGTCGAACGCTGAGCTGCGCGCCAAAGCGTTGATTCGTTAGGGTGAACGGCCTGTCCGCTCGGTCGGGCAACATCGTGGCCAGCCCCTCGCTCTTCGCCGCGAGCTCGGGAGCTTTCTGCGCGTCGACGCTGGTGAGCAAGTCGGCGGACTCGCGCGCTCTTCTTCGACCGAGCAGCTCGACATCAAGCTGAACAGAGCCACTATCCCGATTCGGTTCATCTTTGCTCCCCGCTGCAACCATAGCAGAGGCCCTGGAGCCTCGACACCAACGTCCGCCCCGTCGACGCGGCACTCGGGGTCGTTGATCGTGCGCCAATTGAGTCATCTGCCTGATTGAGTGTAGGAAGCTTTTCGGCGCGTAGCGCGTTCCAACCTCCCTATGTCCCTGCGCATCCTCCTTTCGTTCGTGACGCTCTCGCTCGTGAGCTGCGACGCGCCTGTCGAGACAGCGTCAGGCCCGCACGCGTCAACACCGATCATCTCCGCGAGTGGAGCTGCGCCTAGTGCGGCTGGCGCTACCGCATCAGCGGCGCGCCGAACTCCCTCCGTCACGCTCCCGACTGCCAAGCCAGCGCCGCTCGCGCTTCCCGCGAGCTTCACGATCTACAGCGCAGAGGTCGAGACCAAGTGCCCCTCCGACGATGGCGAGCAGTCCAACGCGGGCATGGTCGCATCAGCGCTCGAGGTCGCGCAGTGTCAGGCGCGTCTGATGGCCATCGACGCCAACAAGTTGAAGCCTCCGCAGCGCGCCGCCTTGCTCGATGGCGATCCGAACGGTCCGCACGGGAAGGCGCCGGGACCTACGCCCTCGCGCTGGGCCGAGACCGTCGATGCGGCCTGCAACGTCGAGGGCGCGCAGCTGTGGATGGATGGTGGAAGTCGCACCGCGGGCACCATGGAGCATCTTCGAGCCGTGGGCTGTCTCAGCGGAGAAGACCAGGCGCTCGGCTTCATCATGCGCTCGTGGACCAAGGCTGCGCCAGACGACGTCGTCGCCTACGTGCGAGCCTTTGCGACTCTCCGGCCCGCTCCCGTGCCGCGACTTGCGCTCTGGCGCCGTTACGCTGGGCTCGCGCGCCGCACCGCGCCACACAAGGCGGAGCCGGATTGTCGGTACCTCTGTCGTTGGTCGGACGCCGAGTGGATCGCCTTCGAACGCGATTTGGATCGCGCCGAGCAAGGAGCTCGTGCCGTCTCCGTAGGCCTGTGCGCCGAATGGAAGGAGCTCGCGCGCGCCTTTGGTGGCGCCGCAGGCTGCGAGGAGGAGATGACCTCACGTTGGCTGCCGTCCTCCGCCGGGATGGATGAAGGTCCAGGTGACGAGAACGACCCGAAGAGCGATACAAAGCCCGACCCGCCGTCCCTCAGTCTCGGTCCGCCAGCCGATGAAGCCTACGATGCTGCGCTGCTCGCGCTGCGGCGGAGCTGGGCCAACGACGCCAACGAAGTGAAGGGCGCTGCTAGCTACTTGGAGCAGGTCGAAAAGGAGATCCTGGCCGGCTCGCGCAAAGACCTCGCGCGCTGGGTGCGGCGTAGCGCTGTTTGGCGGGACCGCTTCGCCGTCGCCGACGAGCAAGCGCAGTTCCTCGAGGTCAGCAGCGCGACGGCAGGTTGGCTCTCAACGCCCTACAAGAACATCGCGCCCACGAGCCGCTTACTCGAAGGCTACCTGCTGCGCCTGATCCTCGTGCCCAACGAGGGGGCCTTGCGCGCGCACGTGCTGGCACGGCAGGCCTGGGGCAAGGTCGTTGAGAGCAACCTAACGAAGGCTCGCGACGTCTTTAGCAAGCCTTGCAAGCCCGGTCCGATGCGCAGCTGCGACGGCGCGACAGCGAGCTCCTTCAAACAGGTG
>CAITIQ010000624.1 GCA_903892415.1 uncultured delta proteobacterium | reverse complement strand
CTGGTTGTTCAGGCGGTGTTGCAGGTCTTGCGCGACCACATCGACGACGCGGTGGAGTTGGTCGGCAGCATCAAGACGGCGACCGAGCACGGGCAGCTCGCGCATTGCGCAGGGGCGCTCGACGCCCTGCGGGCGCTCGAGAGCGATCTGCTGATTCGCATCGACGAGGCGAGCAGGGTGGGGTGATTCTGCGATTATTATAGGTCGTTATATGTCGATATAGGTCGATGTCTGTCGGTGTGGGTTTTGGCGTGTTGCCAGTGCGTTTTTAAATCGCAAGGTCACGCCAACGAGACCCCCTGTGCCACTCGCAAAAAGGCACTGCCCCACTTGGTTGGATTACCATGATGACAGACACCACAGACACCCAAATAACGCTCTCCGACATTGCATCCGAAATCGGGTTCGATCTCGAGGAGACCACACCGCAGGACACCGCCGCAGAGGCTACCGAGGACGCGCCCGACAACGAGCCAGCGCCCGAGGCGACCGATACGGAGGATCCTAATGCGGAGACCGATCTTTCACAAGATAACGACTCAGAAGAGAAGCCCGACGACGCCGAGAAAGACGACGCCGAGCCAGAAGAAGAGAAGACACCTACAGCCGAGAAGCTGCTGAAGCGGATCGATAAGATCACGTCGAAGCGCAGACAGGCCGAGGAACGTGCCGAGACGCTCGAGACCGAGGTCAGTGAGCTACGAGCCAAGCTCGAAGCCTCCACGCCGGTCCAGATCACTCCCTCCCCGAGCAATCCGCTCGCCGACGTGGAGACTTCGGACCAACTTGATGATAGGATCTCCACCGCGAAGAAGATTCGCGCCTGGGCGATCAAGAATCTCGAGGGCGGTACGGTCCAGAATGCCAGCGGCGAAGAGGTCTACTACGAGCCATCTCAGGTGCGCGAGTACCTAGCCACGGCCGACGAGCTCCTCACCGAGCACGCGCCGAAGCGCAAGGAATGGATCGCGCAGCGCGATATGGTGGTGCCGGAGGCGAAGCAATTCTACCCCGCGCTCTTCAAGGTTGGCACGCAGGAGCACGACATGCTCAAGGCGACGCTCAAGGAGCATCCTTATCTGCGGAATCTTCCGCACCTGGAGATGATCATCGGCGACGCGATGGAGGGCATGAAGATGCGCTTCGCCCGTGCCGATCAATCCAGAAAAAATGCAAGCAAGCCCGCTGAGTCGAAGTCGAATGTGAGAGCCAGTTCCCCGCCTAGTCCTGCTAAGGGTGCCAGAGTACCTGCCCAAGACATTGCAACCCGCGAAGGAGCGCAAGCGCTTTTCAAGCGTGGATCCTCGCTCAAGACGGACGACATCGCGGCCTTCCTAGAAGGCGCACTCTAACCAAACCCAAAAAATCTAAAACACCCCCCTTAACATTATGGCAGCTACACTTATTACCTCCCAGACTGGCATCCGCCAGGATCTCAGCGATCTCATCGCTGTGGTTGACGCAAAAACTTGCCCCGTCGTTTCGATGGCCAAGAAAGGCGCCGACCCCATCAACCCCCTTACACAATGGCAAGCCGACGGCTTCAACGCCGTGACCGTTCCTGCCGGAGTCCTCTCCAACACGGATGTTTCTTCATCCGACTTCATCGACAACGCCGCGAACCGCGTGCTGTTAAGTGCTCGTATTCAGAAGTTTAGAGAAGTGCCCTCAGTGGACGATCTGGCGCAACACGTTTCTGAAGTAGCAGGAATCGGCAAGAAAAAGGAAATGGCCCGCGCTGTAAGCAAGAGCCTCGAGCAACTCAAGCGCTCGATGGAAGCTGCATTCTGCTCCGACCAAGAAGGCGTCGAGCAGTCCGGAGCGACTCCATACAAGACCCGTGGTCTTGGCAAGTGGATCCAAAACGGCGCTCAAGCTGATCTCCCTGTCAACGCGGCGTACCGCACCCCAGCGGGTTCGATCAATGCGACAGCCACAGCTTCGCTCACCGAGAACAACATCCAGGACATGTTGCAGTCCCTCTACGAGCAGACCGGCAAATCCAATACCTTCAGCCTCATTTGCGGCCCAGTATTGAAGCGCCAGTTCACGTCGTTCACACGCACCCAATTCGCATCAACGAATGTCGCCAGCGCGATCCGCGTGCTGAACCAAAAGGACGAGAACAAAATCGTCTCCACGGTTGACATTTTCGAGGGCGATTTCGGCACACTCGAGCTCATCCCATCGTTGTTCCTCGCTCAGGACGCGACCGGCGCATCTGCCTCTGCCGTGAAAAACGGACGCGGCTATGTACTCGACATGGACATGGTCGAGCTGCGCTACAACCGCAAGCCACGGTACCAAGAGTTGGAAGACCGTGGCGGTGGATCACGCGGCATCGTGGACGCCATCTGCGCCCTCTGCGTGAAGAGCCCACTCGCCCTCGGTAAGTTCGCTCCGACTGCTTAATATAAAAACCTCCCCCGCATAGGTGGTGGGGCGCTCTCTCCCCCTAGACATACGAGCGCCCCACCAAATTGCGGCCAATTTTTTAATGTCCGATCTCGCTGTAGAACTCGAATCCGATCTCGGTGACCTTGCACCATTGATTACGGAAGAACTCCGTACCGGATGGCACGCCAGCATGGTCACCGCCGAGATGCGTCAGCAACGGATCAAGGCCGCCAGCGACAGGCTCGAGGCGGCGAGAGGCACCGTGGATGGCATCGGCCAGCACACGATGTCGATTGATTTCGATTCCTACATCTACTGGAACAACCTTCTTCCTGGTTGCTGGAAGGACAAGGGATTCCGCGAGGAATTCAAGAAGAGCAACCCCCACACCGTCGTCACCACCACCTCCAAGCCGACCATCGTCGTACAATGAAATCTTCCGCTATTTCAGAACTCATCGGCCTCGTCGAGCAAGCGGAGACAGACGCAGCGTCGTACTGGACCCGTAAGAATCTCAACTACAACCAGAGGTTCTGCCTCTGGGCAGGGCAAGACGAGACCGGCCGCAAGTACTCGGCGAATCTCGGCAAGCAAGCGTTCCCCTGGGACGGCGCCTCCGACGCCAAGATCCGCTTGAGCGACATGATCGTCAACGAGCGTGTCCGCCTGATGAAAAATTCCTTCGCTCGCGCCCGTCTCGCCGTCATGCCGACCGAGACCACCGACATCTTGGCCGGCCGGAAAGTCGAGACCGTCATCCAATGGATTTTGAACTCTCACTGCGCCGCCATGACGAAGCGCGAGATCGAGCTCGCTGCAAATATCCGCGAGACCTACGGCCTTGCGGTCATGGGCGTCTTCTGGCGCCGCAGCACACGCAACGAGAAGATCACTTTTACCCTCGAGTCCCTCCAGATGCAGTACATGGAGACCGGCGACCCACAGCTCGCCCTCATCATCGAGGCCATCCTCGACCCCACGCAGGAAGAGGCCGTCGCACGCGAGATGGATGCCTTGCTGCCAGGGCAGGGCACAGCAGCCAATGTCCGCAAGCTCCGCGAGACCGGCGCGTTTGATTACGACAGCCCCTACATCTTTGAGAACCTCCCCGACTGGCAAGCCTACGAGCCCTGGGAGGACATCATTTTTCCACCATCCACCTACGACCTCCAGCGGGCGCCATTCATCGCCTGCCGCGAACTATTGCGCGAGGACGAGCTCCGCGAACGCGAAGTCACCGAAGACTACGACCCACGCTGGATCGAGGAGGCCGTCAAGCACACCGGCGTCAATCGACGCAACGCTCGGAACATGTACCGCGTCACCGACTCCCTCCTCCTCTCCGACGAGCGAGACATGATCGAGGTGTGGCGCGTTTATCAGAAGAAATGGAATGAGCAGATCGGCGCGATGGAGGTCTGGTGTACCCACATCCAACCCAGTGTCGTTGACCGCGTCGCCAAGAGCGAAGCGATGGGCTACGAGCACGGCCACTACCCGTTTGTTGAGTTGCCGCTCGAGCGCACCTCTCGCCCTCTCATCGAGAGCCGAGGCGTGCCAGAGCTCGTCGCCACTCAGCAGAGCGAGATCAAGGTCCAGCGCGATTACCGCAGCGACCGCGCCTCGCTCACTATTCTGCCCCCGCTCAAAGTTCCCGCCAATCGCGGGAAGATGGACATCGTCCTCGGGCCTGCAAAACAACTCCCCGAGCGCCGTCCTGGCGAATTCCAATGGATGGCTCCACCTGTAAATGACATGGGCACGATTGAGATCGAGGCGGCGACTCGGCGAGACGTTGACGAGTATTTCGGCATCCCCCGTACCGACATGGCCCCCCAGCGGGCACTCCTCGCCCAGCAAGATTTGGTCGATACTTGGCTCGCCGACATGGCACTCATCCTCGGCCAGACCTTTCAGCTTTGTCAGCAGTACCTCGACGACATCCAATTCGTCCGCGTTGCCGGCGGCCTGCCCACCCCATTCCGCGCTAGTCGTCAAGACATCCAGGGCAAGTACGATTTGCGCCTCGACTTCGATGCCCGCACGCTCGACTCCGAGGCGCTTAAAATCAAAATGCAGGGCCTCGTCCAGCTCATCCCGCTCGATACGCAGGGCGTGATCGACCGCGCCGGATTGGTGAAATTTCTTTTCGGGTCCATCGATCCGAACTTGGCCGGCCTACTCATTCGCGATGCGGATGCGGCGAGCCAGCAGGAGATGGACGACGAGCAGGTGCAATTCACGAAGATCGCTGCCGGCGCCGAGCCACCGCTCAAGAGCGAAGGCCAAAACTTCCAACTCCGGTTGCAGACTCTCCAGAACATCATCCAGAGCAATCCGGCGATCCAGCAGCGCCTGCAACAAGATCAAATCTTCGCCGCCATGCTCACCGCCCGCATGGAGTCTTTCTCGTTCCAGCTCCAGCAACAACAGAACGCGCAGATCGGCCGAGTCGGCGCCCAGCCTGGACTCCAAAAGGTCGCCGAGCAAATGCAGCAACAATCCCCCCAACAACAACCCACCCCCCAATAAAAAACCATGAGAACAGTAACATTCCAATCCGTCCTTGACGGCGCAGCGGCCCGCATTGGGCTTGATCCGACACAGACAATCCAAGCCTCTACCGCCTCGGCGCTCACGGAATACATCAATACTCGCACCCGCTTTGCGTGGGAGGCATACAAGTGGCCTGAGCTTTCGGCTATCGAGAAGCGCCAGTTCCGCCCGACTTACGATGCGGCGGCAACCTACGCTACCGGCGCCGAGGTATTCTACCTTGGCAACTACTACCGCAAGACGGCGGCTGGGGTTGTGGGCGTGCTGCCTACGGTGACGGCGACATGGACCTCTGCGGCTACTCTGACTGACTTTGTGCGGTCGATTGATTTTGACCAGACTTTCACGGCGGCATCTGGGACGACGGCGGCAACCCCTATCGGCGAGGTGATGCACGTTTACCGGCAGGATCCTCGCGTGGTTCGCTATGCGGAACGTGTGAATTTCTGGGTCACGGACTCGGGCGCGATTGTGGGTCCAACCCAATTCACGAATGCCTCCCCGAATGAGGTGTATCTGGAGTTCACGATTCGTCCGACGATGTTTAATACATCCTCGAATGCGGCGGACTTCCCTCGGGTTATCAGCGAGTATGTGAAGTTCGCTTCCGCTGCCGACGCTCTCCGCGAGGATGGGCAATTCGACAAGGCGGCCTACATGGACGGGCTCGCTACCGATGCTCTCCAAAAGGAAATCGACATCATTGAATTGAAGCAGGGCCAGACCCGCTTGCAGGGCGCTCGCCGCGACTTGTTCCCATCGACCCCGATGCAGCGTGCCTCATCGAGCCCGATTGCTTCGCAACTCGACAAGGCTAATCGCGGTCAACGCTAACCTCTGATGAAAACGGTCCGTCTCCAACAACTCATCGACAGCATCAACTCTCGCGCTGGGATAAACCCCGAGCTGCCGGAGAATGCTTACCGTGGGGCGATGGTGATGGACTACGTTTCGGAGGCGGTGAACTACGCTTGGACGTTCTTCGATTGGCCTGAGATCAACCACACGGAGGAACGCATCGTGCTCGGTGCGGGCTTCGCGGAGGGTGGCTACACCTACGAGAGCGACTACGCAGGCACGATCTCCTACATTGGCCGTGCGCTGGAGGGCTCGACTTTTGACCAGGCTGTGTGGCGGATCAAGCGGGTCACGACGAATGCCGCTGGCGCTGCGCTGAATATCGACACGGCGCTGAATGTGGCTTGGAATAACCGGCTCACGGCGACCTATGTCGAGGACAGCCAGAACTCGCCGTCGAGCGAGATCCCGTATGTGCTGCTCTTTGCCGATGGGAAGACCCCTATCGGCGATGTGGTGGCGGTCTATGCGTCAAATCCTGACACGTCGATCCCGTATGAGTTGAAGTTCTCTGTCTCTGCGGATCGTGTTCTCATCACCGATACGGCCTACCAGAGCGGCACGGTGTATGTGAAATTCTGCGAGCCTGTGCCGGAACTGACGATTGCGACCTACGATGCGGCGGCGAGCTATGTCTTTGGTGATCTCGTTTACCATCCACCGACTGGCGACTGCTACCGTGCGATTGCTGCAACGAAAGGCAATGCACCGACGAATACGATCTACTGGCATAAGCAGTCGATCCCGTTCTTCCTCGGCGACTACATCAAGACCTCCGGCCTTGCATCTGTGCTCCTCGAAGAGGTAGGCCAAGAAAATAAGGCGACCTATATGACGGCCCGCGCTGAAGGCTTTTTGCTGAAGGCGATGGACGACGCCTGGCTGCGCAAGGGCGAGGTCCGCACTTGGACCGCTCGCTTCAACTAACCCCACTTGACACCCTCCCGCATAATAAAAATAACGATATGAGTAACCCAACAATCCAGATCGCCGCCCGCTCTTCTGCTGGCATAGTGCAACCCGTGCAAGCCACACCAGACGGGGCTCTGAGAGTCACCACAGGCTTTGCGATCCCTCTCTACGACAAGACAACTATCGCGTACCACGGCGCAACGAATAACTCGTCGAGCGTGACCTACTCGCTCGGCGCTACGAATGTGGCGCGGGTCGATTTCGGCTACGTCGGCGGTGTGCCGACAACCGATAATGCAAAACTCTCATCGAGCCAACTCGTCCTCCTCTAAACGATGAAAGTCTCCTTCGATCCCGTGACTGGAATGCTGACCTCGACCTCGAGCAATTTTGCCGAGATCTCGGAGGGCAAACTCTCTGGTGACTTGATCCCCGACTCCTTTGACGACGTTCAGAGGTTTGAGACGCTTGCCGCTTTTCCGCAAGTGGGCGTCGTGGCCCGCATCTATTTTCCCGCCGATACCAACCTCCCGCACCGTTGGGATCCGACAACACTTTCCTACATGCCCATCGTCGCCGATTCCGACGGCGGTGAGTTTTAGGACTAACCCCGCAGATACAACAACCCCCCCAAAATAATATATGGCAAATCTAAGAATCAAACGCCGCTTGACCGGTGCAGCCGGAGCCCCTTCCAGCTTGCTTTCGGGCGAGCCAGCATACAACAAAGTTGACGGAATCCTCTACATTGGCGACGGCTCTGCCGTAGTGCCAATCGGCGGTGCTCATTACGCCACAGCAACAGCCCTCGCCAGCGAGAGCAGCGCACGCGCATCGGCAGTCTCCTCGGAGAACTCCCGTGCAGTCACCGCAGAGCTCGCACTCGGAGTGCGCATCGACAACGTCCTCACAAACGTGGACGCTACCGCGCTCAATTCTTTGAGCGAAATCGTCACTGCCTTCCAAGGCGCTGATAGCACCCTCAATGGTGCGATAACCTCCCTCGCCACCAGCGCATCGAGCGCATTGACCTCAGAGGTCAATCGTGCGACTGCCGCTGAAGGTGTCATCGCCGCGAACCTCGCGACAGAGATCACCGACCGCGCATCAGCCATTACGACGGTCCAAGGCAATATCAACACCGTTGCAGCCAATCTCGCCACCGAGACCAGCGCCCGCACCAGTGCTGACAGCACCTTGACATCGAACCTCTCGAGCGAAATCTCGCGTGCCACCGCCGCTGAAGGCGTTGTAGCCGCGAATTTGGCAACAGAGATCACCGACCGCGCTTCTGCCGTGTCCGCAGTGACCAGCTCGCTCAACAGCGAGATTTCACGCGCCACAGCAGCCGAAGGTTCTCTCGATTCGCGTCTCGACGCAATCGAAGCCGAGATCGACGGCGGCTCGTTCTAAGACCCTCCCCCTCCGTGCGGTGGTGCGGCTCACCCCGCGCCACCGCTACGGAGCCCCTTTTTTTCATCTCTATTAAACCATGCCCACCTTACTGACCAAGCGGACTTCCGTCGTAGGCCGAGTGCCGACCGCACAGCAACTCGCTGTGGGGGAGTTGGCCATTAACCTCGCCGACCGCATTCTGTATTCCAAAGATTCCGGCGGAACGGTCTTCTCGCTTGGCGCGGGTGGTGCGGCAGAGGCTTACCTTTTTGCAGCCGCCGTGAGCGGCAACTATCTTTACATCGGGCGTCTGGCTGAGTCGGACATTCCGAACTCGGGCTCGCCGGAATCCGCTACGGCCTGGACAATTTACAGAATCACCTCCAATGCGGCGGGCGATGTCACCGCGACCGCCTCGGCAGTCGGGGCTTTTTCAAACAAACAAAACCTCACCTACGCTTAAATCTATGAACGCATCCAACCCCATCACCATCGACGGAAAAATTTACGACAAATTCTCGCTCCACCTCGCCATCACGGGCAAGTATCTCGCCAATGGCAGCACTGAGGCCAGCGTAGCCATGCGCCTTGTTCCGACCCGTATTGAAAACGGCGAGGTCATTACCGCAGACGAGGCCGCCAAAGGCATCGCCCTCGGCTCACTCGAAGGTGCAGACGAGACCACCCAGCAGGCAGTGGGCGCGATCCAAGCCGGACTCCAAACCTATATCCAAGCGAAAGGACTCTAAGTCATGGCAAACCGATTCGCCGTTGCCGCTGGCAACTTTAACGACACCGCCACATGGTCAACGACCGCAACCGGTTCACCCGGCGCATCCGTTCCCGTGACTGGCGACAATGCCATTGCAAACACCCGCACCGTCACAATTGCCCACACGGATCCTATGTTCGCACAATTGCTATTGGTGACGCATATCTTGATCCGTTTAT
>CAITIQ010000623.1 GCA_903892415.1 uncultured delta proteobacterium | reverse complement strand
TCCTCGAGGGCTGCGAGCCGGCGGCTGATCGTCGACTGGTCGAGCCGCATCGCCCGCGCGGAGCGGCTCATGCTTCGCGCGCTGGCCGTTGCGAGGAAGATCTGCCAGTCGTCCCATACATGCATGAGTGCATGCACGGTATGCGGAATCAGGCGTTGTCGCAACGCTTTGCAGGGGGAATGCTCCGCCGTAGGTAGAGCCGCGCGAGACAAGGCCAGCGTGACAATGACCCGCTCGACCTGATCACTCGTCGCAAATAGATGTACAGCTCATGCATCATCGTCCAGGCCAAGAAGGGCGACGGCGGCCTCGACGGCGATGTGGAGTCGCTCGAGTCCTCGCCGGAGGACCGTGGCGCCTGGCGGACCGCCGGACGACTTGCCCGTGTAGCCGCCGAGCTCGGCAATCCAACGCGTCGCGTCGCCGATGGTGGCTGAGTCGGGCATCGACTCGTTCTTCCTGCGTCGCTTCCTCTTGAGCGCCGTCAGGACCCGGATCTCCAGCGGTGTGAGCTCGACGCTTGCGGCAAGCGTCGGCTCTGTGCGCGAGAGATACTTGAGGCGTTCGATGCGCACGGCAACGGCAGCACTGACCGTGGCCCATCGCTGCACCGCCGCCACGCTTCGCAGCTGGGTCTCCTCCACGTTGCAGGCGCCGGACTTCCACGTCTTGTGAAACTCCTCGATCCGCCAGCGCTTCGTGTATCCGTCGATGACGGCGAGCGCGTCTTTGATGCCGTTAGCAGCGATGGTCGTCAGCAAGAGCCAGTCGATGCGCTCCTCGCCCTTGGGAGCCATGCTGATCTCGCGTGCCAGGATCGCGGTGACGTTGAGCGCGACCCGAGCACCCGTCTCGGGATCCCTGAGCTTCAGCGTGACCGGCTCGTAGCAGACGCTCATCGTCGCGGTACGTGCCGTGCGCTTCGGACCGCCGGAGAGCTTGAGCTCGTAGCTGCCTCGTTGCGCCGAGTAGGCGAGCTTTCGGCGCAACGTGCCGAGGTGCTGTTCAACCTTCCGGTTCCAGTTCCCTCGCACGGTGAAGTCTTGCTCGGTCGCTTTGAGCGCCAGGAGTATTGGCGTGGAGTCGCCCTCGCGATCGATGTGGAACCACGCGCGGGTGTTGGGCGCCTGGCGCCTGAGTTCGCGTACAGAGCCGTTGATCGCATCGATCCAACGCTGCGTTTCCTTCTCGTCGACTGGCCGCGCTCGCTTCTTCTTCTCGCTAACCTTTGGCTTGTCCTTGGGCCGGCTCCACCACTCCTGGTGCAGAAGGCCGAGCGGAACACCTGCCTCGGTCATTGCCAGCGCACTGATGACCTTGATGCCACGGCCGCCGTGGGCGTAGTCCCCGATCGCCCCGAAGTCCTTCGAGTCGTTGCGGTCCACGAGCGTCAAGCTCGAACCGTCGACGGCCACCAGCACGCGCCGCTCGCCGGCGCACGCGACGGCAGCAGCGCCCGTCATGGCGCTGAGGATCGCTCCGACGCCGACCCGCCCGCTCTCGAGAAAGTCGTACGCCCCCTGCCGCTCGGCATCCTCCGTGAACACCTGGCCCACCGTCCCCGCTGGCGTGCGCGCGACCTGAGCCGCCATCGCCACCAGTCGCGCGGTTCGCCTCTCATCTCCAAGCTCCGCATCGCCGAAGGTCTTCTCCGCCCAACGCTGTGCCTGATCTGCCATCGACATGCCGCGCACCAGACAGGATTTCTTAGCCCATGGAAAGCCCGTTCGCTGTGCATGCATAACGCACAGAATTGGGCGCGCAGCCTAAGTCAGCGTAACGAAATGCGTTCTCGAGATGGAACCAGTGTTCAGCCAGGTAAGCCGGTGCGACGTTGCACCCGCTGAGATACGAAGCCCCGACCACGGGCACGCTGTTTTCGATGATCTGCGCAGGCGTGAGACCCGCACCCCCTTTGGGCATCGCTGTTAGCAGCTCACGCCGCGGCGAGAAGCCGAGCCGGAAGCGAATCTCGGAACGCGTCGACCTGGCGCGGTCCTGAGCGGTCATCGCAGCGCCGGTCGGGGCCTTCGCGATCGGCATGACGGAGGCTAAGCG
>CAITIQ010000622.1 GCA_903892415.1 uncultured delta proteobacterium | reverse complement strand
CGTTGTGTCCGTCGAAGGCGGAGTCCTTCCGCGACACGATTGTCGATGCGGTTGTCCTCGACAGTTCGCTCGGGGGTTATCCAACGCTTGGGCTGTCGCCCTTTATCCTCATTGCGAACCGTCCCGATACGGTGGTCACCAACGCCATCATTCGGTTTGATGTGCTTCCCACCGTGTTCAGCCCGAACAAGGGGGCCACGGTGGATTCCATCACCGCGGTCGACTCGGTTTTCCTGCGTTTTCCGCTGGACAGCAGCGGTCGCCGTGGCACCACACCCGTGACGCTCGAGGTGTACGATGTGGACACCACGGCGTCCGACACGGTGACGGCGGTCGTACGATCGCTGTTCCGCCCGGATCGTCGGATTGGCTCGTTGGTCGTCACACCATCGGCAATTGGCGACTCGCTTCGGATCCCCTTCTCGAAATCGGTGTTGGCGGCCAAAATCGCAGCGAAGGGGCGCCTGCGGTTAGGGGTGCGGATGCGCGGGGGATCGGGGCAGCTCCGCACGGTGGCGTTTGTCGCCGGCGCGGGTGCGCCCACCGTGGTCTTTGACCCCAGCACCGATACCACGTACGCACCGCAACAGATTTCGCCCAGTACCACCGTGCCCAATGCCACCGCAGACGTGGAACTGGCCTATACGGTGTACATGATCAGCGATCTGGCCTCGCCACCCCCGGGGGCGGGTACGCTGCTCGTGGGGGGATTCCCGGCGTATCGCTCGTATCTGCGCTTTAACGTCCCGGCACGCATCACCGACTCCAGCACCATTGTGCGCGCCGAAGTGTTGCTCACCCAGCAGGCCTCCACCTTCGGCAACGCGGCGGAGTCTGTGGGGCTGTTTGCCCTCGTGCCCACCACCACGAATCTGGTCACCGACCTGCGCCGTATCCTGGATCTCGCCGCCGCCGGCTCGTTCGCCGGTGTCGATTCGTCGGCGTTGGTCCCGTCATCGGCTGGCGTGCGGGCGGTTAACGTGCTCGCCCTCGCCCGCACGTGGCGTACGTTGCCCCCCGATGTTCCGCGCGCGATCGCCTTCAAAATCGGTCTCGAAGGTTCGCAGCCGTCGGAATTGCGCTTTTACTCCAGCGAAGCGCCAGCGGCGCTCCGCCCACGTTTGCGTATCACTTATCTCCCCCGTTCGGAGTTCGCCCTTCCGTGATCCGCCACACACTCCGAGCGTTTGTTTTTTCCGCGACCCGAATGGTGGCGGCGACCTCCGTTCTGGCCTCCGTCGCCGGTGCGCAGGGCGCAATTGCGAATCAGGGTTTCGGCTATCCCGTAGGCGGCGGCAGTGTCCGGACGAATGCCACGGGCGGTGCCTTCGCGGAATTCGACGCGCTCACGCCTACCAACCCGGCGGCGCTCGGTGGCGTCGCACGCCCCGTTCTGTCCGCGCAGGCGGAGCCGGAATTACGGACGCTTTCCGTAAACGGTGTGAGCGAGAAGAGCCGGCTGCAGCGCGTTCCGCTTCTCGTGCTGATCTTTCCGGCGAGCCACGGTGTGGCGGTTGGCATCAGCGCCACCACCTTCCTCGATCGGACCTTCT
>CAITIQ010000621.1 GCA_903892415.1 uncultured delta proteobacterium | reverse complement strand
TTTGTTCGCGGTCACTTGAAGCCGCATCAACCGAGGGCCGCATCAACCAAGCGCGGCTCACGAATTGCCGCTTGAGGCTTGAAGTTGGTCGGCTGGCGGGACTAAGAGCTGCCCATGGCCAAACACGACATCGTGCGAGCAGGTCATCCGGTGTTGCGTGGCGTGGCGGAGGTCGTTGCGGAGGAGGAGTTTGGCTCCAAGTCGCTGCGAGAGCTGGTCAAGACCATGGTGGAGGCCATGCGCCGCGCACCGGGGGTTGGGCTGGCAGCGCCTCAGCTCGGCGTGGCCAAGCAGGTGATCGTGCTGGAAGACGCCGAGCGTTTGATGGCGGCGCTCAACCTGGAGCAACGCAAAGCGCGCGGTCGCGTGCCCTTCACCTTGCGCACGCTGATCAATCCCAGCCTCGAGCTGCACGGCGAGCCGGAGACGGTCTTCTTCGAGGGCTGTCTGAGCGTGCCCGGCTTCAGCGCGCTGGTACCGCGGCATTTCCGCGTCACCGTGCGCGGCCGCGATGAAAAAGGGGACGCCGTGGAGTGGACGACGGAAGGCTGGCCCGCGCGCATTTTGCAGCACGAGATCGATCACCTCAATGGCGGTCTCTACGTGGACCGCATGCTGTCACGCACGTTCGGCGTCAATGACGAGGTGGCCCAACGTTGGCAGCTGCTTTCCCCGGCGGACGTGCGCGAGAAGCTGCGTGCCTGAGCGGCGCGAGCGGCCGGCGACGGCGGCCGAACTCGATCGGCTGCCCGACGTGCGCGACGGTCTTTCACGCCTGGAACGGATCATCTTGTGGCAGCACCACGAGCTCGAGAAAGAGCGCCCTGGTCGCGCGGTGCCCACCGCGATGTTGTACGGCCGCGTGGTCGAGCACGTGCCGGTGAGCGTGCCGGAGTTTCAGCGCACGCTGGCCAAGTTGGTCGGTAAATAAAGGCTTCAGCGCCAGGTGAGGACGAAGAAGTCGCGCGTGCTCGGCTCTTTCCAATATTCGCTGCGCGGGGCTTTGAGATCGGTGAGCAGCGGCGAGCTGACGCTGAGCTCTCCGCCGGCGGCGGGTTGGTACATGATGAAGCGCGTGTACGAGTAGTTGATGTCGAGCTCGGCGGCGTTATCGAGGCCCGCGGCGAGCAGGCCATCGGCGAGCCAAGAGGCGGTGAGGTAGTCGCCGATGGCGAAGTAAAGCGTGCGGCCATCTTTCGCCAGGCCCACCGCGCTGCGGCGGATCTCTTTGTTGCCGTCCTCGGCGCCGCCCCATTTTTTCGCCTTGAACTCGTTCTCGGTGTCGAGGTTCTTCTTGCCGTCTTCGATCAAACACGGCGGAGTTTGGCGGAACCAGCGGAAGCCCTCGAGCAACGGTTGCATGCGGGTATGCGGGTAGACGCGAAAGCTGCCGTCGGCGAGCCGGGCGAAGGAGCAACCGTCGGCGTTGGCGGCTTGGGCGATCTCACCGTCTTTGCCGATGCCGTGGGCGCCGTGGCGTTTTTTGAAGCCGCCGTTGAGCACGGCGATCAGCTTGGAGAGCCGATCTTTGGAGACGAGGCCGGGCCTTTTGTCGCGCGGCATCGCGGTGCCTTCCGGCTCATCGGTGCCGAGGATCAGCTCGAGATCCAGCCGGCTCGTGTCGATCGCCACCAGCTGCACCACGACGAAGGAGCGGATCGGGTGGGGGCGGACCACGGTGGTGTAGAGCGGGGATTGCTGACCGGCCGGTTGGTTGGCGACGGTGAGCGGCGTCCATTCGCCGTCGCCCGGCTTCTTCGATCGCTCGTGGATCGGCTTGAGGTTGGCGGGCGGGAAGGGCGCATCGGAGGGCGGCTCCGCCTGCGCGACCGACGTGGTCGCAGCGCTGGCGGTTGCCGTGGGGGCCGGGCAAGGCGGACAACCCAGCGCTGTTCCGCACATACAATCGCTGACCGGCGCGCGCGCTCGATCGCTCGGTGCGGCGGTTGGCGGCGGCACGCGCGCTTCGCTCTCCGGCGTCTGCGAGCTGCTGCAGCCGCCCGCGAGGCTCGCAAGAAGGAAAACGGCTGCCCAGCTTTGGTCGAGCTTCGTCATCGGCTTCCTTCTACCACCGAGCCCCACGCGATGCTGCAGCGGCAACGTTGGCCTGCTCGCCATGCGATTGACGCGCCCGCTTGTTCGTGAGCATTAGGCGCCCAGAATGGCTCTTGAAGTTGGCATCGTCGGGCTCCCGAACGTCGGGAAAAGCACTCTCTTCAACGCGCTCACCTCCGCGGGCGCGGCCGCGGCGAACTACCCGTTCTGCACCATCGAGCCGAACGTCGGGGCGGTGCCGGTGCCCGACGAGAACCTGCAGAAGCTGATCAACCTGATCAAGAGCGAGAAGATCGTCCCGGCGATGGTTCGCATCGTGGACATCGCAGGCCTCGTGCGCGGCGCCAGCAAAGGGGACGGCCTCGGCAATCAGTTCCTCTCGCACATCCGCCAGGTCGACGCGATTTTGCACGTCGTCCGCTGCTTCGAGAACGGGGACGTGATCCACGTGGACGGCAGCGTGGACCCGATCCGCGACATCGACACCATCGACACCGAGCTGCTGCTTTCCGATCTCGACAGCGTGTCAGGCTCGCTCGAGAAGATGAAGAAGCTGGCCACGCACCAAAAGGATCTCGTGCCCACGGTGGACGTGCTCGAGCGTTGTGTGGACGCGCTGAAGCAAGGCAAGCCGGTGCGCTCGCTCGGCATCAGTGATCCGGTCGAGCTGAAGATCCTCGGCGGCTTCGGGCTGATCACGGCCAAGAAGGTGCTTTACGTCGCCAACGTTGATGAGTCGGATCCGCTCGGTGAAGGTCCGCTGGCCCAACGCGTTCGTGAGCACGCAGCCAAAGAAGGCAGCGGCGTCGTTCCGGTGTGCTCCAAGCTCGAGGCCGAGCTCTCCGAGTTGAGCGGAGATGACAAGGCCGAGATGCTCGAGAGCTTGGGTATGAAAGAGCCCGCGCTCGGTAGCTTGGCGCGCGAGGCGTATCGGCTGCTCGGGATGACGGTCTACTACACGGCAGGTCCCAAGGAGATCCGCGCGTGGCAAATCCCGGTCGGTTGCCCGGCGCCCAAGGCCGCGGCGGTCATTCACACCGACTTCGAAAAGGGCTTCATTCGCGCCGAGATCTACTCGGTGGAAGACCTGGTCAAGTTGAAGACCGAAGCGGCGATCCGCGCTGCCGGCAAGCTGCGAGTCGAAGGCAAGACGTACATCTTCCAAGAGGGAGACGTCGCTAACTTTCTCTTCAACGTGTGAGCTCGATCGGCGTAACCAAACTGGGCAAGTCCTTCGGGGCTCGCGCGCTGTTCGAGGACGTGAGCTTGATGCTCACGAGCGGCAGACGGTATGGCCTGGTCGGAGCCAACGGCTCCGGCAAGTCCACCTTCATGCGCATCTTGGCCGGGGATGAGCAGGCCACCGACGGCGAGATCCACCTCGCCAAAGGCGCGCGGCTCGGCGTCTTGCGCCAAGACCGCTTCCTCGACGCCGAGGCCTTGGTGGTCGAGCTGGCGATGGCCGGCGATGAAGAAGTTACAGCGCTGATCAAGGCGAAGACGCAGACCGACGATCCGATCGCGTTGGCCGAGCTCGATGAGCGCATCAGGCTGCTGGAGGGCAATACGCTGCGTGCGCGCGCCGCCTCGATCTTGTCCGGCCTCGGCATCCCCAGCGTGCGTCACGAGCGCCCGCTGGCCGAGCTTTCGGGCGGTATGCAGCTGCGCGTGCTGCTGGCGCAGGTCCTGGTCGGCCGGCCCGACGTGCTGCTGCTCGACGAGCCCACCAACCATCTCGACATCCTCTCGATCCGTTGGCTCGAGCGTTTCCTCGCCGGCTTCGACGGCTGCACGGTGGTGATCAGCCACGACCAACGCTTCCTCGACAACGTCGTTACCGACATCCTCGACGTCGACTTCGAGAGCATTTGGATCTTCCCGGGCAACTACACAAACTTCGAGAAGGACAAGGCGCTGCTCGTCGAGCAGAAGGAGAGCGAGGTCGCGCGGCTCGAGGGCATCGTCGCTGAGAAGCGAGCCTTTTATGAGCGTTTCCGCGCCAAAGCGACGAAGGCCCGCCAAGCGCAAAGCCGCCTCAAGCAGATCGAGAAGATCGAGATCGAGGAGGTCAAGCCGACCAGCCGCCGTGCGCCCAAGCTGCTGTTTCAGCCGGCCCGCGCCAGCGGCCGCGACGTGCTCACGGTCAAAGGCGTCGACAAGAGTTACGGTGAGAAGCGAGTGCTCAGCAACGTGACCTTGACGGTCCGTCGCGGCGAGCGCGTCGGCATCATCGGCGCCAACGGTCTAGGCAAATCAACGCTCTTGCGCATCTTGGCCGGTCGCCTCGAGTCGGACCGCGGCGAGGCCGTGTGGGGCCACGAATGCAACGTCGGCTACTTCCCGCAGGATCACAAAGAGCTCCTGCCCGATCCGCAAAAGACGGTGCTGGATCAAATCTGGGAGCTGGTGCCGAAGGAAGGCACAGCCTTCGTCCGCGGGCATCTCGGCCGCGTGCTCTTCTCTGGGGACGACGTCAGCAAGAAGATCGAGTCGCTCTCCGGCGGTGAGGCCGCACGCGTGCTGTTCGCCGGCATCGCGGTCAAATCGCCCAACGTCCTCCTGCTCGACGAACCGACCAACCATTTGGACGTCGAGTCGATCCAAGCGTTAGCGCAAGCCTTGGTCGCGTTCGAAGGCACCGTGCTCTTCGTCTCCCACAACCGCTGGTTCGTCTCCGAGGTCGCGCAGCGCATCGTCGAGATCCGAGCCGACGGGATCGAAGATTTCCCTGGCACCTACGATGAGTACCTAGCCAAAGCTGGGGACGATCACCTCGACGCCAAGGTCGTGCTGCAGAAGCA
>CAITIQ010000620.1 GCA_903892415.1 uncultured delta proteobacterium | reverse complement strand
GATAGCCGCCGCGATAAGCGCAGAAGGCAGCGGCCGCTTCGGCGGAGACAGACAATGCAGGCCGCTCGTCGGTCGGCGCAGGCGCCACCTCACACACGCCGTCCGCCACACAGCGCTCGTAACAAGCGTGCGACACCTCGTCGATGTCTAGATAGTAATCCTGCACATGAACGAACCGATTTAACTCAACCTCATTGCAAGCATAGGGCGCAAAGGTGAAGAAGGACTCGCGCCAGCTTGCATATGGCTTGGTGGCCGCCACGTAAATCCCACCATAGTAGGCCTGCCCTGCCGGAACCCACAGCGGTGCGTTGCATTCTGCGAGCGGCTGGTAGCTTGTCGCAATCGGTGGCGCCTCCTGCTCCAAGTCTGAACGGCCACTGCAAGCAACCAAGGCGGCTGCTAACAGGCCAACGCGCTGAGCAAGCGGCCTCACGGCCACTCCCCCTGCTTGTCTGGACTCGCAGCATTCGCTCGGGCGATAGAGCACTGCGCGCTAGTGAGTGTGGTTCCGGCCGAACTCCCGCCGGTAGAAGTCATCAGATTTCCTGTGACTTCCATATGACCGAGGTTAAGCACATGGCCCAGCTCGTGGGCAATGGTTCGCGGGCTCGACACTGCGCTGTTCTCAACCACGGCAGTGTTGGAGGCTTGCGCCGATAGTCCGGTAGCATTGGGGTTGCAGCTATCTCCATCGATCAGGCCCGCGACAACCAGCTGAATACCCTTGGCCTTGCCAACACAATCATTGACTGCGCTCTTGATGGCATTGTCCCGTGCTATAATGGCATTGCCGCTGCAGAGGTTGAGTGGGGCTTCCATCAACTGCGCTGGAACCCTACAAGCTGTGTAGTTCACCATGCGGAACTGGATGTCACATTGAGTCCAGACCGGATCAGGACTCTTCAGGTCTGTTGCCGTTGTTTGCCAGTGATACGTAATGTTGTCTGGGCTTGCCGTGGGTGTCGTGTTCAGGTCGGTATCCGCTGAAGCCACGTCGTCAAGAACTTTCAACGCATCAAAGCTCGACCATGGCTGCCTAAAGGCAGTCTCGCTTGATTCAGGCGCGTAGAGCGCAATGAAATGAACAGGCACCAGACGGACGTTCGTATCGAGCTGGATGTTGACGGGTTCCGTAGCCTGATAGGCACCAATCTGAACGTCAGCGGGATCGTACCAACCTGTATAGCTGAGGATTCCCTCATTTGCGGCCTGGGTGATACGCCTCGGCAAGAGCATGCCGCGGCTTTGCCACTTCATTGTCTCTTCCACATTCACGGCGGAGCCCGAGAAGGCCGGGAGAACGCTTCTGTTCCCCGCGGCGTCCATGACCTGCCCAAAAAGGTTAAAGTGAAAGAGAGTGTAGCCCTGTGAGCCGGTCACAACATACTCGTCCGACCGCAGGGTTCTGGCCCCCCGAATTGCAGGATTGTCTCGCTTGGAGATCCACTTGTTGTCGCGCAGGACGGCTGTCCCCGCTTCCGGTTCTGGCGCCGGGAGCAGCACCAAAGCTTCAGCTGCGGTATCGGTCTCTTCGCTCGAACTATCCGTTGGTGTGCACCCTAGGGAGTGGAGAGATAGTCCGAGGAAACCTAGAGAGAAAGTGAGAGACAGACGCATTGACTCCACTAAGGCTGTCTTAGTGCCAGCGTCAACCCAAATCAGGCGCACGCGTTACTTACTTTACTTTCATCTGACACAGGTCGCGATGCCGAGCTACCCGCCGGCCGGCCACAATAACGGTGGAGGATCCTTGAATCACGACGACGTCTCTCGCCCTGGGATACCCAACTAGCGACGACTAATGTCGTGACGTACACCTCAAAGACGTGGCGGAACGGCCAGGCTCAGGGCGTTCTGCGTGGCTCGTTGCCGGGTTGTCGTCGTCTCCGAACAGCTCAAGCTGCACCATGCGAGGACGAGGCACCAGTACGCACGCCCGCGCGATGAGATCGAGCGGCTCCAGCAACCAGGGTAGCGTTACTACAAAGTCGCATCGGATTGCCCGACACGCCGATGTTACCAGGCGGCTCGTGAGCTGCAGGGACGGGAGGCCGCGGGCTGGATCACGACGATCACGACGAGCCAACCGGCTTGAGCGGCTGCTACGGTCCACGCCTGTTCCCGCCTGTCCTACGTGCCAGCGCCATCCACCCTTGCACCCTCCCCGCCCCCCTGGTTCAATGATCGGGTGAGCGGCGAGCCGAGCACAATCGAGGAACTGGCGGAGGAAGAGGCCGAGAGCTGGGATCACCTGCTTGGGCCGAGCACCCGCGATGCGATGAAGCGCCTCTTGGCCGACTTGTACGCGACGCACCCGGTGATGAAGCGGCTGGCGGAAGAGCGCTTGGGCGATCGAGAAGCCGTGAGCACCTCGAACGAACGCAACCTTTACGGCGTTGAACTCGAACGCAAACTGCGCGGTGGCTGAGCCGTTCAGCCCTCTCCACCGAATGATCGCGGGAACGCAGCTAGCCGTCAGACAGATGGCGAGGCGTTTGACGACGAATGCTGCGCTCGCCGAGGAGCTGTTTCAAATCGGGATGGAGGTCGTCTGCAAACGCGCGGCCGAACAGGACCCGCAAAACGCTGACGCCTTTCTCATCCGCCACAACGAACGCATCCGCGGGGCCATGTTGGACGTCCTGCGCGCACAGGGCAAAGCGCGGCGCATCGACCTGGAGATGCACAAGGTCGTAGCACCGGTGCTCGTCGTCTCAGAAGTCGGAGACATGTTCGCCCCGCCTGAAGTGCGCGCCGCTCATCAGCGCGAGGTCAACAACGCCGTCGCCGCTGCGGCAGCGCTCGTGCTCTTCCGTCCCAACCTCGCCGAGAGCGCCGAAGAGCTTTACGAACAGAGGGAGAGCAGGCTCAAACTCGAAGCCGCCCTCGCCACCGTCACCCCGACCCTCGACCCCCACGAATGGGAGCTTACCCGCCGCTACTACATCGAAGGCGTCACCCTCGAGGTCCTCGCCCAAGAGCACGGCGTCAGTAGTGGCAGGATGACGAAGCAGCGACGAGTCATAGCCATAGAGGGCATCGACTCGGCACACTAGCGGAAGGCGATTGTGCCTGTCACCGTGAGAGAGTTCGACAAGCCCCGCGTCAGTCGAGCCCCTCTCACTCAAGCCGGCCCCAGCAACCTGCAGCCCCCTAGCGGTTGGCACGCATCGTGAACTCGCTCCGGCCATGGCGCCTCCCCCGCGAAGAGTTTCACGCATGCACGTCCTTCGAGCGATCAGTGCGGCGATCGCCGTTGGGTCCTGTGGCGACGAAGTTGTGGTCCGCGAACAATGTCTGGAGCTTTCGGACGCAGACGCAGAGTGCCCGGAGGGTGAAGAGGCCGAGGAGGCGCTCTTCACCGACGGCTCCGCCACGCTGCTCGCACGCTACGGAGCGAGAACGCTCGAACAAGACGGTCAGATCTACGAGCTCCCCGCCGAGTGTTGTTATGAGGTGGAGACGCTCGAATCGCTGGGGCCTTCGCACTGCGGAATGGGTCGGCCGTACGTCGTGGCTGGGCGCGCGCGCGTCGCTAGCATGCAACGGCGCGGTAGCGGCGGTGGCTGGGGCTGCCCGTCGCACGACGCGCCAGAGCGCGAAGCCGCCTTCGCGAAGCTCGCACCAGAGACGCGTACGCTGCTCGCCAATCGCTGGCGCGCGCGCGGCCTCTTGGAGCACGCTTCCGTCGCGTCCTTCGCGCAGTTCACCCTGGGCTTGATGAGCTTCGGGGCGCCGGCCTCGCTCGTGCGCGAGTCGCTCGCCGCTGGGCTCTCGGAGGTGAGGCATGCGGAGCTCTGCTTCGAACTAGCGCATGAGCTCGACGGTCAGCACGCTGCACCTGGCCCGCTGGCCACGCCTTCCTCGCGAACGGTCGCGAACAGGCAGGAGCTGACGGCGCGACTTTTTCACGACGCCTGCGTCGAGGAGACGCTCGGCGCGTTGGAGCTCTCGGAGCGCCAACGAAGCACCAGCGAACCACGCATCGCCAAGGTCCTCGCTCGCTTGCTCGCCGATGAGCTGAAGCACGCAGCGTTGGCCTGGCGAGCGCTCGCTTGGCTGTGCCAGGACTGCGCCTGCCGAAGCGTGGTTCAACGCGAGCTCCCGCTCGCGGAGGTGCGCATGGCCGAAGAGCGCAGCGAGTTCGATCGGCCCGAGCTCACTGCCTTCGGGGAGCCCTGCGCGGTCGAACTGCGCCGCATGCAACGGGAAGACTTCGCGCGGGTCGTGAAGCCCGCCGCCGAGCGACTCTTGCAGATGAGGCAGCATGCTTCGTGAGACGGCCGCGCTGATCATCGCGCTCCTCCCTGGCCTAGCCAGCGCGCAGCCCGTCGTCGCGCCGACCACCACCACCTCGGACGTCGCGCCTGCGATGTCGCCAACCGCGCGTGATGCTGCCGCGGCGTTCACCATCGCGCCCTCGTTCGGCCTGGGAGTTCTGCCGGCCTCGCATGCGCTGGACGAGGCTCTGCGCGAGGCCCGCCGCGATGAACTCGGCAGCACCTTCAGCTCCACCGTGGGCGTGCGCTTCGGCGTGCAGGTCTTCGGGGTCTCGGCTTCGGCGAGCATCGGCGCCTTCGTCGTCGACAAAGAGGACGCTCCGAACGCTACGCAGCTTGGCCGAGACTGGTTGTTCGGCGAGCTGAGCTACGACGTCTTTCCGCAGGCCTGGTTGACCTTCAGCCCGATGCTCGGCGCAGGCGCGCAGATCACCCGCGTGTGTTTGAGCGGTCAACCCTCGGGCCCGGCGACCGACGGGCTGTTCAACCAATTGCTTACGAACCCAGGCGCGGAGACGTGCCTCGAGCAGCAGCTCGCGTCGGCGAGAGTTGGCCTCATCGGCGGCTTCGCCCTGCCGCTCAGCGTCGAAGAAGAGGTGGTGATCGCAACCTTCGACCTGCGACCGACGGTCAGCTGGGCGCTCGCCGACGGCAGCTATCAACTACTCCAACAGGAAGACCTCCCGACCTTCGATGGCCCCAGTAGCCCCAAGACCAGCTACTCACTGCTGTTCGAACTTGGCTTCGTGTTCGGCCTGGGACAGCGGTAGCGCGGATGCTTGTCTTCGGGTTGGGCATCGAGAGCGCAGGGTACGCTCAGCAGCCTGCGTTGCATTGCAGCCGCTCGCGCGGCGTCGGCTTGGCCTCGCAGGCCTTCTTGCACTCCTCGACCTTCGCTGGGTCCTTCTCGGGCGGCGCAGTGGTTGCCTCCGACGCGGTCGCCGTGGCCGTCGCGGTCGCCGTGGCCGTGGCGGTGAGGGCGGCGGTCTTCGGAGCCGAGGCCGTCGGCTTGGCGGAGGCCGTCGCGCTGCCGGCGGCGTCGGCGCCGTCTCCGCAAGCGGCGGAGCAGAGGAGGAGCGCGAGAGCGAGCGGTCGAACGAGGTTGAACATGGCGCGGGACGCTACCGGCTCGCGCCGATTGAGGAACTCTATTCATGGGTGCTCGAAGTCGGGCGTCCGGAGCCGCCGTCGTTTAGCTCGATGATCCGCCGCGAGTCGGCCCAGCAGAAGACGTGAGTTGGCGTATGTTCGCTCCGTGCCCCGCAACTCGCACACGATCCCTGGTTCACCGAAGCGGCGCTTAGCTTCGGGCTCCCGCCGCCGTTCGCGGCGTTGCTCGCGGACAGCGACGCGGGCATCGCGCGGGGCGAGCTCGACGATCGCTCGGGGCAGCTCCGGCGGTTGATCGGCCGCCCGACGACGCCGCTGCGCCAGCTCGTCGAGGCCGCCGTCCGCGCCTCGTGAGCGAGTGTCGAGCGATCTGCCCGACACCGCCACGTCGAGGTCCACTTCAATCGCGGCGACCCGAAGCGTTCCCGCGGTGCGCTCGTGAAGCTCCCAGGTACCGTCATCACGCCTAGCGAATAGCTCGAGCCCCGGCTCACTCTGCCGAACGAAGAGCACCGCCTTCAGCGAGGGCAGCGCGCGACAGTGGGCGAGCTTGGCGCCGCGGTCGTAGGCCTCGGTCGAGCTTCTCAGGATTTCGACGAGCAGCACTGGGTTGATGACGCTACTGGCCAGGCGCTCGGCGGCACTTCGCCTTCAGCGGCTGCGTTCGGCGCTGCGGGTCACACCGGCAGCGGTGCGTCCGCCCAGCACGAGCACGCTCCCGTCCTTCAGCAGGATGGTGGCTTGGCTGTACCGCCCCTGCGCAAGAGGCTCGATGCTCGTCCAGGTGTCGAGCTCTGGGTTGTACAGCGAAGCCGTCGCGAGAAACGTCGTTCCGAGCTGGTTATTGCCCGCGACGATGAGCCCGTTACCCGACTGGAGCGAGACGAGCGAGGCCCCCGTGCGAGGCTCATCGATCGAGGAGCCCGAAACCCATTGCGAAGCAGCTTCATCGAGAATGTCGACTGCGGTGACTGGCGTCACGTTCGCGATCTTCCCGCCGGCGACGACGAGCTTGCCGCCGAGAACGGCAGCGGCATGGTAGAGGCGCTGATCCGTGAGCTTCGGGCCGGCTCGCCATGTGCCTGTGGTCGCGTCAAAGATCTCGACGCTCTCGAGACCTTGATTGTTGGCCGCACCGCCGGAGGCGATGATGCCGACAGCCGTCGCACGCAGATCAAACGCGATTCGGGGCTGAGCGAGCGAGCCCGTCGCCGTCCACTCTCCGGTCACCGGATCGTAGATTTCGGCGCTGCCGATCGAATCTGCGACGGTGCAGTCCGGATGAGCGCACGGATAGCCCACCTCGTTCCCGCCGCCGACCACGAGCACGCGACCATCGTCCAGCAGCGCCGCACGGTGGCCGGCGCGGGCCTCGTTCATGCTCCCGGTCTGTCGCCACGTGTTCGCGAGGGGATCGTAGAGAACCGCCGAAGCCAGCGCGCTTTCGCCGTTCGGAAGGGAGATCAGCGAGCCTGAGCCGCCACCCGTGATGAGCACCTCCCCATTTTTCAGCACCGTCGCCGTATGGTGATCGCGCGGCTCGGGAAGTGGTGCGGCCGCGGTGAACGTGCCGAGCACAGGATCGTAGAGCTCCACCGACGCGAGCATCGCGTAGTCGTCATCCTCGCCGCCGACGACCAGGACGCGACCATCCTGGAGGAGGCTGACGGTCGTGAGGGCCCGTGCTTCGAGAAGCTCGCCCGTCGCCTGCCACCCCGTCGGGTCGGGTGCGATTTGGGGCTCCACTGGATCCGGTTCGACAGGCGCGCCACCACCGCTGCCGCCCCCTCCAGAATTGGATTCTTCGTTCGACTCGGACGAGCAGCCGACGACGGCCCCGCCCAGCAAGAAAACCATCGCGAAAGCACCAAGTAGCCGCATGGGCAGGAGCCTAACCCCGACTCGGATCGGTGCCGTTCAAACTCCGTTCAAAGTCACCGTGGTGGCATCGAGGAGGTAGCCGCGGTCGCGTTGGAGAAGCGCTGATCGCAAGCCCAACGAGCGCAGGGTGTCGATCCCCACGTAGACCCGCCGCCGCGCCGAGGCCGCCGCGACGCGCTCGCCGGGCCAGCCGGCCTCGAAGAGAGACTCGATGGCGACGGCCCGGCCCGGAGCATCGCGCATCTCGCCGGCGAGGCGCTCCAACATGCGCGCGAGCGAGCGTCGCGTCACGAGAGAGACCAGCCCTGAAGCGCCCTCGAACGAGCTCCCGTCGGCGGCCACGACGACCGCCGGGCGAGCGCCGGCCGAGGCGTCGAGGAGACGACCGATCACCCGACGTGCAAAGCGTTCCTCGACCGAGGTGGCTGGCCACCCGGGGGAGAGAGCTCGCTGGACGGCCTGGAGGTGCGCCTGCGCGTCGGCGGGGCGTCCCTCGACGCGGGCGCGACGCGCCTCGCCCAGATCGATCGCCCCGGCAAAGACGGCGAGCATACGGCCTAGCGCAGCATCGTCGCGCTGGGCCAGATCCCTTCGGGAGCGAGCGAGCGCCTCGTACGCTGAGGCGAGATCGCCCGACAGCGCCTCGACGGTGCACCGCAGGCCGGCGAGCAACGCACCGCTGTCCACATCTCCGAGCCTCGCGTCGATTGCAGCTGCCGACTTCAGCGAGGAGCGGGCAGCCTCGAGATCATTCTGCTCGATCTGGGCAGCCGAGAGAAAGGCGAGCGCGAACCCCTCGAAGCGGCGATCACCGCATTCACGGTGTCGATCGAGCGCATCGAGGTAGTAGCGCTGCGCGAGCGGCAGGTCGCCGAGGTCATTCGCCAGGAGGCCGAGATGCCCGAGGGTGATGCCCTCGAAGCGGCGATCGCCGACGACGCGCTCGAGCGCGAGCGCACGTTCGTAGGACTCGCGCGCGCTGGGCAGATTGTCCAGGTCGTGCGCGAGCACGCCGAGGTCGTCGTGGACCATTGCGGCTCCTTGCAACATCCCTCCCGCCTCGTAGAGCTCGAGCGCACGCTCGAGGAGCGGACGCGCGCGCACGACGCGCGTCAGTTGCCGGCAGACGACGCCCAGCAAGCGCAGCACGTCGGCTTCGACGCGCGCAGGTCCTGCCGTGCGGGCGAGGCGTAGCGCCGCCCGGAGGTCACGCATGGCGGCGCGCGCCGCGCCGGTGAGGCGATGAACGCGCGCGCGGGCGTGCAAGGTCCTTGCCTGCAGCACGGCGTCGCCCGCTCGATGCGCACACTCCACAGCGCTCGACAGCAGCTCGACGTGTGCCGACGAGGGGCTGAGCCCACCGTGCGCGAGGTCGATGGCAAGGGCGAGCTTCGCGGCGGAGCTGGGGTCGCGCTCGCGCAAGGCATCGCACGTTGCTGCGAGATCTGCCGTCTTCCCGACGAGAGCGACAGCGAGCTCCGGACGGTCCGACGCGAGCACGCTCTCTGCAAGCGCGACGTAGTAGCCCGCATGGCGGGCGGCCACTCGCTCACGCTCCTCGTCGGCGAAGATCGTGTCGAGCGCGACCTCGCGGACGGCATCGTAGAGCGCAACGTGCGCAGTTGCGCCGCCGCCGACGCGGCGCAACAGGCCCTTTCGTTCGAGCGCCGCGAGCTGTGCGCTCACGTCACCCGTGTCCCGCAGCACAGCCTCCGCTGCTTGCACGTCGAAGGCGCCGCGAAACACGGCGCACTGGCCAAGCGCATCGCGCTCGACGGTCGAGAGAAGGTCGATCGACCAGCGGATGGTTGCCCGGAGACTCGACGATGGTCCGTCGATCGCGCCGATTCCTCGGGCGAGGCGGGCGAGCAGATCGTCGTCGGAAAGCACGCCTGCGCGCGCCGCCGCGAGCTCGATCGAAAGCGGTAGTCGGTCGAGCTTTCGGACGATCGCGGATGCCACATCGAGATTGACCTTCCGCCTTGCGCGGTCGACATACAGCGCGACGGCGTCAGCCTCCTCGAGAGCGTCGAGGACGAGGACCGTTTCGCCGCCAATGCCGAGCGGCTCTCGGGAAGTCACGACGAACCGCGGTCCGGGCACCGCGATCCACGATGCCACGAGGGGGCCCGCGCTGGAGACCAGGTGCTCGAAACGATCGAGTACGACCAACCCTTCATGCAAAGCGAGCACGCGACCGAGGCGTGCTCGCGAGACGCCACCCAGCGCGGTCTGCAGCGCACGCTCGACATCCGACGCCGTTCGCGATGTGGTGAGGTCGCGCGAGAGGCTACCCGGCCGGCCGCGCATCAGCTCCAGCGCGAGACGCGACTTTCCGACGCCTGGCGGCCCCACGATCGTGAGCAGTCGCCCGTCGGTTGCCATCCAACGGTCGGCAGCGGCGAGATCCTGCGTTCGGCCACGAAGCACTTCTGGCGCGGAGCGTGTGGCCGACACGGCTGCAGGCTGCCACATCTTGCCGAGCGGCGCGCCTCGAATTTCCTAGGCGCTCTCGACCGCGTGAGCGAGCGACCAACCAAGCGGCGCCGTGGGTGACCGTCAGGGAACCCGTCCATCCTGAGGTCCGAGCGTCCGCTCCCGTCCCTCCTCAGGGGCCCGTGCGCAGACCCGATCTCCTCCCATCGAGCCTG
>CAITIQ010000619.1 GCA_903892415.1 uncultured delta proteobacterium | reverse complement strand
CGAAGTGCGTCACGAGCGGCAGCAACAAGATCACGGCAAGCGCGATCAGCTTCTTGCGATGCCGGCGATGAAACGGCAGCGCCGATTTTGCTGCCTGCTCAGCCATCCGAGGGCCTATGCCGGTGAACGATCGGCCGGGCATCGCCGGAAGGCCGGCTGACCATACGCGTCTTGTGCAACGTGGACAAAACGCGGCGAATCACTCTCATCGGGTCTTTCACGCTGTCGAAGTGCGTCGTCCGGTCCTGCGGATAGAGCACCTGGATCGGCAACTCTTTGATCGGGAGTTTGGCGGCGACCGCGAGCAAAATGACCTCGGCTTCAAATGCGTACCCCATGTCTTGCCCGCCGAGCTCGAGCACGGCGGGGAGCGGGTAGCGACGAAGACCGCACTGCGTGTCGTGCAGCATGCGTCTCGAAAAGAGCGACAAGAAGCTGTTGGAGATCTGATTGGAGATCTGGTTGGGCCGCGGCGCACCTGCACCACGCAGATCGCGAATGCCGAGCACGAGGCAGTCGCTCCCAAGCTCACTCTGCGCCAAGCGCAGCGCTTCTTCCGGGGGATGCTGGCCATCCGCATCGAGCGTGACACAGGCGTCGTGGCCGTCTTCCCAGGCGCGCAGAAAGCCGGTCCTCAAAGCCGCGCCCTTGCCGCGATTCTGAGGGTGCACGACCAGGACAGCACCAGCGGCTTCCGCCAACGCGCGGGTGTTGTCACGACTTCCGTCGTCAATCACATAAACTGTTCCCAGGCCGCTAAACCGCTCCACGGTCTCGCTGACCACGCGCTCGATGGTGTTAGCCGCATCGAAGGCCGGGATGATGGCCGCCGTTTTCACACCACCGCTCTACCACAGCAGTGCTGAGGTGGAGTCACCGAGCAGGCGTTCGACGCAATGAGCGGCAGCCGACTTCGGTGGAAATCTCGGCCTTAGGTTTGGCCGAATGCGCGGCGCGCGTTGCGGCGGGCCCCGCGACTGGACTAAGGGAGCGCATGTTCAAACAGTTCTCGATGTTCGTAGCCGCCGTTTCGCTGCTTGGCGCTTGTGGTTCGGATGCGGCCGGTGGAGCAGGCTCTGCTTCGGCCAAGGCCAGCGGCTCAGCTGCCGCAAAGACCTCTGCTGCACCGGCAAAGTCAGCTGCTCCGACCGCTGTCGCCGACGCACCGAAGGCTGAGATGGTTGAGAAAGAGCTCGACAAAGTTGCAGCCTTCAAAGGTTGGGTTGCCAAAGGTCCGGCTGACGCAGACGTCATGGAAGACCTCGGTGGCGTCCGCATCGCTACCAAGAAGGTGATGGGGCCGGGCTCCTTCGACCTCGCGTTCAAACTGGGCAAAGGCGACTTCAAGCCGTTCAAAGACGGTTTGGTGAAGGGCGCTGAGATCACCAAGTCGAAGATCACCTTCATCTCCGATACCCCGGAATCGTTGGAATGGACCAGCGAGGCTGGCACCAGCAAGACCTACAGCTTCCGCCTTTCACTCAAGGCCGGCAAAGACGAGTACACCTGCTACACCGTCTCGCCCCGCGAGAGCGAAGCTGAGTACAAGGCCCACAAGGAAGCCTGCTCGACGCTGATGAAGAAGGCTGACGCGAAGAAGTAAGCGACGGATCCCGAAGCGCTGTCGAATCAAGCCAGCCTGGGCAGCGCTTCTGGGTCGGCCAGCCAGGGTTCCGCGCCGGCGACCACGCGTTCGGCCCGAGCAAGTTCGCTCGCAGGCCAGTCCTCGAGCACAATCTCGAAGCGCCCATAGTCAAATGGGTGCCCGGGCGCTTGCTCGACCTGCACCACGCGCTCGCGCTTTCCGACCTTCAAAAGCTCGAGCGTTCGATGGTGACAATACGGATTGTTACCTCGCCGTCCGAGCAGAACGTGCGAGGTCCACGAGCAGCCGGCCATGCAATCCTCAGCGTAGTAGCAGGTCTTGCAAAAGCCCCAGAGCTCGTCAGTGGTTCGGTCACGGGTGAAGCGGAGCGGCTGCGTCTGCTCCCAGATCTGTTGCAAGCTGAAGTCGCGCAAGTTGCCGCCCACATAGTCGGCAGTGGGCAGAGAAGGGCAGCCTTTCACATCGCCATTCGCCTCGATGCCAAGACCGGAAGAGCCGGCGCCGCACGAGAGGTGGTGGCCCGCCGACGAGCCCTCATAGAGATCCTTCTCGAAGGGACCGAAGTAGCCAACGTTGTTGCCCGACCAAAGCCGTACCCCTGCTTCGTCGGCCCGGCGCTTGAGCGAGGCCACCATCGGCATGGCCTCCAGCAACTGATAGGGCTCGAGCAACATCGAAGCGTTGTCGGCGGCGCGCGCCATCGCCACGGTGAATTGCACCTGCCAAGCGTGGATCCCCGTTGGGATGAGTGACTCGAAGAGCGTTGGGATCTCGTGCAGGTTCCAGCGGTTTAGCTGCGTGTTGCACGATCGGGTCAAGCCCACCGCCTCCAAGTGACCGAGCGCTTCCATCGCGGCCGTATGACTGCCACGTACGCCACGCAAACGATCGTGGGTGGGCTCGAGCCCGTCGACCGAAACACTCACGGCGCTCACACCTGCGTCTTTCGCCGCCTGTGAACGAGCTCGATCAAAGCCGCGCCCGCCTGTAACGATGCCGCAAGAAAGCCCGCGGTCGCGCACCCGTCGAACGATCGCCTCCCAGTCGTCGCGCAGGTAGACCTCACCGCCGATCAGGCTGACTTCGCGCACGCCTAAGTCAGCCAGTTGGTCCACCAGCGAAAGCGCCTCGTCGGTCGAAAGCTCGTCAGGGCGGCCTTTGCCTGCGCGCGAACCACAATGTTTGCACGCGAGGTCACAACGCAGCGTGACCTCCCACACCGCGTACACAGGTCGCTTGGCTTGGTCCACCGGGCGCACGGGAGCGAGCACTGGCAACCTCCGCACCGATGCACCATCGGCTCGGGTTGCCCAAGGTTTGTCTGTGGAAACTACGGACAAGCGACGACGTTGCACCGCTCGATGCTACGCTGCCGGCGCCTTGATTGACGAAATCGAATCGGAGAAACAGCCGCTCGACTCCGAAACCACAGCCATCCTCGCGGAACGCGCCAAACGCGAGCTGCGCAAGCGGGCCCGTGGGGTGCGTGCCGGGATCCCGAAGGCGGCCTTGCTCGAGCGCTCGCGCGCATTGGTTGCCAGGCTGAAGGAACTACCGAGCGTCGCAAGTGCCAGGACCGTGGCGCTGTTTCATCCGATCGAGGAGAAGCGCGAGGTGGACCTGCGGGCGCTGGACGTTGAACTGCGCGCACGGGGGGTCAGTGTTTGCTACCCGTCCTTCGACGCTGAGCGCAACATGTCCTTCAAAGATCCGGGCTCGCTCGAGCAGCTGATCGACCGCGACAATGGCTTTCTCGAGCCAGAGGAGAGTCTACAGGCAGCGGCGTCGTTGGACGTGATCGTGGTGCCGGCGCTGCTGGTGGATCCGCGCGGCTATCGGCTCGGCTACGGCGGCGGCTTCTACGATCGAACGCTGCCGCTTTACTGTCCGCCAGCCTTGGCGGTGTGTGTCGTCTACGACTTTCAGCTCGCTGCCGAGCTGCCGATCTCGGAGCGCGACGTCAAGGTTGGACTGGTGGTAACCGATCGTCGGGTGCTTGCTGTCGAATGAGGCGCAACGGCCGGCGCGCCGCGCGTGCTTGAGATTCGGCTCGTGGTTTGCGAAGCTCTGCGCATGCCTACGTGCGCTGTGTGCAAAGACGAAGTGGATGAGCTCGTGATCGCGATGATCGGCGGCAAGCGCAAGAAGGTCTGCGAAGACTGCGGAGACCGAGCCAAAGAGAGCGAGGCCATCGCGCAGGAAAGCGAGTCGGTCGTGCAAAACATGATGGGCTTCAAAGGACGACGCTGAAGTTTGATGGCCTGAGACGAGGCTCCAAGTAGACTGCGCGCCATGCCTCGAATCCGTACTGCTCTCAGTGAACGTCTTGGGCTCAAGTACCCCATCGTCTGCGCGCCGATGTTCATCATCTCCAACAAGGAGATGATCGTTGCCGCGGCCGAGGCAGGCATCCTGGGCTCGATGCCCTCGCTCAACCTGCGCACCCGGGAAGAGTTCCGAGATGCGCTCGCATGGATTCGCGCCCGCACCGACAAGCCGTTTGGCATCAACCTGACGATCAAACTCACCGACCCTGAGCGGCTGGTACACGATCTCGAAACCTGCCTTGAGTTCAAGGTGCCGGTCATCATCACCAGCTATGGCAATCCCAGCGAGCTGGCTCGACGCGCACACGATGCAGGAGCCATCGTTTTCCACGACGTCATTCACCTGAAGCACGCGCTCAAGGCTCAAGAATCGGGGGCTGACGGCATCATCGGCGTCTCGGCTGGGGCCGGCGGACACGCTGGAACCACCAGCCCCTTCGTCCTGTACCCTTACTTGCGCGAGAACCTGAAGGTGCCGGTCATCGCTGCTGGCTGCATCGCCACGGGCAGGCAAATGGCCTCGGCGCTCTCACTCGGAGCAGAGCTTGTTTACATGGGGACGCGCTTCATCGCTTCCACCGAGTGTGGAGCTGAAGACGCGTACAAGCAGCGGGTGATCAACGGCTCTCCCGAAGAGATCCTGTACACCGACGCGGTGTCCGGAATTCACGCCAATTTCTTGAAGGACACCGTGCCCGGCTTCGAGAAGCAGGACGCCAATGCCGCACAGAAGGCCATTCAAAGCGAGGGCAGCGGCAAGAAGTGGAAAGACATTTGGAGCGCGGGCCAAGGCATCGCGCTAGCCAAAGAGGTCAAGCCCATCGGTCAGATCGTTGAAGACATCGTGCGAGAGTACGTCGACGCAAGAGCTAGTCTGCCCGCGCTCGAAGACTGAGAGCGGGGCAAGCTGAGAATGCATGTCGCGAGCTGAGTCCAAGCTTCCGCTCTCACCGCTGCTGCTCTCGTTCTTGTGCGTCGGAGCCAACGGTTTGGCGGGGATCGCTGCCGACACCGTCTTCCTTTCAAGCTTCTCCCTGGGTGAGCTGTCGAGGTTGATCGGCGTATCAGCAGCGATTCGCGTCGTTTTAGCGTTCGGCTACGCTGGAGTGAGCAGCCGACTCGAGCAGCGGCGTGGCCCGTCGTCGGTGGTCGACTTTGGCGTCGTCTTTAGTGCCTTGAGCATTTCCGTACTCGGTGCGCTGGCATTGGGTTCTTCCGCGCGAGCGGTTCACTATGCGGTCTGTCTGCTCGCATTGACGGTACCGTCCTTGCTGCCGCTGGTCGCTTTCAATGCCACCACCGAAGGGCTCGACGCACGGCATGCCAAGCGCCTCTTGCCGCTGGTGGCGGCGGCGGCGACGGTCGGGGCTATTTGCATCGGCGCTGTTGCCGGTCCGATCGCGAAGCTGGCTGGGCCTGCAGGCTTATTCTGGTCCCTCGGGCTGCTGAGCATTGCCGTGTTGCCCACCCTGCGCGTCGCGACCAAGCGCGCACAGCCCAGCGTTCGACCAGCCGGCAGCCTCGCGGCCCCGGTCAGCGCGAGCGCGGCGCTGCGAACACCCGCCGTGCGTGTCGTCGTGGGCTTCGCGCTGTTCGGTAGCATGGCCACGGCGTTCGTCGATTTTGCCTTCAAAGCGGCACTAAAGGCGCGCTTCGAGGGAGCCGAACTTACCGAGGCGCTAGGCATCTTTGCCACGGTCTCCAACGTCCTCGTGCTGCTGCTGCAGTTGTTTGGGACTGGCCGCATCGTTGCGCGCCTCGGCGTTGGCAGGGCGATCTTGGTTGGTCCAATGGTGCTCGCTGCCTTGTCGTCGGTTGCTTTCGCACTGCCTGCTCTTCTCGGCGCTTCGCTGACTCGCTTGGGCGAGCTCGTCGTTCGTTACGGGGTCGGCAACTCGCTGCTCGACGTCTTGCTCGTGCCGCTAAAACGCTCGCTGCGCAGTCGTGCCAAGGTCTTGGTCAAGGGCATTGCCTCGCCTGCGGGAGCGGTGGCGGCGGGCCTTTTGCTTTCGATCTTTGGCGAGCATGGGCCCCCTTATCCAGCGCAGGTCGGTTTTGTTTTGTGTACCGCTTTCGCCCTGTACCTCGTGGTTCGCGCGGCGCCAGCGGCCTATGCCGAAGTGTTGACGCAAGCCTTGGCCAAGGATCGGACGCAGCTCGAAGTAAGTCCCGAGGCCGCATTGGTCTTTCGTGCTTCACTGCGAGGAGAGCTGGAGCGCTTCGTCGACGCGGGCAACGCGGAGAAGGCTGAGCACACGCTGGAGCTCATGAGCGACCGCTTCTTCACCATGGCGGACGTGGCTCCGGCCTTCTGGTCGGCGCACGAGCCAACGCGCCGCGCAGCCGTGATGACCGCCTTGCGCCTGCTCGGACCCAACGCAGGGGAGGAGCTTTTGCAACACGCGCCGCCAGACGACTCGGCGGAACTCGAGGCGCTGATCCTTCGCAGCGCCCGCGAGCGCAACGGCTTGGCCAACGAAGCGCGGCTACGTGCCGCGCTCAAGCGCTCGGACTCGGAGCACGGTGGGCTGCTGTTCGTGGAGGCCTCGCTGAGCGCATGTTTGCGAGCTCGTGGACAGCTCGCGCAAGGAGCTGCAGGCGCCCAAAACCAGCTCGATCTGAACCTCAAGGCGCTGCGCAAGGTGGTCCGCGATGGCCGTCCAGCTCAGCAGGCAGCAGCGCTCGAAGGCCTCGGCGTGCTTGGAGACCGGCGGGCCGAGCGTGACGTGCTTCAAGCTATGAGTTCGAAGGAGCGCGCGGTGTTTCGTGAGGCCGCGCGAGCGGCAGTCTTGCTCGACGCCCCCGGCGCTGTCGGCGCGCTAATCAGCAGACTGACTGCAGGTCCTTTCGCAGGCGAGGCGACCCGCGCACTCGCGCTCGCTGGGCCGCGTGCCGTTGGTGAGTTGGTGCTCGCTCTTCCCTTCTCCAGCGGGGAAGGGGCGATCGCAGCGACAGCTGTGGCCGAGAGTCGCACGATGTCGGGCTCGGTTCGCGCGGCGCGAGCGCTCGCTCGCATTGGGGACACCGCCGCGCGCTCGGTGCTTCCACGCTTCGGAGAGATCGGCCATCGCGCGCGCATGGCGCTTGCTCGTTCACTTGGCCTTCGCAAGGCGGAGCTGCCGCGAGAGGAGCGCGAGCAAGTCTTTCACGCCATTCGAATCATTCGCAGCTACGGTGCCGAGCTTCTTCTCCAACGCGTCGAGTCCACGCCTGAACTCCTGCGCTCCGAGCTCGATCGCAGATTGTCCGACAGCGTTACTGCGGTCTTGGACCTGATGCGTGCAATCGGCCAGCGCACGGCGATCGAGCGTGCGCGCGTCGCCCTCCGTGACGAGAGCGCGCGAGCGAACGCGCTCGAGTTCGTAGAGACGGTCCTTCCAGCTCCGCTCGGCACCGAGGTATCCGAGTTCATCGCCAAAGTGACCGGCGCTCGTGCACCGGCCAAGAACGGAAGTCAGCGCCCGCTCGAAGGTTGGCTCGACAAAGTTTCAAAATACTGCAGCCAGGAACTACCCTCGAGCGAACCAATGGCTGGCGTTCTCGATCGCGTGGTGTTGCTCAAACAGGTGGGACTCTTCCAATCCCTTTCTGGTGAAGAGCTCTATCCCGTCGCTGAGATCGCCACGCTGGAGACGTTTGTTGAAGGCCAACGGGTCGTCGAGCAGGGAGCAAGCTCCGACGCCCTGTTTGTTGTGGTAAGCGGTTCGCTGGAGGTGATCAAAGACGGTCAAGCCACCGGCACGCTCGGTCCCAAACAGACCTTCGGCGAGCTAGGCGTCCTGGACGCTGCGCCGCGCGCCGCCACGGTCGAGGCGCGATCAACCTGCGAGCTGTTGCGCGTTCCGCGCGAGGAGCTCGAGGCGCTGCTCGACGAATCTCCCGAGCTTTCGAAAGCAATCATTCGTACGCTGCTCGGCTATCTACGTACTCCCCAATCCCCTCGAGGCTAGTCATGTTCGAATCCGCTGAACTGGGTCACGCAATCTCAAAGCAGGTGTTCGACGTCGAAGAGCCGAAGATGCGTGAGAAGCTGCTGAAGGTTCAGTACGAACTACTGGAGAAAGCGGCTTGTTCGGTGGTGCTCGTCCTGGGTGGGGTGGACGGCGCTGGCAAGGGCGAGGTGGTCAACCTGTTGCACGAGTGGATGGACGCTCGTCACATCACCACCCACGCGCTCGAGGCCGCGACCGATGAAGAGCGAGAGCGCCCACAGATGTATCGCTTTTGGTCGCGGCTCCCTCCGCGCGGCAAGATGGCAATGTTCGTAGGCTCTTGGTACACCGCTCCGGTCATCGACCGCGTGTACGGCAACACCACCGCCGCAGAGTTCGCACGGTCGCTGGACGACATTACCCACTTCGAGGCGATGCTCTCTAACGAGCGCGTGCTGGTGATCAAGATCTGGTTGCACCTATCGAAGCGCGACCAGCGAGCGCGCTTCAAAGAGCTCGCCGCCAACCCCAAGACGGCCTGGCGCGTGACCAAGCTCGATTGGCAGCACTTCGAGATTTACGATCGCTTCCGCAAACAATCCGAACGAGCCCTGCGCGCCACCTCGACGGGCGCTGCGCCTTGGCACGTGATCGAGTCGACCGACGAAGAGTACCGTGCGCTTTCGGTCGGTCAGATCATCCACGACGCGATCCGCAAGCGCCTCGAAGATCCGATCCTCAACAGTCAGATTCACGCGCCAGCGCTGCTCGAGGCGATCGACAATCGGACGCTGCTAGGCTCGCTCGACCTCTCCAAGACGCTGGACAAGGAGAACTACGAAAGCCGCCTGGCCGACCTGCAGGCACGCTTGAACAAGGTCTCACGCAGGCGCTCCTTCCAGAAGCGCAACGTGGTCCTCGTGTTCGAGGGAGCCGACGCAGCAGGGAAAGGTGGGGCGATTCGCCGAATAACCGGCGCGCTCGATGCACGGCAGTACCGCGTCACACCCATCGCCGCACCCACCGATGAAGAGCGAGCGCGACCTTACCTTTGGCGTTTCTGGCGCAACCTCCCTCGCAGAGGACACTTCGCCATTTTTGACCGCTCTTGGTATGGGCGCGTGCTGGTCGAACGGATCGAGAAATTCTGCGACGAAGATGACTGGATGCGCGCCTACGGGGAGATCAACGACTTCGAGGAGGGGCTCGCCGAAGCAGGCGCCATCATCCTGAAGTTCTGGCTCCACATCAGCCCCGAAGAGCAACTCAAGCGCTTTACCGAGCGCCAAGACGTCTCCTTCAAGCGCTTCAAGATTGGGCCGGAGGATTGGAGGAATCGAGAGAAGGCCGACGCCTATCGTGTCGCCGGCTCGGAGATGATCGATCGTACCAGCACCGAGTTTGCCCCCTGGACGATCGTCGAGGCGAACGACAAGCGTTACGCGAGAATCAAGGTACTTCGAACGCTGGTCGAGCGCCTCGAGTCGGAACTCAGCGACAGCTGAGCGTCAGAAGTTCTCCACCGACTTCGTGAGCTCATGGACGAAGTGGAGGCGAGGACGGATCAAGATCATTCGCGCGGACGCCGGTCGAACTCGAAGAATCGCAATGTTGGAATCGAGGTCGCCGCCGAGCAGATCGTCGTCGCCGAACTCGACGGCGTAGCTGGACTCCGTCGTCGAAGAAGTACTGAAGGCGCCCTCCTCCTCCTCGGCAGCGGCCAGCGAGGGGGATAGCAGGGCCAGACCAACGAACGGTGCAATGAGCAGCTTGAGCGCGGTGTTCATGCTCGTCAGACAACCGCGATGCGCTGAGCTTGGGTAGGAAACTAAAGACGCATGATCGAGGGGAGGTCTTGCTCGAGCAGGGCCCCCAAGCCAGCCGCTGCACGGTTGGGATCGATCATCACGTTGAGCGTCACGACCGAGCGCGTTCCAGCGGCCACCGGCTCGGAGGTATCGTGCAAACCGAGCAGTTTGCCCAACGTCGACTGGCCGATGTCCTGCCAACTCGTCCGCATCAGGTCTGCGGCCTTGGAGCCGTCCTCCCCAAAGTCGCCGAGCACCGCGAAGCTGAGTCGAACGGCCTCCATGGCAGCCGGGCTAGCCGACACCGCCACCACGTCGGCGACCTCGAGCAAGCCGTGGACGCCCTTCTTCCACTCCTCACCAAACGGCCCCGGCGCGACTGCGATCAGCGGAGCGTCGCCAAAACGAGCCACTACCGAAGCGAGCAGCGCGTCTTCGTGCAGAGGCTTCGCCTTTGTCATCTTCCCAGTAGCGTACAAAGCGGCGATGCGGGCAACGCCGTCGCCGCTTGGCGTCTCATCGTAGATAGCGATGTCACGGCCTACCAAGGTCAGCCCAGCCACCTTCTTTCCGACAGTGCCGTGGAGCCGGATCACCTCGGGATGGTCCACACGACGCTCGGCATCTTTGGTCAAACGCTCGAGGAAACGTCGCTCGAGCAGCGCGGGGTCCGAGTTGTGTCGAACCAGCTGCGCTTGTGAGCTGCCCAACGCCTCGCCGTATGAAACGAAGAGCGCCTCTGTCACCTGGCGCGGGTCGAAGCCAAGCCGCGTTTGCAACGCCGACTGATTGGCCTCCGGCACGATGCGCGCGAGCGCCGGGATCAGCCAGGCGATCTCGGCGATGGTGCGCGGCTTGGCCCGAACCACCCACTCCAGGCCAGCGATCGGGATCAGCTCATCGAGCTCCTTCGGTCCAAGCGGTCTGGCGGGCGGGACCGCTGGGACCTTCGGCTCGGTATCACACGCCGCGAGCACCAGCAGCGAGAGCAAGGCGTCGCGACGTTTCACCTCAAGTCACCTTCAGATAGGCAAAGCGTCGGTTCTTGGATCCCACACGCACCAAATAGCGTTTGCCGGCCTCGAGCTTCTGCTGAGCATTTTCCTTCTCGACCCGCTCACCGTCGAGCTGAACTCCGCCCTGTTGGATGAGCCGCAAGCCCTCCGATGAGGACTTGACCAGGCCAGCGACAGAGAGCGCCTTCGACAACGGGATGACCCCACCGTCGGCCTGCAACGCAAACTCTTCAATCTCGGTGGGGAGGCCACCTTGCGCCACCTCGCGTCGACGCAGCAGCGCTTGCTCAGCCGCTTCTTTGCCGTGGAAGCGCTCGACGATCTCCAGAGCGAAGGCCTCTTTGACGGCCGTCACAGCCTGCGAACCGCTCTCGACCTCACGCTTCTGCTCGCTGATCTCGGCGATCGGTCGCGCCGAAAGCAACTCGAGATAGCGCCAGATGACCGCGTCATCGATCAGCAGCAGCTTCTGCAACGTCTCGAACGGTGGCTCGTTGATGCCGATCGTGTTGTTGGCGCTCTTCGACATCTTGGCGCCGACGATCTTCCCGTCGACGAGGCGCGCGTCGGTGCCTTCGAGGATGGGAGTGGTGATCACGATCTGAGGCCGCTTGCCGTACTTGGGCATCAAGTCGCGACCAACCATCAGGTTGAACAGTTGGTCTGTGCCGCCCAGCTCGACGTCACACTCGAGCGCCACCGAGTCGTAGGCCTGCATCAGCGGATACAGAAATTCGTGCAGGTGAATGGCGCGATTTTCGCGATGCCGTTTGGCGAAATCATCGCGTTCGAGCATGCGCGCCACGGTGTGTTTCGCACACAGCTCAATCACGTCAGAGGGGCTCAGCGCGTCCAGCCACTCAGCGTTGTAACGAACGATGGTGCGCTGCTTGTCGAGGATCTTGAAGGCTTGCTCGGTGTAGGTCTCGGCCGCGGCCCTGACGTCTTCGCGACTCAGCCTGGGCCGGGATTCATTCTTCCCGGTGGGGTCACCGATCATGGCGGTGAAGTCCCCAACCAGGAACACCACCTCGTGACCGAGCTCTTGGAATTGACGCATCTTCTGCATCAAGACCGTGTGACCGAGATGCAAATCCGGGCGGGTAGGGTCAAAACCCGCCTTGATGCGCATCGGCTTACCGCTCTTTAGGCGCTCGCGCAGGTCGGCGGCCGTATGGAGGTCAACGACCCCCCGGGCAAGCTCCGCGAATACTTGGTCAGACGACATGACTGTCTCTTATCCGCACCTCTCATCGAGGGGCAAGGTGAGACAACGCTCAGTCGTCGTTGCCGTCGGTCAGCGGGAATTTCTTGCTTTCATCGACGATTTCCCGGAGTTCCTTGCCGACCTTGAAGAAGGGCAGCCGTTTGGCCTCGACGCTGACGGCCTCTCCAGTGCGAGGGTTACGCCCCGCGTACGGCTTGTACGGGCGGACAGTGAAGCTGCCGAAGCCTCTGATCTCGATGCCTTCACCGCGCTCGAGAGCGTTGGTCATGCTGTCGAATACGCAGTTCACGACGAGCTCTGCGCGCGCCTTTGTGAGAGATCCTCGTGCGGCAATCTTGTCGATCAGCTCGCTCTTGGTCATGGTGACCCCCTATCTAAGCTATCAGGTGTGCCATGAGGGAGCGCACTGGGTCAATCCCGGAATTTGCTTCGGCAACGGCGTCGCCCGCGCTGCGACACGAAACCGCTAGAGAACCTCAAGACTTACGAGCGTAGGAGCGATCTTCGGCGGCGCGCCGGTGATGTTACGCAGCGTTAGCTTTAGCGGCGCCGAACCGTGACGCTCGAGGAGCACGGCTCGATGCGTCACCGCCACACTCGACAGCGCTTCGGCGTCCCAACGGGCCAACACGTCCTCGGCCTGAGAAATGACCAGCTCCCACGACTCTTCGCTCGAAGTAACGACGGGAGCAACCCGCTGACCGAGCAGCCCTTGCGGAAGAGCAAACTCAAATTCGCCACCACCCTGGTTGCTGCGCGCGGATAGCGCGAAGGGGCAGTTAGGGTTCAGCGACGCCTCCGTCGCGATGAAGCCGCGACGTTGCGCAAGAGGCGGCCACAGGCTGGAGCTGCAAAGAGAGGTCACCTTGTGGGGCCTATACGGCTCCAGCTTCACCACTCCGGTCCGAGCATCGTAGTGATGCAGAAACGCCGGAACGTCGCCTGAGTCCTGCAGCGTGAATCCATCGCTGAGGTCACCGCGATAACGCGCAAACTCAAGCTCGCCCGCCGCCGCACGCGCCCCCGGACGAAAGGCCAAACCAAAGCCGTGATCGGTATCGATGAAGACCAGCGCTGGCGCTTGCAGCTGCGCCACGTCTTGCTCAAGGAACATCGGCCGACCGCCCTCGCGGTCACGCAGCTGCTCATGATCGGTATGGGCGTTGAGTCCAAACATCAGCAGCGCGGCAGCGGGCAGCATGCGGACGAGCCGCTCGCCCACCGGCCAGCGACGCCCGAGCTCTGCCAAGCCAACGACGCCGCAAATCAGCTCGCAGGGCAAGGCCTCGCTGAAGAACCGCGCTCCTCCACCTGGGTAGTTACCGTCGAAGTAGAATGGGCTGTACGCGAGCACCAATACGATAGGCAATAGCGCGATCGGGCGCATCCGGGCAAAGCGCACAGCCGCGATCGCCACGCCAATGAGCAGTAGCAAACCGAGCAGCTCGTCGTTGAGCGGGTCTTGCAAATGCAGCAACAAGCGCCGTGCAGTGGTCTTGACCGCGGCGACCAGGCCATAGCCGTTCGGCAGATTGTGCCTGACGAAGTCCCCATGCTCATTCAAACAGCCAATGTCTTGTCCAAACCCGTAGCGGAAGCAGCCAGTGGGGCCATCACTATTTGCATAGTAGTGAAGCTGCGCAGACTGAAAGAAACGGCCAGTCACCGCGCGTTGATGCAGGAGCAGCAGCAGCACGCCCGGCGCAACTCCAATAAGCAAGCCCAGTAAACTATAGAGCTTGGCCGGCTTGGCCGATGGGCGCGAGCGCAGCACCAAGAGCAGTAACACCGCCGCACAAGCGACGGCGGTCACCGGCCGCGTTGCGAGCAGCAGACCGAACGCAGCTCCAACCAATAGCGCATAGACGAGCCGCCCTCGCTCGGACCACCGTAAGCCTGCAGCCAATGCGACACACAAAAGCAAACAGCTAAGCCCATGCGACATGGTGTCTGCGGTGTGATAACGCAAACAGCCGCTAACCACAGAAAGCAGCACAATCACTCGAAGGACGCGTTCACGCGAGGGCAGCTCAACAGGAAGCACTGCGTCTGCGAGCCACGCTGTCGCCATCGTCAATAGCGCTGCTAGCGACGGACCCACCGCGAGCGGTGCACCCAGCCCAAAGCCGAGCGCAAGTACGGCTGGATACCCCGGTGGGAAGATGCCGCCAATCTGGTTGCCATCGGCCAGGGTATCGCGCACGAGGAAACGCCCGGCGACTCTGCTTGCCGGCTCACCGACCTGCCAGGCGAGATCACCGTCTGCGAAGGCGCGGGCTTGTAAGTAATAGGTCGTCGCGTCGATGATCCGCGGTCCGCCGCGTAAATACGCGACAACGTAGCCTGCGCTCAGGAGGGCGCTGGCGCAGGCAGCCCAAAACACGAAGCGCCGTCGCGAGCTTGCTGGTGACGCCCCTTGCTTCCACGCAACTAGAACCAATGCGAGCCCGAGCGCCACGGCCGTACCAGCGATTGCGTCTTGAGGAAGCGAGTAGTTGAACGGCACGTTACGAATCCAATCAACGCGAGGAGGTCAAAAGCCAAACGTGGGACAGGCTAAGCCCATCCTCACTAGCGACGACCTCGACCGTCATCCGCCCTTCAGTGGGTGGCAGCTCGACGCTGCCTTCCGCCCATTCGGCTGAAGGCTCGAGCAGGATGGGTTCGAGCGGCGCGCCGTTGAGTCGAAGTAGCACGCGTTGACGCGGCTCCCCGTCGCCCCGCAGGACTAGACGCTGCTGGTCCGACGCCGACTCGAGCTCGAACATGAGACCAGCCCCCGCGCCGTAGTGACGGCCCGCGTCGAAGGCCTCCCGGCCACGTCGACCTCGACGGCGCACCTTCCAAAAGACCTCACCTTCTCGCTTCAGCGGCGTGACAGCGTGCTCCCGCTCACTCACGAGATCAGCGACGTCGAGCTCATCTACGACGCGCTCGCTACCAAGGCCCGCCGGCTCGGCGCCCGCGTCGAGTGCCCACCAATCCGCTCGATAGACGCTCTTGGTGCTCGCCCCGCAGATGACGTTGCCCTCAATGGTGACGTCGAAAATACGTTGGCCGAAGGTCTCCGGGAGTTCGCCCCACCACGATGGGTAGAGCGCTAGGTAGTCAGGGCGATCTTTGGCAGGCACTCGTTCCAGCAGCTCAATCGTCGCTCCAACGCCATGTCGATAAGCGCGAGCAAAAGGGAGGTCGTGATAGCCACCTAGCCCAATACCATCGAGCCCAGGACGATCGGCGATATAGGTTATAGCGCCAGCGTCCCCGACGAAGATACGCCGCGGTTCGAGCTTGCTGAGGAGCGTCCCGGTCTTGAGCTGTTGCTCAGCGATATTGCGACACGCGCGGGCGAAGAACCAACGTTGAAAGCGTTGATTGGGTGCTTGGTGCAACCAGAAGAGCCACGAACAGGCGAACACGACGGTGGCCCGCAGCCCCCACGAAAGGCGCTGAGCTCGCGCCTCGCCCCAGCCCCGCAAACTCACCGCTACGCCCATTGCGCTCAGCACGAGCAGCCAACTCGTTGGAATAACGAGATAGCGTTCGTTCTGGTAGCGGACATGAGGGTTTTGCGCGACCAGCAAACACCAAGCAACGATTTGCAGCCAGATCACCGTTGCCGCTCGGCGCGTGCGGCTATCGAGTAGCGGCAGCAGGGCAAACAACGGCAATACCAAACCGAACGGCGGAGCGTCGGAGAAGTGGTGCCAAGTGGTGCGCGTAACGATGAAGCGCAGATTGGAGATGATCGCGAGGAGCTTCTCCACCGCTGTTAGATAAGGGTCGAACCAAACGAGCTTCGCCACGCTGCCGGCCTGGGCGAACTCCCCCGTAAAAACGCGACACAATAGTAGCCACAGGCCGAGCAGCATGCACGGTACGAGCAGCAACAGCGCCAGGCGTCGGCGCGTGAGGTGGCTTCCCATCGCAATTCCCCAAAGCAAAGCGATAGGGAGCGCCTCGGGTCGGGTGAGCGTGGCGAAGCCCAGAGCAAGGCCAACTGCGAGTGTCCCGCGCCACGAGAGGGAGAGCCTCTGCTGATCGGGAAGGCCGACGAAGCGATCCCACACCAGGAGCAGGAGGCCCCAGGCGCCAAGAAAGAAAGCCGTCTCCATACCGCTGCACAAGCTCCAATTCACGAAGCCGACACAAAGGCTGATGGGAGGCAGCAGGTATTTCGCCCAGGGGCCGAGTGGCCGCAGCAGACGAGAAGCGCCGAGCAGGAATGTGAGATGCGCGACACCGGATAACCCCAGCGCCCAGGTCATCAGCCGCCCGTCTCGCAGACCGAGCGCGTAGCCAGGCGCCAAAAAGAGCGGGTAGCTAATGCTGGTGTTGCCGCTAGAAAATCCGTTGCCAGCGCTCCATTCGAAGAAGCGTCCACGCGCGAACGACCGCGCATAGTCGAAGTGGATGAAGGTATCGTCGAGCGGGGCAGACCATTGACCGCCGGTGGCATGCAGCAACGCAGTAATGAATTGCACGCCAACCAAGAGCGTCCACCAAACGCACCAGCTCAGGAACAGAACTGCATCGTGTCGCTCCACCCAGGCGCCTACCGCGCGACCCGACGCAGCGAGCGCCTGCCTCGCTAACACGTGCGACCTCGAGGGAGCATCTTGGGCCGTCATATCACGCGACCGCCAGTGCGACGCTTTGTGCTGTCAAAGACTACCCGCGTTGACCGCTTCGCAGGGCACCGCTATCGTCCGGACCCTTCGGGCAGCGGCCCTCGGCCGCAGGGATGAGCATGCGCTGGTACGTTGACCTTTCGACCATCGGAAAAGAATCGCCCACGCAACGCTACTGTGTGGACGCGGACCAATGGCAGAAAGCGCTGCAGCAGGTGCGCGCCTTGCGCGGAGATGAAGGCCCATTGGGCAATTTTTCGATCGAGCTGCTCGACGACGGTTATCGGGCGATCGATCCAGTCACGCGGACGCGTTTCGTCGTGAGCCGAGCCGATGATTCTGCAGTGGTCAGTACCGTTCCGCAGCCGCTCGATGCAGCTCCGGGCGCGGTAAGCAAAAGCGCCAACGGTGCGCCTCCGGCACGCGCGTCGAATCGTGGGCGGGCTAGCGAGCGCGGTCGCATGCGACGACCAGCAACTAGCCCCGTCATTCCTAGCGATCCGGTGCCGCCGGCCGCGACTCCGACAGCTAGCCCCTCGGTTGGGTCCAATAGCTCGTCGCGACCGCTCGCTACTGAGAGCGCCGCTCCGCGCGTGTCCCCGTCGCAAATGCCGGTTGAGCCGCTGGTGCCAGCCCGGCCGATGCAAGCCGAAACGGCCTTTGAGCGCATGACCGGCGGGGTCGCTGTCCCGCTCCCCTCGGAGGTTCCCGCGCGCGCCGACGCGCCGACGCAGGTACTTGGTGCCTACGCAGTCATGACCCGGCGCAGCGAGGATCCAACCGCGGCCTCGCCTCTGACGTATCGGGAGCTGGGAATCGCGGTGCCGCCGTCAACGACGCTCGCAGATGCCGAGGCCATCGCACGGGCGAAATTCACGATGGTTCGCAACGCTATCGCTGGCGCTCCCAAGGGCCAATTCATCCAATTGGCCATCTTTGACTACGAGTACGCCGGCCGTCCGAAAGACGGTCCGCCCATCCTCACCTTGACCTTCAAAGACTGGCGCGGGTCCGAACCGGAGATCCGCTTTCCAAAACGGGATGGCGTGAGCGCAGGCCCGTCATCGCTTCCTCCTGCGGCGTTTCGCGCGAACGCAGCGATGCCTGTCACGGTGATCGAACCAGCGAGTCAGGCGCTTCCCTCAATCGCGACGCCAGCGACGGAGCGCTCAGGTGAGTCGTCGATTCTCGCCAAGCAGATGATGTCGGTTGAATCGGTGCTCGAGTCACCGACGCGAGAAACCAAGCCCACGGTCACGCAACCGGGAGACCCGTACGCGGCCGTAACCGCGCCACCATCCGATGAACCGGCTCATGCGGCTATGCCAGCGTCAACGGCTCCCAAGGAGGCAGAAGTCGTAGCAGCGCCCATCGTCCAGCTCAAAGACAAGGGCATGGCGACGCTTGCGAGCGCTGGGAATGAGGTCAAGCGCGTCCTTCCCACTCCAACGCCGTCGGAGTTGCGCCGCGAGGCGGCCGCAATGGCTGGGGATGATGACCTCACGGTGGTGAAGGACTCATCGCCGCCTCCGCCGCCCGAGCCCACCACCATGGTGATCGACGTGGTCGTTCCTGCGAGGAAGCCCTCGGTCGCACGGCCCGCGGCACCAACCGCAGTTGCCGCAACGAGCTCTGCTGCGCCGCTCTCTGCCACTGTCCCGGCAACAACTTCGAATCCCGCCAGCGATCCACCCGTCTCAGCCCCGCCGCCGGCTGCACCGCCCGTCTCAGCCCCGCCGCCGCCCGCGCCGCCCGT
>CAITIQ010000618.1 GCA_903892415.1 uncultured delta proteobacterium | reverse complement strand
GGTAAGACCTGGTTTAGCCGGGGATTGGCGCGTGCTCTTTCGAGTCGGGGACTTCCGGTTGCGGCGCTGAAGCCATTCGAGACTGGGGTGGTGTCTGAGGCTAGCGATGCCCGTTCGCTCGAGCGTGCTTCGCGCGCCTCGAAGTTTCTGTTCGAGCCGCCCGCGTTCTTTCGATGTAGCGCGCCCGTTTCACCGCATGCGGCGGCCGTTACCGGAGCTGCTGCGGACCTTACGGCCATTCAACAAGCGATAGAAGAGTTTGAGGCGCGCTTTGAGTTCGTGCTGGTTGAGTCTGCCGGCGGGCTCTTCGTCCCCGTGGGGTCCCCGAGTATTCTGCATGTTTTTGCCGATTTGCTCAGGCGAGATGACGTGCTCTTCATCGTCGCGGCGAACCGACTAGGGGTTCTTTCGCACGTTCTTGCTGCGGTTCGAGCGTTGCCCTCCGCAGCAACTGGTATCCACCCCATTGTGGTTCTGACGGGGGCTGCGCCGGAGGACGAATCGAGCGCGACAAACGCGCGAGTACTTCGAGACCATTCGCTGGAGGTCGTTGGTTGGGGCAGAGTTGGCGCCGACGACGATGACGTTCTGGCCGAATCAGTTGAAAAGACCGGCTTGGTCTCGCGCTTGGTGGCTGGGCGCGTGTGTTAACTTTCTTGCATGTCCAGCCTCGAGAAGCCGACCGCGTGCATCCTTTGTGAGTGTAATTGCGGCATTTTGGCGGAGCTCGGCGGGAGCGACAGCCGACGGTTGTTGAAGGTGATGGGGGACAGGGCGCACCCAGCTTCACGCGGGTATGCGTGTGAGAAGGCACATCGGCTCGACCACTATCAAAACGGGCGTGACCTGCTCACCGCTCCGCTGCGACGTCGCGGGGACGGAACGTTCGAGGAGATCGACTGGGATACGGCGATTCGCGAAGTCTCTCAACGTCTCTCCCGAGTTCGGGACGAGCATAGCGGCGATGCGGTTTTCTACTATGGAGGTGGTGGGCAGGGGAACCACCTACCAGGGGCGTACAGCACCGCAACTCGGCGGGCGCTGGGGTCTCGCTATCGATCGAGTGCGTTGGCTCAGGAGAAGACAGGCGAGTTTTGGATCAGCGATCGGGTGATGGGCTCGAGCACTCGCGCGGATTTCGAGCACTGTGATGTGGCTCTTTTTCTCGGAAAGAACCCTTGGCAGTCGCACTCGATCCCGCGCGCCCGGGTGACGTTAAAGACGCTCTCCAAAGACCCAGCCCGCACGCTGATCGTGGTCGATCCGCGTCGCACCGAATCCGCTGAGTTAGCTGATATCCATCTGCAACTGCGACCGGGAACAGACGCATGGATGCTCACGGCCCTGCTAGCCGTTCTGGTTGAGGAAGAACTCTTTGATCAAGACTTCGTTTCGCGCCACGTCGTCGGAGCGGAGTCGCTGTTCGAGGTACTGAAGAGCGTTCGTATCGCTGAGGCCTGCGCTCATGCGGGACTACCGGAATCACTCGTGCGGCGTACGGCGCGCTTGATCGGAGGTGCCAAGGCCTTCTCCAGTTTCGAGGACCTGGGTGTGCAGATGAGCCACCACTCGACAGTCGTGAGCTATCTGCACCGAGCGCTGATTGCGCTCACGGGTAGCTTCGGCAAGCCCGGCACTCATTTCGTTCCAACCGTACTGGTTCCGCTGACCGGCGGAGCCTCTCGGCGCACGAGTCCAGTGGTGAGCGCCCCGATCATCAGCGGCCTGATCCCTTGCAACGTTATTGCGGATGAGATCCTCTGTGATCATCCGAAGCGCTATCGGGCGATGATCGTGGAGGCGGCGAACCCGGCTCACTCGTTGGCCGATTCGCCGCGTATGCGGCAAGCGCTCCGATCGCTGGACACGTTGGTGGTCATCGACTGTGCGATGTCGGAAACGGCCGCCCTGGCTGACTACGTTTTGCCTGCGGCCACGCAGTTTGAAAAGGCCGAAGCCACGTTCTTCAACTTTGAGTTCCCACACAATACGTTCCACTTACGCCAGCGCCTGTTTGCGCCCGAAGGGGCGCGGCTGCCGGAGGCCGAGATTCACTCCAGGTTGGTAGAAGCTCTCGAGGGCCTCGGGGAGGCTGTCTACAAGCCGCTTCGCGACGCTCGCGCGATCGGTCTCGAAGCCTATGCGCAGGCCCTCATGCCCGTGCTGTTCGACCCGAAGTTGTCTGGGCTAGCGCCGGTGATCCTCTACCGCACGGCCGGACTCGAGGAAGCACAGCGGGAAGGCGCGGTACTCTTGGGAATCGCGTTCAAAGCTGCAATGGAAAACGGTGAATCGCTTGCGCGAGCTGGCTTCGCTGGGACCCCGATCGAATCCGCGATCAAGCTGTTTGAGGCGATTCTTAACCAACCGTCGGGCGTCGTTTTTGCGGTTGATGACTGGTCGCAGATGATGGCTCGCTTGGGGACCCCCGATAAGAAGTTCCACTTGGACCTTCCGGACATGATCGAGGTTGTCAGAGACCTCGCGGCGCAAGGGCCTTCGGCACGCGATGCGCGGTTCCCATTCGTACTCTCGGCGGGAGAACGCCGCTCGTACACCGCAAACACGATCATCCGCGATCCGATGTGGCGCAAAAAGGACGCGCAAGGCGCGCTACGAATTTGTCCGAGCGACGCAGAAGGTCTTGGTGTCGTTACCGGAGACAGCGTTGCACTGACGACGAGCACTGGCTCCGCTGTGGTTCCCATCGAGGTGTCCGATACGATGCAGCCTGGACACGTCTCTCTGCCGAACGGACTTGGCGTCTCCTACCCAAGCGATGAACCTGAGTTTGGCTCGGGAAAGGCAGCTGGTGTAGCGCCCAACGAACTCACCGCCAGCTCAAGCCGAGATCCCTTTGTTGGAACGCCCTGGCACAAACACGTGCCCGCTCGCGTGGAACGCGCGTGAGCCTTGGTGGTTTTCCTTTTACGGCGCTAAAAGCGGAACCCGCCCGGAATCAAAGCTTGGCTGACTTCCGCGTCTCCTGGTAGGGCGAACATCAGGATGACGCCGGTAACGAGCGTTACCCCGCCGCCTATCAGCAGGCCCGTCGAGACGTCTGCAAAGAGGTTGGCGTTATCGAGTTCACCGGCGTCTCCTGGGCAGACCGCTGTCCCGTCGCCGCACGTGGCTTCAAGGGCGTCGTATTTGCCAACAGCAATGCCTCCAAAGATCGCCCCAGCGATGGCGGCCGCCCCACCGATGCTCGCCACCACGACGCCGGGCACGATACCGGGCCCGCCCTCCGCTGGCTTTGGTGGTTGTTCAACTCCCTTTGGCTCGGAAACCTGCGAGAGGTTGAAGTCCAGCTCAATCACTTCCTGAGCGCCGGCCGCGAGTTCGAAGGTCTTCTCCCTTGTCTCACCATTGGATGAGGCAGATGCCTTGTGCAGGCCAGGATCGAGCGTGACCGCGAGGCCGGGCTTTGCCTCTTTGCCGTCGAGTTTGAGAAGCGCGCCTTCCGTTGCACCCTTGAGGTTGATGGTCACCGTTGGGATGGCTTTTTCAAGCTGTGCCAACTCGGCCTTCCCGTCGATCTGGGCCTGCTTCCACGGGCCAGGTGCGTCGGGAGCGAGGATCTCGGCGACCACTGCGGCAAACCGCTCACGAGCCTCGATCAGCTTGCCTCCACCCCGCAAACATCGAGCGCCATAAAGTCGAAACACCGGCGATTGACTGAGCGCGTCGGCCGTTGCGAACTTCACCGCACACTCGGACCACTTCTCCGAGCCATAAAGTTCAAGCCCCGCTTTCCCAAGAGCGATCGCCCGCTCTCCGTCAGTCTCGGCGGAGGCGGCGGATACGTAGGTGAGGCTGGCGGCAAGCGACACAGCCGAAAGAAAGAGTGAGCGGTTCATGGCCGCCGCATCATGTCACTTTGGTTGGGGCACGCCAAAGATGTCATCGGTGCGAGCGGTGGTTTTCACCGTGGCGGTTGGAACGACCGGCGTAGCGCTTGGTTTCCCTTTCAGTGGGCCAGGCGCCGCCGAACGGGCAGGAGTGCTGGCGGTAGCCATCGTCGCGGAGGCCGACTGGTTCGGAACAACGGCGCTCGACGTCTGGGCGGCGGTTGCACTCGAGACGCTCACCTCGGGGCCGGGGCCTTGGGGGGACGTGCTGGCGGTCTCAGCGGCGATTGCCGTGCTCGCTCCTGCCACCACCTCGACGGCAGGCTTGGGGCTTGGATTAAGCCCGATGGCTGCGACTGCTCCAACGACCCCTGAGGCCAAGCCAGCCGCCCAAAGGAGCTTCGGAACGCCCTTCCGCTGCAACTTTATTTCGGCGGAGATTCCGTCTTGCGTCGCGATCAGTTTCTTGGGCGTCGTGCCCGGCGGAGCCGTAGTGGCGTGTGCAACCACCGTTTGTGCCCCACGTAGCTCGATCAGTCGCGATGGGGGCGCCGATTCTTGGCAATCGAGAAGCGCGTCGTAGAACTCCCTCGCGGTCGCGAAGCGTTCCTCACGATCTTTGGCTAGCGCCCTGCGGAAGAAGTCGTCCAGGCCGGGGATGAGGATGCCGCGGCTCGACGGTAGCGGGGTTTCTCCCACGCAAATCTGCGCAAACACCTCTCCGAGCCCCTTGCCGAGGAACGGAGGATCCCCGGTGAGGGACTCGAACAGCACGACTGCAAGCGACCAGAGGTCGGTGCGGGTGTCGATCGGCTCGCCCCGAGACTGCTCGGGGCTCATGTAGAGAGGCGAACCAATCAACGTTGCTGAGCCAGTTTGTACGAGGCCCGTTTCACTGGTGAGAGCTTTGGCGATGCCAAAATCGAGAACCTTCACGACCTCGTCATCGCCGACCTTGGCCAGGAAGATGTTCTCTGGCTTGAGGTCCCGATGAACGATGTGGGCCTCGTGTGCGAGGCGGAGCGCTTTGCAAACCCCTGCTGCGATCTCGCACACTCGAGTAAGGCCAAGCCTCCCCGAGTTTTCGATCGTAGTCGCCAGGTCATCGCCGTGAAGAAGCTCCATCACCATAAAGGGCGCGCCGGCTTCGACTCCGTAGTCCAAGATTTGAACCACGTGAGGGCTGCGAAGTTGTGCGGCGGCCTTCGCTTCCTGTTTGAACCGGCTAAGCGCGGTCTGACTTAGCGCGAGTTCTGCCGAAACGATCTTTACGGCAACGGCGACCTCCAGCTCGACATGGTGCGCCCGCCAAATCGCGCCCATCCCGCCGCGAGCGATCTCGCGCTCGAGCTTGTACTTGCCGCCAATGGTGGTGCCGGTCTCGAACGTCATTGAGCTCGTTGGCAGAATAGCGTGAATTCCGCCCGACCTATGGGACTTTGGCTAAGGCGCAAGGCGCGTTAGCCGCCAGGGACCGTCTGCCTCACGATTGAAGGTCAATCGGTCGTGCAAGCGACTCTGCCGACCCTGCCAAAACTCGAAGCCTACCGGCACGATTCGATACCCACCCCAGTGTCCTGGTGCGGGGACCTCTTGGCCGGCGAACTTTCGCTCGAACTCGGCGAGCCGGCTCTCCAGTTCACCGCGCGCTATCAATCCGCGGCTCTGCGGTGAGGCCCAGGCTCCAAGCTGTGATTCACGAGGCCGAGTGGCAAAGTAAGCGACCGTGGTTTCTCGCGATACCTTCGAAGCCCGCCCGATCACTCGCACTTGGCGCTCGAGTTCTGGCCAGAAGAAGCTCGCAGCAACCCGCGGTTCGTGAGCAAGATCGAGCCCTTTCTTACTCTCATAGTTGGTGAAGAAGACGAGCCCGCTCTCATCGAACTCGCGTAGCAGCACGATGCGGGTCGTTGGAGCGCCGTCTTTGCCGACCGTCGCCAGGGTCATGGCGTAAGGCTCATGCACCTTCTCTCCTTCGGCATCCGCCAGCCAGCGACGAAGGGTGGCGACAGGCCCATCGGCGAGGTCGCTCTCTTCAAGGGAACCACGAAGGTAGGCAATACGAGTTTGGGGGATGGATTCGGTCACGCCCGTTCTTGCCACCTCTTGCTCCCATTGTCACGCAATGCTCGGCCGCAGGGTGTTGCGCGGTTGTAGAGTTCGGTGGTGCTTACGCAGGGGCAGAGCTTGGAGGTCGGCGCGGTCGTGCTCGCAGGTGGACGCTCGAGACGAATGGGGCGCGACAAGGCGCTCCTCCTCATCGCACAAGAGACCTACCTCGAGCGTACCGTTCGGGTGCTCGCTTCATTGGCCCAGCCGATCGTGGTTGTCGCCGCGCCAGGGCAGCGCTTGCCGGAGCTCGTTGACATAGAGGTGGTGCGCGATGAAGTGCCATTCGAAGGGCCGCTGATGGGCCTTCTTCGTGGGCTGCGGGCGCTTCAGGGGCGGTGCTCCGCTGCCGCTGTTTGTGCCACCGATCACCCTCGATTGCAGCCGTCCGTGTTGCGTCGGCTGGTTCAGCTTCTGCCTGGGTACGATGTTGCGATCCTGCAGCGTGAGCAGCCGGAGCTCTTGTGTGCCGTCTACTCGATGTCGTCGCTCGCGGTCGCGGAGCAGTGCGTCGCCCAGGGCGCTCGAAGCCTGCGGGCGCTCGTAGCAGAGCTTCACGTGCGCTGGGTTTCGGCCGAGGAGTTGCTCGCCGACGCCGCCGTCTTGCGAGAAGACCGGATGCTGCGGTCGTTCGATGACGTTGACGAGCCGCATGAAGCTCCGAGTGACTGAGCACAAACGAAAAGAACCCCCTGCGATGAGGAGGTTCTTTCGTTTCAACGGTCGCGGTCGAGTCAGCAGCTCACTGACACTCGGGGTGGCCAGCGCAGTCATTGCAGAGGCAGCCCTCGTTGAGCGGGTCACAAGCGCCGTTGTCGACGCAGTTGTCGGGCGTGTTGCAGTACTCTTCTCCAGCGCAAACCGCGCAAACGCAGTCAGCCGCAGCGTTGCCGTCCACGTCGGTGCACTCAGCAGCACCACAGCCGAGGCACAAGCAATCCCCCTCGAGATCCGTGTTGCACTGCTCAACAAACTCGCACATGCCCGTTGCGCCGCCGGTCCCGTTGCCGGCCGTTCCACCCGTTCCGCCCGTTCCGCCTGATGCCCCGGTGCCACTGCTGTTGCTGCTGCTGGCGCCGCTGCCAGCGGTGCCACCGGTGCCATCCGTCGTGTCATCGACGATCAAGCAGCCAGCCAATGCAGTTGAAGCAGCCAAGCAAACACTAAGAACGGTCTTGTTCATTCTATCCTCCGGAAGGTTGTACGGTCGCGCGGGGGAATGATTCACCCTCGCTGCGCAAAAAGTTAGTAGCGGCACGAATTCGCCGCCCACGAGAGGGTCATAACACGCAAGGGTAGCCGTCCCAACAAACCCCATAGGCCTGGCCGTTCGCGTAGACCGGGGCTCCAAGCTCGGTGCAGGTTTCCCCAACGTTGCAGTCGGAGCCGCCCAAGATGCACCAGGTCATGCAGCAGGCGTCGAGCCCGTCGTTGATGCACTCGGTCTCCGGGGCGCAGTCCCCCCGGTCGACGCAAAGTTCATAGGTGCCTCCGCTCCCGGCCGCCTCGCAGGTTGGGTCCGCGGCGATGTCCAAAGTCGGAACGCAGTGCATCGCCGGCCCGCAACCAGCCGAGGGCGCCTCCGGCTCACACATGGTGCCTCCAGACGAGGTGCTCGAACTCGCAGGGCTGGAGGTCTGATTCGAACTTGTCTGCGACGAACTCGAGCTCGCTCCACCCACCGAGGAACTCGAGGTGGTCGGTCCGACCGTGCTCGACGAGACGTTCTGCGAACTGGTTTGGTTGCCCGAGGAGGTGCCACCGTTGCCGCCAGACCCGCTCAAGTTCGGAGCCGCGCCGCCGTTTTCAACGACCCCACCTTCGCCTGTTGTTCCGCTGTCGAGATTGGAGCCCGTGGCACAGGCGGTAAGCAAGAAGGCAAGCGAAAGGAAACGCACCATGCCCCTACAATACGTCCCCTTTGCAACGAACAACAGCCAGCGAACTCGACGGCTTTCCGAATTCTGAGGCTCCTAGCCCAACGCGGTTCATGCGAAAGGTGGTCCGTGAGTTGGTTCAGTCCGCCGAATCGGAGTCTCGCCTGCGCCGCTGTGTTCGGCTGGGTTGGCTGCAACGAACGCGAGCCGGTCGACGCTGCAACCACTACGGACGTCAGCTCGATCCAGGTTCCTGCGCTGGAAAGCTCCGAGGGGCCACCTAGCGCTTCGTCCTCTACCGAGCGCCCTGCTCCAAGCTCCGCGCCAAGCGCCATGGCGGCTCCTTCAACGAGCGCGCCCGCGACCATCGCTTTGAGCGCGTCGCAGCCGGTGTTTCTCAAAGAGAACCCGGATTGCCCGGTCCCGCGCGGCTTCGAGGCGGGCTGGTCGTGGAAGCGACTTCACCGCGTCAAGGGTTTGACCGAACGAGCCCTCATCCTCACGCTCGATGTTGGTGCGCGCATCGAGAACCTGGAGAAGGTCCTGGACGTGCTCCGAGATCATGAGGTCAAGTCGACCATCTTCGTTTACAGCGGTGAGCTCGAGAGTCATCCGTACAGCGAAGCGGTCTTGAAGCGCATGGTGGAGGACGGCCACGAGCTCGCCAACCACACGCTTTCGCACAAGGACCTAACGAAGCTCGCCCCAGAGGCGCTGCACGAGCAGTTCGACCGAGTGGAGGCGCTGCTGGAAAAGCACGTGCAGAAGAGCGCTAAGCCCTTCTTTCGAGAGCCATTCCTCGCGACCAACGACGAGATCGACGCGCTGATTCGCAAGAAGTGTTACCGGCCGATTTGGTTCACCATCGACACGGCCGATTGGAAGGCGGGCGCGACCGCCGAGGGGATCGAGAAGAGCGTGTTCGAGCGGCGCGGCAAACCTCGCGAGATCGAGCCCGGCTCGATCTTCATCTTCCACGGCTCGCAGAAGGCGAACCTGGTGGCCCTGCCTCGAATCATCCAGCGGCTCAAAGGCGAAGGGTGGTCCTTCCTGACCTTGGGCGAGGCTCTGCGACGATCTGGCGGCCTTTGAGCTAGCGCGCTTTGCTGTCGATGGCCACGCGGACCGGGGTTGTCACGCTCGCGCGCTCGAGCAGCGCCGGGGTCGACTGTTCGAAGGTGCTCGAGGGGTCCGGCTCAAAGCCCTCGTTGCCGAGCGATACCGGCACCGCAGCGAAATCCCCAGGGATCAGAAAACCAGCCTCGGGAGGAGCGTAGGCGGGCAAGTTCACGACGCCACCACGGGTGAACAGCAAGTCCACGTCGCGCGCTCCACCGTCATGGGCGATGCTCAAGATCTCGGCGATGCGCGACCAAGAAAGAGCGTGATCGAAGGTGCAGGAGAGGTCGATTGCGCGACTATCTGGATCCTGTGCGGGCTTGGATTTGGCTAACACCTGAATGATGGCGGTGGCGATCGCTTGTCGGCCTGCCGCGGAGTCGAGCGCAGCTACGCGGCCCACTTCTTGACCATTCACCGCGACGCGTTCGAGGGTCACTTGTACCGCAGGAGCAATCGCCGGCGCGGGTAGCGTCGCATCCTGCGCGCTTGGCGGCGCGAGTTTGGCGAACAAGGTGAACTGCTCACGCAGGCTGCTGGAAAGCTGGTTACGCCGATCTTGAAAGGCGCGCTCGACCAGAAACTGCGGCAGGAGACAAAGCACGAGCACCAAGATTTGAAGCGAAATGCGCTGAAATCTGTGGGGAGTTGGATTGGGCGAGGGGCGCAGAAACAGCCAGACCAAGGTGAGCGCAACCGCCGCTAAAACGACCCAACTTGCGCTCACCGTCACCGCCCGGTCGAGGTCGGCGCGGATGATCGCTTCGATGCGTTCGGCGCGGGTTTGGGCAAACTCCGGCCAGGCCGAGGCGGCATGGGCGTCGGCTCTGCCGATGGCTGTCCCGCGTGCTGCCATCACGGCTCCCAGCCCTGAGGCCAGGCACGCCTCACGATCGAGGGAACCGGTAAGCTCGGCGAAGGCGAACATCACCATCCCCGCGACGCAAAGCAGGAAGCTGGCCGAGTGCGCATGCGCTAGCACCAGGGCGAGCGCGCTGAGCAGCATGGCGATTCCGAGTCCGCGAACGGCCCACGCGGCCCGTCGATTCTCTCCGATGATGGTGGAGGAGGTCGTGGGTGCTAGCCGACGCGCAGCGCGCGTCTGGTAGGCCATCAAGCCTCCGAACAGGGCGCTGCTCAAGCCAAGCCCGAGGAAGTCGCCGCTGCCAAGCTCATAGCGCCCCAGGTGAAGGATCTGGAAGCCGACTCCGGCGTCTGAACTCTCGACCACCGAGACCACGCGTTGCCAGCCGGTGAAGGTCGAGATGGCCGCGCCAAGCGCTGGTAAAAGCGACAAGGCGAAAAGAGCGAGGGTGATACGGCTGCTGCCGCGGGCGCGGGCCCCAAGTCCGATCAAGCTAGCCAGCGCGATCACGAACAGCAGCACTGAGAGCGGCCCGCCGAAGCCAGACATCATGAGCCATCGATGTACGGCGTGCTGCTCGGTTCCGGCGTAGCCGACGAGCCAAAAGAGCCCCAGCCACAGCAACACCACCAAAAGCGGAACTCTCCAGCTCGGTTGCGAAATGGAGGCAGTGGGAGCTGCGAGCTCGGTGGGGGCAGTGCCAACCTCGGCCAACGCAGCTTTGGGCGCCGCAGGCTGCTTTGCACCAAGCGGCGTCTCGGCGCGCAGGCTCTGCAAGCTGGCCCCCGTGGCGAAGCCGAAGGCGCGGTCCCCTTCTGCGACGACCATCGCCATATCGGAAAAGCGCTGCTTGCCGTCTTTTGCGACGAGCTTCTCGATCAAAGCGGTCACGGCTTCCGACACGACCACTCCGTGCTCCGACAGCGCTGGTGGCGGCGAATGAAGGTGCAGTGAGAGCAGCTCCGGGTACTTCGACGAAAAGAAGGGAGGTCGTCCGGCCAAGAGCTCGTAGAGCACGATGCCGAAGGCATATTGATCGGTGGTCGCGTCGGGTGGTTGCGACCACCACTGCTCGGGCGCCATGTAGATGGGTGTGCCAATCGGAGCGCCGGTGGCCGTCAGGTTTGCCGCCGGTGCGCTCGAAGGATCCGAGGCATCCTCGGTCCACTTGGCGATGCCGAAGTCGAGCAGAATGGGCCGAACGCCATCGTCGTAGTCGGCCAGAAAGATGTTCTCGGGCTTCAGATCGCGGTGAAGCACCGAGGCTTTGTGCGCCGCCGCCAAGCCGAGCCCAACCTCGCGCAGCACGGCCCAAGCTGCAGCTGGTGCGAACTTACCACTGCGTGAAAGCTCCTCGCGCAAAGAGCGCCCAACGAGCAGCGGCATCACAAAGTAGGGACGACCGTCGTCGAGCTTACCGAAGGCGAACACGTCGATCACCGACGGATGCCTGACCAGGCTCATGCTCTTGGCTTCGCGCTCAAAGCGTTGGATGTTGCGCTCGTCGATCAGTAGCTCAGGGAGCAGAGCCTTGATCGCGACGCGTCGACCGATGGTGGTCTCCTCGGCCTCGAACACCGCTCCCATGCCGCCAGCGCCGATGGGTCGAATGATGCGGTAGCCGAGCAGCTGTTTGCCCGGCGCGAGTAGCGGATCTTCCTTCACCGTGACGAGCGCTCCTCGCGCGAAAGACCGAAGGCGCGAATCAGCTCATTCAAACGCGAGCGCGAGAGCGAAAGCCGACGCGCAGCTTCACTCACGTTCCACTCGGTCTCGCGCAACGCGGCCTCGACCAGCTGCGCTTGGAATTCGCGCGTTTTGAGCTGGAAATCTCCGACCGAAAGTTGGCTCGCGGCTTCCGCTTTGGCCGGCTCTGTCGCCTTGGGTCTACCGAATAGATGTCGCGCCTCGATAGCGAAGGCCCCTTCTCCAAGGGCTGTCGCCCAGCCGCGTGCGATCGTGTTTTCTAACTGCCGCACGTTGCCTGGCCAATCCGCTTGGCCAAGCTCCAGCCGCGCGCCACTCGAGAGCGGCAACGCGGGCGCCTCTCCACTGCCCAGCCGCGCAGCAATCGCATCGGCGATATCCTCGATGTCCGAGGCCCGCTCACGTAGCGGTGGAAGCACGATCTCGAGGACGTTGAGGCGGTAGTAGAGGTCTTCGCGGAAGGACTTGCTCGCGATCGCGGCCTCGAGATCGCGGTTGGTCGCCGCGATGATGCGCACGTCAGCCGTGATGGTGCTGGTACCACCGAGCCGCAAATAGCGTTTGGACTGCAGAAAGGAGAGCAGCTTGGTTTGCGCAGTGAGCGAGAGTTCGCCGACTTCATCGAGGAACAGCGTGCCGCCTTCGGCCGCCTCGACCTTGCCGATGATCCGCTGGTGCGCCTGGCTATGTGCACCGCGCTCTGCGCCGAAGAACTCCCCCTCGAACAGCGACTCCGGCAAGGCGGCGACGTTGACCTCGACGAACGGTTTGGCTCGACGGGTAGAGGCGTCATGCAGCGCACGCGCGATGGCGCTCTTGCCGGTCCCGCTCTCACCGCGAAGCAGCACGGCGACGGGCACCTGCGCGGCGGCCAGCACCTCGCGCATCACGCTGGCCAAGGCCGCGCTGCGACCTGCGAGTGAGAACCCCGGTAGCCTTTCACGCAGCGCGGTCGTGTGGTCGACCTTTGCGCTGTCCTGACGACGGAGCAGTCGGTCTACGTGGGGACCGATCACTTTGGCCGCGAGCTCACAAAGTGAACGGTCGACCTCTGGGAACGGGCCAGGCTTGCTCCGGCCCGCGAGGTAAAGCACGCCGATGGAGCCGAGATCCTCTCCGCGGCTTCCGCGAGCCGAGAGTGGTGCGCACAGCACGGCCTGAATCTTCCCGGCTTGAACGCTTTGAAAGCCGGAGTAGCGCGGATCCGCGGTAGCCGAGGCCGTGGAGATGGTCTGTCCTGTTCGAAGGGCGTCGCGGATGATGCCCTGCGAGAGGCTCGCTCGCACCGCTTGTCGCTCTTCCGCTGCAAGCCCCTTGGAAACTTCCAGTAGCGGAGGAGCGCCTGCCTCGCCCTCAACGGCCAGAAAGCCGCGCTGTGCACCGGTCACCTCGACCAGCAAATCCAGCACTTCGGCCGCGTACGGCGCTGCATCTTCGGCCAGGCCGACCTGCAAAAGACGGAAGAAGAGGTTGCGCTCGCGCGACAAACGCTCGGGATCTTCGTTGGTATGCACCGCGCGGCAGCTTACCAGGGTCTCTTCGAGCGGAAGGCTGCAGACCTCCGTTATCCGGCAAGAAACTTCCTAGCGAATGTACTAGGCTGTGCCGGTGCGATTCCGACGCGCCAAGATTGTGTGCACCATTGGTCCCTCGTGTGACTCCGAAGAGAAGCTCGGTGCGCTGATACGCGCCGGCATGGATGTCGCGCGGCTAAACTTTTCCCACGGCACCCACGAGGAGCATGGTGCCCGCATCGAGCGCATTCGCGCAGCGTCGATCGCCTGCGATCGGCCGGTAGCCATTCTTCAAGATCTTTGCGGTCCAAAGATCCGCGCGGGTAAGTTCAACCGGCCCAACCCGGAGTTCCCCACCGGATCGATTGCGTACTTGGTGGAGGCCGGGAAAGAGCCTCCGACCGATCCGCTCGAGATCCCCGTCCAATACGAGGGCCTCACTCAAGATCTCGCCCCGGGCGATCGCGTGCTCGTGGATGATGGGCAAGACGTGATGAGCGTGATCGCGATCGAGGGCGAGCGCGTCAAAGTCAGCGTCATCTCGGGCGGCATCCTGCGGGATCGTTTGGGCATCTCGCTGCCGAGCCGTCGCGTTCGTCTCTCGGCGTTGACCGAGAAGGACAAGGCCGATCTCGCGTTCGGTCTGCGCGCAGGCGTGGACTACGTCGCGCTCTCCTTCGTACGAGACGCAGAAGACGTGAAGCTGCTGCGCGAAATTTGCGACGCTTGGGGTCGCAAGACGCCGATCGTCTCGAAGATCGAGACCCCCAGCGCGATCGAGCGGCTCGAGTCGATCATCGACGCCTCCGACGCCGTGATGGTCGCTCGCGGCGATCTCGGCGTGGAGATCGGCCCCGAGTACGTGCCGATTCTGCAACGCAAGATCATGACGCTGGCGCGGCAACACCAGAAGCCGGTCATCGTCGCGACCGAGATGCTGCAGTCGATGGTCACCGCCACTCGTCCGACCCGCGCTGAGGCCAGCGACGTCGCCACCGCCGTGTTCGAAGGCACCGACGCCGTGATGCTCTCGGGCGAGACGGCCTCTGGCGCTCACCCCGAGTTGGTCGTGCGGATGATGAGCCGCATCATTCACGAAGCCGAGATGAGCGCTTATTACAACCCGCTCCCCAGCGAGACGCCTGGCACCAAAGCCAATGTCGCCGAGGCCATCGCGCGCAACGCCTGCGACATTGCGCGCGACATCGGGGCCCGCTTCATCATCGCCTTCACCGAGGGCGGCAACACGGCGCGCTACGCGTCGAAGCATCGGCCGGTCGTTCCGGTGGTTGCCTTCTCTCCGAATGAGGTCACTCGTCGTCGCTTGTCGTTGCTGTGGGGTGTCGTTCCCTACCAGTCGAACCTCATGCGCGACGCTGACGAGATGGTTCAGCGCGCCACCGCTCACATGCTCGGCGCTGGGTTGGTCTCACCGGGGGATCGCGTGGTCGCGATCTTCGGTGCGCCGGTGGGAGTCACGGGCACGACCAACTCGATCCGAGTCGTGGTTGTCGAATGACCCAGGCTGCGCTTCGTGACGATCTCCCGAAGCTCGAGAAATACGAGCTTTGTGAGGAGATTGGCCACGGAGGCATGGCCACGGTGTATCGAGCGAAGGACCTGCGCTTAGGGCGCGAGGTCGCTGTAAAGATCATTCATCGGCACCTGCGAGAGAACTCGGAGGTAGCCACGCGCTTCATCGCCGAGGCGCGTGCCGCGGCCAAGTTGAAGCATCGTGGCATCGTCGAGGTGTACGACGTTTCGGGCGAAGAGGACCGCGAGCGCTTCCTGGTGGTGGAGCTCGTCAAGGGCGTCACGCTGCGCAAGATCCTGCAGGACCGTCGCGACATGCCGGCCGAAGTCGGGGCGGCCATCGTGATCGAGCTTTGTGATGCGCTCGAGCATGCCCACGAATCCGGCATCATTCATCGCGACATCAAGCCGGAGAACGTACTCGTCGGGCTAGCGGAGAAACTGCCTGCAGAAGCGAGTTCCAAACGAGCCAACTTCGATGAGGCCAAGCGAGAACCAGGGCCTGCCGATTCAGCGGGTCGCAGTGAAGCCGAGCCACCCGCGTCGAATCCACGTGACTCTCAGAAGAAGCCGACGAGCGCTCGCTCGCCGCGCTCCAAGGCCCCGAGCGTGATCCTCAAGATCACCGACTTCGGCATCGCCAAGATCCTCGACGCACAAGGGGTCACGTCGACTGGCCAGGTCTTGGGCTCCCCGGCCCACATGGCGCCTGAACAGATCGAAGGCGGCGAGGTCGACGCGCGCACCGACGTCTTCGCCCTCGGCGTGGTGCTCTACGAGTGTTTGGTGGGCCACTTGCCGTTCGATGGGAAGAACCCCGCGCAGGTGTTGAGGCGCGTACTCGACGGCAAGTATGCGCCCGCCGATCAGGAGCGACCGAGCGTCGGCGGGGTGTTCGCTCGCATCGTCGATCGCGCTCTGGCTGGAGACCTCAAAGACCGCCCGGCTACGCCTTCGGCGCTGGCAGAGCTACTGCGTAAAGAGCTGCTCTCGCTTGGGCTAGGCGATCCGCGCGGAGAGATTGAAAAGTACTTCGCCGATGAGCGCCGCTACTCGGAGGAGCTGCGCAGGAACCTTGTAACGGCCTTGGTCACGCGCGCCGAAGAGGCGCGGCGGGACAAACGGACGGCGGACGCTGCGGTAGATTTCAACCGCGCGCATGCGCTCGCGCCGGAGGACCTGGTGATCCTCAAGCGCATGACTCAGCTCGGGCGCGGTGCGGGCTCGGAGAAGATGCAACGGCGTATCGCCTTCGTGCTGGCTGCGTCGTTGGGGCTCGGAGGTGCTGCCTATTTCGTAGCGCGCGGGCTGCGCGCCGATAACGGCTCCAAACGTTTGGTGCCGACCACGCTCGCTGGCCGCTCCGTCGCTCCGCCGTTTTCGCGGGCTCGCGTGTTGGCCTCGGAACGACGTCCTTACGTTGCCGCGTCGGTCACGCTATCGAGTCGGCCTTCGGCCGAAGTCTCGGCGCAGCCGCGCACGACCAGCTCCGCCGTGGCCCCCGCAGCGGGCGATCGACTGGTGCGCTTCAACGTCAACCCCAAGGGCGCTTTGCTCGAGGTGGATGGCTTTTCGGTGGACCACATCACGGCGGTGATTCCGCTCGCGCCAGGCCGTCATTCGGCGAAGCTCACTCCGCAACTCGGGGATAAGTCGTTCGAGGTCACGAGTTCGTCCTTTACGGTGGAGCCGCGCGCCGCCGGCGAGAATGAAGCCAGCGTGCAGAAGATTCAGCTGGGTACTTCGTTCAAGAACGCGCGGGTGAGTCTGCTCGCGCCCGCCGGTGGTCAGGCGGTTTGCGGTGCGATCAACCTCGCCGCAGGCAGCAACAGCATCGTGATGCGAAACGCCGTGTACGAAGGGAAATGCCAGTTCCTTGCGCCCGGGCGCGACGCCAAGTCGGCCTTCGTGACGATCAAAGCTGGGGAAGACAACGTCGTGCCCTGGCCGTCCGGGAGCTGAACGCGGTCATGCCGCTGCCGCGAGCTTGGTACCTCGAGGAAGCGCACTTCGCGCGGGAGCTGCGCATGCTCCAGCAGCGCTGGCTGATGGTGGGTCACAGCTCGGACCTCAAGCTCCCCGGCGCATACCTCTGCACGCAGGTAGCCGGCCGGCGCATCGTCGTAGTGCGCACCGCAAAGCTCGAGCTGGCGGCCTTTTATGATGGCTGTTTGCATCGCAGGACGGCGCTCTTCGACGAAGGTTGTGGTCGCAAGCTCGAACTCAGCGTGACCTGCCCCTATCACGGTCTGCGCTTCGATCTCGACGGCGTGGTGGACGGCTCGATGGCAGCGGCCTTCAACTTGGAGGCCGGCTCTCGGCTGCCGCCGGTTCGCGTAGCGGAGCGCTGGGGGTTTCTATTCGTGGCGCCCATCGATGCTCTCGATTTCGACGCTGCGGTGGGGCCGGTCCCGCCCTGGTTCGAACGCGCCGAGCTCGCCATGCTGCGCCGCGGGCGAGCTCAGACGTACGAGGTGAAGGCCAACTGGAAGTTGTGCGTTCAGAACTTTCAAGAGAGCCATCACTTCCGCTGGGTGCACCCAGCGCTCGAGCAACTCAGCCCCGCGCGCGAGTCGACCAGCGTCTCTCTCGGCGGCCAGTTCCTCGGCGGCACCATGGAACTTGCGCAGGGGGTGGAGACGGTCGCGAGCAACGGCCAACGTGAAGGGCGGCCGTTCTTGGCCGCAGCGAGTGACCGGCGCACCGTCTTCGACGCGTTGCTCTTTCCCTGTTGGATGACAAGCCTGCAACCGGACTACTTACTCTCGTATCGGATTGAGCCGCGCAGCGCCGGACAGACCAGGATCTGCGCCGAGATCTATTTCCACGGCGCTGCTTTTCACAAATCCTTTTCTCCGACTGCCGTCTATGACTTTTGGGATCGCACCAACGCCGAGGATCGTCGAATCGTGGAGTTGCAGCAGCTTGGTCTAGCCGGGGCGCCGTTCGAGCCTGGCCCTTATGTTTCCTCTGAAGATGGTGTGGTCGCCTTCGACGCGTTGCTCGAGAGCGCGCTCTCGGAGGTCGCATGAGCGAGCGCGAGGAGCCGCTGATCGGGATCTTCGGAGCGCCCTTCGTCGACCTCGAGCACCTGGTGACCGCCGAGGCCTTGGCCGAGGTGGATGCCGAGATCGCGCGCGGACTTGCGCAGGTGGAGTCGGGGTTCACCGGTGGGACGCTGAAGTGGATGGGCGTCGTAGCGCCGTGGGCGCGTCATGACCAATATCTCGACGCCATGGACGTGGTTCGCGAACTCGAGGCCGCGGAGTACGCAACGTTCTTGGCTCTGGCCGCGGAGCCCTTGTCTCCAACGGACATGCCGCAGGCCGAGAGCAGCTTCGGTGATGAGACCGACCAGCCGTTCTCGCTCGCGCAGATGCGCTGGCTGAGCTACCGGCACGGTGTCTACTTTCCGTGGCGGGTTTGTTACCACTTCCTCGAGAACGAGCGCTGGGAAGACAAACACAGCGGGGAGGGGAAGAGCTTCTCGGGGGAAGCCTTGGAGGTCTTTCCGAAGACGGTGGCGCCGATTGCAGAGCTTGCCGTGTCTCGAGATCGGACGGGCTGTCTTGTTTGGGCTCGAGCCCAACGACCACGCTCCACTGCATCGTGATACCGAGCCCGGCCGGTCGCTCAGCGTGGCTCAGTCGATCTCGATCGCGCCGCGCGGCGAGAAGCGGTTCTTTCTTCAGAACGCGGCTGAGGATCCACCGCTCGTCGTCGATAAGCGCGTCTACTGGTTCAACGACATGGACTATCACGGCGTGCTGGCCGACCCGTTCTTTCGCTATTCGCTCCGAGTGGACGGCGTGTTTGACCCAAGCTTTCTGCAGGAACTCGAGCGGCGCGCAAAGCCTCGCTCCGGCGTGCGCAGGACACTGCCTCGTTAGCTCGAGCGGCGGTCAAGCTCGTGTCGGGTCGATGAACACGGGCACGCTGAGCGCCGAGCCGTCGGTGGCGCCGACCTGTTTGCGCACGTAAAGGCCACGCGGCTCACCCGCAACGACGAACACGCCGAAGTTCGTCGAACGTCCTTGCGCATCGAGCTCCGCTTCGAAGTGGCGTTGGGCGATCCAGCGCCCCGATTGGGCCAAGCTCAAACAGCGCTCCCACTCTTCTGCGGGCGTCGCTTTGCCGATCACCACCTCATCGCCTTCTGCGCCGTAGTCCGACTTGATCACCCACTCTTCACGCTTGGCCGTCAGCAGCGCTGGATGCAGCGTCTCGAGCCGGCTGGTCATCGGTACCAGCCGACGAATCACCTCCTGCGAGGCCAGCGAGAAGCGATGGATGTGCTCCCACATCAAGGCCATCGTGCGCTTGTTTTGAGGCACCACGGCGCCAAATGGGTTGATGGTGACCGTCTTGCCCTCGACTTGCGCGCGCAGCGCGACCTTCAGCGGTCGCTCGAGCGGCGCTGTATCGAGCAGCTCCTCGTCCCGCCAGGCCGACGCTCGTTCGCTCCACCAATCGGTCTTATAGTGGCGCAAGAGCACGCTGACCGGCTCGGAGAAGACGCGCACGGTGGCATCACTTTCGCTGCTGCGCAGATTGTAGGGCGAGCCCAGCGCAACCTCGTAGCCCGCCTTTTCGAGCCAGCGGCGGTAGAGCTTGATCAGCGACAAGTCCTCGGTGAATTCGGTTGGGTAGATGATGCCGACGGTGCGCGGCCCCGAGCTGCCAACCACCGACTCGCGCAGCCGCTCGAGCATCTCGATGAAGGCCTTTTCAAGTCCAGCGTTGGGATCGAGCAGGCTCGACCCGCTCGGTTTGGCGAGCTGCGATAACACCGTTGCTTCGGCCTCGCCGGTGGGGGTATCGCAGTTGAGCTCCGCGATCTGCAGGCCCTCATCGGTGAAGAAGACGTCGGCTCGCGCCAAGCCGTGCCACAGCGGACGTGAGACCTCGAACATGACCTTCTGCACAGCCGTGAGACCGTAGAAGTCCTCCAGCAGTTCTGGATCCTCGGCCACGACCTGCACGGCTTCGTCGTACACGGCCGCAATGCTTTTGGCGGCATCGGCCAGCGCTTGGGCTTGGCCGGAGGAGAGAATGACCGGTTCGCGCTCGAAGCGCGGCTCACCGTCCACCCAAGGATCCGCGACCAAGCCGGTCGCGACCAGCTCGCGCGCAAAGCCCGCGTAGGCTTGCTCATCCATACGCGTTCAAGCCAAGAAGCCGATGGCCAAGGCCGTTCCAACGTAAGCGCTGGCCTCGAGCGCAGCCGCGCCGACATTGCGATCCACGCCGATGGCTTGGTCGAGCGCTCCTCCCCGCAGGGTGGGCCTCGAGCCGAGAATCAAGCCTTGCACGATCAGCTGCCGCACCGGGAAGAGCACCAACGCCACTCCTACCAACGCGCCGAAGCCCTGCAAGGCCGACGGCCAATCCACGAAGTCTCCGTCGAGAGCGCGCGCAACGATCAGCGCCACCGCGACCGAGACGCCGCCATACGAGATCGCGGCTGCCGCGTTCTCTCCGTCGATCTGCTCGGCGTCGTCGTAGGTGGTGAGCGCACGGAACATCCCCACGAGCGCCTGTTGAGCGACCTCGGCCAGGGCGAAGAAAGCGAGCGAGAGACCGATGCCGCGCAGGTCCGAGCCAGCGACAGCCTTGGCCGTAATGATGCCCGTTGCTGCGTAGTGAAGTGCCGCGGCGAGCCCAGCTGCCTCATTGCCGCGAGCGATCGATGCGCGCAGCCTGCGGTGAAGCAGCAGCGAGGTGCCGATCAAGCCTGTAACCTCGATCAGGACGAAACCAAGCGCTGCAAAGCCGGCGCACCAGATCGCGTTGGTGGCAACCTCCTCGGAGTGGACGCAGTTTTTGACTACGCCGGCGCTGACCAGCGCGAGCGCCAAAATGACGCCAGCCTCGGCCACGATGGTCGCCCGATTTTCGCCCAGTAGTTCTTGTCCGTCGCGACGTCGCAACAGCGGCCCGAGCAGTCGGTGAAGCACCAACATCGCCAAGAACGTCGCGCCAAAGAAGGCAGCGGTGGTGAGCGAACTCATTGGCGCAAGCTATCGCTTTCAGTTGCATACGGGAAGGGAAGGGGGCCATCCTTCGCTCGTGCTCGGGCTGTTCGGTAAGCCTTTCATCGACCTGTCGCCGCTGCTTCCGAGTGAGCCGTTGCCGGAGCTGCACGAGGAGATTTGCTTGGGACTTTCGCAGGTCCCGCTCGACTACACCGGCGGTAGCCATCGCTCGATGGGCATCATGCCGGCGGCCCGACGAGCGGAGGCCGTTGCTGACTACGGTGAGGTGATCCGTGCGATGACCCCTGCGGAGTTTGCGACCTTTCGTTCGCTCGCCGAGCGGCCCGAGGCGATCGCGCCGCAGGCCCAGCTCGAGGACTCCTTCGGTGAAGAGCGCGCCATCCCGCTTTCGCGTCGGCAAATGATGTGGCTGCAGATTCGCTTTGGCGTGTATTTCCCTTGGAAGGGCTACGTGGAGCTCATCCCCAATCGCAGCTGGGAGGGCAAGGCGGATCCAAACGGAAAGCGCTTCACTCGCTTGGCCCTGAGCTTCTTTCCCAAGACCGTTCAGTTCGTGAAAAGCCTGCCCTTCGAGCACATTGGCCGCTGCAACATCATGGGCGTTTTTGGCAATGACTACGGTACCGTGCATCGAGACGGCGACCCCGCGGAGCAGGCGGCCCCCGATGAGTTCATCACCTTCTGCCCGAACGGCGACAAGCGCCTGTTCCTCTACGATGAAGCGCGGGCGCTTGAGCTTCCGATCGATTCGCGGTTCTATTGGTTCAACGACTTCGACTATCACGGGGTCGAGCGAGCACCTCATTTCCGCTACTCGGTGCGAGTGGACGGCGTGTTTACCGCGGAGTTCCGCGAACGGATCATGAAGCAAGTCGAGCAGGCAACCTCGTGAGCACGCACAACCCGTTCGTGCCGGATAACGGCGTCAGCAAGCCAGGCATCATTGGTGCTCGTTGGTGGAATGCTTCGCTCCAGGAGACGACCGTTTACCCGAGGCGCTCGATGCTCTCGACGGGGCTTTGGGTCGGAGGCGGGATCGCGGTCGGCGCGCTGTGGCTCTGGTCGTGGACGGGGACCGGCAGTGATGACGAGGAGGGGACCGAGCAGTGGAAAACCTCGCTCGAGATCCAGCGGGATTACGGCTGGAATTTTGGTGCTGTGAGCGAGACAGTCGCCTTCGATACGCTCTACACCCAAACCTACGCTCGGGAGGCGCTAGCCACGCTGGAGAAGGATCTGGCGCCCACCAACCCGGGTCACAAGACGATGTACGTACCCACGTTGTTCCAGTCGCCGGAGGCTTTGCCGCGCAAGGCTCCGCCCGAGTCGGAGTCGTCACGGGTCAAACCGTTGGCCGAAGCATTGCGACCGATTCGCACTCCGGAGATGGATGCGATGGAGAAGGTTGGGCTGGCCTACGCACAGCTCGTCAGCGAGTCGGCCAAGCCCTGGGCGACGCTGGTGGATCTGCCGGGGCCGTTGGCGGTGGCGTTTGCAGCTGGCGCCGCTGCAGTGCTTGATCCGATCTTCTTGTTCGACAACTGGCCGCATCCGAAGGGCGTGGTCCCTTCCCATTTGGCGCTGGCCGCGGCCACCTTCTACCAGCCGGTGTTTCGCGAGAAGGCGAAGTTGCGCGACAGCTTGGCGCCAGCGCTGTTCGTGATCGATCGCACGCGGCTCTCGCCTTACAGCGATGACGTTGGGCAGTTCGACAATCGCTACCTGGCGAAGTTGCCGAGCGCTTTGCTGCCGCACACCTTGGCGCCAGCCCTCGTCTACGTGGTGAAGACGGACGCTGATTTGCCAGAGCCGGTCGATCTGAACAGCGCCTTCGTTTCCGAGGGCAAGGTGCGCGCACTTGCCACGTCTGCCTTCAGCCCCGAGAAAGAAGGCGGTCCGATGCTGTTTGGTGGCAATCGGGCGACGCACGAAAAGTTTGGTAAGCGCTACCCAGTCTTGGACCCAAACGCAATTTCTGTGGACTTGCCGGTGGTCGCTGCCAACAGCCGCGCCGACGCATACAAGCCCACCGCGCGAGCCGACGCGCCCAAGAAACACTTGGACGCACCAGGAATCGGCTACGTGCCAGTGGTGGTAGCGCTCGGTACCGGCCTCATCATTGGCTCGCGTTTCAATCGCTCCGGCTCCTGGAACCGAACCTACTCGGGCGGGGGAGGCTGAGATGGCTGGGCGCTCAATCTTCGCCTTGGAGATGGCCGTGGGCTTCTCTCCCCAGCTGCACGAGTCCTTGCGCTCGCTGCTGAGCCGATCGCTGCAGCCGCTGAACTTCCAGCAGAAGTGGGCGCTTTATGATCAAGCCAGCCGTTGTTTGCGCGCGTATCAACAGGCTTGGTATGCCGGCTGTTGGGACTTCTTCGATGAAGATGCGCGCGCACGCTCCGACTTCAACATGTGGGTGCAAGGCATGTTGACCGAGGAAGGCGCACGGCCCACGCCCTCGCCGCCAGCCGATCCGTATCGCGGCGATGCTCGTTATCTAACCTTCACCATGGCGGTGCTAATGGTGAACGGCAGCCCGAGTGAGCGCAGTGTGGCCGCCGCGGTGGACATCCCGGAGGGGCGGCTGTGGATGCGTGACACCTTCGTTCACGTGCTCAACGCGACGCGCCTTTTCAACTTCGCCTCGATTGAAGGCAGCACCATGTACCTGATCCCCAACGAGCCGGGGTACGCGCTCACGGCCGAAGATCTGCGTCACCCGAAGTTCAAGTATCTGCGTCAGATCGTCTAGTTTTCGCGAGCTTTGTGAGGCGAAGGTCGCGCAAAGTTGCGTGGCGTTGCGGCCGTTTTGCCCTACTCTTGGCCGATGCTTTCTTCGAACTCGCGGCTCCGCTTCTTGTTGCTCGTCGGTCTTGCGTCGTGTCGTCAAGCGTGTGGGCTCACCTTGGCCGAAGACGGAAGTGGAGGCGGCGGGGCGAACGCAGGAGGCGGTGGGGCGAACGCAGGCGGAGGGGGAGCGAACGGCGGAGGTGGAGGCGGTGGAACCGGCGTTGGGGCGAACGGTGGAAATGGCTCCAGCAGCACGAATGGTGGAGGCGGTGCGGTCCTAGTTTGTGATGAAGATTTGGTAGCCAACTTTGGTGAAGCTGACCCTGACTTGGTGCTAGCAGGCTGTGGTGCGGCTGAAGGTGGCACGTGTGACTTGGACCAAGCAGCAGGGGAGCTCCGCATCACCCCCAGCGCCGATACCGGCTTTTGGAATGGCGGGGAGTCCACCTTCGTTCACTTTGAGGGGGGTGCACAATGCGACTCGTTTCTAGCTCATACCGTTGTTGCTGTGGGTGATCCGATGACCGCCGTGCCGTTTAGTTTGGCTGGTTTGGTCGTGCGCGATAGCGACTGCCCGGTACAACCGGGTGAGGCCAACTGTAACAACTGGTTCAAGGCCGAGGTTGGACGCTTGAGCCTTCTTCCGCCCACAACACAGGACGACGATGTCGGGCTTCGCTCGGCGCTTCACAACGGAGCGATCGCGGTGCCACCTCAATCTGGAGACTATCAGGACCTTTATTTGTCAGCAGAAGCGTCGTACCAGGTCGCTATCTGCGCTATCGATGCAGGTGGTAGCTTCGAGGTGCAGGCGGCGGTCCGTGTAGGCCTCGACTGGGAAACCACGGATTCGTTCGTCCTGCTTGCGCCTACGGTTGAGGTGGGGTTGGTCGCAGCAACCTCGTCTGTCTCCGACCCTCCGTTCAGCGCTCGCTTCGAGTCTTTCGAGATCGCCACGATTCCTGCTTCCGGGAGGTCAGCGATGGAACGCTGTAGTGCCGCATTCGACAGCCTCCCCTAGTCGGCCCAGTATTGCGTTGGGCCGACCGCTGACCTGCCCAACGTGGTCCTAGCGCGCTAAGCTCGGCGCCAAATGCAGCGTCTTTCGTGCAGCGTCGTTCTCTCTTGTTGGGCCCTCCTTTCGATGGGCTGCGTCGTTGGTGGTACCGCCACAGCCGCAGGGACGGAGAGCGGTGGCAGCGGAAGTGGAGGCTCGAGCCCGGTAAACAGCTGCACGCCGATCGACTGCACCAACTTCGACAACAACGATCCGGCCTGTGGTTACCCGGAGCCGGGACAGCTCGGAGCAGGGCCGTCGATCCTTGGGCCCAGCCAACTTCGTACCAACCGCGCCCATGCTGACATCCAACTCCTACCTCCGAGTCGTTTCCCTCCTTTCGTTCGCCGTTCTGACCTCAGCCGTTGGCTGCAAGAAGGACGCGCCGCCCTCCGAGGGCGATTCCGCCGACAAGTCGGGGGCCAGCTCCGATTCGAAGTCGAAGAAGTCCGACAAGCCTGCGGCCAAGACGCCCGACGGCGTGACCCTCGAATGGAGCAAGCCCACGGGGTCGGTCTCCAAGTTGACCTTCACCAAGCTCGAGGCCAAGGGCGAGCTCAGCTGCTTTGGCGGTACCGGTTGTGCGGTGCGTCTCGAGAAGCTCCCCGAGGGCACCAAGGTCAAGCTCGGTGCGAAGGAGGAGGTAGCCAAGGCGAGCGCGCTGCGGGTCGAGTTCGAGCTCGGGGATGCACTGGCCAAAGCCACTCCGAAGGATGCGCTCAGCTACGATCGCACAGTGGATCCGGGCCTGAGCCTGGAGGTCACCTTCCCCGATGGCGCCAAGGTCAGCGGTGCGCTGCCTGGAGTAACCGCGAAGTACATGCTCGAGCAGGACCTCGAGAAAAAGCTCGCCAACGGAACACCAGTGCTGTTCGGCAAAGAGCCAGAGGCCGCTCCCGCTGCCCATACCATCCTCTTTCTTGGTGCGCTGATGGAAGACGAGAAGGTGATGGGGCCGGCCAAGACCATGGCCGAGATCGATCTTGTGGCGGTTCACACCGCGCTGCCGAAGAAGTCCGGTGACAAGAAGTGCACCGGCTACAAAGCGACCAACGAGCAAGGGCCGGGTAGGGAAGCGGATCTGATGCTTGTCGATTGGGACGTTTCCTTGATTGAACGCAAAACCGCCAAGGTGATCGAGAAGAAGACCTTCGAAGCGGAAAAACGCTGCCCTATGTTTGCCCAAGGCAACGAGACGACGAGCTATCCTGACCGACGTGAGATCCAGACCTGGCTGCGGTCCAAACGCTGACTCGAGTGAATCCGGCGGTGAGCGATGAGCACCACGCTTCAGCTCGTGCTCGTCGCCTGCATAACCATCGGTTTTGCGATCATGGAGTTTGCCAGCGGTCGCTACCAGAAGACAGTGCGGGCCAGCAAAGATGACAGCGCGCTGGAACTCTTGATGTTCGTCAGCTTGGTGGCGGTGGCTCAGCCGCTTTCCATGCTGGTGATGAATTGGCTTTGCCAGCGGTTGATCCCTCTGCAGCGCGACGCTCTCGCTTCCTTACCGTGGTGGGCAATGGTGTTGCTGCTGCTGGTTGGGGACGACCTGACGCAATATTGGTGGCACCGCTTGTCCCATACCTCTCGGCTTTGGCCGCTGCATCGGGCGCACCATTCGGCGCCCTACATGAGCATCCGGATCACGTACCGCAATAACCTATTTTACTATCTAATGATGCCCGGCTTGTGGATCGCCGGGCTCTTGACCTTCCTCGGTCTAGGGCTGGTTTACCCAGCCTATTTGGTGGTCAAGCTCGGAGTGATCTTGGGCGCACACTCGGCTTGGCGCTGGGATGAGGCGCTCTACAAGCGTGCCTGGCTGCGCCCTCTCGTGTGGCTCCTCGAGCGCACGATCTCCACGCCGGCGACGCATTGGGCGCACCACGCGCTAAGCAACCAGGACGGGATTGGCCACTACAAAGGGAACTTCGGCAACCTGCTCTTTTTCTGGGACGTGCTGTTTGGCACGGCACACATCACTCGCAGATTCCCGCCCGAGGTCGGCCTTCCGGATGACAGGCTGTTTGGTCCCGAGCGCTGGTACCACCAGATGTTCTACCCGTTGCTTTCCTCCAAACGAGAGCATTCGGCGCTGCGGCCAGGTGGGGTTGCCTACGAACTTCCGGCGGACGCCGCTAGCGAAAGGAGATCGACGCTCCAAGGCTGAAGCGCGACGCAAGCGGCGGCGCGTCGTAAAGGTACTCGTTGGCGGCGCCGCCGAGGTAGATGTCGGTCGGTTGCAGGTTGCCCAAGAGCTCGCTCGTGAGCCGCAACGAGAGCGGCGCGCGTACCAGTACCTCCAGCCCAAAGCGTGGCCCGACGAACAGCGCCAAGTGCGTCCCAGCATCGGCTACGGCCGCGAACTCGGCATCGACGATGCTCGGTCCGAGCAGCACCGTCGCGCAGCCGAACAGCGAGAGCCATTCGTTGATATCCGGCGCGTAACAACCCGTGGCGCTGAGCAGCAGCGTCTGCATCGTGGCCGCGGCGACCTCGGCATAAAGCGGGTTCTCCGACTGCACCGGCATCGGGACCACGTAGCTAAGTCCGAGCGCGACCTCCCACGGAGCACCGCGCAAGCCGAGGCTCATTTCGGGGGCGAGCGAGACCTCGGGCCCCCAGCCGCTACCGAGCCCGAAGCTCGCGCTGAGCACGCCTTGCAGTTTGCGCTCGGGCAGCGGCGGTGGCGGTGTTGGCGTCGCCGGTACCGGCACTGGCCGATCGATATAGACCGGCACAACCACGGGTACGTAAACGGGTGGAGCTGGTGGAACCGTCGGCGGAGGTGGGGGCTCCGGCTTGGCCGATGGATCGAGCGAGACCACCAACGAGAGCACCACGCTCGAGATCACGTCCTCACAGCGATCCCCGCGAAATTGCCGCGCCGTTTCACCGTCTTTGAGGCTCGCCACGAACTTGTTCGAGCCGTCGCTCTCGAGCGCGAGCCCGACCGAGCGAACACCGGGACCGGCGCTCACGATCGGGTCGTAACCGACTTGTTCAATCAGCGTCTGTGTCAGCTGCTCGAGCGATGGGCAGCTCTCGGTGCCGGGCGCGAGCTCGTAGCGAAAGGAGAAGCTGGGTCGGTCGGCGGCATGCGCAGCCCCCGGTGCCAGCAGCGCGACCGCCATACCGATCGCGTTGCGAAGCCGCCCAAACTGCGTGCCAAGATGATGATCCAACGGGGCCTGCTGCCGTTCTTTCCAAGAGGGCACAAGTCATCTCTTCACTGCATCAACCTTCGGTTGAACAGGTCATGCGAACTAGGGCAAAGCGTTAGCACGCTTCTCGAGCGCGAGGCGATCCGCGGCGTGCTGACCGTTCGGGAACTCTCGCGCGTGTTTCGCCAGGCTCTCCAACGCGGCAGCCTTATCCCCGCGCAAAACCGCAGCCCGAGCCGTATCGAGCAGCGAGCGCTCGCGACGCAACGGATCCGCTGAGGCGCTGGCGGCCAAGCGTGGAGCCGCGCTCGGTTTGCTGCTGGCCAGCGCAGTTGGCTCGAGCACCGGCTCGGCCGTCGGCACCGCAGAAACGAGCGGAGTTGCGCTCGCTTGGCCGAGCACGACCACGCTGGTGGCGCGCGGCGGCGCCTCAACGACGATCACCGAGGTGGCTCCGGCAGGCGGAGGACCTGCCGCCATCGAGTGCAGGGCTGCTCCCGCTCCACCACCGACGCCGAACGTGACCACGCCTGCAAGCAACAACTTGCTGCTGAGTGCCCAAGCCCCGAGGCCTTTGCTGGCCGCCGCGCCTTGCCCCACCGCCGCTGCCAACACCGTGTCTTTGCCAACGTCGGTTCCTGCCAGCACGACCGCCGCCGCCGCCGCGCTCGTTTTGGCTGGGATCGCGGCGGCTTTGTTGGTTGAAGCGAGCAAGCGCTCAGCGAGGCGCGCACGAAGCTCCGCAGGGACCTCCGGCACATCCTTCTCGGCCGACAAGAGTCGCAGAGCGTCCTCAGGTAGCTGTCTTAGGGATTCGCCCATGGTTCTCCTGCTTGCTAAGTCGGGTTACGGCGCTCGCGAACTCTTCGCGGGCTTTTGAGAGACGGGAGTGAGCCGTTCCCTCGGGGATTTCAAGAATGCGCGCGGCCTCGACGATGGGCACGCCGTCAATCTCGTACAGAATAAAGACCGCGCGCCGCACCAGCGGAATCGACTCGAGTGCTTTGACTACCAGCGCACGGTCGGCTGCGCGCACCAGCTCTTCCTCAGCGAGCGGCCGAGGGTCCTCGAGCTCCGCTGCCTCCAGCTCATTGGCGGGCTTTAGTTTCCGCCGATAGTTGGAGGCCACGCGAAAGGCGAAGCCGAACAGCCACGGACGCACGGGCCGCGCTTGATCGAAGTTGTCGAGCTCACCGTGAACGGCGATGAAAACGTCGTGCGCCAGATCTTCAACGTCGGCCGGGCTAACCCCAAGGCGGCGCAGGCTGCGTACGACGTACGCAAGCTCCAGCGTGAACAAGGTGGAAAAATCGAGGCTCGCCAAAGGGTCCTTGTCCGGGTTTGTGCCCAGGAGCACGAATCCTTCACGAAATCGTGCGGCGCTTCAATTGCTCGAGCACGAGTCATTCACTCCGTGCCCGGGGGCACTCCGTCGACCTCCCTGATCATTTTCGTTGAAGGATGGAGCGCGCTCGCCACAAGCCATTGCAGGAGGTTCTTATGCGAACGTACTTGACTTGCTTGCTTTCGTTGGTGGTCGGCTTTGGGCTGTTGAGCGGCTGCGAAGAACAAGAGTCGGAGATCGAGACGATTGGGCTTTCGTTGCAACAGGCTGAGGACGCCACCGTCGATGGGAGCCAACAGCCAAACGAGATTGCGCAACCGAGTGGTCCGAGCCTGAGCGTCGAGCCGGAGGGAAAGGTGCATTGGGTCGAGGTGGTGCAATGCACGGCTGACTACGGACCCTGTGTCCCGCAGGCGCTTGGTCCCTACCGCATGTTTGATGCAGGGATCGTGGTTTGGGAGGCCGCGATGGGTGACCACTTCTCCGACCAGTTTGACGACTTCATGCGTGGCCCGGCCGAAATTGAGGGCCCTATCGTTTACGGCGAGCTGCCCGAGCATGCACGCTGGCAATCGGATGCGGCTCCGCTCGAGGAAGGCGGTATCTACGCCTTCAGCGTGTATCGAACGCAGGCGTGCGATACCGATGACGTCAACTGTTTGAGCATCGTGGCAGCGGGCGGTCTCTTCTTCACGGTGGAAGATGGGCTGATCAAAGAGGTTCCGCCGGCGGTGGTCGAGGAGCTCGAATGAAGGGTAGATTGAGCGCATGGCGGTAATGCACAATCTTGCAGGGTTGCTCGCGGTTGGCCTTTGTCTGCTACCCGCGTGCGCCCAGGACGCCTTCGAGGACAGCGACCCAGAGCAGATCGCGGTCGGCGTGACGCTCGAGCAGCAAGGGGCTGGGTTCGAGCTGCAGATCGATATCGACGTTCCGGTGCATTGGGTCGAGGTGTCGGAGTGTGAGGTGGTGGACGGGGATTGCACGCCGTACATCAGCTCGCAGTACCGCTACTTCGACTCGTCGACCTTGATTTGGGAGACGTCGATGGCCAGCGAAGAAGGCAGCTTTGGTTCGGCGATGGTGGGAGAGCCGAAGATTGCAGGGCCGATCATCTACGGCCAACTGCCGGAGAACGCCCTCTTTCAGCGTGAGGCGGTCCCGCTGAAAGAGGGCGGCCGTTACGTCGTCAACGTCTACCAAACCGCTGCTTGCGAAGACAGCGCGTTCGCATGCTGGACCACCGAGGCGGCCGGCGGCGTGTTCTTTGAGATCGTCAACGGCCAGCTGAACGAACTCGAGGCGGAGGTGGTCGACTGATCCTGACGCGAACCTGGTGGCCGGGTCACGGGCTTCGCGAGAAGTAGCAAGCACCCTCGGTGTTGAGGAAAGTCGCCTCGAGTGGATCGCGTGGTGTGGCGCTAGCGGACCAGAGCGACGCGGCGGGATCCAGCGGGTCTGCCACGATGAGAAGCTTCAAGACGTCGCCCTCTTGCACTCCCAGGTAAAGCCACCTGCTATCGATCAGCCAGACCTGCACGAACCAGAACCAGCCGTTCTGTTCGTCGAGACGAAGCGTGTCTCCCAGCAAGATGGGAGCGTCGTCGCTGGGCCAGTAGGTGATTCCTTCGTTGACGAAACTGAGCAGCTTCGGCGCGCCGCCGGCGCCCGCCCCGATCTCCATCTCGTTTTGGCCGACGAAGGGAAGTGGGAGGGGGTAGATCACATCGCGTCCCACGAAGCACTCGCCCTGCCACTTGCCCTCGAGTGTCCCGGTGGCTGGCGCCGGAGTTGGCGCGACCCGCTGCGCTTCGAGGGAGCTGAACGGAGGCTCGAAAGGTACATCCCCCGGGATCGGTTCCGAGCCCGGGATCACCTCGGCGGCACCCAGAATCATGGAGCTCGCATCGATGGACCCGCTTGCCCGATAGACGAGGCGCTTGCTCGCGCCGTCGGGATAGCAGAGGCCCACCGGATCACCGGCGCCGCAGAAGCGCTCTGTGAGGCGCACCGTCAGCGCGCCTTCCGGGTCGATCTCGCCCTCGAAGTAGTAGGTCGGAGAGTCGAAGGTGCCGAGCTCGGTCTGCTCAAGATCGATGAAGCCACGGACCGTTCCTTCGTGCTCGTACACCACCGCGCGAACGGGCGAGACGCCGGTCTTGAGGAACTGCGTGCCCTCCACCGACGCGGAACCGACCCAGCTCCCCGTGACGAACGAGGGCTGCGTCCCACCGCTGCCTGTGCTGCCAGAGGACGTCGTCGTGTTGGTGGAGCCCGAGCCTCCACCACCGACTCCCGGATCGCTGTCCCCGCAGCTTGCGCAGGCAACGGTCGAAACGAACGCGAGGCAAAATCCCAACGAAAAAGTGCTCTGAATAGAAGCGGTCATGGCGTCGAAGGTAGTCCCGCGTTCTGTGACCGCAAGAAGTGGTTCTATCGTTTTCGTACAATCTACCTGGCAGATATCGACCCTTGATGATCGTTTCTGCTAGATTGTCGCGGTGGAAATCGAGCTGCTCGCGAGTCAGTTGCTTCGATCTTTGCGCGGCAAGCGCTCGCAGCTCGCCTTCAGCCGCCGGCTCGGCCATCGGAGCAACGTTGCTTACGCCTGGGAGTCGGGGCGGCGCTTTCCCTTGGCATCCGAGGTCGTCCTCGCGTCGGTGCGTGGAGGGGCCGACTTGCAGAGGATCCTATCGACCCCCTTGTCGTCGACTCCCGCGTGGATCCGGCGTGCAGATGCGAACCGCCCGGACTGGGTGTCCTCGTTCCTCCGCGAGCTCCGCGGCACGATGACCATTTGCGCCTGGGCGAACGACTCTGGGTGCAATCGCGTGTCGCTCGCGCGCTGGATGAGCGGTAAGGCGGAGCCGCGCCTTCCAGATTTCTTGCGCCTCGTGCATGCGGCGGCGCCACGCAGGTTCTTCGATTGGCTCGCGACGTTCGTCGATGTTGCCCGGCTGCCCGCCGTGGCCGTCGAGCTCCGCCGCCTCGACGCACTTCGCCGGATCGCTCACGAGGCCCCGCTCAGCGAGGCGATCTTACGATTCCTCGAGATTACCTCTCCGGCTCAAGCGGCCGCGAGAAGCCAGCCAGGCTTTATCGCGAAGCAGCTCGGAATCTCGCTCGCGCAGGAAACGCGAGCGCTCGAAGCCATGCGTCGCGCCGGCGTGATTCACCGCCGACGCGGACGCTGGCATATCGATCGCGAGCACGCCGTCGACACGAGTACGATCCCGCGCGCCACGCTGCTTGGCCTCAAGTCATTCTGGCTCAGTCTCGCGGCGGGTCGTTGTGCACAAGGCACGCCCGGCCTCTTCTCTTACACGGTCTTTTCGGTATCGAAAGAAGACCTCAGTCGCCTCGAGCGCATGCAGGTCGAGCATTACGAGGCCATGCGCAGGGTCATTCGCGCGTCATCCCCCTGCGAAGCCGTTGGTTTTGCAGGCGTTCAGCTCTTCTCTCTCAGCCGTTCGGAAGACGACGTTTCGCTTCCTCCGACGACGAGCGACTAGGTCATCCGTTCGGGTGCAGAGCGATCCACGAGCACGGAAGAGGAGTGCGGAGCTCGTTACTTCTTTGCCTCGACGACGGTCCACACCTTGCCGAGTGCCTCGCAAGACTCCTTCGGCTCGCCGACGGGCGGCTTGTAGGAGTAGTCGCTCACGAAGTTCGCGCCCGGCTCTTTCGGCTCGCACTTGCCCATGACGGTCTCGCCGGTGCACGGGGTTGCGGCGGCGGCGAACGTTCCCCCCTCCTTTTTGCATTCCTCCTCGGCCTTGGCCGGAACTTCACCGTGGTACTCGGCGCAGCTGAGGATGCGCGCACCCATCTTCGTGGTGCAGGTCGCGACGATGGCGGCATTGCCTGCGGGGGCAGCGGTGCTCGCTGAAGGAGCGGCGGTGGTGGCAGCGGGCGCCGCTGAGGGCTTCGCCGAAGTGGTGGGTTTGGCGCTGCCGCTGGCGCCAGACTTGGCGCTACCGCTGCTCGCGGTGGAACCCGCATCAGCGGAGCAAGCAGCGAGCAAGAGCGAGAGAGAGCAAAGGTACATTCGCATGGCGGAGCTGGTACCACGCCGCCGGAAGCACCACAAACCGGTCCTTCTTGAAGCTGTAGCCGCGGGCACGCGCGCTCGACCAGACGGTCCCACTTGGATAGCGCTAGAGCTCGGTTGAACTCTCGGCCTCGTCAGCGGTTGTCGCTGCTCCCACCGTCTCCGCTTCGGTGAGCAGCAGCCGCCCAAGCGCGATCCCTGCTGCACCGGCGACCACGCTAGCGGCGAGCACCCCGAGCTTTGCCGCCGCGAGCAGCGCGGGATCAGTAAAGGCGAGCTGCGCGATGAACAGCGCCATGGTGAAGCCCACCCCGGCTACGACGCCGAGCACCAGCAAGTGCCGCTGACTGAGCCCTGCTGGGAGCGTCCCCACGCCCAGGCGCAAGGTGAGCCAGCTGGCCGCAAACACGCCCACGGTCTTGCCGACGATCAGCCCCACCATCACAGCCGCAAGCACGGTCCAAGCGGCGTCCCCTTGCAAGCCGCCGCTCACGCTCACGCCGGCGTTGGCCAAGGCGAAGATCGGCATGATGCAGTAGGCCACCCATGGGTGCAGCGCCTCGATCAGACTCTCGGCCGGGGCCATCGCGCCGCGGCGCGCCAGGTCAACTTGCTTGAGTGTGCCGGCGAGTTCGTGCGAACTCAACGAAGCCGGGCCCAGCGTCGCCAGTTGGGCCAACTCGCGTTGGGCGCTCTCGAGGAAGCCGTCGGGCCCGAGCGGCGCCCGCACCGGTGTCATCAGGCCAATCAATACGCCGGCGATGGTTGGGTGAATCCCAGCCGAGTAAACGCCGGCCCAAGCAACCAGCGCCGGGGCTATGTAGAGCGCACGCGAGCGGATGCCGAAGCGCTGCATCACGAAGATCCCCGCGAAGCCTGCGGCAGCGATCAAGAGCCCGCTGCTTTGGATTCCTCCGCTGTAAAAGATCGCGATCACCACGATCGCGCCCAGGTCGTCAATCACCGCCAGCGCCAGCAAGAGCACCCGCAAAGCTGGCGGTACACGCTTGCCCAAGAGCGCAAGGATGCCCACCGCAAAGGCGATGTCGGTGGCCATCGGCACGCCCCAGCCGCTGCGAGTTTGCGGCGCCCCAGCGATCGCCGTGTACAGCGCTGCAGGCACCAACATTCCGCCCAGCGCGGCAGCGGCCGGGAGCGCCGCTCTCCGCCACTCCGAGAGCTCACCGTGATGAACCTCGCGGCGGATCTCCATGCCCACCACGAAGAAGAAGATCACCATCAGTCCGTCGTTGACGACCCACTCGAGCGGACGCTCGAACGTGAAGCTGCCCACGCGAACGCCGAGCGGCGTATGCCAGAGTTGCACGTAGCTTTCGCGCCACGGTGAGTTGGCCCAAATCAACGCTACGGCGGCGGCGACCAACAGCACGATGCCGCTGGCTGCTTGAATCGCTAAGAAGCGCTCGAGCGGTCGCGCGGCGAAGCGCGCCAGGCGCAACAAAGGCTCCCAGGCTTCGGGCGTAGGTAGCGGTTTCGCAGGGGGATCCTTAGACACGTTCGGGCTCCGCCGAAGCTGCGCTCCGGCTCGATGGCGGCCCGACCATCGCTTGTCCTGCAGCCGAGGCTGCACCCTGCGTCCACTGTGGACCCCTCGAACCTCTCACAGCCGCGTGGTTCGGTCGACCGTTTCCGTACGGAGCCCGCCGATTCCACCGAAGGTGGGTGGCGGTTCCCACCGAAGGTGGGTGCAGCAAAAAGAATCTCCTCAGGCCTTGCGGTAGTGATCGACGACTTTGTAGCGGCTCGCGTAGGCGCCGAAGGCGAGCGCCGCGATGAAGGCGAAGCCAGCAAAGAAGAACATCAAGAAGGCAGTCATGCTCATGCCCGACGAGGCCTGCGCCCAAGCGGAGAAGCTCTCGCTCTTGACGCTGGAGTTAGCGAGCAGCACCCACAGATTGCCGATGGTCACGCTCAAGCTCCAGAAGCTCATCAGCGCGCCTTTCATGGCGGGCGGGGCTTGCGAATAGGCGAACTCGAGGCCGGTCGCCGAGACGAGCACTTCACCGAAGGTGAGCAGCGCGTAGGGCAAGATCTGCCAGGTGATGCTGATCGGCGTACCACCGTCGATTGCCAGCTGCATGAAGCCGATCACGATCCACGCGAGCCCGGCGAAGGCGATGCCTGCGGTCATTCTGCGCAAGGGCCTCGGCTCGACGCCCAGCTTGCGCAATAGCGGGTAGAGCACGAGGTTGTTGAAGGGCAAAAGCCCCATCACTAGCGCTGGGTTGAGGGCCTGCATTTGGGACGGCTGGAACCACTCGGGCTTGGTCATCGCGTCGGCTTGGAGCACCCAGGTGGAGGCCTTCTGATCGAAAAGCGACCAGAAGGGCGTGACCAACATGAACAGCACCAAGAGGCGCAGCACCGAGCGCACACCCTCGACTGCTTCCTCCGGGTGGCGGCTGCGCGCGCCATCGATCTGCATCCAGGTACCCAGCCCGAACAGCCCGACCAACGACACGATCGCTAAACAGAAGCAGGAAACGAAGCCGAGGGGCTTGATGAAGAAGAACGTCCCCAACGCCACGATCGCGCCGAGCGCAGCGAGCCCAGTGCCCAGCCCGAAGCCGGAGCCGGTGAGCGCGGTCCAACAAACGCGCGCAAAGGAGTGAGGGTTTTGACCGACCGGCGGCTCGTGAATGTAGCGCCCACGTCCGAGCCAAAACACCAGCGTGGCCAGCAACATCAGGATGCCCGGTACGCCAAAGGCGACGCTCGCGTTGTAGCGTTTGAGCAGCACCGGCATCAGCAACGAGGCGAAGAAGGAGCCGAAGTTGATAATCCAGTAAAACGCGTCAAAGACGAACTTCGCCAGGTGCTTGTTGCTCTGGTCGAACTGATCTCCGACGAAGGAGGATACGCACGGTTTGATGCCCCCCGAGCCCAGCGCGATCAAGAAAAGGCCAGCGAAGAAGCCGTTGCGGTTGTTCTCGAAGGCCGCCAGAAAACCGTGGCCAACGCAGTAAACCAGGCTCAGATAGAGGATCGTCCGGTACTTGCCCAGGAACCGATCGGCCAGCCAGCCGCCGAGCAGCGGGAAGAAGTAAACGCCGATCACGAAGGTATGAAAGACGTCTTTGGACGCCGCTTTGCGAGCCGCTTCATCCCCGAGCACGCCCAAGATCGCCGACGAGACCAGGAACTGCGTCAGGATGTTGCGCATCCCGTAGAAGCTGAAACGCTCGCAGCCTTCATTGCCGATGATGAAGGGAATCTGCGGCGGCAGCTTGGCGTTCGGCGCGGGGGCGAGGGCCGTGGAGGAGTTCACGCAACGTTCTTCTGCTAGGTGGAGCGGCCTGGCAAGAGGCGTTCGCCTGGTAACTGCAGCTCGAGTAGGCTGCGCCCAACCGATGCGGGTTTCCCTTGCAACCCTTGCCCTTTGCGCCTGCTGGTGCGCTTGCAGCTCCGAGCCCAGCGGCGCGGATGTACGAGCGCTTGCGGCGAGCGGCGCGGCCAGCGTGGTGAGCAGCGGCGAAGCGGCGGTCCCCATTCGCGACGCCGAGCAAGAGGCGCTAGCGCTCGCGCCGTTTGACCCGGCGCTAACCGATGCGGCGGAGCTCTCACGGCGCGTGGAGCGGGCGTTCGCGCTGTGTGCTGCTCCTCGGCCGCCAGCCATGCAAGCGCCGGCCGTGCAAGCGCCGACCATCAAGCCCGATCTCGACGCTTCCTCGAACGCAGCCTCGCTATGCAGCACGGAGACGTTGTCGAAGTTGCACCTGCTGCGTGCTGACGCGCTGGCAGCGAATAGCGGTGCTGTCGCGGTGCAGGAGTTCACCCTGGCGCTCGACTACGACCCCAGCATCCTTGTCGCTCCCGACGAGCCGGAGGCGGTGCTCTCGGCCTTCAGTAAGGCAAAGGCGGAGCCTCCCGCGCTGGTGCGACGCCGTCCGGTCAGCGTCTCGGCCGGCAAATCGGAGCAGCTGCTCGGGGCCGAGCTCGATCGCAGTGCCGCTCATTTCACCGCCTGTTACCGCGTGGGTTTGTGGCAAAGCCCGGCGTTGCAAGGCTCGATCGAGCTCGCGCTCAGCTTGGGCCAGGCGGAAGGCGAGCGCGTCGTGGTCGCCGGTGACCTCGCGAACGACGGCGTGAAGCGCTGCTTTGCTAACGTGGCGGAGCGGACGATGCTGAAGCGTCGTCAGGGGCCCGCCTTCAAGGCCACGGTCAGCTTCACGCTGGCCCGCGCTTAGACTCAAAACCAGGTCTCGAAAAGCCCGCGATCCACCTCGACGCCGTGCAGCGTGAGCGAGATGCGTGCGCGCTCCCCGCGAAAGGGCCGGATTTGATGCAGTCGGAAGGAGCTCATCAGCAGCGCGTCCCCCGCGGCGTAAGCGACGGTTTGCGTGCGTGCGGCTCGCTGTGTAGCGCTTGGCTCTTCGCTGCCTGCATACAAAGCGTCGTACACGCGTAAGCCCCCGCCCCACGCTGCGGGTTGCAGCATGACCACCAACGAGAGCGAGCGCGCCCTTCGCGCGAGGTGTAGCGGCGAGAGGCCCTCGACGTCGAAGTGGACGACGCCGCCCTTGCGCGCGACCAAGGCACCAGGTTCAAAAATGTGCGCTCCAGCCGCGCAGAAGCCGGTCCGAGGTCGCACCTGCGCTCGCGCCATCGCGCTGAAAAGCTCGCGCATCCATTGCTGCATGCCCGGCAACAAGCGCTCCACCGTCGCGTTCGAGCGCTCGGCCTGGTCGAAGTAGAGCTTGGCCCGCTCGGTCTCGTAGTGGGTGTAAAACGCCCGCCCGAGCGAAAACTGATCCCCGCCAAAGTCTTTGGTCCAACTGCGCCGTGAGGCCAGGATCCGCTTCGTCCAATCAGCGGCACGCTCCGCTGCGAGCGCAGCGCGAGCCAGCAGGACCTGCTGCTCGAAGTCGCAGGCAGGCACTTCGGCGGTCGCGGCGCGATTACGGACGATCTGCATCGTTGCGGAGGGATCTCCTGTGCGACGGCCGGGCTGCGGTCACAACCCCGAAGCCGCTGGCCTCGGCGATCTCCCGTACCGTCAGCGTAACCGCACCCAGTCGCGCCATGGATCCGGCTGGATTTGTCGGTCGTCTTGCCGCTCAGCGCCCCTGCATCCCATGGAAGACGCTGCATTGCTTGGCATTGGTCGGTTTATTCGGTTCAATGCGTCGCGAGTGCCGGTCCGACCTTTCCCAATCCTTTCGCGATGGCTAGCCCTGGCCGCGCTCGCGCTGACGTTGTGTCGCGCAAGCGTGGCGCTGGCCGCCGATGGGGAAGAGCTCGACTACGCGAAGTCGCTGATCGACGGCGCCCAATACGAGGAAGCTGCGGTGCGCTTTCAGGTCCTGCTCGATCCGGCGCGTGAGCCGTGTCCAACGGTCGCGCAGCTGACGACTGGCGGTTGCAAGCTGACCGACGAGAGCACCATTTGGCGAGCCCGCTCCTACTACGCGCTCGCGCTCGCCCTGCTCGACCGCAAGGCCGAGGCCAAGAGTCAGTTCAAGCTGCTGCTCAAGCAGAGCCCGACCTTCATTCCAAGTCCGGCGATCTTTCCGCAGAAGACGATCGAGCTCTTTTTGCAGGCCAAGAGCGAGGTCGAGGCCGACCTGACCAGCCAAGCCCTGCTAGATCAGCAGCGTAAGAGCGAGGAAGCCGCCGAGCGGACCGCTTATCTGGCCTACGTGACCTCGCTCGAGAACCTGGCTTCAAAGGAGCTGGTGGTGAGCGAGCGCTCGCGCTGGCTGGCGGCGTTGCCGTTTGGTGTCGGGCAGTTCGTGAACGACAACACTGCGCTGGGCGTGTTCTTCCTTTCGATCGAGGTCGCCGCGCTGGGAGCCTCGGTTGGTACCTTCGTGGGGCACTCGGTGCTCTCCACTTGCGGCACCAAGGTACGCCCAGATATTTGCGGCAGCGCGCTCGACCCGGTGGCGCTCGAAGAACAGGTCGATCAGCTGAAGGTGGCCAACATCGTTTCGACAGCGAGCCTCGCGGCGTTGATGATCGCCGGAGTGATCGAGGCGCAGGTGAACTTTGCGCCCAGCGTCGAGAAAACCCGCGTTCGCAAGCTGCCCCAGAAGCCGGCGACGCCCAAGTCACTCACCGTCATCGGCGTGCCTGACGCCCCGGATGCAGTGGGTTTGGGCGTCCAGCTTTCTTGGTAGCTGGTCGTTGGTGACGCTGGCGCGCCGTGCTAGTTGATCGCCGTGGAACCGCAAGGCGAAGAGCAATCCAGGAAGTACTACGACCAGTTCGCGAAGGGCTACGACGACAAGCGCGGAGGAAACGAGCCAGGCGGTTATCACGACCTGCTCGATGACCTCGAGGTAGAGACCGTGCGTCGCTTCGGCGAGGGCAAGGACGTACTCGAGGTGGGTTGCGGCACCGGCCTGTTGCTCACGCGTTTCAGCGACTTCGCTCGCAGCGCCAAAGGGATCGATCTTTCGCCCGGCATGCTCGAGAAGGCCAAGGCCCGTGGGCTCGACGTGGTGGAGGGCTCAGCGACGGCGCTGCCCTTCGCCGACCAAAGCTTCGATGTCGCCTGCTCGTTCAAGGTGCTGGCGCATATCCCCGACATCTCCGCCGCCCTCTCGGAGATGCTGCGCGTGGTGCGGCCCGGTGGCTACGTGATCGCCGAGTTCTACAATCCGTGGAGCCTGCGCTACGCCGCCAAGAAGGCCGCTGGTGCGCGCAAGACCTCGGGCGCCTTCAAAGAAGACGCAGTCTTCACGCGCTTTGATTCGCCGTTCTCGGTCCGTGATCGCACGCCGGCCGGAGCCAAGCTGGTGGCCACGCGCGGCATTCGCATCGTCACGCCGGCTGCCTTCGTGATGAGTTTGCCCGTCGTTTCGAGCGCATTGCGCGCCGTCGAGGTCGCCTTGGCGGACTCACCGCTCAAGCAGTTCGCTGGCTTTTACGTAGCGATATGGCAGAAGGATCGCTGAACCGCGTTGGGCAATGAGGCAGTGACCATGAAGCCAGGCGATCACCCGGAGTTCTTTCGCTTTCCGGCGCCGCCTGGCTTCAGTCGCGAGAGCCGCATTCAGCTCAATCGCTTCGGTGAGTTTCTGCACGAGGGCGAAAAGGTCGAGCGCCCTTCGCTCGCGCGGGCGATGCACTCCTGGCTCTCCTACCACCCGGATGACGGCCGGCCCATCCTCGAGAACGGCTACGACTGGTGCTACCTCCAGGTCGAGGATACGGCGCAGTTCGTCGCTGCAATCCACGCGGACGGCGCGGGCGCTCCGCGGGTGCGCCTGAGCTCAGGACACGAGGAGCCGCTTCGTGCCGAGACGCTGCAGGTGGACGAGGAGGGCGTGGCGTATGTGGAGGTCCTGCCGCGTGGCGCCTCGCGGCCGGTGCTCGCTCGCTTCTTGCGTGAGGCGCAAAGCGCGCTCGAGCCCTGGCTCGCCGATGAGCCACTGCGGCTCGTGGTCGACGGTAGAGCGTTTGCGATCGGAACGCGCACGTGAAGGGCGTTGATCGCACGCTGATCGCCGGCGGTGCGGTCGTGGTCTTGTTGTTGGCCGGCTGGGTGTTGCTCGAACTTTGGTCGCCGATCGTCGTCGCGATTTGGACGGCTGCTTTGCTCGATCCGTTGGTCACGCGCATCAGCAAGCTGGCTCGCGGAAAGCGCGCTGTGGGCGCAGCCGTGGCCATCGTGATCGTTTTTGCTTTGTTCGTCCCGGTGGGGATGTTGGCGGTGAGCTTGGTCTCGAGCGGCCTGGAGTTCGCGCGGGCGATGCTTGCCTCGCCGCAAGCACGTCAGGCGCTGGCGCTGGTGACCTCCAGCGAGACGGAAGGTCCGGTTGGCCTGACCAAGTTCGTTGAGGTGTTACAAACGCACGGAGACACGGCCTGGGAGCTAGCAAGTCAGTTCGCCGGCGCAGGGGCTTGGGCGCTGATCGTAGTGACCACCTTCACCGTGGCGCTGTTTCAGTTCCTGGTCTCGGGCCGGGAGATTTGGGCCTGGCTCGTGGAACATGCGCCGCTGCCACGGGCCGCCGCCGAGCGCTTGGGCCACACCTTCATCGAGACCGGCCGCGGTTTGTTCATCGGCGCGGGGCTCACCGCGCTCGCCCAGGCGGTCGTCGCCACAGGTTCCTTCCTTGTGCTCGGCATCCCGCGGGCCGCCATCTTGGGCGCGCTGACGTTCGTTGGCGCCTTCGTTCCGGGCATCGGTACGGCGATGGTTTGGGCGCCGGTCGCTTTGGGGCTCGCTCTCAACGGGCAGACGGGCAAAGCGATTGTCCTAACGTTGATCGGCCTGTTTGGCATCGGGTCGATCGACAACGTGCTGCGGCCGTTCCTGCAGCGTTGGGGCGGTCACTTGGACCTCTCGACCTGGTTGCTGTTGGTCGCGGCCTTTGGTGGGCTCTCAGCGTTTGGCCCGGCCGGGCTGCTGCTCGGGCCGTTGGTGTTGCGCATGGCCAAGGAGATCTTGATCATGGCGCGCGAGCAACGCGTGGCTCAAGTCGCCGACGCGCCTGATCCCGGCCCAGCGCAATCAGCGAGCTAGCTCGGCGCCAACGTCCACTTTGCGCGAAAGTGTTGGTGCGAGCGGGCGCGATTGCTAGCGTGACGTAGCTTGGCCACTACCCTGCTCGACAGCGACTTTTACCTTGTTGAACGTGTTGACGCGCGCGGGTTGATTCGCGTCACCCGCAAGGTGCGCCCGTTCCTCAGTGAGGCGGAGGTGGAGTTGGCCTTCAACCCTTTGCAGCGCGTGCTCGACACGGAAGGTCGTGAGCGCTGCGTGCTCTTGGTTGATACGCGGGTCGTGGCTGGCCGCAATGACCCTGCCTCGGAGGCGATGTTCGCCAAACACCGTCGGGCCACGTTGGTCGGCTTCAAACGCGTCGCCATGCTGGTGCAGACCCCGGTCGGCATGCTTCACGTACAGCGGCTGATGGCGCAGGACCGCAGCGACGCGAAGGTCTTCAGCGACGAGGCCGAGGCCATCGCGTACCTGACGCGCTGAGGTCGCAGGAGCCTGGTTCCGGCTGCCGCGTTACGTTGGATCGTCGAAGCGCAGCTGCACGTCGGTGAGCTCGACGCGCAACCTGGAGCGCTCGGGTAGTGGCGCGGTGGACCACGCGTAGACGACGTAGCCAGGGCCGCCGCCGCCGCTGAACTGTCCCGCCCGGGTGCCACGCACAGGTTGATCATACGGATCGACGACGCCGCGATTGTTGACATCGAGGCGGCGGTCGTCGTGAAGGCCGTGGATGCGGATGGCCAGGCCGTGCAGCGTGTCCGGGCGCTTGTCAAAGTGACCAAACGCCGCTTCGATCGAGACCACCTCGGCGCGCAGCTGCAGCGACTCGAACAGGCTGTGGTTGACCGCGTCGCCCACCCTTCGTGCCCGCGTGGCATCGAAGTAAACCTCGTGCACTGCGCGCACTTCGACCGGGAGATCGATCGTTTTTTTCTGCTGGCAACTCCGTAGCGCGGAGCCAAGCAGCTTCTCGAGTGAGCCTTGGTAGCGGGCTTTCCCCTCTTCGAGCTCGAGCAGGCGACCGCCCTCGAGGCACAAGTAGTTCCCGCCGAAGTCCTTGGCGAAGGCGAACCGCTCCGGCTTTGCCCAGCTTGCTCCGTGCAGCGCCGCCTGACGAAAGTCCTCACGCGTTTGTTTCAGCCCATCCACGCCATCGATCGGCATGAACCAGTAGCCGTTGAAAATGCCCGTAGCCCGCTCGACCCCGACGCGCTGACCCGCCGCTAGCGCGTAAAGCTCTGCGAGCTCCTCCGGCGGCTGCTCGCCCAATGCTTCGCCCAACGCCGCAGTTGCGAGCCCGGGCAAAAGCGAACTCGCCGTACACGGGGAGTTGCTGGCGAGCCACGTTGCGAGGGCATGCCAGCGTTTGCTCAAGAGCGGATCCGCCATGCTCAGTTCTTGCGAGTCGGTTGGGCTGGCAGGGCCGAGCCGTCAGGCAGCAGATTCTTCGGTGGCACGACCCCTTGGCTCACCGATTGGAAACGCGCGCAGCGCGAAAAGTCCCCCTCACAGTAGAGCGACTGCATCACCCGCAGGGCCGACTGATTACGGAACACTGGAAATACCGGACACAGCTGCATCTTCGGACAAGCGCTCATGGGCGCGACTCTACTCCTAATAACGAAGTTGCCACAGCACAACGAGCCCGAGCGAGACGCCGTCCTGCGAGGAGCCCGTGCCAGTGGTCTGGTTCTCGTAGTCGCAGTAGGCGCCCGAGCCGCGCAAGGACCAACTGCGGCTGATGCGATAATCGAAGTAGAGATCACCGCAGCCGCCGGCTTGCGTTTGGCTGGTGGTGGCTTGCACCTGCTCCACCTGCTCCACCGTCCCGCCGAAGGAGAACTGATCCGACACCGAGACCTGCGCACCGAGGTAGCCACCGCCGGTCGCCGAGGTGATGCCCACGTTCACCGCCAACACGTCGCGCAGCACGCCACCGAAGGCCGACGCCAGCAGATCGTTGGCGAGCGAGGTCGCTACGCTGCCGCCGATCACGTCTCCCGCTAGAGCCACGCCGGTGGCCTCGTTTTCGCCGAACACCAGCAGCTGAACGATCTCCTCTTG
>CAITIQ010000617.1 GCA_903892415.1 uncultured delta proteobacterium | reverse complement strand
TTCTTTCATACGGTTCGATTACGCGGACCACAGCTATTGAGCCAGTCGCCGTGCTCACGGATCCAAGCTTCCGGCGAGAGCGCCATGAGTTCCAGATAGCTGGCGTCGCTCTCTCTAGCGATGCTTGCGAGCACAACGCCCCCGCAATCTCCGACCTCGTTAGCAACGTTGACGAGAGCTTCAGCGCAAGGGCCGAGCACCACCCCTCGCCTGCGGCTGCGAGGACCTCACCCAATCGGTCAGTGCCCTGCCATGACAAGTCGCAAGCCGCCTTCTCGCACAACGCCTCGTCGCAAACGCGCCACTGCTCAAAGACTGCGCGCAACTCGGGTGCATGCCCTGCTCGCAGGACGATCTCCATGGCGTAGCCAGCCGTTCCCTTGTCGGCGCTCGCGAGATGCTGGAGAGCCTCGCCAACGTAGTCGGTCACATCTTCCAGCTCCGCGATCGACCAAAGAACGTCACCAGCGAACTCAGTCGCTTCGCCCAAGTATTCCTTCAGCGCCGTCGGGTTGTTACCAGCCTCCAAGGCTTTCGTGAGTCGGATGTATCCATCCGTTGCGCGAAACCGGACCGGGTCAGCACGCAGTTCACTCACGAGGAGTGACACCAAGTTCGTCGCTCGTTCTTCAGGCATGTTCAACGGAGTGATCGTAAACGAAGCTTTGGCGCGGACTCTCAGCTCAACTCATCCACCGTTACCGACGCGTCCGATTCTAGCGCTTGCCCATTCACACCCGATCGAGTCTCTAAACGAGATCTCTATCTGCCTCGATGCCTTCAAGCCCAATCGAGGCCAATGGAATCTCAAACGCCTCAGCCTGCTGCTGCATCAACGAGACAACTCGATGGAAGCCCGCCATGTACCCAACATCAAACTCCGTGGCGCCGTCGCTCTTGGCGGCATGCTTGGCCTCCAACGCCATCTCCCGAAGAATGACACCGAGGTCGTAAAGGACGGTTCGGTCGCTGGGATTCACTGGCCTACCCTCCTTGCGACTTCTTGCGCGATAGACTTGTATTCGCTGGCTCGGGCAATGTCCTGCCCCCCAGTGCTGTAGCAAATTACGTTGGTGCTGCGGAGACAACTCTGCGCAGTATTGTGTACCCAAAGCCCTGCCTTACCAACGAAGTACGTGTGGTGGTCGGCGACCTTGAGTCCGCCTCGGCCCGTTGGCTAGCGCGCCGGGCCGCGCTACACTTCCGCTGTGGCAAGCCAGCTCCCAAACCCGCCGCCAGGATTTGACGACCTACCCGTCGGCGACCAGATCGCCTACGTCGGGGCGCTTTGGGATCGGATCACGGCACGGGAGCAGGACGTGCACGTCCCCGCAGCTCACCGAGTGGAGTTGGAGCGGCGGCTCGCGGAGCATGCCACGTCAGCTGAACCGCTTCGTTCCTGGAGCGAAGTCGAAGCCGACCTTCGCACCGACCTCGCTCAGCGTCGCACTCAATGACCCTGGTCGTACTTCGCCCGGACGCCGAGCTCGACGTCCGCAGCGCGGCACGCTGGTACGAGGAACAGCAGCCCGGTCTGGGGTCCACGTTCACCGACCAAGTACGCGACACGGTTAACCGCATTGCCGCCCTGCCCGCGCGCTTCCCTGTCGTCGCGCTCCCGCTGCGACGGGCGCTACTCCACCAATTTCCCTACGCCGTGTACTTCGTCGCCGAGCCAGAACGCGCTGTCGTCGTCGGCATCTTCCACCAGCACCGCGACCCCGCCGCATGGCGAACCCGGACCCCAGGCTCTGACGAAGCCGGATGACGCCGCATTGCACACGACAGCCGCGTCGGCGCTGCGCGTACAATGCGAAGGTTAGCCAGACAAGCGGGGCCTAACCCTGAGCGCCCGCGCGCCCTCTTGTTGAGCGGCTACGCCGTTGGCTTGGCCCCCAGGGCGACTTCTTTAGCGACTGAGGACCTGTGCGCCACTGAGCTCGGTGCTGACGCGGAGTCGATCGAGGTAGGCCCGGTACACGAAGGAGCGGTCGCGTTTCTTGCCGGTCGTCTCGCCGAGGACGCCCGCGGCCACGAGCAGCTCGATCGCCCGCCCCGCGGTGGGCTTGGTCGTGTCCACGAGCTTCATCACCAATGCGACGGTCACGACGGGATGGCGCGGCAGCAGCTCGAAGAGGCGCAGCGCAACGACCGACATCCCTTCGTGTGCAAGCACGCGTGCGCGGTCCACCGCCACGAGCGCAAATAGCTCCCGTGCGGAGGCGACCGCTTCGTCCGCGATCGTCGCGACGCCATCAAGGAAGAAGTCGAGCCAGCCCTCCCAGTCGCCGTCGATGCGGACGTTGTTGAGCCGACGATAGTAATCCTCGCGATGCCGCTTGAAGAAGAGGCTCAGGTAGAGGAGCGGCTTGGTGAGCAGCTTCCAGTGCTCGAGCAGCAGCGTCACGAGCAGGCGTCCGATGCGGCCGTTGCCGTCGAGGTAGGGGTGGATGGTCTCGAACTGCACGTGCAGGAGCCCGGCGGGCACGAGCGGCGGGAGCGCGTCGTCTGCGTGCAGGTACTTCTCGAACGCGCCCAGCACGTCGCCGAGCGCGTGCGGAGGCGGCGGCACGTACACGGCGTTACCGGGCCGGCTTCCGCCGATCCAGTTTTGGCTGCGACGCACCTCGCCGGGAAGCTTCTCGGCGCCGCGGACGCCGCGCATGAGGCGGGAGTGCGTCTCGTTCAGGAGGCGCATCGAGAGCGGCAGGCCTGCAGGCTCCGCGAGCTGCGTCCGCGCGTAGGCGAGCGCGTCGAGGTAGTTGCACACTTCCTCGACGTCGGCGTTGGGCGCAGTGCTCTGCTCTGCGCCGTCCTGGGCCTCGAACGTGAGCAGGTCGACGAGGGTCGCCTGTGTCCCCTCGATCTGCGACGAGAGCACGGCCTCCTTGCGGACGAACGCGTAGATGAACCAGTCGAGCGAGGGGACCATCTCTCCGGCCAACTCGAGGCGAACGAGAGCTTGCTCGGCTGCACGAAGGCGCTCGGCCAGGGCGGCGTCGACGACGATGGGCGGATCCACGGGCGGCAACGCGTGCGGGACGAAGGCCGCAACCTCCTCACCCACGGGTCCGCTCGTATCGTCCGGTGGCTCGTGTGGGCATGGCGGCTTCGCTCCGCTTGATTGGGAGCACAGGCTGGGAAAGCCGGCGTTTCTAGGGCGGCGCGCTAAGAACGAAGCCTTTACTAGCGACCCTGCTTAGTCAAGTGCGCGTTACTAGCGCTGCCCGCAACCGCCAGACCGCGGGGTATCTGAATCGGATCGATCACGACCGCCCCTCAACCTCTCTCGAGCTCGCGGATGGTGCGAGGCAGCTTCGCGCCAGCTCGGTACTTCGCAAGCCGCGACTGCACGGCGTTGGCGATCTTGTCGTTTGGATCGAGGGCCAAGCTCTTCGCCAGCGCGGCTTGTGCGGCCTCGAGGTCCCCGCCGAGGAGTTCAGTGACCGCGAGGTTGCAGTAGCTCTCGGCGCTGGGACAGCTGCTAGTGATTGCGCGGTTGACCGCGAGCGCCTCTTCGATCTCGTCCTTCTCGAGCAAGATGAGTGAGAAGTCCTTGGCGACGGGCTCGAAGGTTGGGTGCTGGGCGTGAGCTGCACGAAACGTGGCGAGAGCGCCTTGCTGGTCCCCTAAGCACTCCTTCGCCTTCGCGAGCAGCCAGGTCGGCTCGGGAAAGGACGGTGCGTCGGCCACGAGTTCGGTGAGGGAGTCCATGGCTGTCACCAGCGCTTTGCGTACCTCCCCCGATGGGATCGGCGCGTTCGGACGCCCTTGCAGATGCAGGTAGGGCATCAGCACTTTGGCTGCCTCCTGGAAGCGCCAGCGGCCTTCACTGATGTAAACACGTAGCCGTTCAAGCTCGTGGCGATCTTCTTCCGGAAGATCGGCGAGCTGCAGCACCTGATGAAGCAGCCGTGAGGCTCGATCGATGGCGCGGTTCGCAATCGCATCTTCGATCGTCGCGAACGAAGCACGCACAACCCCTGCGATGAGGCGAGGCGTCGGAGTTGCGACGTAGGCCTCGAGCGCAGCCTCGTACTGCTCAATCATCCGCTGCGAAAGGCGACGCTCAACGAGACGATCGTCGATCTTCTCGCTGTGGAGGCGCGTCCTCGTGGCTTCAGCGTAGTTGAGGTGCCCAAGGAAGTAGCCCGGCCAGTTCCAGACGATCCGGCAGAATCGAAGCTCTGCGGCGGTGTAGTCGCCCGCGCGCCCCAAGGCCGCGCCTTCCTCGGTCAGCTCGTGGATGCGCGCCGGATCAATCTTTCGTGGATACCGGAAGACGCCGCACGATACGCACGCCCAGCCGTCCACCGCCACGGGGTGATCCCGCCACACCTTCGGATCGCCAAGCTCCCCGCCCGTGGTTATGAACGCCTCCCGCAACTGCGCGCCGCATCCCCCGCACGGCTCCTTCATCTCCTCCAACGCGAAGTTCGCTGCACTCGGCCGCACGATCGACCTCGCGACCTCGGCATTGCGCAGCGTTACCACCTCGCCATCAACGACGATCGCTTCGCCGCGACGCCCGAACAACTTTGAGAGGAAGCCCATGGCAGTTGGAGATGCTAGCAGGGCGTGAGGGGTTATCCGCCGAGTGTGCGCGGCTCGGTTTAGGACGATCGATAATGGCGTAACCGCGCTCAGCACTGCTTGCGACCAGCCATATTTGCGAAATAGCCGAAGCCGCCCCGGCCCACGGCCTTCTCGGAATGCGAAGTAACCCCAAGGAGCTAGCGCAGCTCCCGAGGGTTTGTTCGCGCCGAAAGGACCAGCGGCACCGCTTCGGCGGAAGGCGGTGGGCGCAAGGCGGTGGGCGCAAGTCGCTGGGCGCAAGTCGCTGGGCTACGCGCTAGTCCCATAGCGCTCGTTCGTTCGCGACGACCCGCCGTTATGGGACGCTAGTCGCCAGGTGCTCTACCTATCAATCGGGGTCGCAGAAGCCTGCCCAGGACTCACCTTCTTGCGCGCAATGAAAGCCCTCCGGACAGCCGCTGCCGCAAGGCGCTAGGCAGATGCTCGAGCCGATTCCCTCCGCACAGCCAGTGCCCTCCGTGCTCGTTTAGGCACTCTGCCCAATCAAGCAAGACGCTACGCGGGCCAACGCTCAGCGACTCGGCCGAGCCAGCGCGGGGCCAGCTGCCCATAGCTGGGAAGATAGCCGCCGCGATAGGCGCAGAAGGCAGCTGCCGCTTCGGCGGAGACGCATAGAGCAGGTCGTTCATCGGTCGGTGCAGGCGCTGGCGCACACGCGCGGTGCACCGACCGAAGTATCGGCCAAGGGTCAGACAGATGGCGAGCCCATTGAAGACATCGAACAGGCGCTCAACGCGGCTTTGCGGTTCGCGCGCGACACATCGCGCAGTCTCACGGTGACAGGCGCCGCAATGTCGCACTCCACGCTGGGCTAGCGAGCCAAGCGCAACGTTCTTGCGGGAATTCCCAGCAAAACGGCTAGGAGCGGTCACGGTAGCGGCGTCGCGTGGACCTCGCATGCGACATATCGCGCCGTCTCACGGTGACAAGGGCCGCAATGTCGCAGACGGGCTGCTCGTGAAGACGGGCGCCGATCGCAGTTCTATCTCCCGCAAAACGCCGTCTCGCAGCGCTGGGCTCGCCACGTAGATGGTTAGTGAATGCCTGAAAGTTCGCTCGCCCGCGCGCCGCGCGAGCTCAGGGTCGATCGGCGCCAGGGTGCCCTGTGAAGCCGCCATCAATGAAGCAGGCACGCGCGTGCCGAAGGGCGCTTCGCTAACCTCCTTCGAAGTCAGCTTTATCGATCCCGGGGCCATTTCTGTACGCGGCACCCACGGCTAGGCAACGGCCATCGGCTGAGCGCCGCTAGTGAATCCGGCACGCTGCCACCGCGCCCAACCTCTGGCAAGAGCAGCAGCAGCACGGCACAGCCTTGGATCAGGTCAGGCCACGCCGCCGAACCGAAAACGCCGCCGGGCAGGGTGGCAAACTCGTAGACTCGTCCACCCGATTCCATCGTTGCGCGGATTCCGAGATCCTCTTGGTCGGGCCACTCCGGAACTCGCACACCAAACCGCTTCAGCGATACCCCTCGATGAGCCGCCAGCTGCCCCAGCAAGTTCTGTAACAACACCGTCTTTGATGCAGCGGGGCGTTCCGACCAGTGGATCGAGGCCCCAATCCCTCGCGACGAGTAGCCATCCACTCGGCTCGTTGGGCTTTTGCAGTCGTCTGCTCAGCGACAGTTACATCTCCCCATCGCGTTGCCTCACGTGCCAATGTTACCAGGCGTCCTCACCAAGTCTCCGCGCGGCGGCCCGACGACATTGCTCCGAGTCTCGCCCGTGACACCGGGCGATGTGTCGCACCCTGCCGCGCGGCGCTGCTGC
>CAITIQ010000616.1 GCA_903892415.1 uncultured delta proteobacterium | reverse complement strand
GACTGCTCCACGAACTACTGGAACGAGCTCAGCTGCGACGCAAACCGTTACCAAAATTGGGGTGCAGGCTTCGGGTCGTTCACGAGCTGGGCGGGCAACTTCATGGGCAGCTGGTGGGCCCAAGGAACGGCTCCCGTCTGGGGAAACCCGGGCACTTGGTCGATGCAAAATGCCATCAACCGCGCGCGCGACTACCAACGCGCAAACCCCACGCACACCGTTGCGGTCAACTACATCGCCGACGACTACCCCTACGGCTGCAACAACGACTTCTGGTCGACCGTGAACGCGGGCTACGACGGCTACGTCAACTGGCCGCGCGTGCAGACAAACGTCATCGGCCTTGGCGGCCTGTATTCCTATTACTGGCTTGCGTATTACGGATTCGGTAGCCAGTATTACATGGACCCGGCCAATAACGTGCGCGGCGCGACCTTGCAGGCGATGGACTTCTCGCGCCAGTGGTCCGACAAGTGGCAGTACCTGATCGCTCCGCCTTCGACGGGGGAGCCGATCGACATGAACACCTTCCGCTTTTATTTGAAGCAGGGCACGAACGACTACCTCCTCTACCGCTTTCCCGATCGCTGGAGCTGCAACTGGGACGACGGCTACTGGGTCGACTACCCGGAGGGGCCAAACGGCCGCATTCGAGCGAACCTTTGCCCTCGCACGGAGATTTGGGCGCAGCAGGCGCGGCCCACGGGCTGGGCGACCTACAGCTGCATCGTCGAGCGCGACGCCGAAGTGAGTTTCACGCGCACGGGCGACTTCGATTTGTCGAAGTGCAACGCTGCGCAGCTCAAGGCGCGGGCGCTTCGCTTCGACTGGCAAACGACGCTCCCCTATAACTCGTACATCCGCTTCCGCCTGCAGTTCGGCGCGCGCCAGCAGGACCTCGCGAGTGCGGCTACGTATGACTATTACGCGACGAGTTGGCAGGGCAACGCGACGAGTTGGGGCGACCTCTCGCAGATCACGAACCCGCCGAACTACCAGTGGGCACGCATGACTGCGACGCTCTATTCGTCGAGCGACACATACCATCAGTATACGCCGAGTATCTCCAAGTGGGACTTGACGTTCACCTGCGTGGACGCGCTCTAAGCGCCGCTGCCCTCGCGTTCGCCGCTCCGTAGGGGGCGGCGAGCGGAGGCGTCTGATGTCGCTCTGAAGCGGGTCAACGGAAACCGTCATCCCCAAGCGGATTTCGAGGAGCAACTGCGGGTCCAACGACGGGTATTGGATCGATTACCCCGAGGGCATTGAGGGGAGCATTCGCGTGAACCTTTGCCCGCGGACGGAGGCGTGGTCGCAGCTGAATCGTCTAGCGGGCTCGGCGACCTACGATTGTCAGTCGGGCCACGATGCGGAGGTCTCCTTCGTTCGCACCGGCGACTTCGACCTCACGGCGTGCAACGCCGCAGGACTCACTGCGCGAGCGCTACGGTTCGATTGGTCTTCGGTGCTGCCATGGAATACCTATGTGCGTTTTCGTCTGCAATTTGCCTCACAGAAGTCCGATTTGGTGAACGGTGCGGCGTTCGAATATTTTGCAACAAGCTGGGACGGCTCCGCGGCGGGCTGGGCGGACCTCTCGAATCTCGCGAATACGAACAATTACGGGTGGGCGCGCTTGACCGCGACGCTCTACGCCTCGAGTGACGCGGCTCACCTGTATTCCCCCAGCATGTCGTCGTCGGGCTCGCGTTTTACGTGCGTTGACGCGCTGTGAAGGGCTCCGGTGCGCGGACGTGAGCGCGCTTCGTTGAACTGCAACATAAAGCCGAACGGACGAAGAGGGAGGTGCTGGAAAT
>CAITIQ010000615.1 GCA_903892415.1 uncultured delta proteobacterium | reverse complement strand
GCACGACCCCATACGCTGTTTCAAGCGATTTTGTAGGCATTAGTAGGCATTAGTGGAGGACGTGCATGTGATATACACCACAGCGCACGCACGACTAAGCCCGCCGCATTTGAAAATGGTCCCCTCCAACGCGGCGCGCGATGCTCTCAGGCGCTGCGTCTTGAAATGCTCGGTCCGAAGGCGTCCGTACTTTTTTTTCTTCTTTTAACTTAAAAAAAGGGTGCACGTGTGACCCTGCGGGGGGTGTTTAATTGAAAGTCCGCACAAGGCAGACTAAACCAGCCTCCCCCGGTCAGCTAGAGGGCCACTAGGGCCCCCCAGCTGGGGTGGCCGCCGTTGGGTCGTGTGTGTCTGGGTCACTAGTGGCGGCCAGAGTGCGTGGGTTGTGCACAGTGCTAGTGACCAAGCCTGGTGCGGTGGAAGATTGCCAGTCGTGGCGCATACAGTCGAGGACTCGGGAGTTGCCCTTGGCTATCGTGATGCTGACTCTCTGCAGGAACTCCGACTTCTGCTTGCGTGCGTCCCAGCCCGAACCCCCAGCCTCCTCCTCCTTCTCACGCAGCCCCTCGAAGTACGGCCTGACGACAGCCGAGTAGAACTCGAAGCCAATGCCGCCGTAGTCGTTAAAGGCAATCGCGACGAACTTCAGCGGCGGGTTCATCGACGCGACGGGCCTATTGTACTTGCTGTGCTTACTTGTCTCGGCTTTGGACGTGGCAGCGAACGGCGAGGGCTTGGTGTTACGTGCGCGAGTTCCCGCGAGGGCGGGGGTGAGGTACTTAGCGGCCATCGTGGCAATGACGGTGAGGTCGACACCCACGCTCCTGTCTCTGTCGCCCGGGCACCGCGAGACGAAGTCGAGCAGCTTGTCCTCTCCGGTGCCAGACACGGCCCCGGGGATGCGCATGAAAGCGGGCCGGCGGTCGAACTCGAATCCCATCCGCGTGTAGAGGTCCTCGAGCACTGGCAGCATCAGGTTGTGGCGGATCAAGCGTGGGTTGCCAACGCCGAGCCCCTTCGAGCACTGCATGCAACCGAGCACGTGCTCTGCGAAGGAGGGCGCTGAATGGTCCACATCTGGCCGCGCGCCGCAAGGGCAACGCGACATGTCGCCGTGGATGCGGTGGGCGTTGGGTAACCGGAAGTGGTGGCACACGGCGTCCCTGAAGCTGGTCTCGTCCAACTTGAGTTCCGGCTTGCGTGGCAGGCTGCTCAAGAAAGCGCCTGCGGCAGGCGCCCCACAGGCTGCGACGGCGGCCTTGGACTCGGCACGAATTCGCGGGTCAGCCATGAAGCACTCGTAGTTGTACTCCTGCACGACGAAGGTAAGGGCACGTTGGAGCTGAAGGCCGGAGATCCTCGCGAGGTTGGCGATGTTGGGGAAGTCGTCGTCAGTGAGGCTGTCGATGCTGCCGGCATCACCAGTGCACAAAACTGCAAAGATGCTTTTGTAGAACTCGTTGGTGCGAAGCCGCTTGACGATGGGGACGCCGGTGAGCGGGTCCTTGAGGGACATGATTTGGGACCAAGCTGCGGCTGCTTGCCGCAACGAAGAGAGTTGCGAGGTCGACCAGCGGTCGGGCGTGTCGATGATGTCCGACAGGCGCTCGTCAAGCAGCAGCGTGGGCAGTGTGTCGGCGATGGAACCGAGGTAAGCTGCAACCCGCATGTCGTGGAGGGACGCGGCGTTCGCGCCACCACGACGAACGGCGAGCTGAGCTTGCCGGCGCCGACCCCACCCATGCGGGTCTTCACGACCGAAACTCTCAGGAGCGACCTGCCATGCGAGAGAGAGCGCGGCGAAATACGAGTCGTCGGACGACTTGGCGGCACGGCTAGTGATGAACGGAGCGACGGCGCGGATCATGTAGGTGAGCATTGTGGTCGGCTTGCCGCACCACGAAAAGAGCACGTTTTTGAACTGGACCTGGAGTGGGCTCTGGGCAAGGTGGTTGACGTGTGTGTCGTACTCACGGGCAGCGCGAAGGGCGTAGTCATCTACTGCGGCGGGGTCACCAACGGCAATGCCACCACAGCGGAAGTAGTCGTACACGAACTTGGTGACGTCGTCGATGTCACTACGCAGTGAGGCCAGGTTGGCGGAGGCAGGGCGCGTGGGGTCGGGGAGCTGGAAAACGTACTCTTTCTTCGGGACGTACCGCAAACCTACGGCAGCGGCGCTCTCAATGAGGAAGTTGTTGATCTCGATAAGCTTGTTAAGAGGCGCCGCGAAGTACGTGTCGTCGTGAATGGCCACGAAGTGAGCATCGGTAAAACGGTCGCAGGCGGGCTTGAGGACTTTGTAGGTGTACACCAAGTCAAATATAATTGCTGAGAGCGCATCGCCTTGTGTCACACCTTGACACGAGAGGGCCACCATGCTCACTGATCCATCTGCGTTTCTGTACCATTGACGTCGAGGGCTCGAGTAGTACGCGCAGAAGAAAGAGTGGAGCTCGGGGTCATGCTCGCGTAGGCAGTCACGTATCGCGTGGCGGTCTAGCGTTTGGAACGCATTCATGCAGTCCTTCGACCATGTGCACAAGCTTGGGTCGTGCTCATGTAGCAACTGGAGCCTGCGGGGAGCGGCTTCGATGCCAGCACTAATGCCTGCCCCGTACTGCCCACATTTAGCCAACTTTTCCTTATGACGCAATGTGGCTAGTTGTGCAAGCGGGCGAAAAGCTACCTTGTGGAACACGTGGGTTTTGCCGATGGGCCGGATACCGTTGGTGATGTCAGGGGCTGCGAAGGGGTCCTCCGGGTTCTTCTTGAGGAGTGCCATGAGCGCTGCTTGCCCCAAGAAATGACGGACTTCCGGTGGGATGTGGTGGTTGGCGATAGCCTCGAGGACGTTGGCTACCGCATGTGAGCTTGCGTCCCAACTCAAGAGCAAGTGCTCGATGCGCCAGCCGTCGCCTGCGGGTGCCTTGCGGCGGTGCATCCCTCGAAGTACCTTGTTCCAGTCCCTGAGGCGTCGCTTCATGACGCTTTCAGCATCCCTGCCGGTGGGTGCGAGGGAGCGATTTGGCGCATCGAACCGCCCGGCTACCTCGTCGGAGAAGTCGTAGATGTCCTCCTGGGGGCATTTCTCACGCAGCTTGTCGGGAACCGTGGGGCCTTGAGCTACACCATCCGACTTGAGAGCGGCGACGGCGCGTCCTGGGAGGCCATCCTCGATGTCGGCTTGCATGGTCTTCGCCAAGTTTGCTTCTCGTAGCTCCGATGTGATTGGCCGGCACGGGCGGGTAAAGTTGTATGCGTTCCACAGAGCACCGAACTCGCCGCGCTCGAAGGACTCACACCGCCGGATCATTTGAGCCGTGCAGTTCACCTTACCGTCGTGCTCCTTGAGGGTGCGGTCGAAGGGGGCAAACAGCATACGCGGGAGTGCGAACAGTAGCTTCCAGTACGCGAGGTCCTTGGGGTGTGCTTCGACGAGTCCCCAGGTGATCGCAAGGATCCGATTGACTCTCGAGAGCGCACCCTTGGGGACGAAGTTGATGGAGCGCGACATGACCTGGGCGAACTTGGATTCACCGAAGAGAGGGTTGTCAGCCTCGTCAACATTGTCATCATAGAGGGACAACGGGGCGGCCCAATCGTGAATCCCAACATCGTGCTGTTCGATGAACGTCGGACGTGGCTGGGCTGTTGAGGAGTGAGATCGAGTTCCAGAGGATTGCGTGTTGGAGCGAGCATCGTGAGATTGGGGCCCGTTGGTTGTCCTGGTCGAACTAGCTGACGACCTAGACTTACAGTGGCGGAGGTGATTGCTAAGGCTCAAGTACGGAAGGTGACAGTGAGGGCACAGCTCGGCGCGGTAGAAGTGCGCGATGGCCGGGGTGATCTCCGCTGGCTCATGTTGAGACCGCAGGTGGTTGAGAGCACCGTGTACGTTGGCGGAGTTATGGGTACAGTTCGGCACACGGCACGGGTGAGATGTGGGATCGGGTGTTGCGGAGGTGTTGCGCATTGTGGACTGCCGGGATTGGTCGCACGCCGACTGGATAAGCTCGTCGAGGCCGGATAGGTCGATGCCGGTGCTGGGGGACGAGGGAGAGGACACCACAGTTTCTATGGGCTCGGAGCGGGCAGGGGTTGAATTGGCACGTGTCAGCTCAAGTGCTCCTTCCGGTGCAGAGACCGTTGGCGTCGTCCCTGATCGTGCCATCCTCGAGCGCTTTCGTGGGGGAGCACGTTCGGCGCTAGAAGTGGGAGTGGTGACGGCGTGAGTAGGGGTTTGACTGGGGGTGGCTACGGTCGCATTTCTCGGGCGGAGGGTCGGAGTAGCGCGCGCCAAGGCAGTCAAAGAAGCGGCTGCGGAGGTTTGCGACGTGCTGAAGGAATCGGGCATTACGTACTTGATGGCGTCCGCGTACAGCTCAGAGGTGGGATCGAAATACGGGGGAAGTCGGCTCGACATTGGCTCTTGCTGTGGTAGGAAGCGCCAAGCGAAGACACTCGAAGTCACAGTAGAGCGTCGGTGGAAACAAGGAGACGGCGAAGGTGTCGAAAGCGGCGTGATGAGCTGCTCTAGCGACGCATTCAGCGTGACGGCTTGCTCTAGAGGCGAGCGCACGGGTTGACGTGGGCAATGCTGAGCGGGCGGCAACGTCGGGAGTCGGCATAGGGCAAGGTCGGGGTTGGCGTCGGTAGCGACTGCAGCGATGAGGGTGAACATGCTGAAGAGGAGAACAGCTGAGCCGCCGCATAGACCAATGTCACGGAGGAAGGTCCGTGCTGACTGCGGCGTAGAATAACGGAACTGCTCCGGCAGCCAAGTGTCGTCGACGTGATCGAGTTGACGGTCCTTGTCTGTGCGCTTCATGATACGCGTGTGTGTAGGTTGCCAGACTGCGCCAACTTTCCCCGTCGGACGTGGACGCTTTCCCGTCGAGTTGCCCATCACGTGTGCGACGAATTCCGAGGCGTCCCGACGTACGACGACGTTGACGACGGTGAGACAGTGATACAGTACGTTACCGTGCAGTGCGAATCAGTGCAAGTGTGTGTGGCGCTCTTCTCAATCAACCTGCCCTGATTTCAACATGTCATCCCGGGGGAGTAGAGAGGGTTCGCAAACCACTTTGCTAAATAGGTGACCAAAAAAATGCCTACCGTCAGTACGTACTCG
>CAITIQ010000614.1 GCA_903892415.1 uncultured delta proteobacterium | reverse complement strand
TCCTTGGCAGCCTTCTCGGCTGTCTTCGTCAGCGCCTCGTATTTTTGACCCACAACGTCCGGTATGCCGCCAGCGAAGGCCGCCGGCTCAGCGGGCGGAATTCTCGTGGCGAATAGCTTGATGTCGGTGTGCGCCACGATGTGCTGCACCGTCGCCAACGTGAACACTTTTCCGCCCGTGGCAATCAATAGATTCCGCATGTCTTGCCGCCGTACGGCAAAACCACGTCCCGCGAGCGCGGCGACCACTTGATAGCCCCTGGGGTTGGATGATGGGTCTCTCGATAGGTTAACGAGGTTGATGATGCGGGTGACCTTGTCGCGAGCCGTGCCGTCGTCCTCAGTTACCTTCGCCTCAATGATAACCCGTGGGTTTGCCCAGGACGGAATAATGAAGTCCGGTGACTGCACAAAGCCCGGTACTTTCTCGGCTCGCTTCGTCTTGTGGTTGCTCACTCCCCATCGGTCTAGCTGCCGCTCAATGGCGCTCTCCAGCGCGTCACCGACCAGCTCTGACACGGAATCGCGGTGACCTGCGAAAGGCCTTCCGAGAAATCGTTCATAGAGAAGCGCCGCGTAGGGGATGCCAAGCTGCGAAGATGCCTTGAGCGAATCCTTGCCGCGCTCGGTGTCGATCTTACCGAGACGGTGGACCACCTTGTCCGACGTCCCCGCCGGTACCCCGGCCAGCAGCAACTCGTTGGCGGTCCTGACCATCGCCTGGAGGCGGGCCATCATCAGAGGGGACGGCTTAAGGGGCTTCGTAGGCTCCAGCCGTACCTTCCGGTCTAGCGTGCGGGCGAAGCCTTGGTCCACCTCCACCTTAGTACGTACCGTCGTCGTGTAGGCCAGTTCGGGCGGGGTGAAGCCGAGCATGGTCCGCAGGACCAAGAAGGAAATCGGTACATCCAGGATGCACGTGAGCAGGGCTTCCGGCGCCAGCGTGTCAAACCCGCTTGTGGCCTTCTTTAGGGCCTCATAGCCCGCCTCGAAGACCGGGTAGTCCACGAAGCCTTCGCCCTTGGGCATCGAGATGAAGTCCGAGGACAGACCCGCGTAGATGGAGTCTACGTGATCCTCGATGTTGACCGAGATCTCGGCCGCGGGAATCTCAAAAGGAAACGGCATCTATGGTCTCTGGCACCCTGCGTTGGTCGGCGAAGAGCGGAAGCCCGACCGCTGCCGGTGCGTCCGGCGTGAGCGCCGCCACTACCGAATCGAGCGATGCCAGCCGATCCATCCCATCGGAAAGGAACTTCAGCTTCTCCTTGGTCGGGAGGCAAGGGTTCCATTTCGCCCGTAGATTCCAGATTGCCATACGCGCCAGGTGCCCGAAGACAATGCAACGGGTATCGCCGGGTGTGGGCCGCATGCCGCCCGCTCGCAGTTGCTGCAGGTCGCGGCTGACGATGATGGCCAACCCGTCCGAATCCGTGAACAGCCATTCCTTGGGCGTGGTGCCCGTGCTGCGGCACACGAAGACCGTATCGACGATCGAGGAGCCGGTCCCAGAAATATGAATGCTCCCCGCCATCTCGGCCGGGCAGGGCAAAGAAGCCGAGCATGTCAGGCCCGCGTCGAGAATGGCTACCGCCACCGAAGCATATGATTCCTGCTTGTTGTGGTGAAAGGTGAACGCGAGCGGGGCGCCCGGCTTCAGTGCAACCGCCATGCGGCGGTAGACCTCTGCCAAGCCCTCGGTGAACCGTGCGAGGTCGCGGCCCTTCGTCGTGTTTCCGGTGACTTCCCCAGCGGAACGTGCGCTGGTCGGGGTGAAGCCCTCGGCATGCGAGCCAATCAGCTTCCGGAGCCAGACGTAGCAGAAATCCATCAGCTCGCCGTACTGTACCATTCCGAAGTACGGAGGATCAGTGAAGCAACCGTCGAGGCTGGCTGGCGGTAGCTCCACCTCGGTGGAGGACTTGCAGCGGATGGCGATGCTCCGCGGCCGGTAGCCTTCGCGGCGCTCGCCAATCCACTCGCCATGCACCGGGACTTGGGCGTCCTTGCCCTTGGCGCCAGGTTGCACCTCGAAGGGAGCGTCGCAGTACGCCTTAGCAGCCCGATACTTCTCGACGATGTTGGACCAGCCTCCCGAGCCAACGTTGCTGGCGCCGAGTTTCTTCGCTCCGCCGTTAACGATGCCGAGCAGGTTGCTCTCGCACTGCACGAGGCCAACCGGGAAGCCGTGGACGCTGAAAATGTCTAGGGACTTGAGCGCCATCGTGTCGTAGCGGCAGAGCATGTTCTGGTATCGCAGTAGGTCCGAGAGGTTCGTCGCTAGCGCGTGTCGCACACGATCGTCCTGGACGGCGGCGATGAGCCGGGCACTCGCCTCCAGCCCGAGTAACTGCCTAGCCGAGAACATGTCACGATAGCGCCAGTAGCCCCAACGGCGCAGGCGGTCCGTTTCGTCCCCCGGTGGGATCTCGTCATCTGGGACGAAGCGAGGCTTCTCTGCCGCCCAGATAGATTCGGCGTCGCGGACTCGGGCGAGATCCCGCTCGTCAGGCTTCTTGAAGAAGCGGCCCTTGTGGTCCTTCTTGCGCGTGGGGTTGTAGTACTCGATTGCGAACAGGCGGTGCCGCGGCGACTCTTTCCCTCCGCGTGGGAAGCTGTTCAGGTGGCCGCAAGCCTTGCATGCGCACTTGCCCCGCTTGGCCGGGCCATCCGCCAGTAGTTCGGCCGCGCAGCCCTTGCATGCGCCGGGACGCTTCCGGTCCTCCACCTCATTCAGGTCACCGCAGGCGTGGCAGACCAGCACGTTGAGGGGGTGCCGAACGTCCTCGGCCAAAAGATAGCCGGGGAACAGGTCCACGTCCTCCCCGCATGACTCGCATTCAACGACCTTCACCCACAGAAAGGATTTCACCGGAACGTCGCGATCCCCGTAGAGTGGGCAGTCGGTCAGGTAGAGGTGGCCCAAATCCTTCCGCAGAGTCTCAATCAGGTGGTCGGCAGCCCCTGCGTAAGCCTTTAGGTCCAGGTACTCCACAGCCTCTCTGCAAACCCACGTAGCCATGGGGTTGATATCGAACCCGATGACGTCGCAGCCGAGCCGGTTAGCCTCTATCACGGGCGTCCCGCCACCCATGAATGGGTCCGCAACCAGCTTTCCGGCGAAATCGTGCGCCCGGTAGTAGGCTTCGCGGAGAGGCATGTCTCCGAACTCAGCCAAGACCAAGCTCCGAAAGAGGCTGCCGGGGCGGCGGGCAAACCATTTGTGGACCGCCACGTACGGGCGGTAGACTTGCTGTATCTGCTTCTCACGCAGCGCGTGGGAAGCCACGAAGGCGATATCGAATCCCTGCTCTAGGCTCATGTCTGTAGGCTTACCTCGGGCGAGCCGCGCATGGAACTCATACCGAGCGACGAGAAGCGGGAATTCGTGGGAATTCTTGGCCAAGACAGAAAGCCGCGCCGTTATGGTTGGCCTGTCCTCCCTTTGGCAACCCGCTTCTTCACGCCTGCACGCGGCTGCATCAACGCCGCACCGCCCTTGATGGAGCCAAGGATATCACAAGTGGCAAGGATCTGCCTTGCGTAGTCCTCGGCGGCCGTGGCAACCTAAAGTGAGCGAAGAACCCTCCCCACCAATACTGCGTGCGTATCCGCTGTCTGCGCCCTTCGCTCTTTGTAGCTTAACTGTCTGTTTGCGGGTCTGCGGCCTCTCATGCTGCGAGGCCGTTTGGTAGAGCAGCAAAAATAGTCACTCTCCTCGGGAGTTGGCACCAAGCCTCGCGACAACGAGCGGCAATGACAGCTGCCAAGCCGCACCGATCGGTAAGTGAACGGCAACACTCTCCAGAACGGCTTCGATGCTGGCGCATCCAGGGCGCCTGGCTCGCCACGCCAGAGAGAGCGATACATCGGCAAATCGCGAGGTTGCTTCATTGCAATCTGGCCAAGCGGCAGACGCCGCCAACCCAATCTGTAGCGCAGCCGCTGCATCGTCCAGCGACTCGAGTGCAGACCGAAGCGTCTCCAGGATGGCTTCTGCGAGATGCGTGTCTCTCTGGGCAGCCGCCGCGCGGGCGAGATGGAACAGTTGGGACCAGCGTTCGTCGCTGCTGTCACTACCAGGCTTCCAGCCAGAGGCAACAGAGGCCAACTTAGCTAGCCGCGCGTCACCCAGCCTGACGTGGCGCGACGCCATGTCGAGAAAGCGCCAAGCGCCTGGAGCCGGAGGCTCCCCTTCAAGCGCCTGGACAGCGAGATCCAAAGCCTCGCCGAGATCCGGATCAAGATCTGGAGCAGTGTGCGGCAGAGCCACACACTCGAGCGGGCCCGGCGAGAAACCGGCCGGTGGGTACCCAATGGCACTGCCGGCTGCCCCAGCGGCAATCACTGCACGCTCGGCGTCTTCACTATCGCCCACCCGGGCAATTAACGCTGCTAACCGGCCGAGCATTTCTACACGCAGCCAGTCGGCGCTTACCATCTCTGGTCGCCACAGCGGTTCCTCGCGCAATGACAGCAACTCCGCCCAATGCCCGCCAGCTGGAGCGAGTTCTCGCATCGATTTGAGGAATTCCGAGACATCCGTTTTTACAGAGATAAACGGAGCAAGAAGCATTTCGGCCTGCGTCAAGGCACATAATCTAATCCACCATGACGGCTGGCCCGCCATGCATGGCCGGACAAGGAGCGTACGCCAGACTAACCGGAAAAGGCCGGCAAAAATTTCGGTACGTTCTGCTTCGTTGCTGTCTTTTCGCGAGAGATCTGACACAAGTTCCATGGCCATCTGCGCCGTGTCTGCTGAGAGGTGCTTCGCTCGCGCCTCGATAAATGCCAATCGAGCAAGCAGCCCCCACTCCAACTGCGCTTCGGTTTGAAGACTCGCGAGCACGTCGGCCGGCGGCGTGGCGCAGCTGTCGATAAACCCGGGCTTCCCGTTTGCAGCGGCAATGAGCCGAAAGCCTTGGCCTCCAAAAGTTGCCAATAAGCGTCTCGCGCGCGGTCGCCAAACTGATGAAAGCCATTCGTCCTGGGTCAGTGAGGCCGGGGCATCGCCGCAAAGGCCTTCCCAGTACCGAATGTCCTTTGGAACGATGAGATCAAGATCCAAGACACCTTGCGAAAGTGCCCGCGCTGCGCGGGCAAGCCTGATTGGGACGGCGTTGACCGTCTCCTCGACTATCGTTTCGAAATCGACGTCCGCGAGCGCCTTCCCCTTTACGATTGGACGCCAGTGCGACGGGTCAGGGCCAGACGGCCCCGCGGCTTCCACGAGTTGCTCGAGAGCGCGGATGCGATCCTCAACGTGCGGCGATAACAGAGCGAGATCCGCGGGGGCCTCACGCTGCTGTCGTTGCCCGTCCTCCTCCCAATTCAGCGTGACGAGACCTTCCGCTGCATTAAACTCAACATCGCGGTCATGACGGAGGTCACGAGCCGTAGCCGACTGGCCGCTAAGTGCGGCACGTGCAGCCGTGAGCATCTGAGGGCGTGAGAACACAATGTCGGAACCCGCACCGGCAAGCGGAAGCCTCTCATTCAGCCCCACCGCCTCTAGAAATGCCGCGTCGGCGCGCAGCTCTGCAGCCAAGGCCGAGGGTAGCTGAGCAAGGAGCTCGTCGGCCACATCAGCCTGCTCAAAGTTCGGCGGAAGATTTGCTGAGAACTCTAGTATGTGTGTCCGAGCCACATCGGCGGCGACCTGCCGGAATGCCGGATCAGTCCACCACGGGGACAGTACTCGTTCCTCCAGCCAGGACCGCGCTGCCTTACGGCGCTCCCGCCCCATCACGAAGAGCGGTAGCAGTAGCCCAAGAGTGCTCCGAAACACGTCCACCGTGGGATTTGACCGGCCTTCGGACTTCAGCCGGTGCCACCAATCCGATGGCTTTGGGGCAACATGGTCCCAGACCCAGTCTGCGCGCTGACGCACGACGTCGATGGAAAGGTGCTCGTCAGCCCAGACTTGTCGAATGGTAGCGCAGGCAGTGATGAAAACAGATGACAGGAACGGCTCGTCATCTGGCAATACCAAAACGTTACGAATTTGGAGGGCTGCGGTAGCTTCGCGGATCGCTCGGAGTTCTGCACTCTCGCCGGCGCTCTCGATGTTCAAATGGCCGAGATGGTAGCGAAGCTCCTCAACGTCGAGCGGCACGCACGCCACGCCCCCCGTACGAAGGCGATGCCGCAGGTTCCAGTGTCGTTCAGCAGGCAGGAGTGGGCTGCCTGCGAGATGTCGAAGCAAGTCCAATGTGCCAAACACTGGTACCGGACCGCGAGGCCTCTCAATGTTCGTGTGTCGGAGGAGGTGGCGGTCGTCTATGAGAGCACCGTCGCAATCGGGCGCGAGGAGGAATTCCTTCAGCGTCGAAATTCGCCCAGAGCCCCGCTCATTGTCATCCTCTTCGTCCACATCGCCTGTTCCCCGGAGGCGCGGTGCGACCCGGACCTTGCCCGCAGCAAGCCCATTTTTGTACCACTCGCGAACTCGCCGTAAGGCCTGGGACATTTCCAATGCGTCCGCCTCTTGGTCTTTGTGCGCCAGCGCTTCTTCGGCCACCTCGTCAGATACGAAGGCGTTCAGGCCTGCTTGCCCCAAGACATTCAGAAGCCCAAGCGGCTGAAGGTAGGCGACCGCCAGCCATGATAGAAAGAGAGGCCCCTCACTGTAGGCAAGCCCGGGTGGTGGAGCCGCATCATGCTGCTCAAGCACAGCCGTTACCGTCGCAAAGCGGTCCTGGTCCAACGCCGCGCGCGCGCGGAGCATTTCGGCAAACTGCCGCGTGGTTAGGACGATCTGTGCCAAGTCTCCCAACTGCGCCTGCTCTTCGTCGTCAGCGCCTACTCGTGAGATAAGCGCCGTGTGCACTACGCGACCGTGGACTGCGCTCGCCCGTGACAAAAGCTCCGCGAGTTCCGAACCCGCCTCGGTTTCGACAGATCCTTCACGACGTTCCCGCCATGCTGGGAGCCGCTTTAGAATGCCGGATGCAAGCAGATCGCGCAGCTGCTGGGCCTGCAACACCATCGAGCGCTGATGGTGACGTAACCGATCAGTCTCCTGACGCAACACAACCATCGTTGACCATGGGAGCACCACCTCGTCGAAGGCTCTGTCTAGCAGCGGCAAGGCATCCAGATAGGCGAGTATTAAGAGGCTCGTCACGTCAACGATTGGCCTCCGGACGCCCGATGGGGGGGTGAGCGGTCGGGAGCCGGGCCGGAGAGGAATTACGGACCGGCGTCGTCCATCAGGCTGCCGCGCGTTCGTGATCAGGTTCTGGAGAAGTAATCGCCCAAGTCCGATGCCGAGCGCCTCTGCTGCGAGATGGACTGGAATCTGACCTGAGGATAGGAGTTCGCCAATCGACCGTGATTGCTCGGCCCGCTCGATCAGCACCGAGACTGCACGCGATTGATCAAGAGCCTGGACTGGACCCGAGTCACCGGATAAATCGTGCGCTCGTCGAATCCAGCCGAAGGCCTCGTTATCCACACCAGCGCGCAGGGCAGCATCGGCGCACCTGAGCAGGGTAATGCTGTCCGCGTCTTCCCGGCCAGCAGCCTCACGGACGAACACGAGAGCTGCGCCTTCGTCTTGCTCGCCACAAACCATGCCTAACCAAGCAAGGTGAGCAGGCTCCCGTCGTTCACGGTTCATGACCTCCTTAACCGCTATCTCGCGCAGTGCCTCCCAGTCGCCCGAGAGGATTGCCGCGTTGCAAGCCGCGACAGCCTCATCGGCGCCGCCGCACTCGGCGTAAAGCTCGCGTGTCGAAGCCACCGCGTCGGCGATCCGACCAGCACCCAGCAATGCGTGAGCCCTAGCCAAGCTCAGCCGCTGGTCCCCTTTTGTGAGTGTGGGATGTTCATCCAGCGCGGTCAGCACGGCCATGTCTGGGCTGCGGCTACGCTGCAGGGCGACGACGACGCGGAGCAGGTTCTGAGTGTTCGGCACCTTTGCGACTAACTGCTGCGACGGCGTGATAAGTGCTGACCAGTTTTGTTTACGCTCAAGAATCCGACATAGATTTTCAAAGTCAAGCGGCTCGCCAGTTGTCTGCGCTAGTCTCGCGAGCGCGTCGGTGGGGTCGAGTCCAGCCTGGGAATCGATGAGAGCTGATAGCCGTTCGTGATCGTCACCGAACAGATCACGCCCCTCAGCCAGTACCTGCCGCGCGCGTACGATGTCGCCGGTGCGGGCTAGCGCCTCAATACGCAGCCCTGCTACGCGAGCCGGGGTCAAAAATGCTGCTAGCACAGCCGCTTTTGTTTCAAGATAAATCGCGAGCTGAGCCGGGTGTTGGTGCTGGAGAAGTGCGATACGGGCTTCTATTTCTTGAGGGCTGAGCTCGCCCAGGCGTTCGGCACGGGCGAGCCTAACTTCGACACTTTCTTGGTCGAATTCGATTCCGTACTCAAGTGCCAACCCGATGAGGTCGATCGGTGGCGAGGGCGGTCGTGCCATTTCCTGCGCAAGATCCGAACGTGCGGCGTCGCGTGTCGTCGCGCAGCACAGACGCAACGCTAGCGCGCAGACATACGCGTTGCGAGATCTTTCCGATAGATCGAGTGAGCCGAAAGTGACGCTGGCACGGTTCAGGTCTGCGACGGCACCAGTGTGCATAGTATTGGCATCCGAGCCCTCATACGTCGCAACGCCAACAGGCACCACGCCGTGCCAAAATGCTTCACGCGCGTACTCAGGATAGAGGCAAGCGGCGCGTGCCATCCCGCGAACGTAGAGGATATCGGGACATTCCGCTTCATGCTCAGGGGTGCACCTTGCGAGGACACGCGCAGCATCGGCAAAGCGGCCCTCCAGCACCAGCGTGGATGCTAGATTTCGCCACCCGACTGCGGTTAAGCGCGATATTTCAAGATCATCAACCTCGCCAAGCCACGCCAAAGCGTCGGCAGCGCGTTCTTTCTTTATAAGTAACGAGAATAAGATGGTTTGTGCGTCGGGCTCATCGCGTTCTCGAAGCATTTGCAGCGCAGCGTCAGTTCTACCACTTGCGTCAAGCCGTAACGCCTCGTGAGCGACGAAGTCCGCGTGAGGGTTAAGGGTACGCGCTCGTGCGACAAGAGCGTCGTAGTCCGAGCCGGCGTCAGAGGCCGCGAAGCGGGCCGACCACCACAGGACCCGTGCATGGGCGCCTGTAGCTACGCCGCGCAACTCACCTTGCTCAATCCGAACAAGCAGAGAGCGAAGGGTTTCGCGAGTCTCGCCCTCAGGGACAACAGAGCGACGCGCTAAGAGCCTTCTCATTTCATCGTTCACACGAGCAGTGAGAGCAGACTCACCCGCGGCGGTGACGTTGGGAGGCGGTGCAGATCTATGTTCGAGGTCGTCGATCCGCTCGATTACTCTATCAGCGTGGAAGGCTGAGGCTGCAGTCGCCACTGCCGCGGTTGCATCAAATTTGGCGCGTAAACTTGCAACAATGACCTCAACGGTCAGCGCAAATGCAGCCTCAGCGCTAGGTCGGTGTTCTCCGGTCGCGTGCTCGTACGCAGCTAGGGTTGAATCTTGCGGAGCGACGCCCTGCGAAGCACCGTTCAGGAAGCTAATCCGAGCGGCTTGCCGCAGATCTTCCTGAACCGCGTGCAGACGCAACCACTCCCGAACCGCCGGCCTGAGAAAGATGCCGACAGCAATGAAAGCATGCCCACCACGCACCCTAGCCGCGGCAAGTAATCCATCGTCACGTGCTTCGCCAACAAGTCGTTCGATTACCTCGTCGATTGCCGAATCAAGATAGGCTGGCGGAAGTGTCCCGTCTTCCGCCGCTTGCCGCTCGGCCCGCAACGTGCGGACAGTTGGACTGACGCGCTTCCAGAACGACGCCAAGGCAGATGTAATCCCCTTGGCCGCTTCCCAGGTAAGCCAGTCAGCCATTAGCCCGGAAACAGACCAAGCGACGGATAGGGACCGCGCGCCTGGGGGGATGCAGACCTTGAACGCCGCTCGTCGACTTTTGATCTGATTTCGGTGACGTAGTTGTCTGGCTGGCGCTTGCCGTATTCGTCCTCCAGGTCGAGGGCCGCCTGAGCCTTCACCTTATGCTTTGGCGGGGGGACCGGGACGATGAATTCGCTGCGCCGCCGGCCATGGGCGGGTGTGTCGGTGGGGATGCCGCTTTCGTCGAGTTCCCAATGGCGGGAGGGTTCCGCGAAGGGGCTATTCAGAATCGGGTTGTCGATGACGGCGTGAGACACATTAAGAATGTGCCATGATTTGCGATTGCTTGCACTATGTAACAGCTTGCTCATTGGGGCGCTTAGCAATGGGCGTTCCGCTGCTCCCC
>CAITIQ010000613.1 GCA_903892415.1 uncultured delta proteobacterium | reverse complement strand
TGGTTTCAGGACCCGGTGACTGCTGAGGAGCCGCCGCCCTTCGGACACAACAAACGCAGCATGCTCCCACACCCCACACGACCACCCTCAGGGTCTCTCGCTTGCCGCCTGCGACGCTCCTGTGGACTCGTCGCCGATTGAAGTCTCCGGCAGCAACTCGGCACTCACCTTCGGATTTGAGGAGAAGGTTCACGACATCGATGTTTGGAGATGCACCGCTGAGTGCGACCCTATCTTGTTCGATGAGTATTGCGGTTTTTCTCAAGCGCAACTGGTGTGGGGTACCGGCGTCGGAGAGCGGTACGACCTGGCCCATGATGGCCCGCGCAACGAGCCAGCTCCGATCGCCTCGCCCGTTGCGATGTGGAGCCAACCCGAAGGCGCCGACTACGTCATTCATTCAGGACCGACCCCCCTCGCCGATGGCTACTACTCCGTAATCGCAACTCGCTACAGCGGCCCCTGCGAGGCGAATGATGACTTCTTCTGTCTAGAGTACGACTATCGCGCCTGCTCGTACTTTGAAGTTAGAGACGGCGAATCGCAGCAATTGCCGCGGCTGTAAGCTGAACAAGCGGGGCTCACCGGGTTAGTACGCTCCCAGCAACGCGCCATACCAAAGATCAGCGGCCATTCGCGCGGCCTACAGCGCCCCGTGATAAGCCTTTGGGCGTGAAGAGCCTGCATCGCCCCGACCTCTACACGTGGTCGCAGTTCGACCCGGAACGCAACGTCGACTTCCACTCGCTCCTTTGGGTGCGGCCCGAGGGCAACGTCGTCGTCGATCCGCTACCGTTGACCGAGCACGACGAGAAGCACCTGCTCGAGCTCGGTGGGGCCGCCTGGATCGTGATCACGAACTCGGACCACGCGCGCGCCAGCGAGGCGCTGCGAGCCAAGACGGGCGCGCGTGTCGCAGGCCCTGCTGGCGAGCGAGCAGCATTTCCACTCGAGTGTGATCGGTGGTTGAGCGACGGCGAGTCGCTCGTCCCCGGCCTCGAGATCCTTGCGCTCGATGGCTCGAAGACCCCAGGGGAGCTCGCGCTCCTGCTCGAAGGCACGACGCTCATCACCGGCGATCTCGTGCGCGCGCATCGCGCCAACTCGCTCATGATGCTGCCGCTCCCCAAGCTCTCCGATCCGGTGGCGGCTAAACAATCGGTCGCGCGACTCGCGGCACGGACGGAGATCGAGACCGTTCTGGTTGGTGACGGCTGGAGCATGTTCCGCGGCGGGCACGCTGCGCTCGTGGCGCTTGCTGCGGGTTGAACAACCCAACGTTATAAGGACCAACAACCCTCCGACGCCCATCAGAAGTTGACTCGCCGTGGCGAGCGCCGCCACCCCGGACTTGCAACCTCTCTAACCGTTACCGCTCTTTAGTGACACGTTGGTGGCTCTGCCTTGTGACGGTGGCGCCAACTGCGCAGCGCTACCGCCGATTCGCCCGGAGATGATCTATCTCGAGGCGAAGCGGCGCCTCCGAGGGTGCTAATCTCCGCATCCGGGCCTGCGAACAACGCGCTCTCGGTAGATTCCAGCTCGTCGCCGCTCGCCGGCACGACCTTGGGTGAAGGGAGTGGCGGATTCGCCTCGAGATAGACCATCTCGAGGCGAATGGGCGTTTGCGTTGGCGCATTGCCTAATAGCGAGTGGAGATCTGCGGCCCACGGCCTCGCGGCCCGGCGGCCCGCCGGCGGGAGAGACCGGCCAATGCGTTTGCGTCGCACAAAGCGAGACCTGGTGTACCGTTCGCTGATGAGGCGCTGGTTCGTGCTGTCCTTGGTGGTTGTCGCTTGCAACAAGCCCAAGCCGCTACCCGAGGCGATCCTCGGGGACTGGGAGACCTTGTGTTACACCGACAAGGACAGCGCGAACTGTCTGTCGAAGGATGAACACGGGCTGCGCAAGACGTTCAAGTCCGGCGGCGTGCTGGAGGTGCGGCGCGCGCAAGACGATCGGCCGACGAGCGACGTAACGACCTGGGCGCTCGCGGGGGATGAGCTCACCATCACTACGAGCGGTGGCGGGATGAAGCTCACCGATATCTATCGAGCGCGCGTCGAGGACGAGCGGCTGGTGTTGTGGGACGAGGATCATCACCGCGGGCAGGTACTCGGCCGAGCAGGCGCAAGCTTCAAGCCGGCCGACAGCCCGAGCTCGAAGGGCGGGGCACAGCAGATCACGTTGAACGGTCAGACCTTTTCGATTGAGCTGCCCGGCGGCTACCGGCAGACGCGCAACGACAAATACAAGCAGCATTGGGGCCCAACCTCCGGCGAGGGGCTCACCGTGCAACTCTCGGTAACGCCTCGTGCGCAGCACAACGAGAATGGAACGTTCGTCACGCCGCCGTGCAACGGTGACGACTACGGCGGAGTGTCCAGCTCTTCACAGCTCGCGGACGGAATCGAGCGTGAGACCTCTGTCGGGATGAGCCTCTGCCTCGAGGGCACCGAGTTCACGCTCGCGTGCAGGGCCGGGCACACGCGCGGCTACCTCGAGCCGAGCGAGAAAGACGCAGCGCTCGCCCTGTGTAAGACCGTACGGCGGTGAGCTGAGCGTGTTGCAGCGTGCTTCACTCTGGCGGGGGAGGAGGAGGCGGCGGCGGCAGAAAGCCCTGCACGATGTACACACGGTCGGGCAGGGAGCCCCAGGTGAGAAAGAGAAAGTCGCCGGTGGCCGGCTCGAAGTAGGCGCCCCAGGGCCGCGGGAACGTCGTAAAAAATGGCTTCCGCGTCGCGACCAGCGGATCTCCCTCGGCATCGACTTGGTAGGTGGCTACCGAGTCGGTGCTCCACTCCGCGACGATCGTACTTTGGAGATCGAACCCTGGTGAGCCAGCTGGTACGTAAGCGAAGCCGCCGGGGCCGTTGGGCAGCGTGGTCTTGAGCACGCCGTTGGATAGTTGGTAGGTCGGTCCTGCGCCCTCCATCGTCATTTGGTACCAATCTCCATTCGACCACGTGAGCGTCCGAGGTTGCCCAGCGCCTTGCAGGTTCGGCGGTACGAAGCCGAAGCCCGAAACGCTGTCTTTGCCGGCAACGCCAATGGTCGACGCGGCGAGCGTGGCCGCGGGAGATGAAGCGCCAGGCAACAGCTGACTTATCCGGTTCGTCGGCCATTGCGTGTAAAACAGCGTGTTACTCGGCCCGTAGACGAGGTTCGCGTCGACGTATTCGGTCTGTGCGACCTGCGTGGCCGAGCCAACGAAGCCAACGATATGTCCGCAAGGTCCGCGCTCGACTCCGATCTGATAAATCGCGCCGCTCAATGTTTCGGAGTCCCCAGCGAGCAGGAGCGTGTTCGGATCGTCGTGTTTGATCACGCACCCACCGAGGTGCCCCGGCGGCATCCCCGGCACCGTCCCGAGATCGTAGACGGTGTAGAGACCTGCGTACTCTGGCGCGAGCACCGCCTCGGGCCCTGCTGCCGTGGGTGGAACATCGGACGAACAGTTCATGTTGCCGCCGGCACCGCCTCCGCCCGCGACGAAGGAACCCGTGCTGCCGCCTGCTCCGCTGCCGCCGGAGCTCGTCGACGTGGTGCTCGTCTGACCGCCCGACCCGCCAGCCGACGTGGGCGGGTTTCCCCCTGACGTCGTGTCGTCTCCGCAGGCGGAGCACACCGCACAAAGAAAGAGCGTGAGATATGCGCCGTAGGTCCCCATGGCTCGAAGGGTATCGTACGCGGGGCCCATAAACACCGGCGTTGAAGCGGCATCCGTTTGCGCAAAGACCGCGTGAGCAGCGCTCAGTCGAACGCGGTGCAGGCCGTCTGCTTCGTGTAGCCCGTCTTCATCCGGTTCTGATCCCGTTCGCAATCCGCCTTGTCACGAAAGCACAGGGACTTATCCCCGTCGCTCCACCACACGTGGTGGCAGAACGCCTGTGGCTGCGCCTGACAAGTTCCTGCCTCGTATGAAGGGGTGTTCGCCCACTCACTCGACGAATTCGTCTAGGGTCCGTTCGCAACTGCTGTTCGTGGCCTGGCTCGAGCGGTACTCGAAGCAATTCCAACTCGTACCAGGTGGAGGTGCCGGAGCTTCGGAGGCAGGCACCACGGGAACCGGTTTGGGCGGGCCGCCACAAGCGGCGCCCGCAACCGTAACAATAAAGAGCAACCTTGCAGGGAGTGCGTTCTTCACCATTCAGTTGCGAACCTAGCGTTTCCAAGTACGAGAGGCGAGCTTTACAGCCCTGACGCTCGACTCCTCGTGATCGTCCGGCTACCTGATGATCGTGCGCAGCTGCAGTCACACTCGGCGTCCTTCGCTCGATGTGCAGACCATGAGCTTGCTGCGCCTTTTGCTGCTTTCGTGGCTTGCGGCCTGCAACGTCGCAGATCTCTCCACACCCGAGCAAGCGCCGACGGCTGCGAGTAGCGGGCCGTCCGAACCGGCGACGCTGACTGTGAACCCCGTCGCTGTTGCAAGCTCTGCGCTTCCTGCGACCCCCGCAAGGCTCGAAGCCCCACCCACCAAGGACGGCTGCCCGCTCGAGATGGTGCGCGCGCAGTCTGTGTGTATCGATCGCTACGAAGCGCATTTGGTGGAGGACGCCGCAGACGGCTCGAGCACGGTTCACCCGCACTTCGAGCGGCCGCGCGCCTCGGTGCGTTATCGCGCAGCGAGCGGCGCTGGGGTCTTTCCGCAGGGCTACATCAGTCGGCTCGAGGCCGCGGCAGCGTGCAAGGCCGCAGACAAGCGGCTTTGTTCGCGCCAGGAGTGGATGACCGCCTGCCGAGCGACGCCGCCCGCGGTTTGCAACCGCGCCAAGACGCACCTTCTTCCAGCGCTTTTTCCCGAGCGCAACTGGGTGTTTCACTACGATGAGCACTTCAACAGCCCCAAGCTCAACCAGGTCCCTGGCTTCCTTGCGCGCACCGGCGAGTATGAAGGCTGCACCTCCGACGCCGGCGCTCACGATTTGGTGGGCAACCTGCACGAGTGGGTGAGCGACCCGGTCAGCAGCAGCTTCATCCCCGTGTTTGAACAGGAGATGCGGCGCCAATGGCAGCCGGTGCAGGTCGGCAACGGCATTTTTATGGGCGGCTTTTACAGCACAGGCAACGAGCACGGAGGCGGCTGCAGCTTCACCACCGTGGCCCATGAGCCGGCCTATCACGACTATTCCACCGGCTTCCGCTGTTGCAGGTCGCCAGGCGCTTAGACGAAGCGCGCTGCTCCTCACATTGCGCGATGGCGAGCTGCGCTAGCGCGCTTTTCGGCTGTACCGACGTCGCTGCGCGGCGAGCGCCGCGAGCGCGAGCAAGCCAAGGGCGGGGGTTGACCCGCTTGCGCTTCGATCGACCGCGCAGCCGCTCTGCGGTTCGGCGCGCACGTTGAGCGGTTCACCGCTTGCGCCGCCGGCTCCGCCGCCACCACTCTCCTCCTCTTCCCCGCACGAAGCCATCGGTGCGCACGGCTGCCCGGTCCATTCGCTGATGATGAAGTACGGAATGAGCTCACTTTGGTCGGGGTCGGCCTCCAGGCGCAGATCGGTCGCGAGCGCATCGCGGCTGAGCTCTGCGCTCAAGCGCGTGAGTCGCAAGTCGGTGAGCGGTGCGACGAAGTTGACAAGCTCGAGCGCCGCGGCTTTGTCATCTGGGTCTGTGGCTCCGTCGGGGAACTTCAGCGCGAAGTCCGCCTGCAACGCAAAGGATGCCTCGGTCAGCCACGCAAAGCCTGCAGACTCGGCGAAGCCCTCCGAGCGCAGCTCACGGTAGTTGCTGCGGTTCTCGTCGAAGCTCCAAACCAGCGCACCTGGGTCGATCGTGAACGATGGAAAATTCTGTGGGCGGTAGCGGCCCTCCGAAAGCACGAACAGCGACATGGCGGTGGTGGCGCCTGTTCCTGCGGCGACCATGCGCAGCGGAAGTTCGAACGACGCACCCGGCGCCTTCACCCATACCGGCCGCATCGATTGGACGCCTAGCCCGGGTTGCAGTCGCAGCACCAGGAAGTCGAACTTCTCGGCGATGTAGGTCGCGAGTACGGGTGTGAGGTCGTCGGGAATCGCGTAGCCGCGCGTCTGCATCCACACGCATACGCGTCCAGCGCCGGAGCGAAGGTCGCGAACGCAAGACCGGTCGCAAACAGCGTGCGGAGAAGCATGTCCGCAGGATCGCTGGACTGTTCTACTGCCGCAAGGGCCGCTGGTAGTGGCGCGCGTACGAAGCCTCGGACTCGCTATCGCCGCTCTTCGAGAAGCGCAACCGCCGCTTCGGCCCTTTGCCCGAACGGAAGTACCTGCCCGCGCTTGGCGTGAGGCCTTTGGCGCGCGCTTCGCTGTCGAGGACGCGCAGGATGCGGCCGACTTTGTTCAGCCCAGCGGTGATGGCCCGCTCGAGATAGGGCAGCTGCCCGCGCCGCCACGCGCTGACTTGCTCCGCGGTCAAGATCTCCAGCCGGACGAGCACGTCCACGCAAGTGACCAGCTCGCTAGCCGCGAGCAGCTCGTCGAGCACCTCGACCACGACCGGAATCAACGGGTCCGTGCGTGGCGCGGAATCAGCGGGAACCAAGACAAGCTCGCCAAGCGCGGCGAACGGATGCGGGTCTTTCGTCATCGATGCTCAGGCAAAGGGATTGAAGAACAACAGGAGCACGCTTAGCACCGCCAAGGCGAGACTTCCGCCAATAGCACCACCGAGCGCTGCAAGGGCGCCTCGCCCAAAGCCAACCGGGCCGCCCTTCGCCAAGCGTGAAGCCAGCGTGCCCGCTCCAAACGCCGAAGCGACGACTGCGCCCAGAGCAAGCAGCGCGTAACTTATGAGTACGGCCTTCGCCTGTCGCTGGCTGAAGCCGTTCATCGTCACCAGCAAGAACAGCGACCAGATCGCGGCGAATACCGCGACGAACAGGCCCGAGGCAACGCCGCTCCCGATCATGCGCCAACGTTATGGCAGCTCTGGCGCTGGGTCGAGAAGCTGGGCTCGAGCGGCAGCCCGCTAGGTGCTGCTCGGGACGTCGATGCACACGACAGCGTCGAAGCTGCCGTCGACGAGTTGACCGGCCGGGTCCTTGGCGACCACCTTCAACTTGCCACGCGCTGCGTGCGAGCCTGCCTTCGTCGGCTTGCTCTCGATGCTGAGGATCTCGACGCTGCCTTCCACCGGGCCGGAGCGCTTTCCGTCTTCACCGTCGAAGATGAAGCTGGTCGCGCCCGCAGGAAGGGCTCCAGGCGCTGCAGCGGCCTCGGTCTCGATGTTGAGCATCCCGCTATCGACGACCCAGCCCATCATCTGCTTACGGCTTTCGCACACGGCCGCTGCCGCGAGGTTCGTCTCCTTGTCCTTTCGACCTTCGTTTCGCTGCCAAAGCTGTACGAGCTTGATCCGCCCTTTCGCGACGCGAACGAAGATCTGATCCGGAGCGAAGGGTTTGCGCGCTGAGCCGGCCGCTGGGGGAGCCGCCGAGGCGTCAGCGGGAGCGACGCTCGCGGTCGCCGATGCCTCCGCGCTCGCAAGCGAGGCCGACGGTTTCGGATCGGCTGCGGTCGACGGTAAAGCCGCGTCAGCAGCGCAGCCTGAGAGCGCAACGAAGCCGAGCGCCGCGAGAATGAAGGCACGGTTCATCGCGCCGTTATAGCGTCTTGAGGTGCGTTTGAAGCAAAGCGTTGGTACCGTTTTAGGAATGGGCGCAACCGCGAGACAGCTCAGCGCCACCATCGCGAACGTGACCAGGAAGGCGAACATGTCGCGAGACCAGTCCAACCAGGGGGGCGCTTGGGTCCTCGTTTTGATGTTCGGTTGTGGAGGTTCGCCGTCAGCAATCGAGGTCACGCCGGTGGAGCCACAGCAGCCGGTCGCTCTCGCGAAGCCTGCCGGATCGGCTCTCACCAAAGGGCCGCTCCAGGGCGTCAAATCGGTCAGTGCCGGGCTCGGTCACACCTGCGCGCTGCTCAACAGCGGTAAGGTCGTGTGTTGGGGTGAAAACGGTGTTGGCCAAGCGGGGGTTTCTCCAAGCGAGGGCGGGATCGTTCGCCCGCACGTCGTGCAAGGCCCAGCAAACGTCACGGAGGTCCATGCTGGCGCGTTTCATACCTGCGCCCGCGAGGCAGAGGGCGTCGTGTGGTGTTGGGGAAGCCTTGCGCGCGGCACCACGAACAACACCGTGTCGAGGGTGTTGCCGCCGTCTCCTGAGAACGCGCTCGCCGGGAGCGCGCGGCCAGTCTTTACAACCACTGGAGCGCTAACGGGCGCACGCTCGCTGGGCTTGTCACTTGCGCGTCCGTTGGCGTGTGCGGCGACGGTCGACGAGGTCCTTTGCTGGCCAACGCGGGACCCGATGTTGGGACCGGTCGACGCGACGCGGGAACGGTGGCCGGGTGTCGTCCAGGTTGCGATCGGAGATAATTACCTCTGCGCGCTTGTGATCCTCGAGGGCAAGTCCAAGGTCCAATGTCGGCGATCTGCTGACGCCCCTACAGACGTGAAGCTGCCGGCGGGATTCGTGCCCGTCGAGGTTTCCGCCGGGACGCTCCACCTTTGCATCCGCTCCGAGAGCCGCGAGCTACGCTGTTATCGGCAAGGGATTGGAGAAAATTGGTGGGAGAAGCCGCCGACGAAGATCACCGGTGCAGGGGACGTAGTGGACGTCGGGGCTGGTGGAGACTTCGTGTGCGCGACCAACACGGTCGGTGAGGTTTCGTGCTTCCTCGCAGAGCCGGAGGGACTCGACGAAGAGACCACCCGCACGGCGTGGGCGGCACCGCGGGAGCAGGCACGCATCATCGCTGGTGTTCGTGGTGTTCAGGTCGCGGCGGGTGGTGCCCTCAATGCGTTTGGACATGGCCACGCCTGCGCGGTGAGTGCCGAACAGCGCGTCTTTTGCTGGGGTGACGGCGAGAGCGGTCAGCTCGGCCGCAGTGAGTTGGTGACCTCTGCAGGCCCGGGCGAGGTATCAATCCCTTAGCCCGCTCGACCGAGAGCGCGCTTGAGGCGTGCCCACACGGGCCCGACGAGCCGCTCCGCCGCGAAGAACGAGCCGAACGCGATGAAGAACAGGTTGTAGGGAAAGAAGATCCACATCACGAGCAGCACACCGAAGTGGAAGCTCCACGTGACGAGGCACCACGCTTTTCCGAGGCGATCCCCGAGCAGGGCGATCGGAGCGCCGAGCTCGAGGGCGAGAGAGAACACGGCGAGGTAGGGGAAGACCCAGGGCGTCTTCGCGAGCCACATGCCGATCTCGGAGTAGGAGTCGCCGAGGAGGAGCTTGCGCAGGTTGTCGTTGGAGATGTGGTTGCGCAAGATGTCACCGCCGGCCCACTCGAGGCCCGTCACCTTGAGCTTGGCCACCCCGGCGAGGACGTACGCGGTCGCGGTCCCGATGCAGAGCACCCGCACGCCGAAGCCGAAGCGGCGGTCCGCAGCGGGCGTCGCCTTTCGGCGCCGCGCGTCGAGGGAGTACGCCGCGCCGGCGTCGGTCAGCGACAGCAGCGTGACGTGCAGCATCATCAGGTTCTCGGTGTGGAAGACCATGCCCCACGAGTTGCGGTACGCGAGGACCCACATCAGGCAGAAGGTGAACGCGGGGGCCGTGAGCCTGAACCGCCAGCCGAGGAAGAAGGCGAGCCCGAACACCCACGCGAGCGCGTAGAAGGTGTAGGTCACCGCGGGCGCGGCCGGGGCGGAGAGGAGCTTCACCGGGCCGACGGGCTGGAAGAGGTGAGGCGCCTGGTAGATCGCGGCGAGGATGCCAGGGCCGCGCGCCCCGAGGTAGACCAGCGTGAAGAACCCGGTGAGCACACGGAGCGACGCGAGCCGCTCCGGCGGCAGGGCGGGCCGCAGGAGATCGTGGGCCCACTCCAGCGGGGGGCGCTTCTTCTGCGTCATCGCTCCACCCGGCAGTGAGCGTGGACGTTCTTCTTCAGGAGCGCAGCCTTCGGGTCGACGAAGTAGTCCATCGTCCGATAGGTCACCGTGCGCATCTCGACCGCAAAAGCTCCCGACAGCTCGTCGTCCGCGGCGACCTTCTTCGCGAGGTTCCAGCACAGCTCCATCTGCTCGCGCTTGCCCCGCTTGAGAACGCGCATCAGCGTCACCTTCGCCTGCAGGACCTCGTCGGTGCCGAGGAACCGCGGCGCGAGCGGGACATCCCGGCCGTCTTCGTAGACGGCGACGACGTGCGTCACGCTGGTCGTGTCGTCCTGCCGCGTGGAGAACATTGCGTACGGCGAGAGCGGGAAGTCGTCGCGCTCCCTGGGCCACAGCGTCGGAGACGCGAGCGCCAGCACCGTCCCGGCGGCGAGCACGGCCTGTGTAAGGGGGTGGTCGAGCGGGTTCAGCACCGGGCGCTCATCCCCCGGCCTCGCGTGGGCGGCAAGCCATCGAGCCCGCCCTTTGCCAAAACGTGAAGCCAGCGGGCCCGCTGCGCGGGGCATCGTCAGACGCCAGGTCGCTAGCGCGCGACCGTGACGAGACCCTGCTCGCCCCCAGCGATGAAGACCCAAGGCCCGAGCGCGATGACTGCTGTTGGCTGGGCCCCCATCGGCAGCGAGGTTGATTGCTCGACCTGCATCACGTCATCGCTGAGGTCGACCACCGACAAGGTGGCGTTAGCGCTCACGACGTACGCCTTGTCCTCGAAGGTCGACACGTCGGTCGCCGGTCCGTCGAGCGTCAGTTGGTCGAGCGAGGCGAGGCTGCCGTCTGCGTCGATCGAGAAACGTGAGAGCCCTCCGCCGTGCGCTACGAGCACGCGATCCCCTCGTACTTCGACCCGTACGGGCCAGCTGGCCGGTGTTCCGCCGCCGTCGGTGAAGCCCGCGTCGATGATGCCTGCGGCGTCGACGATCTCGGCCCGCTCTGTATGAAGTACGGCGATGCCAAATTCACTGTCGTCGACAAACTCATCGGCATCGCCAGAGAAGTGAGTCGAGAGCACGACCTGGGGGCGACCGGGAGCGGCTGTCGCGTCGGGAACACCGCGATAAGGGTCGACTGAGCTCGAGCCGCCAAGTTCTCCGGGCGTAGCCGGGTCCAATTCGAAGATCGAGACGGAGCACGTACCGCCGGAGACGACCACGCTCGTCTCGTTTGCAGTGACGCCGCTGTAGGGTCCAACCTCCACCTCGCGATCGGCCGTGACGAGCGCGAGCGAGCCATCTTCGTTGACGGCGTAACTCGACAGCACCCCGTCATCGGCATCGAGCAGGAACAGGTGCCCAACGGCGAACGCAACGTCGTCGACCGAATCGGCGTTGCCTTGGGGCGCCATCGAGAAGACGAGCGCTGTGCTGTCGGCGCGTACGACGTCGAGGCCAGCGGTACCTCGCGCAACGAACACGAACTCGGGAGAGGCCGCTAGATTGATAGCGCCGCCCGAATCGTTGTTCGAAGGGTGAAGTGAACATCCACCCAGGAGCACGAGCCCGAGCAAATACCCCATTGTCCTATGAAGGCTCATCGTTGACGGCTAACACACGATCGGCCGGCGTAGGTGCAAGCAGTCCACTTGCTTGCAAAAAGCTCGGTCTCTGCTTACGGCTTTCACACACAGCGGCTGCGCGAGGTCGGTCTGCTTGTCCTTCTGCCCTTATTACTCGTGAAGCGCATCTAGCTGCTCGAGGTGTGAGCCCAACTACCGGCCGCGGTCGGACCTGCCCGTAAGCTGACCGCTGAGCGGCTCGTGAAGCCGCTCGGGTACGGCCGAGATCCGGTTTGCGGGCGCCGTTCATCGGTTTGGTTGAAAAAATGTGGTCCGAGCGCGCGACACGGGCTCGCGCGCTCCGTCCGATCGGCAGAAACCGATTCTTGGAGAACGACCATGTTTGAAACCAAAGGCCTTCCGTTGGGCCTCAGCGTCCTCGTTGCAACCTTCGTCATCGCCTGTTCGGACTCGGGTGGAGCCTCCGGGGAGGGCTGTGAAGCCGACACCGATTGCAAGGGTGATCGCATTTGTGAGGCCGGCGTTTGTGTGTCGGAAGGTACGAGCGCAGGCGGTGAGAGCAGCGGAACGGGCAATCAAACCGGCGGCGGGCAAGGCTTGGGTGGGCAGCCCACCACGTCGGGCAGCGATCCGGGCGGTCCGACGTTTCTCTCGTTTGCTACCAATGTCTCCGCCATCGCTTGGGATGAGTCAGTCGTTTTTACTGCAGTGCTGACCGACCCTGACGGGGTCGACGACGTGATCGGCGGCGCTTTGAAGGCGCCCTCCGGTGCGGCTTACGGCGCCTTTGCAACCAGCGGCCAAGAGGGCGCGTATCAGCTCAACCTGAGCTGGGAGCAGATCGACCAACTCGAGACGATCGAATTCGAAGTCGCCGCCGAGGGGCAACGCACCTTCATCGCCGAGTTCTTCGATGGGGCGGGCAATCGCGCCGAGCGACAAATCACGCTCACCTTCGACTGCGGCGGCTTGGGCGCTTGCGGTGGTTATTGCGCTCAGCTGCGCTGCGACGGGGAGTGCGTCTACGCAAACACCGACGAGAATTGCGGTAGTTGCGGCAACGCCTGTGGCTACGGCTACTGCGATGAAGGCGCGTGTTGGGGCGCCGAGAACAGCAACGCGTTGTGCTCGGACGGTCTGGACAACGACGACGACGGTTACTTCGACTGTGTGGATTTCAACTGCTCAAAGAATGCCAGCGTCACGGTGTGCGATTAGCTGCGCTGCGCTAGCCTCGGCGCTCGATGCGTCTCATCTCTCTTTGCGTGATCGTCTCGCTTGTTCCCGGCTGCGGAGATGCGGACACGTCCACGACGTCGGCGCCGCCTCCGCCCGAGCCGCGCTGGTTCGACGACGTCGAGCAGCCGCTGCCGTTACTGCTCTCGGAGGTAGGCGCCTTCACTGACGTTGCGCTGCGCGCTCCGGCGTTGGGGCTGACGCCATACGAGCCGCGGTTTCCGCTCTTCAGCAACGGCCTGGAGAAAGAGCGGCTCGTGTACCTCCCTCCGGGCGCGCAGATCGATCCGAGCCCTCCCGTGTGGTCCTTCCCGGTCGGCACCGTCTTGTTGAAGAGCTTCGTTTTCGAGGGCGCGCCGATCGAGACCCGGCTGCTGTTTCGGCGAGACGCAGGCTGGGAGTACGCAGTCTATCGATGGCGTGAGGACGGCCTCGAGGCTGAGCTGCTCGAGGGCAACTGGCCTTTTGAGCCGGTGGTCTTGCCGGATTTGACCGACCATGTGATTCCCGCGCGGCTCGACTGTCGAACTTGTCACGAGACGAGCGAGGAGACCGTTGGTACGCCAGTGCTCGGTGTTGGCCCCTTCCAGACGAACGAAGCGCTCGCAGCGAGCGAGCTCTTCGCTTCCCCACCAGCGCTCGATCCCGTTGCTGGACGCTTCGCTGCAGAAACGGCGGCGTTCGAGTACTTCATCGGCAACTGCGTGACGTGCCACACCGGCGGCGACGCAACCAACTCGGCGTTCAGCCTGTTCCCCAAGGATGCGGTGGCTGAGACCGTCGGCGTAGAAACCGAGGCCGAGACCGCCGAGGGGATCCGCGTAGTGGCAGGCGAGCCCGAGGAGAGCGTCCTGTTCATTGGCGTCGTACACGCGCCCGAGCCCGACTATGACGGGCCATTCAAAGCCATGCCTCCGCTCGGTTTAACGCGGGTCGATCCTGCCGCCGAGCCCGTCCTCCGCGCTTGGATCAACGGACTATGAACAACCTTCGCTTGGGCCTTCGTGCCGGTTCGACCTTCGCTTTCCTCGTCGCCGCGCTCGCGACGGGCTGCGGTGATGATGCTGGAGCCGGTGCAGCTGGGGGTGGTGGTGCCGCAGGTGGAGCGGGGGCTGCAGGCGGAGCAGGCGGCGGGCCGCTCGAGCAGCTCGCGCTCACCTTCGAGCCAGTCCCCTTCGACACCGAGCTCTCCTACATCACCGATCTAGCTTTTGCGCCCGACGGTTCGAGCGAGTTCATGGTTTGTGATCTATTGGGCGGCATCGAGCTTGCGCAGCTCAACTCGGAAGGTGCCGAAGTGCTGTTTCGCGCAGCGCTCGACGACGTGTACGCCGAATACGATGCGGGGCTGCTCGCCCTCGCGTTAGACCCTGATTTCGCTAGTAACGGCTACTTCTACCTCGCGCTCAACCTCGCGAAGAATCACGTCGTCGTTCGGCGCTACGCGCTCGATCGCGAAGACCCGGTCGGGACCATCGAGAGCGCGGTGGTGATCCTCGATCTGGAGGTCCCCACCTCGCCTCGCTGGCACAACATCACCTCGATGGGCTTCGACGAAGTGGGCGCGATGTGGCTCTTGGTCGGAGATAAAGGCATCGCTAACCCGAAGGCTGCGGACCCAACCGCAGAGGTCTCCCAAGACGAAACCTCGCTGCTGGGCGCGCTGATTCGAATCATCCCGTCGCTCGAGCCGGGAGTGGGCGGCTATCAGCCTGTTCCAGGAGCCGAGCTTTATTCGCCCTCCGCTGACCCTGCGATCGTCGCCAAAGGGCTGCGCTCACCGTGGCAGGGCGTCTACCACGAAGGGCGCTGGTTCTTCGGTGACGTCGGCTTGGACGACATCGAAGAGGTCAACGTGATCGCGGCCCCTGGCCAGAACCTCGGTTGGCCGGTGGTCGAAGGTCCGTGCGAGCTCGATGTGCACGGCAACGCTCCGGATTGCGCGCTCTACAGCGATCCGTTCGTCTACTACGATCGCAGCAACAGCTCGCCGTTCGTGCTGGAAGATGAAGCGGCCGTGCCGACGAATCGGCGCAGCGTCTACGTGGGGTGGATCTACGAGCCGAACGAGAAGGACCCGTATCTCGGGCTGTGGAACGACGTGGTCGTTTGGGGCGACGCGATCGTCGGCTTCATGCGCGCCTCGACGATCGATGGTGACCCCGCGGGTTGGCACGTTGGTCACGTCCCCTTTCCGAGCGCATGGGCACAAGCTCCCGACGGCTACGTGTACATGGTTGCGCTGAGTGAAGAGCCCGACCCCGACGAGCCGAGGGGCGCCGGCCGGCCTTCCCCGCTACAGCGGGCGACGCTGCCTGGCGGTTGAAGCTTGGGTCGGCGCTACTGAGACACCCCTTGAGTTGGCACCATTCGTGCTCCCCTCTGGAAACACGATCATCTTGGCCCTCTAGCAGTGCAAGCGGAACACTTTCGGGGAACCTCGCGATGTTTCAAACGCCGTCCACCCTGATCAGAACGTTTCGCTCCGTTTCCGAGTAACCATGAGCTTCCTCACGACCTATCCCGTCAACGATTTCGGTCCTGCCATGAAGGGCATGGTGATCGGGGGCCTGGGCATCTTCCACGTCTTCCTCGCGCAGTTCGCGATCGGTGGGGGCATGCTCATGGCTTACTTCCAATGGCTGGCGATGACAGGTCGAGAGCCCCGCGCGCGCGAGGTGCTCGACTCCTACTTCAAGTATTTGATCCTCGTTTCCTTCGTTACCGGCGCCCTCACCGGCGTCGCCATGTGGTTCACCAGCATTCAGATATCGCCCACCACGATCGGCCAAATGGTCGATGTTTTTCATTGGGTATGGGCAACCGAGTGGCTCTTCTTCTGGGTTGAGGTGATCGCCGGCTACGCCTTCTATCGTTGGGGCAAGCTGCTCTCGGATCGAGCGCGGCTGACGCTGCTGCTGATCTACAGCGTCAGTGGTTACGGCTCGCTCTTCTGGATCAACGGCATTCTCTCGTGGCAGCTAACGCCTGGGGATTGGGTTCAAACCAGGAGCCTTTGGGTCGGCTTCTTCAATCAGACCTTCTGGCCATCGCTGCTGTATCGGACGATTGCTTGCATGGTGATCGCTGGGCTCGTGGCGGCGGTGGTCGTCAACACCATGACGTCGCTCGAGCGCGAGACCCGCACCAGGCTCATCCATCACGCCGCACGCTTCATGTTGCCGATTCTCGCGATGCCGGTCATCGGCTTGTGGTTCTTGGCTGCGCTGCCGGAAGACAGTCGCGGCTGGGTGATGGGCGGCAGCATCGCCATGACGATGTTTCTCAACCTGGCCGTCGGAGCCAGCGCTTTGATCGGCGGATATGTCGTCGTCGGCTTGTGGAAGCAGCGCCTGACGATCAATGGCGCGACAGCAACGCTGTTACTCGCTCTTGCTTTCGGAGCGTCGGCGGGCGGTGAGTTCGTACGTGAAGGAGCTCGCAAGCCGTACACCATTCGCGAGGTGCTCTACTCGAACGCGATCGGCGAGGACGAGGTGGAGCACCTTCGGAAAGTCGGTTGCACCACGCGAGATCCGTACCCACTGCTCGAGCCCTACCCAACAGCTCAGTTGACGTTGGGCGCGCGCACCTTCCGCAACCAATGCGGGATTTGCCACACCATGGCGGGCGTCAACGCGCTCGAGCACCTGATGGGCTCGTGGACCATTGAGCAGCAGCGAATGAACGTGGCGAAGCTGCAGTGGACCAAGGGCTTCATGCCGCCCTTTGCCGGGACGGCCGAGGAGCTGGAGGCGCTGGTACAGCTCGTACGCTGGGAACACGCAAAGCGACCGCCCAACTTTCCCGAGTCGCACGACCCAAAGGTCTTGGCGGAGATTGAGCGCTGGCTCGAAGAGGCTGGTCCACGACCCGCGAGCGAACCTCGCCCGCTGCTCGCTACGGAGGCACGATGAGCTCCGTCTACCCCTTCTCGCTCCCGTGGCCCACCGTTGGCTACGTGGTGCTGTACGTGGCGACGTTGCTGCTTCACGCGGTGTTCATGTCCTACGTCCTCGCGGGAGTGTTGACCGTCGCCGCGGCGAAGGTGCGCGGGCTTCTGCGTGGGACGAAAGCCGGTCCGATCACCACGGTGCTGATCGATTGGTTGCCGTTCGCCCTCTCAGCGGCGATCACGGCCGGAATCGCTCCGCTCCTGTTCGTGCAGATCCTGTATCAGGAGGCGTTTTACACGGCGAACCTGCTGCTCTTTCACCGTTGGATGGCGATCCTCCCGGTGTTGATCGTGGCGTTCTACTTGCTGTACGTCCTCAAGGCGAAGTCCGTCGCTCCACGGTTGTCGGCCGCTGTAGCCGTCGCCATTGCGGGGGCGATCATGTTCGTGGGTTGGTCGTGGGTCGAGAACCACCTGCTTTCGCTCGACCGCGCCGCATGGGTCGACCACTACGCCAAGGGATCGATGGTCTACCGCGACCCTTCGGTCTTCGCTCGCTTCGGCTTCTGGGTGCTCGCGGCGATCCCGACTTCGGCGCACTTGCTGCTGCGACAATTGAAGGCAGGCGCGAGTGGCGTGGATGCTTCCGCCGCACCCGGCCATGCTCGGGTGCTCGCTCCAGCGGCCGTACTTTCGCTGCTTGGAGTGGTCGCGCTCGCGTCGCCAATCCTTCAAGGCCGTTGGGCCTTGTTCCACCCACCGACCACGGAGGTCAGCGGCGCTATTCAGCTGTGGCTCGCTGTGGGCGCGCTTGGCGCTCTGCTCCAGCTTGTTACCTGGGTCTTTGCGTGGCGAGGTGCTGGCGGCTCACCTTGGGGGCTGCGGCTCGGGAGCGTCGGGCTTGTCGCCTTTTGGTGGGGGATTCTCTCCGCGAGGGAAGCTGTGCGCGCCGCTACACTCGGCTCTGCCGAGGCACTGGCGCGTCACTCGCGGGTCGCGACGACGTCTGGTCTCGTGGTCTTCCTAGTGTTTGCCGTGATCGCTGTTGGGGCGGTCGTCTGGATTGCGCGGCAAGTCCGTGCAGGGCTGGCTCGCAATTCGTGAGCTGAGTCCGCGCTTTCCTGCGAGCAACGCACCTTCCGAGCGCTAAACTCCCTCGCGCGCCCGCGTGGGCGTGCCAACGAAGAGGTGGGTTTTGGTTCGGCCGCGACTGGTTGGTTACGAGGATGTTGCTGACTCCCATCGCGCTCCTCTCGATCGCCTTGCCCTTCGCTTGCGAGGAGCCGCTGCCAGCCGAGGAGATCATCAAGTTTCCCGGGGGAACCACGCAACTTCGCGTCGTGCCGCTCGCGGATCTGGAGTCGACTCCGAGTCGTATCGAGCGCTCCTCCGACATGCTGGGCATCACTTTCTTCATGTGGGCCGAAAAAGCGGATGTGGACCTCTCCGCAGCCGGCAAGCCGTTGGTTCTCGACGACGATATCGTTTCGGGCGGTGAGGCTAGTATAGCGATCGTCTACGACGACGACGGCACCAGCCGCTTCACGGTACCTTCCGGCATCGGAGATTCGCCCGACGGCGCAGAGGATGCTCTCGAGCTTCGAGTGGGAGAGGACGCCAGCGTGGGCGAGGCCTACGCGATCATCCGTGAAGGAGAATTCACCGGCGGCTTCATCGACTTCAATGTGCTGCTCGCAAGCGAGATCGATCGAGGGCACGTTGAGGAAGTTCTCGCGCTCGTGATGGAGGACTTCGCGGGCCTTTCGCTCGGGCAAGTGACGTTCATTGGGCTTCCGGACGAGGCCTTGATTGTCGACAGCCGAGAGGAAATTAGGCGCCTGACGCCACGGCCATGGAACATCCTGCGCACGCCCTCGGTAAGTGTCCTCGTCAACACCGGGTTCGGTCCGGACCTGAGCGACGACGGAAGCCTGCTCGGCGTCTCGCCTCTACCGGGGATTGCGCTGCAGGGAATGCACGCAGACGTGCTCACCTTTCGAGTCTCCGAAGACGCGAGTTACGACGCGATCGTGTTGCGCCATGAATTGGGTCACTTCGCGGGTCTCTTTCACAGCGAGGAAGGATTCTTCGAGGTAGTCGACGCCTTCGACGACACCGAGGATTGTCCGAATTTTCCCGGGGATTGCGACACGATGGAAAGCTGCGGCTGCGTCGAACCGAATCTTATGTTCCCCGCCGTTCTCGATGGTGCGGCGCGCAGCTTGTCTCCTTCGCAAGAGCGCTTGATCCAAGGCAGCACGCTCTATCGGGACGAGGGCAGCGCCAACCCTGACTCGTCGGCCAAGCACACTCGCAAGCAAGCCTATGCGGGCTGGCGCGGACGGGTAACGAGCAAAGCTGCCTTCACGATTGGTCACCTCTGCGAAGGACCCTTGCCTGTTCTCGAGCAAGCGGATCGCGCGACAATGCTCGGGTTGGCGCAAGACCCCAGCGTTTCTCCGGCCATTCGCCGTCGGGCTTTGGAGGGGCTCACGAACCCCACACCCGAGGAGCGCACCGCGATCGTCGCACTGGCGAGCAGCGACGCCCCGCGCTCCGTCCTGCTCGGTGTCGTATCCGCGCTCGGGAAAGAGCACGCGCGACAAGTCGTTCCAACGAAGGACCGAGCCGTGCGCGAGCATTTGCGCTAGCGGATGAAGGTCGGCTGGCTATTGCAGAGCGACCCAGATCTCGTTCCGCCGCATCAAGGGCATGGTGAACGGCGGATCATATTGCGCGAGCGTTGGCGCGCCCAGCGCTGGGCGATCATGTCGCTTGACCCACTCCAACAGGTCCGTCGTGCGCTCTTGCACCACGGGGCCTCGGGCCCAACCTGAGAAGCGCAGCACGGCGACCTCTTGCGCCGGCTGTACGACGAGCTGTACGCGTTCATCCTCGGGCTCGGGCAACGTGTCCATGGTGTAGCCGGGCGGCATGGTGAAGGTGACGCGGAATTTACCTTCTTCCAGCGCTGTTGCTGCGACCGGCGCGGTCATGGCGATCTTCTCGGAGGGCGTGCTCGAGACCGGCGCGGTCATGGCGATCTTCGTCTTGCTGCGGTTCTTGCCGAAGATGTAGCCAGCGAGCCGACGAAAGCCCTCGTTCAGGGCGGCCTCACGGTCCCCCTCGACCTCGGTGGTTGCTACGATCTGCGGGGCGTACTTGCGGACCTCCACGTCCCCGTCGTTCGAAAGCACGCTATAGCTCGGCTCTTCCACCCCGCGTTTGAACCAAAACCCAGCGCCTACCCAGGCGGCGAGCCCTGCTGCCGAAGCCACGAACAACCCGATCAACATGCGGCGTCCTCTCATTGCGCTGCAAAGCTAAGCACGGCACGCGCAAGTCGCTTGTTTGTGAAGTAAAGAAGTGCATGCACCAACCTCGAGCGGCCGCTGGCGCAGTTTCAAGCGCCATCAAGTTGCGTACCGCGCCGGTCCGGGGCAGAACACCCGTGTGAACCCGCTCCGGTGGCCTGGCGTCCTCTTGGCTATCGTCGCGTTTCCGTGTGCTTCCGCTGCGTGCGGGAATGATGCAGACGCGCAAGGTCAGGGGGGAGCGGGTCTCGCGGCTGGAGGCGGCGGTCTCGGCGGTCTCGGTGGGGTAGGCGGTATCGCTAACACCTTCTCTCCAGCCGAGCTGGCAGATGACAAGGAGCCCTACGCTTTTGCTGAGCTCTGTGAGGACCTCCCGCAGTGGCAACTGCCAACTGAGGTCCACCCAAACCGTGTTGCCGCCGTATCTGCTGTGGAGGCTTACGTCGTAGCGTTCAACGAGCTGTTCCACCTGCTTCCGAACGGCATGGTTGAGAAAGAGCCCCTTGTCGGCGTAATCGACGCTTGGCGATGCCCCGGCGTCACCTGGGCTGTTGGCGCTGCTGGGCTCGTGGCGCGCAAACCCGATGACGCAGCGTGGGAGACGCTCGACGCTGGTTTCGAGTCCAGCGTGCCGGATGGCGGCGTGGGTTGCGATGGGGACGTGTGGATCGGGGGCGACTACGAGGTCCGCGTCTTCGATGGCACCTCGTGGCGAGTGATCGCGACACAGCCCACGGTGCTGAGAAGCGGAACAGTGATCGAGCACGATGTCGCGCGGGTGCGTGGCGCGGGGCCGTTCCGCGCTGCAACGAGCAACTATGGCGCGACCATGGCGTACTTTCCCGAGGAAGACCTGTTCATCCCGGTGGGCGGTACCGATGCCCTCGTTAGCGACGCGGTGCAGTTCAGGGACGGAAGCGGCTCTACCCTTTATTACGGCTATGCGCTCAAGTTCGACCGCGAGATCGACGCTTCCGACGGCGACTCGCCGCTCGCTGGTGTGCGCGCATCGCGCCGTGCCGACGACGATATATGGATCACACGGGACGAACTCGTTGCTCACTTTGATGGCCGCGAACTCGTCGATGAAGCACTGCCCAAGGGGTTGACGGCGGAGGATGTTGATGCGCGCTTCGACAGCGTATGGACGGCGGGCTACGGCGGCCTGACAGTGCGTACCGCAAACGGGTTCTGTGTCGTAGCCTCGACGTTTCCTGTGCCATGAGCGGAAGGGAGCCGAGTATGCCGAAAGCGATCGTAGTAGTTGGTCACGGCGCCCCACCCAGTGACGTGCCGCGAGATCTTGTCATGCGACTGAAGGCGCTCGAGGGCCGCAGGCGCGCCGCCGGCAGTCCGATGGGTGATGAGGAGCGCGAGCTCGACAGCAAAGTGCGCCAATGGCCGCGGAGCGTAGAGACGGACCCTTACGCTGCGGGCGTCGAGAACCTCGCGGAGGCTGTCCGGCGAGCAAGCCCTGGGGTGCGTGTGGCGGTGGCGTTCAACGAATTCTGCGCGCCCTCGTTGGAGCAGGCCGTGGAGCAGCTCTACGCCGAGGGTGTGCGCGAGATTGACGTGGTTCCGACGATGTTTACGCAGGGCGGAGTTCACTCGGAGATCGAGATTCCGGAGACCCTCGAGGCGCTGCGCCGCGATCACCCCGACCTCATGCTGCACTACGCCTGGCCTTTTGACGCGGACGCGATCGCGAGTTTGCTGCTTGCAACCATCGCTCGGCGGGCGAAAGCCGGCTAGCCGCAGGCGTTCCAGTGCTATTTAGGCTGAACGAAAGTCATCGATCCGACCCGCGAGCCGTGCGCAAAGGGCGCATTCCTTTTGAACATGTGGAAAGCGCTGCGGCAAATCGCGGGCGATGCACAGGTCGAGGCTGCTTTGCGTCTGCTCACCACCGAGGAGCGCCAGGAGATCGAGGAGGCCCAGGCCATCACCTGGGTGCGGATGTCCACCTCCTCGCGCCTCGTTGACGTCGTCGCGCAACAGGCCCGGCTCGACCCCGACAAGCTTTATGACGATGCGCTCGTGGTGGCCGTGGATTCGACCTTCGGCGGGGTTTGGAAGGTGTTGCTTCGCTTCGTCACCGCCGAGCTGCTCGTACAGCGCGCGGCGGTGCTGTACAGCAAGGCGCGCAGCATCGGCGTGGTGCGTGCTGAGATGCTCACGGCTACCTCGGCGAACCTGCACCTGACCGACGCTCCCAACCCAACCAGCCGGTATCTGCGTTCGCTGGCGATTGCTGCCGCGCGGCTGCTCGAGATCTCAGGGCAAAAGCAGGTCCGTTATGTGATCAAGCCCAATAGCCGTGGAGCGGTCATTCACATGCAATGGGGCGGCTAGTCTCGCCAGCGCGGTCTCGTTAAAGTGACCGCGTGGGTTTCGTGAGTTACGCGAAGGTTGGCGCGATTGCATCGGCGGTGGTCCGGTTCGCCGCGGTGGTTGCGGCGGAGGGCTGTGCTTCATCACCTGCTTCCTCCCGGGCCGATGCAGCGAGCAGCGCGAGCGCGACGCCTGCGGTGGTGAGCGCGACGAGCGTCGCTAGCGTGAGTGCCGAGGTCCCCGCGAGCGCCGAGGGTTCGGCGCCCACTCCGGCGCGTGTCGTGCCTCCTGGGTCAACGAGGGGCACCATCGCTTGCGGCGAGCTCCGCTGCACCGCTGGAGCCGAGGTGTGCATGTCGGCCGAACTTGACGGTGAGTTCCACTGCGTTGCGCCTGCTGCAGACCAGTACGGCGAAGGGCGCAGCTGCGATGACGGGCTCGACTGCGCGCGCGGCCTAACCTGTTGCAAGACCTGGCAGCAGATGCACACAGCGTCGAGCTGTGTCGCGCGCGCCAAGGTCGCGAGCGAGTGCCAATGGGAGCTCTGTCAGCTCGATGGGGCGAAGTGTCCGAACGGTACGAGCTGCGTCGAGGCTGCTCCTGGACAAGGAGGCGTGTGCGAGCCACCCAAGGGCCCGGCCACCTGTGTGAACGGTGTCCGCTGCCCCAAGGACCAGCCGATCTGTGCACTCGGTCCAGGCGGCGGTAACTGCGTCGCTGAAGGCTCACCAGAGTTCAACGCCACGCCTGGCAATGACCGCTACGAGTGCACCCGGCAGAGCGATTGCAACGGCGGTGATTCCTGCTCGTTCTCCTTCGGTGAGACCGAAGCCTACGTGCGAACCTTCTGCGCCAAGCACGGTCCTTCGCTCGGGCACCTGGTTTGCGATCCCAAAGGTCCACAAGCCAAGTCGTGCATGAAGCAGAGCACGCCAGCGGCGTTGCCTTGGCTCGGGATGTTGCCGCTAGGCGGTTGAGTTCCGTTGGGAGCGAGCACTTGCCTCAAACGATCTCGTCGCGCAGCAGGTTCCACAAGCCGGCGCTCGTCTTCTTGTAGTCCAAGGCCGTCAGCGATGGGAGGTCGACCGTCACTCCGTTGGGCATCGTGACCCCCAGATCGGTGAGCTTGGGGAGCCTCGCGAGCGCGGCCCAGTCGATCGCCGCAAGTTGTCGAACATCCAGCGCGAGCTTCGCGATGGGCAGGCCTTCGAGCGGGCTAAGGTCGAGCTCGCGTGCCTTTGTGGACAAGCTGAAATTCGTGAGCTGGCTGCAGCTTTGGAGCTTGTTGAGGTCAACCGGGGCCTGGTCCATGCTGAGGCTTAGCTCGGTGAGGGGGCAGTCTGGCCACTGCGAGAGGTCAGGAAACTCGCTGACGCCAACGCTGAGGATACGCAGCTCTGCGAGGTTTCTCAGATCGCGGATCTCCAGCGCTACACGTCCCTCATAGGCGAGGGTGAACTTGCTCAGGTTGGGTGACTCCGCCACGTTTCCAAGGTCGATGCGCCGCAGTGGTTCATGGTCGACCAACTGTTTTGCGCGCGCGGTCACTTTCAAGCGATAGGCGCTTCCATCGAGTTTCTCTGCTTCGAGTACAGCCATCTCTTCTCCAAGGCCTAGGGGTGAGCTCGCGCTCGATGCTCGCGCCGCCTTTGGTCTGATCTTTCTAGTGCGTGTGGGCGCGAAAGCGCGGGCAAACTGTGTTCGACTACTGCACGTGTCAGCGCTGCTCGGCCATCTCTACACGCTCGGTCCGTTCCTGCAGTATGGCCTGCGTCCGCCGCAGGCCCCGGCCAGCACTCCGTTCGAGCTCGCGGTGCCCGACGCCCAATACGGCGCCGTGCCGTTGCGCGGCCGGCTCTCCTCGGCGGGTCGACGCTCGTGCATCGTGGCGGTTCACGGGCTCGGCGGCGACGCTGAAAGCGCCTATGTCGTCGCCTTCGCCAAGGCTGCCTGGGAACGAGGGCACGACGTGTTGCGGCTCGGTATGCGTGGCTCGGACGGTCTCGGCGACGACGTTTATCACGCTGGCCTCGCGAGCGATCTTGCCGCGGTCTGCGCAAGCCCAGCCTTGGCGAGCTACGCGGAGCTGCGGCTCGTAGGCTTTTCGCTCGGTGGGCACCTGGCGTTGCATGCGGCCATGTCGAATGCGGATGCTCGTTTGCGAGCCGTAGCCGCCGTTGGTTCGCCGCTCGACCTTGCGCTGGGCCAGGTGGCGATCGATGCGACGAAGCGCTGGCCGTATCGACGTCACGTGTTGCGTGGCCTGTGCGCGATGGCCGTTCGCTTGGCTGAACGCGGCCGCTTGCCGTCTCCGCTGGCAGCGGTGAAGCGCGCCCGCACGTTGCGCGATTGGGATCGCCTGGTGGTGGCAAAGCGCTTTGGCTTCGACGGTCCGGAGGCGTATTACGCAAGCGAGAGCGTTGGTCCGCGCTTATCCAAACTAGCCGTTCCAACCATTTACGTAGGCGCTGAGTACGACCCGATGATCCCTGCTAGCACCGTGCAACCAGCGCTCGCGCGCGCGAGCTCAGCGCTGGAGGTTCGGTGGCTTCGTCGCGCTGGGCATATCGGTTTTGCTAGCGAGGCGGATCTCGGTGAACGCGGCGAACGACGCTTTGAGCCGCAGCTCTTGAGCTGGCTCGAGCGGGCCGGCTGAGACGCAGGGCGCTGCTGTTGCTAGCGTGGAGACATGCACCTTCGACGCTCGGCTTCCTTCCTCGTCCTGCTCGCGGCGGTCATTCCTAGCGGCACGCTGCTCGCTGTCGATGCAGACCCTTCCAACTACGAGGCCGTGGTTCCTACACTTACGCCGGGCAGCACGCTGACACTGGCCGCAGGAACGTACACCGGCAATCTGGATCTCGTGGGGTTGCAAGGCACTGCCGACGCGCCCATCGTGATCGAAGGTCCAGCGGACAAGTCGGCGCGCTTTACCGCCAACGCCTGTTGCAACACCGTTGAGATCGTCGATGCGAGTCATCTCGTGCTGCGCAATCTCACCATCGATGGTGGTGGAGCCGCGGGCGTCTTCGGCGTGAGCGCGAAAGGCAGTAGCAACGTGGTTCACCACATCACGATCGAGGACTGCTTGTTCATCGGCCACGGTGGGTCGCAGCAGACGGTGGCGATCTCCACCAAGTCCCCGACCTGGGGCTGGGTGATCCGAGGCAACGTGATCGACGGAGCGGGGACCGGGCTCTATCTCGGCAACAGCGATGGCTCGCAACCGTTCGTCGAGGGGTTGATCGAGCGCAACCTGGTGAAGAACACCATCGGCTACAACATGCAGATCAAGTACCAGTCGGCGTGGCCAGCGGGGACCGAGCTACCAACCGTCGTGACGAGCACGGTGATCCGCGACAACGTCTTCATCAAGAACGACGACCCGAGCCCGGATGGCGACCGACCGAACGTGCTCGTGGGAGGCTTCCCCGTGACTGGGCCGGGCTCGGAGAATCAGTACGAAATCGTCGGCAACTTCTTCTTCCACAACCCGCGTGAATCATTGTTGCAAGCCTCGGGGCGCGTGAGCATCCACGACAACGTTTTTGTCGATGCGGCCTTTGGTGCGCTGCGCGTGACCAACCATGACCTGCCGCTTCGTCGTGCGCGCATCTATCACAACACCTTCTACTCGGCGGATACGGCGGTGACCTTTGGTTCTACGGCGTCGGAGGGAGACTTCGTTGCGGGCAATCTGATCTTCGCGGGTGCTGGGATCACCGGCTCGGTAACGAACGAATTTGAGAACCTCGTATTCGACGTGAGCGAGGCAGCCGCCGTGGTCGCAAACCCATCGCTCACCCTTGGTGAAATGGACTTCTACCCGTTGCCGGGCCAAGCGCAGGGCGCGGCGCTCGACCTTTCCGCGGTGACTACCGACGTCGACTTTGATCTGGACTTCAACCGTACGGACAAGGGCGCGGCTACGCATCGCGGCGCCTACGCTGGAGACGGGCGCAACCCCGGATGGCAACTCGACGATGGTCTCAAGACGCTCGGCGCCGCCGGCGGTGGTAGCGGCGGTGGGGCCGAGGGCGGCGCTGGCACTGGTGGCGAGAGCCCAACCACGAATAACTCCACAGCTGCCGGCTCTGGCAACCTCGACGAGCGGGAAGAGGGTGGCTGCGATTGTCGCGCGGTAGGGTCGCGTCGTGACCACGCTTGGCTCGCTCTCCTTGGCGTCAGTGCGCTCATTGTCGGCGCTGCGAGGAGAAGGACGCGATCGAGAATCGAGCGGCACCTGGCAGGCAGGTGACCCTCTCGACGTTGGGCGGACAGGTCCTTCCGACAGGTAGTTCTACGGACGCTAAATCCTCCTGGGCGCTGATTCCGCAGGCTGGAGAGGTCAGCGCCTTCTCCATCTCTTAAGGATGCTGCTTGAGCGCCCGTCCTGAGCTTCAGGTGTTGTGCGCTGGAGAGTCTTGCGCCGACCCGCACAGGAGGCTCCTTTGAATAAGCGCGCAAGCCGCTGCCGTAGAATCTCGTCGAAACAGCTTTGGTTGCTACCGCCGCTCGGAGGTGCACGCTTTGTTTCGGCTGCTGCTCTGCTGGCGAGCGTCACAGCGTCGCAAGTCGCAAGCGCCGATACCGTCCTCGTTTGGACGGGGGGCCAGTCGCACGGTGGCATCACCTCGGTGTCCTCCAAGCTGACTGCGCAAGGGCACGCGGTAACCACCAGCAGCACCTTCCCGAACGACCTATCGGCCTTCGACACGATCTGGGCGATGGACTTTTTCAACGGTCCTAACGGCGTGGACGAGCGCACTGCGTTGCTCGACTTCGTGAACAACGGTGGCGGCATCATGGCGCAGGCCGAGTGGAGTTGCTGTGTGACCAGCCAGACCAGCTGGAACACGCTCCACGCGGCGGCCCTCAATTCGCCGATCGTGATTTCGGGATCGCAGGGTGTCTCTCAAGCTGCGCCGCTTAGCGTCGACAACCCGTTCGGTATCGGAACCACCCCCAACAACATCCCCTCCGTGGGTATCAATGCCACTGCGAATCTGACCGCGGTGCCGGCGGGGCGCACGCTCTACAGCGTGAACAGTATCCCTGTCATGGCTGCGGTCGCCTTGACCGACTTCGTGTCCAACAAAGGCTGCCTGATTCAGGTGAATGACATTGAGGTCTGGACCGCCACAGGTGTTCACACTCCTGACCAGTTGATCCAGAATTTCCAGACCTTCCTCGGCGATTGTGATCAGGATGGCACCAAGAACGCCGCCGACGTCAACGTCTGTCCCCCCGGCGGGTGCGATGCCGATGTCGACGGCGTCCCCGACCCCAACGACAACTGCGTCAACGTCTCGAACGCGGCGCAGGCCGATACCAATAGCGACGGCGAGGGGGATGCCTGCGACCCGGACGATGACGGTGATGGTGACGTCGACGGGTCGGATAACTGCGTGCTCGTCTTGAACAGCGACCAAGCCGACGCCGACTCCGACGGCGTGGGCGATGCGTGTGAGGGGGATAGCGACGCCGACGGGATCATCGACGACCTCGACAACTGCGTGGCGGTGCAAAACGTCGATCAGGCCGATCTCAACAGCGACGGCGAAGGGGATGCCTGCGACCCGGACGATGACGGCGATGGCGTCCTCGACGTCGTCGATAACTGCCAGGCGTTTCCCAACGCTGACCAAGAGAATACTGACGGCGATGGCGAGGGGGATGCCTGCGACTCGGACGATGACGGTGATGGTGACGTCGATGGTTCCGATAACTGCGTGCTCGTCTCGAACAGCGACCAAGCCGACGCCGACTCGGATGGGGTGGGCGATGTGTGCGAGGAAGACAGCGACGCCGATGGGCTCATCGACGACCTCGATAACTGCGTGGCGGTACAGAACGTCGATCAGGCCGATCTCAACAGTGACGGCGAGGGCGACGCCTGCGACGACGACGATGACGGCGATGGCGTGCTCGACGTCGTCGATAACTGCGTAGCTTTCTCCAACATTCACCAAGAGGACACCGATGGCGACAGCTTCGGCGACGCTTGCGACGTGGATGACGACGGCGATGGTGTGCTCGATTCCCACGACAATTGCGACGTGGTGCAGAACGTCAGCCAAGAAGACCTAGACGGTGACGGCTACGGCGACGAGTGCGATGCCGATGATGACGATGATGGTGTGCTCGACCTTCGTGATAACTGCCAGGCGTTCCCCAACGTTGGTCAGGAGGATACCGACCACGACACCGAAGGCGACGCTTGCGACAAGGATGACGATGAGGACGGCCTGCTCGACTCCGAGGACAACTGCGACCTGGTGCACAACATCGGTCAGGAGGATCACGACGGCGACGGCTACGGAGACCTGTGCGAGGTAGACACCGATGGCGACGGGCACACTGACGATGAGGACAACTGCGATGCAGTGCCGAACGCCGATCAACAAAACCGCGACGCCGATGAGCTGGGTGACGCCTGCGACGAGGATGACGATGGTGACAGCATTGTTGATGTCGCTGATAACTGCGCCTACACGCCCAACAGCGACCAAGCCGACGCTGATAGCGATAGCGTTGGGGACGTCTGCGAAGGAGATTGGGATGCAGATGGGATCGTCGATGACCTCGACAATTGCGTCGCTGTACCGAACGTCGGCCAAGACGATCACGACGCGGATGACGATGGTGACGCATGCGACGCCGACGACGATGACGACTCGGTACTCGATGGTCCGGACAACTGCGATTTGACTGCCAATGCCTGGCAGGAGGACGCTGACGGCGACCAAGTCGGAGACGCGTGCGACGACGACGACGACGACGACGGAGTGGCTGACGACGAAGACAATTGCCCCATGGACGCCAACTCTGGGCAGGCCGATGCGGATGGCGACGGCGTAGGCGATGCCTGCGATGAAAGCGGTCCGGGCGAAGGTGGTGCGGGCGGCGAAGGTGGTGCGGGCGGCGAAGGCGGTCGCGCTGAGGGTGGTCGCGACGAAGGCGGTCGCGATGAAGGCGGTCGCGATGAAGGCGGTCGCGACGAAGGCGGTCGCGACGAAGGTGGCAGCGGATCTGGAGTAGAGGTTGGCAGCGGAGCTTCGAGCAGTTCGGGTGATGAAAGCAGCTCGGGCGACGGCGATTCGGGCGCTGGCGGTAGCAATACCAGCGGCTCCACCATCGGCTGCAACGCCGCTCCTGATTCACCCACCAGCGGCTGGGGGGCGAGCTTCCTTGCTGCCGCTCTGGCCGCGGTCGGGCTCCGTCGCCGCCGCAAGTGAAGCGATGAGCTGATGCAATGATGCCGGTGAAGCGCGCTCGCGAGGGGGCGCTTTACCTGTTGATGAGAAGTTCTTGATGGCGCGTTCGCTGACCGCACTCGTCGGGCGTAAAGTCCGGCGCGAAGGTGCCTTCAGCGACGCGCTTTCCTTTTTCGGAGATCGTCACCCGGAGCTGCTTGGCCTCCCCTTCACGTTCGATGCTCGAGAGCGAACCATCGGAGAAGGCTCCACCAAGTTGGACGAGCTTGCAGGTCGTGGCTTGTTGCTGCTGGCCCATCATCACTACGCTACCACCCTCGACGGCGGGGTTGGGTTTGCCGAGCGTAATGGTGCAGCTCTCCTGCTGACTGTCGACCGTCACTTCAAGGTCGAATACACCTGGGCCCGCGAGGCCTGGCTTGAAGAGGAAGCTCGCGCTGGTGCGTTGCGGCAGGCTGGGGCAGGGGCGGTTCGATCGAGAGTTTCCGCTGGCAGCGCGGGAGGTGGCTGCGGCGCTGTCCGATGTTTCCGCCGAAGCCGAGTAACCAACGGCAGAACCGCTGGAACAAGAGACGCTCAGCAGAAGTAGCAGCACAGCTCGATTCGACATTGGGCAGACCTCGCTCGTGAGACGAGCGGCGGCTAGCGTCGAACGACCCGGAGAAATCGCGCTGAAATCCGAAGACGCCGACCCTGGCGTTGCGTCGCCTTCCGCAGAGGTCCGCGTGCGTGCGTGGATGCGCTAGCGAAGGAAGTTGCTCCGAACCATCGTCTGCTATATTGGACGTGAAGACGGTTTAATGGATTGGCCAGGGGCCGATAGGAGAACGTATGGCAGACAAGACGATTACCGACCAGCTGCTCGACAACAACCGCTCGTACGCCAATGGGCAAGGCGCGCATCGGCCGGAGCACCCGGGCAAGCAGCCCATTCGGCCGGCGCGACGGGTGGCAGTGGTGGCCTGCATGGACGCGCGGCTAGCCGTAGAGGATCTGCTCGGCCTGCAGACTGGTGAAGCGCACATCATTCGCAACGCGGGCGGTGTCGTCGCCGAAGACACCATTCGCTCGCTGGTGATTTCGCATCACCTGCTCGATACGCGGGAGATCATTCTGATCCACCACACACGTTGCGGCATGCTCGCCTTCACCGACGATCTGCTGAAGTCCGGCCTCGAGGGCGAGCCGGGCGCAGCTGCGCTGCTATCCAAGGCCACCGGCCGGGACTTCGTCCCGACGCGCACGTCATCGAGCTCGCCCGCCGCCTTCCATGCCTTCCGCGGGGCGATCGAGCCGCTCGATCGCGAGCACGGCGCTGAGGCGCAAGCCCGTCTCGAGTGGGACGTACGGCGGAGCATCTCGTCGATCGTCGAGCACCCCTGGATCCCGACCACCGGCTCCGACGCCGTCACCGTGCGCGGCTTCATCTACGACGTGGATACGGCGCTGCTCTCCGAGGTCGCGTATCCGGGGGCGATCGGCTGAGGCCCGTTACGTAGCAACGGTTCGCGCTCGCTCGCTGGCTTGTGTTTCGACCCGGGCCTGCGCGACGCACTGCTCGATCTTGTCGCGGGGGACGTCCACGCTGCTCAGTAATCGCGTGAGGATCGCGAGCGCGCCCTCCATCTCCTCGGAGACGACCTCGCGTGCTCCGAGCGCGAGCAGCGGCTCGCGCTCGCGGTGGTAGTGCGCACGCATCAACACCGGTACCGTCGGCGCGATCCTGCGCAGCGTATCGACCACGCGGCGGGCCGCAGCAGGGTCGTTCATCAGCAGCACGGCGAGTCGAGCTTTGTCGATGTGCGCGTGTTGCAGCGCCTCTTCGCTGGTCGCATCGCCGTAGAAGATGGGTAGGCCCATGGCGCGACCTGCGCGTACGTTGTCGGCGTTGATTTCGAGGATGACGCAGCGCAGGCCGCTGCGTTCGAGGGCCTGCGCTGCCAACCTCCCCGCGATGCCGAAGCCCACCACCACCACGTGGTCCTCGAGCTTCGCGCCGTGGTCGGCCTCGTCGATGCTGCGCACGCCGAGCAGCCGCTCGAGCGGCGCGAGCAGCCGCTCGCCAGCCGAAATATGTGGTGCTGCGCGCACCAACAGCGGCGTCAGGAACATCGATAGGACGCCGGCCGCCAAGAGCGGCGCTACAGCGGCGTCATCGATCACACCGCTACTCTGTGCGAGGCGGGTGAGCACGAAGCCGAACTCACCGAATTGTGCAAGCCCGACCCCAGCGAGCCAAGCGACCCGCGCCGGAAAGCGCATCGCCATCGCGGCCAAGGTCGCGAGCACGCCTTTAGCGATCAGCACCATCGGCACGACGCAAAGGTCTTGGAAGATGAGCGCGCCGACGATGAAGCGCCCATGCGGGGCGTCGAGCTCGCGACGCTCCGCGAGCGCGCGCAGCACGATGGCGGTGCTCGAGAGCGCGAACACGAAGCCGTAGAAGAGCCCGGTGCGAACAGAGACGCCAACGAGCTGGGCCACTGCGACCGTCACCGCCACGGTTGCGCCGACCTGCAGCAGTCCACCCAGCGCGACCTGTCGCAGGATGTCGCGCAGCCGACTCAAGGAGAACTCGAGGCCGATCGAGAACAGCAGCAAAACGACCCCGACCTCGGCCAGTACCTCGATCGCATGGACGGAGGTCGCGAGCGATAGGGCGTGAGGGCCGAGCAGCGCCCCCGCCGCCAGCAAGCCCGCGACTGTTGGCAGCTTGAGGCGCGAAAGAACGACAGTAACGACGACCGCGGTGGCTGCCACGATCGCCAGCTCATCGAGCAGGGGTACTTGTGTCACAGGAGCTCCTCAATCCGGACCAACGCTCGGCGTACGCACCGGCCGACGGCACGCACGCAGAGCCGCACTGACGGAGGCCAGGCGCAGCTTTCGCCACAGCCGCTCCAGATCAGCGAATGGGCTTTACGGCTTCAGCAAAGCGGTGGCGCGCGCGGCTCTGGAACGGCCGAACGCTCGGATCGCAATCGCGAGACCGTGCGCGGACGGCTGACCTGGGAGAGGCGCACCGAAACCCAACGCGGGCCCGCCGCGAAGCAGAGATCCGCGTGCGGAGGAGGCAGCGCGTGCCCGAGCGCATGCCGGTCTTTTGGCGCTTTGCGTGGCTCCTCCCACGAGGTGCTCACGCCTGAGCGAACACTGACTGTAGCTGCCTGCGATAGCGCTGGTCCGCGCGATTGAGGCGCTGCGCTGAGACGCTGCGACCCAGCCGCCGAGCCCCACAACGTCGCGACCACCACGAGCCCCAGAGCGAGCTGCAAGCCTCCGCGCAGCCACGCACAAAGCATGGCGCTGAAGATGCGCACGAAGCGCTGGGCGCGGTCCGTCGACGTCAAGAGCCGGAGTGTTGCCGAGCCAGCGCGGCAGCGCAACCTTACGGATGAATCGATCGTCGCGAGAGGCAGCTGCAGTCCGCAGGGATCACTGCAGTGGGAACGGCGTCAGCACGAAGTCTTGCCCTGCGACGTGGCAATTGACGCACAGTCCGACGCCAAAATCGGCTGCGACAGGGGAGGAGGCGTCGGTCACGCTGAAGTTCTCGTACCAGAACCAATTGTCGCCCTGCGCGCTGTCATCGCTGGTCTTGACGAAGGTGGCCCAGCCGCGCAGTTCCCCGGCCGAGTACAGCTCCTTCACCGAGGCCGAGCCAGCGGGGTGGCTCGAGGCGCCATCCGCGAGCGAGCCTAGCAGCGTGTCATTGACGAAGGTGCGCACGTCCCCACCATGCGGTCCAGCCGAAGGATGAATGGCGGACTCGGCTTCCCAGTCCAGATAAGAGCCAGCGGCCAACCAAGTGAACAACGCTTGTGACTCGGTGGGCGGCAGCGAGCCAGCGTTGTTTCCGCCTGTCTCGCTGGTCCCGCCGGAGCTGCTTGATTGTGCGCCCTCGCCCGAGCTGGAGCCGCCGCCGCCTTCGCTCGATGCGCCTCCCGTTAGGTTCTCCTCGTTGCCGCAAGCCAGTGAGCACACGACTGCTACCTGCACCCATCGCATCATGGGGGCACAGTACGTGCGCCCCGCGAAGTGGTTTCAGGTTGCTAGCCCAAGCCGCTGGTTTTGGGCACTTTCAAATAGGTGCTCAAGTGTCGTTCGAGCCGCTCGGTGAGGTTGGGCGCGTCGAGCTCGCGGGTCCGTAAGAGGAAGGTACGCTCGAGCACCGCTGAAAGCTCGGAGCCGGGGTGTTCGCGAGAGACCAATAGGTCGAACGACGCCTCTCCGATCTCGGAGATTGGCATCACGATCGGCGTTGCGGCCAAGTGGGGAAGCTCTCGAAGTCGCGGGAGGATGTCGAGCCCATTGAGCGGAGCGCCGCTCGCGTCTCGGTGCGCGTGGAACGGGATCAGCAGTACGCTCGGACGGTGCTGTTGCAGAAGGCGAAGGACTTCCGCATCGCGCATGCCCGCGGGCATGACGTCACTTTCGTCGACCTCGAGCCCGAGCGAGCGCAGCAGGGTAAAAACTCGCAAACGGATGTACGGTCTTACCGGAAGGACTGACTGCCCTTTGAATGGGAGCTTCATGGTTCGGGCGCTGCGTACGACGTCTAAGCCGATAGGCGGCTTGTGCCTACGGTAATTCGCTGCTCCGACTGCGCGTTTCATACTCGCTGGCACGCCGGCGAGGTTTGCTGCATGCTCGCCCCCGATGAACGAGAACTCGGCGCCTTTGCCTTCGGATTCACGCGAACAATCGAAGACTTTACGCAGCGGCATACAGATCGTCGAGTCGTTCCTCGCTGCTGCGACGAGGCTCGATATGGACGCGGCCTTCGCCTACCTGGCCGACGACATCGAGTACCAGAACGTACCGCTACCGCCCGACCGGGGTCGCAAGAACGTCGAGCGAACGTTGCGCGCCTTCATGAAGGTCGCCAACGTTTTCGAGGTCAAGATGCACCACATCGCCGAAGCCGACGGGGTGGTGCTGACCGAGCGCACCGACATCCTGCGCGGGCCCTTGCTCGATACCGAGTTTTGGGTGTGCGGCACCTTCGTGATTCGTGATGGACGCATCGCGGTCTGGCGGGATCGCTTCGACGTCGGTCAGGTCACTGCGCAGATTCTTACCTCGCCGCTGCGCAAGTTGGCACGCGGTGTGGGGCTGCTCGGTCGCTGAGCAGGAGAGCGTGGATGGGAGAGGCATGATCGGTCGTAGACAGCTGACCTTGGGAGTTGGCGCCATGGCGCTTGGGGCCTGTGCGAGTAGCGCACCGAGCGAGAATGCCACTCGGCCAGCCCAGAGTACGCCCGAGGCTAGGCTAGCCGCGCTCGAGGCAGAGGCCGGCGGCCGGCTCGGCGCGTTCGTGCTCGATACGGGCAGCGGGCGCTCCTTTGGCTATCGGCAGTCGGAGCGCTTTGGTATGTGCTCCACCTTCAAATTGAGCCTCGCGGCCTATCTACTTCGCGAAGGCGACGCAGGTCGGCTCGATCTGAACGAGGTGATTCCTTACGGCGAGGCGGACCTCATGTTCGTCTCACCGGTCACCAAGGAGAACGTTGGACGTGGCGGCATGACCATCGTTGCCTTGGCTGAAGCAACGCAAATCACGAGTGACAACGCAGCTGCCAACCTGCTGCTCAAGCGCATCGGCGGTCCGGAGAAGCTCACTGCGTTTTGGCGGGAGCTCGGCGATGCTGATTCGCGGTTGGATCGCTACGAGCCCGAGCTGAACTTGGTTCCTCCGGGGGAACAGCGGGACACCATTACGCCCGCGGGCATCGCGCGAAGCGTGACTGCCTTCGTCGTCGGTGATGCGTTGAAAGCCGAGAGCCGCGGCCTCTTGCGTAAGTGGATGGCCGAAACCAAGACTGGGTTGCGCCGGATTCGCGCTGCGTTGCCTCCTGGTTGGGAGGCTGGGGACAAGACCGGTACAGGCAGCTTTAGCGGCCAAGGAAACAAGTACAACGATCTCGCTGTGCTCTACCCGCCAGGGAACCGGGCGCCGCTGGTGGTCGTCGCTTGTTACGAGGCGCGCGAGTACTTCGATGGGATGAAGCCGGAGGATGAGGCAGTGTTACGTCGGGTGGGGGAGCATGCGGTGCAATGGCTGAGCTGAGTCTGCGCAGTACGGGGCCTGCGGATGTGCCGGCGTTGTCGCGGCTGGCGATCGATAGCTTCGTCGCCAAGTTCGGCGCGCTTTATCGGCCGGCCGATCTGAACGCGTTCTTGGAGGAGAGCCTATCGGAGGTGGCGGTGGCGGCGGATCTAGCCAACCCGAAGCTGCTCTACCAGCTGGCCGAGCGAGATGGCGAGCTCGTAGGCTTCATCAAGATCGGCCTCGGGTGCGGCTTCCCTGAGCATGCGCGCGGCTCCAAGGTGATGGAGCTCAAGCAGCTTTATACGGCCCCGCAAGCAACTGGCGGCGGCATCGGTTCGGCGCTGATGGACTGGGCGATGGAGCAGTTCAGCACGCGGGGCGCCGATGAGGTGCAGCTCTCGGTCTACGCCCACAATGACGGCGCTCATCGCTTCTATCGCCGCTATGGCTTCGACAAAGTGGCCGACATCACCTTCCGTGTGGGCGACCACCTCGATCCGGAGTTTCTGTTCGCGCGGCTCTTGTGAGCGTGCAACTCCCGTGAGCGTGCAACTGCACCGGGCAAGAAGCGGTTCTTTCGCCTACCATCCGTCTCGCGAGGCGGGGCCCTCGCGCTGATGAGTTCACCCAACCCAGTGCTACCGCGCGCCGAGACCTTGCGTCTTTGGCAGCGCTTCCACTTCCGCCTGACCATGCTTTACGGCGGGGTCGTGCTGCTGCTGCTCGCGTTGATGGGCGGCATCTTCTATTGGCGCGCGGTCGATGCGGAAGTGCGCGGATTGCAAGGCCGCTTGCGTGCTGCGGCGATCTCCATCGCCAGCGGTATCACCGCCGAGGAGGTCCAGCTGATCTCGGGTGGCGGCCCCGACGGTGAGGCCATGTACCGCCTCAAGGTCGAGCGCTTTGCTGCTGTGTGCGACGCAGAGCCGGAGATCACCAGCATCTATCTGTTGCGCCCAACCGAGCGTGAAGGTTGGTTTGCCTTCGTGGCGGATCACGTGTCGAACGGCCATACGGCGCCGGCCACGGTCGGGCAGCTCTACGACGTGACGCGGACCCCGGGCGCAACGCGCTCGCTGTCCGGCCCGGTGGTGGAGAGCGAGCCATACACCGATGAATGGGGCACCGTGCTCACCGGCTATGCGCCCATCGTCGACGCCGACGGTAAGGCGGTGGCGATCGTCGGGGTCGACGTTTTCGCGACGCGCATCGACACCATGCGCAACCAGGTGCTGGTGGTCACGGTGGTGTTGTTCGGCGTGGCGGCGGTGCTGGTCGCGCTGCTCTCCGGCGTGGTCGCGCGCAACGTGCGCAAGCCGCTCTCGCGCATCATCCAGGCGACGACCTCGGTGGCCGAAGGGAACTTCGAGGTGCGCGCCGGGATGGACCGCAAAGACGAGTTCGGCATCTTGGGCGATCAGTTCGACGCCATGGCCGAGGGCCTGAGCGAACGAGCGTTCATCAAGGAGACCTTCGGCGCCTACGTCTCGCCCGAGGTCGTGCGCAAGGTGCTCGAACGCCGCGAGTCAGCGGTGGCCGGCGAGCGTCGGCAAGTCACGGTGCTGTTCGCCGATCTGCGTGAGTTCACCTCGCTCAGCGAGCGTCTTCCGCCAGAGAAGGTGGTGGCCATCCTCAACGACTACCTGGAGCGGATGACGCGGGTGATCGGTGAACGCGGCGGTCGCGTCGACAAATTCATCGGTGACGCGATCATGGCCGATTGGGGCGCCCTTTACGAAATCGAGCTGCCCGAACGTTGTGCCGTTGAGGCGGCGCTAGCGATGGTGAAAGCGCTGGCCGCGTTCAATCAAGAGGTGAAGAGCGAGCGGCCGCTGCAGGTGGGGATTGGCCTGCATTGTGGGGAGGTCGTCGCGGGCAGCATCGGTTCGGCCAAGAAGCTCGAATTCACCATCATCGGTGACGCGGTCAACGTCGCTTCCCGGCTCGAAGGTGTCACCAAACGCTACGGCGCAGCCATCG
>CAITIQ010000612.1 GCA_903892415.1 uncultured delta proteobacterium | reverse complement strand
TCCAAGCCGTGGACAGCATCCCATCAACTGTTTGGCCGGAACCAGCGGAGCCAGCGACTACTGCAAGTGGCTCGGAAAGCGTCTGCCAACGTCGACCGAATGGGAGCGCGCCGCGCGAGGCGCAGACCAGCGGACCTTCCCTTGGGGCTTCGAGGCTCCCAGTGACCGCAGGCTGTGTTGGATGCGGGACTCGACGTGCCCCGTCGGCTCATTCCCAGAGGGTGCTTCGCCCTACGGCGCACTGGATATGGCCGGCAACGTCGGGGAGCTCGTGCATGAGCTATCCCCCAGCGTGTGGCACCCTCCTGGCCATCGATGGGTTGGCGAGGGCGCAGGCTCCGTGTGTACGGTGGCGCGGCCCTGCTTTTCGTTCGGCGTCCGCGGCGGCGACTACACGCCAGGCACCGACGCCCGATCGTCTGCGCGCGGAACAAGGGTCAAGGTTTTCGAGGTCCTCCCGATGGTGGGCTTTCGCTGTGTTCGGGAGTTGAAGTGAAGACCAACGCGGGGCCTCCACCACCCATTGCGTTTGCAATCCTCGAGTTGGTTTGATTTCCTCCGCCGGCGGAGGGGGGCCGCGTCGGCCCTCGCACGACCGAGGAGGAGTGATGGCCACGAAGAAGAAGGCGAGCGCGAAAAAGGCAACGTCAAAAAAGTTAGTACGGGCTGCGAGCGCGCGCGGCGTAGTCACGGCGGATGTTTCGGCGTTCGACGCGCTCGAACTCGAGGACTTTGGAGGCAGCTCCTTCACCTGGGAGGACCGTCAACTCTTGGGTCGGGTCAGCCGGTTCTTGGCTGCGATCCTTTCGCCTCGGCTCCTGCGTCGCGCTGTCGGTGCTGGTTACTCGCGCGAGGAGCACGATGGCTTGTGGTCGCTGTTCGTCAAGGCGGCGGGGCGAGACCAATCGCTCGCCTTCGCCTTCGCCTCGCTCGACGGCGCTGATGGTGGAGACAAAGACCAGCTGCTCGGCGAGCTCGATGCGTTCGAGAACGAGTGGTTCCCGAAGACGCGCGCCATCATCGAGCGCTTCGTACCGGAAGAGCGTGTGGAGCGGTTTGCGAAGGCCTTCTTCAAAGACCTGCAACAGCAGCCGCTCGGTCCGCTGGTGATCGACTCGGTGGCGACCTTCTTGGATCGGGTGGAGGCGCTAGCCACAACCGAGGAGGCTGGCGCCGCCGACGTGCTGCGAAACCTGCGCACCCGCGGCCTGAGCGAGCGGCGCGTCAGCGAAATCCGCGAGCTACTCAGCCTGGCTCGCTCGGGCACGCCCACGAGCGCATCCAAGGTCGACGCCGCTGAGTGGAAGAACGCGCAAGACGCTCAGACCCAAGCCCTGCGCAGCCTGCGCCTCGCCTGGAACGATTGGAGCACCACCTTGCGCGGCGTCTACGACGTGCGCGAACAGCTCCAGCTCGGCCTCACCGAGGTCAAAGTCCGAGCCGAGGCCAGCGCGCCCGAGTCCAAGGCGGGCGAACCCAAGCCTGGCGCTTGAACTTCCGAGTCGAGCGGTCGAACTTTGGGGTCGAGGGGTCGAACTTTGAGCTCAAGCGCTCGAACTTTGGGGTCGGGCGGTCCAACTTCCGGCTCGAGCGATCGAACTTCCGGGTCGAGCGATCGAACTTCGGGGTCGGGAGTTGCTGCTTTCAGCGAAGTGACTCCCGCCGACCTCGCAGCTACCTCGTGAACACGGCGCCCTGCTTGATCTTCCCGTCGGGGAAAAGCGTCAGCTCCCATTCGGCGTTGACCTTCTCGCCAGCGACGAAGAGTTTGAGCGCATCGCCGGAGCGTGTGACCTCGGCGCCGAGCGACCACTCGCGGAAGGTCCAGAGTCCGCGCTGGGTGTACTCGGTCTTGGAGGCGAGCAAGCTGCGATGCACGAACAGCACCTCGGCGTCGGTGAGCGGCGCTCCGTGGAGGGCCTTGCGCAACTCGGCGATCTCGGTGGGCGCGACGGCGTTCGGGTCCGCGGCTGCGGTTAGCTGCGGCGCTGCGCTCGGCTGCGGTGCTACGCCGGTGCCTGCGCTGGTCGGGTCTGTGGTCGTCGCGCTGGGCTCTGCGGTTCCGCTGGTCGGTGGGCGCGGCGAGCCTTTACTGCAGGCGGCGATCGACAAAACGGTGAGCAGGCCAAGGAGTCCCACGAGCGACGGCTGAACGACCATGGCTCGCGACGATAGCCGACGCTCGCGCCGAAAGGAGCCGCCTTGTCTGCAGGCTGCGCCGGTGCGTGTAAGATCGCCGGGCCATGCAGCTCACGAGCTTCTACTTCGCCCATGACGCCTGCTTCCTGATCCCGGTCGAGCACCTCGGGGAGGGCGGTATGTCGGACGCGTATTGGCAGGAGCTGGCTGCGCGCGAGCTCGTCCCACCGGGCTTTCGCGCCTGCTTCGATGCGGCCTACCAGCGCATGCGCGCACGCATGAGCGCGCTGTCTTCCGCAGCGCCGGACTACTTCCCACCCACGCGCACGCTCAACGTGGTGGTGCTGCGCGATCGCACGCTGCACGCCTTCTTCCAACCGTTCGAGGGCATGTGCGCGCTGGTCTACGCCAGCGACTTCGACCTTACGCAGAGCAGCGTGGCGCACGCCGAATACCAGCTCGTCGTGGCCGAGCGCGTTGTGCAAACCCGCAAACTGTGGCGGGCCAGCTTGGCCGCGGTGCCGCATTTGTTGGCCATGAGTGACGAGGAGGCTGCGGACTTCGTGAGCGGAGCCGAGCGGTCGACGCGGCCGGATCGGCGGGCCGCTGCGAGCGTGGCTGAGCGGCTCACTGAGTTGCGCGCCCACGTCAAGACCGAGGGCTTGCGCGAGCCACTCGAGCCGGCCGAAGGCTTCGCGCGCGTCAAAGGCACACCGCTGGTGATCGCCAAGAGCTTCGCCCCAACGCTCAATCGCTTGGCCGCCGCGGTGGAGAGCGAGGTGGCGATGCTGCTTGCGACGCGGCAAGAAACCCAGCAGGCGGTGCGAGCTGGGGATGAGCCGCGTGCGCGGGTGCTCGCCTTCGTAAAGGATGAACGGCCACAGGTTTTGATCGCAAACGGCGAGGGGGCGATCGTCTGGTCGCCAGAGGCGGGCGATTCCACGGCGCAGCTCAAACAGGAGTTGCCCGAGCTCGGCAGCTCGGTGGCCGACAGCCTGATTGAGGATCTGCGCGTGGCCGATCAGGTCACCCGCTGGTTCTATCAACGTGTGAGCGGCGCGGCCGAGCTCCCCATTCCCGGCGTGCTCGAGGAAGGCGGTGGGGTCTACTTGCACCATCAAGCGCGCAAGATCGTTTACGCGCTGGAGCAGCCAGGGCTCGCGCCGCTCGCCGAAGAGGCCATGCCCTACCATCGGCTGAGCCTGCGCGCGCGAACGATGCACGAATGGGGACACGTTGCTGCAACAGCAGGCCTCGTCGACGTCCCCGCCGCGCGCCGGCCCGAGTTCGAAGAGGCGCTGAAGAACTTGGCAAAGGCCTTCTCCGAGATCGTCGGCTCGCTCTCGGGGGAGGCGCGCGTGAACGCTAACCAGGAGCTCTTGCATATGCGCGAGCAGGGCGATCGGTTGGAAGATCTGGCCTTTGCGCGTTTGGAGGATTACCGCGCGAACCTGCTGATGAAGCAGCTTATGCCGCCCGAGGTGCTGGAGGCGTACGTGCGCAGCAACGTCCGTTCGCTGCTGCTCGAGGAGGTGGCGCCGCTGCGCAAGCTCGCGCGTTACGCCTACGAAGCGCAGTATCTGTGGCTGTCCGGCATGGAGGACCCGTGGGACTACTTCGTCCGTTCGACCTACTTTTTGGAGGAGTACGTGCTCTCCGGCTTCACCAGCGAAGAGGCGTGCAAACGGCTGTTTGAAGCCATGCGCGGCTTGTGCCGCTGTTACGAGGTGGACGCGACGCGGGTGAGCGCTGGGACGTTCGCGGAGCAGGCGCCGAGCGCTGAGTAGCGCCAGCCGCTAGCGGCTGCTCAAAAGCCTCGTTTGGCGAACTGCTCGAGGTGTTCGAGCTCGGCTGGGCTCGAGTCACGTCCGAGTACCGCGTTGCGAAAGGGAAAGCGGCCATAGCGCTCGATGACCTCGCGGTGCTTTTGCTCGTAGCCGAGCAAGTTCGCATCGCCCAGCGCGGTGTAAAGCCGCACAGCCTCATCGTGAATCAGCAGCGACTCGGAGTGCATGAAGGGCAGATAAAAGAAGGGCCGTCGGACCGTGTCGAGGGCGAGGTCCGCGCCTGCGCGAACCGCCTCTTGCGCCAAAGCCAGCGCCATCGTGTCGCTGGCGAAGGCCCGCGCGTTGCCGCGGAACAGCTGGCGGGAGAACTGGTCGAGCACGATCACCTCGGCTAGCCGGCCTTCCGCTGTCTCGCGCCAGCGAAAGGCCTCACCGCGGGCGACCTGGGTGTGCAGCTCGCCGAAGTTCGCGGCGATCGCCTCGTCAAAGGCCTTCGTTCCGGCGAACCAATCGCTCGGGCCGTGGTCGATGAACCAGAATTGCAACACCGTCTGAGCTTCGAGCATGCTGCTTGGTAGCAGATTGGCCGGTTTTGAGGCAGCCGGAGGTGGCGTGGGCGGTTGACGATGGTTGGCGTACGTGGCACCCGTCGACCGTGAACTTCCTTCGCTCGCTGCCACGTCCTTTCTTGGGCCTCGCGTTGGCGTTGGCGCTCGCACCGGGGGCTGCCAGCGCGCATGAGGAAGAGGCGGCTGCGCCGAAAAAGCCTGCGGCCGTCGTCGAGGCTGCCGCGCCGGAGAAGGCCCCAGCGAAAGACGCAGCTCCGGCGAAGGACGCCGCTCCAGCGAAGGACGCAGCCCCGGCGAAAGACGCTGCACCGGCGAAGGACGCTGCACCGGCGAAAGACGCAGCCCCGGCGAAAGACGCAGCCCCGGCGAAAGACGCTGGCCCGGCGAAAGACGCAGCCCCGGCGAAAGACGCAGCCCCGGCGAAAGACGCTGCGCCGGCGAAAGACGCCAAGAAGTCGCTCAAAGAGGAGGACGTTCGTAGCCAGCCCTCGACCAAGCACCTGCAAGTCGCAGCGCGCAGCCTCAAGTTGACCAAGGCCTCGCGCACCAAGCTGCTCAACATCGCGGCGCGTTATCACGCAGCCACCGGCAAGAAGCTGATCATCACCGGCGGGGACCGAGACTCCAAGACGCAGGCCAAGCTGATGTACAAGAAGCTCGAGCACGGTGAGGACCTGCTCGCGCTGTACGTGCGAGATGACTTGGTCAAGGGCATCATGAGCGCCTACGAGAGCGCCAAAACGGCCAAAAAACACAGCGAACGCAGTGTGATTCGGGCGATGGCCAAAGTGATCCAAGAGCAGACCGAGCAAGGCGAGTTCGTCTCGCGGCACTTGGAATTTTCGGCCGCCGACGTGCGCTCGCGGGACCTGCCCGAGTCTCACGTGGACGCGTTGCGCGCGGCCGTGCGTGCTGAGCCGGGCGCGCAGTTGGTGGACGAGCGTGACAGCACGGCGCCTCACTTGCACTTGAACCTCTGAGTTCGGTGGGTCGCCGCAAGCTCGCGTGGCCCGCGCTCGGTTTGGGCGCGGCTTTGCTCGCCGCTGTTGGCATGCTGGCCGTACGCCGCTGGCCGCCTTCGGGCGCGCAGGAGCCGGCGCTCGCGGAGGCGCCCGCAGCGCCGCTCGGCAACGCGAACGAAGCACCGCTGCGCGACAAACCGCTGCCCGAGTCCGTGGTAGCTGCGCCCGCTGCGTCCTCTGCACCAGCCGGGATGCTGCGCGTTCCGGGAGGCAGCTTCACCATGGGCGCCGATCGCGGTGGTGAGGCTGATGAACGGCCGGCCCATGCGGTGAGCTTGGCGAGCTTCTGGCTCGACGCGACCGAGGTCACCAACGCCGCCTATCAGCGTTGCGTCGATGCGGGCGTGTGCCGCGCGCCGGACCCGACCAGCTCCGCCGTTTACCACCTGCCCGACGTGAAGTTTCGCGCGCCGCAGCAGCCGGTCAATGAAGTGAGCTTTGATGACGCGCGGGCGTACTGTGCGTTCGTCGGTAAGCGTTTGCCGAGCGAGGCTGAATGGGAGCGTGCAGCGCGGGGGGATGACGAGCGCCGCTTTCCGTGGGGCAACGCGCCGATCACCCCGGAGCACGCCGTGTACGAGAGTCAGTTCACCAGCGAGGTCGGCCGTCACCCGGCGGGAAATGGTCCGTACGGGCACGCCGATCTGATCGGCAACGTGTGGGAGTGGGTGGAGGACGAATACGACCCGTACGCCTACCGTCGCGCTAGCGCCGCGCTCGGTAAACCAGGCAGTTGCAAAGAGATCCTGAACGCGCTCGACGAGCTGCGTCGCATGGGGCAACAAGGCTTCACCGGCAGCAACCCGCTACCGAGCGAATGTGAGCAGGTGCTGCGCGGAGCCGGCTTCAACTACCAAGCCAAGCACATCCGCATCACCAATCGTGTGCACCACCCGGGGCGTATGCGTTTGGTGATGGCTGGCTTTCGTTGTGCGTTGGATGCTCGCTAAAAGCGCGCGCTGAGGCATTGCGCCCCAGCTCCGTCGGGTCGCACGACGCTCCGCTCTGTCCTATTCCCGGGCTTTCGTTGGTCTGCGCCAAAAAAGCCGCGGCCTCAGCATTGCAGAGCGAAGGCTGGAGGCCTCGCTTGTTGCAACAACCATCTCTCGAAGAACTTTGGGGCAAAAGCCGTGGGGCGCATGAGCACTTCGAGCTTTCGAGTCTGCGCGGTCTGCCCGAAGGGGCGGCGCGCTATTTGCGCCACGCGATCGCTCCAGGCACGCCGCTCTTCTCGGCTGTTCGGCTGGAGATGCACGGCACCATTCGGCTGCGCAACGACTGGCTGCCGTTTCACGCGACGCAGGTGAACTGCTGGGAGAGCGGGTTCGTTTGGCGGGCCAACGTGCGCATGATGCACCTTCCGATCCTTGGCTCGGATCGCTGGTTTGGTGGACAAGGCAGCATGCGCTGGAAGCTGCTCGGCCTGTTGCCGCTGGTGAACGCCCAAGGGCCGGACATCACCCGCTCTGCGGCCGGGCGCTTCAATGTCGAGGGGCTTTGCGTTCCGACGGCCTGGGTGGGCCCCGAGGTGCGCTGGCTCGAGGGCGTACCGCCGCAAGAGGCCCAGGCGCTGATTCAGGCGCACGGCGTCGAATCGAACCTCGAACTCGGTTTGAGTGCGAACGGCGCGCTGGAATCGGTGGCGATATCGCGCTGGGGCAATCCAGGAGGCTCGAGCTTCCATGAAGCTGCCTTCGGCGGGCTGCTCGGCGATGAGCGCTGCTTTCAAGGCGTCACCATCCCCACGAGCTTTCGGCTCGGTTGGTTCCCAGGAACCTCACGCTTCGACCGACCCGGCGGCGAGTTCTTTCGCGCCACCATCGATCGCGCCGAGTTCCGCTGAGCTAGACTCGCGCGTCTGTGACCTTGCGAGTACCGATGGCTGGGGCGTGGGTCGCCTTGTTGAGCGCGCTCGTGAGCTGCGGCCAGCCACCGCCACCGAGCGCCTCGACGATGCCCGGCGTACCCAGCCTGGTCTCTACCGCTGCGGCGGTGTTGCGTTTGCCCGGCCCCGCGCCGCAGCTGCGCACGCTCGACGTCGTCGCGGCCAACGCGGCCTGTGAGAGCTGCCATCAAGAGATCGCCGCCGAATGGCGCGGCTCGCTGCATCGCGAGGCCTTCACCGATCCGATGTTCCAAGCGCAGTTCGAGCTGGAGCCGTTTCCCTTCTGCTCGTCGTGTCACGCGCCAGAGGCCGACGTCGGCGTGACCCTCGCGGCCGCGGCGGCGGAGATTGGCGTGGGCTGCATCACCTGTCACCAACCGGAAGACCAGCTGTTAGCGGCGGACCAAGCGCCAGGGCACCTGCCTGCGCCGCATCCGATCGTGCGCACCGCACTCCTGCAACAGGCTGCGGCCTGTGCGGGCTGTCACGAGTTCGCCTTTCCCGGCCAAGGCGCGCGCTCGCACCCACTGTTGATGCAGTCCACCGTGCAAGAACACCGTCGCGAAAGTGAAGGCGGTTGCAACGACTGTCACATGCAACAGGTCGCAGGGCAGGGAGGTCGGACCCATCGTGACCATCGCTTTGCCGCCTCTCGTGATGAGACGCTGATTCGCTCGGCGGTCCGCGCCGAGCGGCCGCAGGTCGAAGCGGGCGTCTTTCGCTGGCGGCTTTTGCGCGGGGAGACTTCGCACGCCTTTCCCACCGGGGATCTGTTCCGCCGCCTGCGCCTGGAGATCGAACTGTTCGCCGAGGGCGAGCTGCGCTGGCGACAGGAGCGCCTCTTCACGCGCAGCTTCGCCTTCGAGCGCAAGCCGAATCACCTGCCGCAGCGCGTGGAGCGAGCGGACCAGCGGCTGTTCGTGAACGCGGATGAGGCCTTGATCGAAATGCCGTTGCGCTCGCCGCTAACGGGCGATCGGCTGCGTTATCGCTTGCTCTACGAGCGCGTGGCCGATCCTCGGATCCAGCGGGATGGCGCGCCTTTGATCGAAGGAGCCGTCACCGTGGCCGAGGGCGAACTGCGCCTCTGACCGTTGCTTCGCGCGCGCGGCGAAGAGTCAACGCTCAGCGCGCTTCTGGCTCGGCAGGCTTGCACTCGGCGAGGTCGCCGGTGCGCACGAAGAATTGGCCGCGCACAGAGAGCCGCTTGGAACGGAGCCGCACGCCGGTGAGTGCTTCTCCGTGGGCGGTCAGATCGAACGGGCTGTTCGCGTCGAGGCTTCCGATCACCAGGCTCAACGGCCCGACGGTCATAATCACTGGCAGCTGCTTCGGGCAGACCCGACTCTCGAGCACCGGTACAGTGCCGAACACTCCGCGGCTGCGACCACTCATTCCGCCCCGGCCCCCGACCACATCCCCGCTCGAAAAGGCCACCGCCACGCGAGCCCAGTCTCCAACACTGTCCAGACGGCGTACCAAACGAGCTTGTTCGCTGCGGTCGATCTTCACCGCTGGTTTGCCTTCCGGTGCGCTGAAGAGCACGAGCGGAGTCGTGAGCATGCCCAAGGTCGCGACCTTTTGCGCGCTCGCGCCCTGCAGACGGTCGAAGCTACTGGTCGAGAGCGAAAGGCCGCTGCAGCCGACCTCGGCCTGAGCTGGCTGGATGAAGCGAACACCCTCCGGAGCGTCGGCCGAGACCGTGGCCTGTCCCTTCTTGGCCTCATGCCAACGGAGCGGCGTCGTGCCGTCCGGGATGAACACCCCGCCAAGCAGCAGTGGCTGCGATGCAAAGAGTTGCACCTCCTCCAGCGTCAGGTGACCGCGCAGGGAGATGCCGGCATCGCGAAACTCGCCGGTGACCACCGTCTCTTCAGCGAGGCCCTCGCCGAGCGCGACCCGAGCGTTCCACCCAGCGGCCAACACGAAGGCCGGTTCACCCTTGGGGCTGAGCGTCGCCACCACACTTTCTTCGAGGGGCCATGACGGCGAAGCGAACTCACAAGCCGCCTGCTTCGGCCAGTCGAGCGCCGGAGGTAGCGGCGCCGATTCTGCGATCTGCGGCGCGGTTGGCGCTGACGTGGCATTCGAGCTCGCGGCCAAGGCCGAGGCCGAGCTCGCGCTCGAACTCGAACTCGACCGTGCAGCTGACGTCGACCCCGCGGCGCCGTGCGCGCCGCTAGTCAGGTCGCCGCTCCCTCCTCCAGCCCCAGCGCAGCTCGCAACTCCGATCAAGGCCCAGGCCCAGCTCGCGAGGCCTCCGAGCCGAACGTTCGAGGTCACGGTTTGGCGACGGGCTGGGCACAAAGCATGGTGGTGCGCTGCTTTGGATCGGCCTTGGTCAAGGCCTCGTCCAGCTGGTGCAAAAGCTCCCAATCGGTGCCTTGCACGCCAAAGAACTCCCAGCCGCCCTCGCGCGTGGTGCGCAACATGCTGCGGTCGAACTTCTTGTTTTTCAGCAGCACCGCCTCGAGTTTGGGGTAGTTCTTGGGCGCCTGCTCGACTGGCGCTCCGGCCAGCACGAGGAAGTTGTTTTTGCAGTGGCCGTTTGCGCCTGAGGTGCGCATCGGCTCGAGGTCCGGGGAGCCACCGCGCAGCAGGCTACGTTGGCGCTCGGCAACCAAGGTCGCCGCATCGTAGCTGATGGCCTTTGCCGGCTTTTTGCTCGAGAGCAACCACGACCCCTGGGATGCCCACACAGTGCCTGAATCATCGACCAGCAGGTTGAAAATCTCCGCGCCTTCAGGGCCAGGCAGAGGCTGCCAAGGCTTGTCCGCGGCCGTGCGAAAGGCAGCCTTGTTCTGCTCATAGCGCAGCTGGATACCGTTCTTGAGGGTCAAGAGTCCGGCCGCGTCCTTCGTTCCTGTGGCGACCCAGCGTTGCGCCGTATCGAGTTTGAACTCGGTGCCACCGACGGTGAGGCGAGCGTTGGCCAAGGCGCTCGCCCCAGAGATCTCGATGGCGGTCTCTTCGGTCAACGTGACCTCGGTCTTGAAGTAACTCGGCTCGCTGACCTCGGTGGGAAACACCAGCGTGCCGAGGCCTCCGCCTTTGAGCCGGCCGACCACGATGGCGAAGCCACGCTCGGAGACGAGGCTTACTTCGGTGCGGAAGCCCGCGGCGATCAGCTCCTTTTCGCGCGCCGGCGGAATCACCGGCACCGTCTTCTTGTCGCCTTTGACGATGCGGAAGGAGGGCAGGGAAGGCAACTCTGGATCGTTCCACAAGAGCTGCCGGCTCTCGGCGCGAAGCTCGATCCAGCGATTGCCCGGCCAGCGGTCGATGCGCGCGCCAATTCCGCTCGCAGGCGAAAGCGGCTCGACTTGCCAGCCGTACGCGCCGGCCAGGCCGAAGTAGCGGTCTTCGGCTCCCCCGCGAAAGCCCGAGACCACGTGCAACTTCAGGTCCGGCCTTTGGCCCCAGAGTTCGACGAAGCCAGCGCCTGTCGTGTCGGCGTAGGTGATCTCCGGCGTCTCGTGGGCGAAGTCGGGCAGGCCGTCTACGACCGGCACATAACGAAAGGCCCCAACCGCGCCACCCCCCGGGTCCACTCCGACCCGCAGCCAAACCCCGTCGACCGACTTCGCGAAGTCCAAGAAGTCCGGCACCTCGGCCACGGGATACAGCGCGAGCCCTGCTTCGGCTGCCGGCGTTGCGGTGGGTGCAGCTTGCGCCGAGGCCGTCGCGCTCACCAGGGTGGCGCTACTCGTCGTTAGCGGCGCTCCGGTATCACCAGAAGGAGCGCCAGCACAGGCACTGAGGAGCGCGCTTTGCGCGACGAGCCAAAAAGGTCGAGTTCGCATGGCGGCAAGAAGTAGCAGGCCACCGAGTCGACTCCAAGTGCACCTCGGTATCACCCAGCGCCCTCCCACCGGATGCTGGGCTTCCGCGCTATTGCGGCAGCTCGTTCGGCAAACAAACGATGCGCTGCTCGGCCGACTCCGCCGGCGGCTTGACGCACTTGCCCGCGATCTTCTTCTCGCTTCCGCCGTCTTTCATCGTGGCCTCGCAAGCGTCGCCTTCGGCTTTGCCTTCGCAGGCTCCGATGAAGATCTTGGCCATCTCATCGGCCTCTTGATTGCCGCTGCTGGCCGGCGGGTCTTCCTTGGGGGCGGCTGGCTCTGCGCCGCCACCACCACATGCAATCAGCGCAAACAACGAAAGAACCGAACCCAAACGAACGATGGAGATCATCGCTCTAGGTTCCAATCAACGAGAGCCCAGGGCCAAGCTTTCGGTGCAAGCACCCGGCGTTCGAGTCGTTGCTCACGGGCTTGCTCTTGAGTGCGCACGCGTGAACGGCTAGGCACTGGGCCATGCGTCGTTCCTCGGCTCGTCTTGGCTTTGCCTTCGCTCTGCTCGCTTTCGCACCGGCCTGCGGCGGAGAAACGCCAGAAGAAACGGTGACCGACACCACGCCCGATCCGGAGCCGGAGCCGGAGCCCACGGCGCCCAAACTCGGCCTCAACGACGTCTCGGTGTTGGTGCCGGTGCCGGCCTCCCCGGACACGCCGGGCTACCTCACGCCGCTGAGCGCTGGCGCCAAAGGCGAGCTCTTGCCCCAGGCCGTGTACGACGAGATCCCGGATTTCCCGGTCACACCCTCGCAGGGCCTCAACTACGAGCGTATGCGCGTCATCGCTCTTCGCTTCGATGGGTGCAACCTCAAGCCCAGCGGCTGTGAAGCGCAGCTGCGGCTGGTGATGCAGCCGGTCACCAGCGGCGGCAAAATGCGCGACTCGGCGTTGCACCTTTTCTACTCGCTGCCCGACGAAGAGCTCGCGGAGCTCGTGCCCGAATTGCGACGCTTGCGCGGCCTGGCACCGGAACTCGCGGACGCCCCGCTCGACGTGCACGCAGGGCTCGTCGCCCAAGGCATGCAAGGTGCCTACGGAACCGCGCTAAACGAGCTGGTTTTGAGCATTGCCGGCGAGCAGAACCTCACGCGCATGACCTTCTTCTTGCGCGCTCCGCCGAGCAACGAGGTGTGGTTCTTCGGTGGCTTCGAGCGCGCCAGCGGCGAGCTCACGGTGATGGATATCGAGGACGTCGGTATGGGCAATCAGCAGGTGCTGCGCACCGAGATCGACGCTGGTTATGACTTCACCGTCAATCCCACCACTTCGGTGCCCAAGACCGAGCGCACGCTGCTCACCAGCGCTGCTGCAGCCGCTGCCACCGAGGAGGAGCGAGCGGCCGCGTTCGCCGCCTTCTTGCAAGTGCAAAATCCACGTAAGTTCTCGGCCGATGAGCTCAGCTGTGCCGGCTGTCACTTGGGTACGTTTGTACTTGAGCAGACCAGCGCTGCGCACGGGCTGTCGGTAACTGATTTTCCAGAGGACGCCTTCAGCTCGAGCTGGGATCTTTCGTTGCGCGGCGGCGCAACACAAAAGGCCTCCTCGCTCCGTGCCTTCGGCTACTTCGACGCCGAGCCAATGATCGCTCAGCGCGTGGTGAACGAGTCCGCCGAGGTGGTCGACGACCTCGAAAAGCGTTTTCCCGCGAAGTAGCAGCGCACTTGGAGGGCGCGTTCGATGACCGGCAGGCGCTAACATGCCGGGCACCATGAACACCGTGCGTGACCTCAAGCGAATGCCCGACGTTGGCTTGCTCGGCAGCTTCGGCCCGTCCACGCCGGAGCGGCTGCAGTTCCAACGCCAGCTCGCCAAGCTCGACGTGCCGATGGCGCGAGGTCGCATTCTGCACCTCTCGGTGGTGTTTCCGGCGAGCCCTGAGGCCGCCCACGAGGTGCTTGTCACCAAAGCCAAGAGCTTCGAGAAGTCCCCGGGCATTCGCGTGCTGCTCTACTTGCTCGCCGGCCAGGGTTTGTTCACCAGCGAGGGCGGTCTTTGGAAGCGCCAGCGCAAGTTGATGTCGCCGATCTTCCAGCCAGCGCCGATGCACCAATACGCCGAGACGATGCGGCTCGTCGCCGAGCGTGCCGCTGACGGTATGCGCGCAGGCCAAACCATCGACGTCGCTCACGAGACCACGCGCATCGCCATGAGCGTGGTCGGTAAGGCGCTGTTCGACGTTGATACCTTCGACGAAGCCGACGCTCTCGGCGGGGCGCTGACCACCTGTCTTTCGTGGGTGAATCGGAACCTCGCCAAGCCAGCGCTGGTAGCGCACGTGTTGATGCTCGATGCCACCGAGGCTTTGGCCGCAAAAACCAGCGGCGGGCTGTCGGCCTTCTTCAAGCGGGCCCACGACAAGGTGGTCGAGCCGTTCCTGCTCCCTGGCGTGAACGACCCCGAGCTGCGCGCGGCCGCACAGCTGCTCGATGAACGCATCCAGTCGATGATCGATGAGCGCCGCAAAGCCGGGTTTCAACGCAAGGACCTGCTCACGCGCTTGATGCTGGCCGAGGACCCAGAGCTTGGCGGCCGCATGAGCGACAAGCAGGTCCGGGACGAGGCCATCACCATCTTCGTCGCCGGCCACGAGACGACCGCCACCGCGCTCGCTTGGTCGTTCTATTTGTTGGCGCGCCACCCCGAGCATTTTGCGCGCGCGCAAGCCGAGGCCGACGCCTTCGGCGACGGTCCGATCGAGGAGTGGCAACCGGAGAAACTGGCCTTCCTGACGCGGGTCTTTCGCGAGACGATGCGGCTCTTCCCGCCGATCATGATGATGCCGCGGCGAACCTTGGAGGAGGTCGAGATCGCCGGCACCACGCTACCGGCGCGCACGCTCGTGTTCGTCAGCGCCTATGCGCAGCATTACCGCGCGGAGAGCTACCCCAACCCCGACGCCTTCGATCCGGACCGCTGGCTCCCGGAGCAAGAAGCAATTCGGCACAAGAGTTCGTATTTGCCGTTTAGTGCTGGTCCGCGCTTTTGCATCGGCATGCACTTCGCCATGATGGAGGGGCCGATCGTGCTCGCGACCTTGTTGCGACGCTGGCGCTTCGAGATCGATCCCACGCGCGAGATCACCGAGGACGACTTCGCCACGCTGAGGCCGCGCGGCGGGGTGCAGGCTACGGTTCGGGCGCGTTAAGCTTCCCTGCTTAATATCGCTGCAGTTACCAGAGCAGCATTTCGTCTAGACCACCCGCGCACGTGCTCCGTCGAAGTGGGCCAACTCGGTTCGATCGGAAGCGCGCGTCCGCACAAGGGCGCTCGTGGATCGAGCTTCTTTGTTCGGAGATGATGCGCATGAAATGGTTTGCGATTGTTTGTGCCGCTGCTGC
>CAITIQ010000611.1 GCA_903892415.1 uncultured delta proteobacterium | reverse complement strand
GATCAAGCGAGCGACGTACAGCTTTGACGGCAGCGCCTCTTCCACCCAAACGTTGGTCCTGGCCGACGGGGTCGATGCCACACGGATGCGCGTCGGCGGGTTGGTCATGCTTGTGCATCAGCACGCCAACTTCTCCACCACGTAACCCGGAGGTCCGCGAAGGCTCAGACGGTTACCATCTCGGTCTACCTGATTGGCCGACTTGGGGTCAGCCACCACGGAAACGATTGTTGCCTTGTGGCCGTAGCTCGGTGAGCGGAGGCCCCTTCCCTCTCCCGCACCAACCTGCGCTAGCCTCGCGGCCATGCCCAAGGCACACCGTGAGTGGAAGGTTCTCCCGCATAAGCCGATTGAACAGTTGAGCGAGAACCTGTGGCGGGTCGAGGGGGAGCTCGGTGATATGCCGCTCGGCCGCGTGATGACGCTGGCCCGGATGGAAGACGGCAGCGTCGTCGTGCACAACGCCATGGCGCTCGGGGACGAGCAGATGAAGCAGCTCGAGGCCTGGGGCGAGCCCAAACACATCCTGGTCCCGAACGGTTTTCACCGGCTGGATGCGCCGGTGTTCAAGGCGCGTTACCCCCAGGCGAAGGTCTACGCACCCGCCGGTTCCCGCGCGAAGGTTGAGGAGGTTCTCGCGGTGGACGGCGTTTATGAAGACTTCGCCGGAGACGGCCGGGTCAGCCTGACAACCCTCGAGGGCGTGGGCGCCAGCGAGGGCGTCATGACGGTTCGGGACCAGGGCGAAAGCACCGTGGTGCTCAATGACGCTGTGTTCAACGGGCCCCACGTCGGCGGCTTCAAGGGCTTCGTTTTAAACCACATAACCGGCTCCACCGGAGGGCCCAAGGTCTCGCGCATCTTCAGGCTGTTTTTGATGAAAAACCGGGCCGACTTCAAAGCCCACCTCGAGCGGCTCGCCGCCACGCCCAACCTCAAGCGCATCATTGTGAGCCACCGCGACACCATCAGCGAGGCCCCCGAGGCAACGCTGCGGGCGGTGGCAGCCACGCTCGCTTAGAAGGTGCGCTTGATGTGCGTTGCAACGGCGCCAGCGTACTCCTCCAGGGCGAAGTGGCCGCCATCGAGCAGCACGAGCTCAGCGTCCTTGAGATCACGCAGGTAGGCTTGCGCACCAGGAACGAGAAAGAACGGATCATTCTTGCCCCACGCAATCAGCGTGCGCGGCTGATACTGCCGGAAGTAGGCGTGCCACGCTTCATAGGCGGCAACGTTGGTCTGGTAGTCGACGAACAGGGCGAGCTGCGCCTCGGCGACGCCCGGCCGATCGAGAAGCGCCTGGTCGTGCGTCCATGCGTCGGGATTGAGTTTCGCGACGTCGCTAGCACCCGCGGTGTATTGCATCTTCGTTGCTTCGGCCGAGAGAAAGCTGCGTGCCGCCGCGATGGTGATCGCGTTCTGCTCCTTCCACAGAGGCATGAACAGATTTGCGACCGCCTCGCTCACGCCTTCCATATACGCATTAGCGTTCTGCACGACGAGCCCGCGCACGCGCTCCGGATGGGCCAGCGCTAGGCGCATGCCGACGGGCCCGCCGAAGTCGTGCAGGTAGAGCACGTAGCTCTCCACCTCGAGCTTATTCAGCAGCTTCGCCGTCACCTGCGCAAGGTTG
>CAITIQ010000610.1 GCA_903892415.1 uncultured delta proteobacterium | reverse complement strand
CGGCGCAACGCCGGTCCCGGTCCCAGGTCTCTACGCCGAATACTTCAGCGGCTATTTGGATATCGCGCTCGCTCGAATCGAACCGGGGGTCGCGGTCGACTGGGAGGATAGCGGACCGAGCGAGGCAGTTGGCGCCGATCACTTTTCGGCGCGCTGGACCGGCACCCTCACTCCGCCCAGTGCTGGCACCTTCACGATCGCGACCGAGACCGATGACGGCGTGCGTCTCTACCTCGACGGCGAGCTCGTGATCGACGATTGGAATGGGCACTTCGTGACGCGCAACGAGGCCGTGGTCGAGCTCTCCGGTGCGCCTGTCGAGCTTCGCCTCGAATATTTCGAGATCGATCTGGCGGCCTCGGCGAAGCTGTTGTGGTCGGCCGAGGGTCTGGCGGAAGAGGTGATTCCGGAGAGCGCGTTCACGGCCATTGAAAAGCCCACCGGCCTCGCTAGCCCGAAGCCGCCCTTCACGAACCCTGTGATGGCCTTCGATTGCCCCGATCCCGGCGTGAGCTACGACCCCACAGCATCGCCGCCAGCCTTCTTTGCGGTGTGCACCGGCGGCTCCTTCCCGATCCGCTCATCGCGCAGCCTCGTCTTCTGGAGCGATACCGGCGTCTCGCTTTTGCCCAACGGCAAGGCCACCTGGGCCGCGAACGGCTTCCGCGATTGGGCGCCGGAGCTTCACCGCGTGGGCGACCAATTCGTGGCCTACTTCACCTCGGCCAACGCTGCTGACGTGCTCTCGATCGGGGCGGTGCACGCGCCGACGATGCTGGGGCCGTGGGAGCAGCAGAGCGGCCCGTTGGTCGAGCATCCGCTGGGCGTGATCGACGCGACGTTCTTTGAGGACGACGACGGCTCACGTTGGCTGATCGATAAGGTGGACGGCAACTCGCAAGGCCAGCCGACGCCGCTGCGTCTGCGTCGGCTCAGCGATGACGGCCTCGCGTTTGCGCCGGGGAGTTCGCCGGTGACGCTGCTGACCAACAACGTAAACAGCTGGGAAGGCGGCGTAGTCGAAGCGCCTTGGGTGGTTAAGCGCAATGGGATGTACTACCTATTTTATAGCGGTAACGTTTACGACTATCGCTATAAGACAGGCGTCGCGCGGGCAGCGTCATTGGCTGGCCCGTACGAGAAACACGGCGCGCCGATCGTGGGCAACAACGGTCGCTGGGTAGGGCCTGGGCACGGCTCGGTCGTCAGCGTCTCCGGCAAGGACTACTTCGTCTACCACGCGTGGACGAACGCGGGCGACGGCACGCACTTGCAGAGCGCCGGGCGCCACGTCCTCGTGGACCGCATCAGCTGGGGAGCCGACGGCTGGCCCGCAATCAACGACGGCTCACCGAGCACAGGACCACAGCCGTGGCCGGGCGAGTGAGCTGCTCAGGATGCTCGCGGTTGACGACGCCGAGGGGGCACGCGAGCCTGCGGCCCGTGCGTACGCTCTGCCTCGCTTTGCTCACCCTTGCTTGCTGCTCCCCGGTTGAACAGGGGCAAGCCGTTGCGCCCAACGCGACAACAACGACGACGGCCGCAACAACGACGACGGCAGCAGTAACCGCAGCGCCCGCTGACGCGCAGCGCTTGGCCTTCGATTGGAAGGTGGGCTGCACTGTTCCGGTCAAGGAGAGTCGGCAACAAGGCAAAGACGGGCTCGAGGTTTCACTCGTGCTTCGCATCGCAGCTGGGCCGAGTCCGACCGAACGCGTAATGCACTTTGAACAGCTCAAGCTCTTGTCCGCCAACGGCAGGACCGTGCCGGAGAAAGACGCCAGCGCTGCTGCCGCAAGCATTCAAGCGCCTGCGGTGGTCTTCTCGGAGCAAGGCAGTCGGGCGCGCGCTCTCGACCTCGATGGCTTCCTCGATGCCGCGGGTGTTGGTTCGCCGGTCAAGGGTCTCGTGCAGTCCAAGGCCGCTCGCGACGCGGTGGAGTTTCGAGCGCTCGAGCGCTGGCGGATCTACGCTGGGTTTTGGGTCGGCGTTGGACTCGAGCAGGGCAAGCGCACGCTCGCGATGCCGCAGCTCGACGGCACCAGCAGCGAGCTGAACTTCGCTGTCGAAGCGAGCTCGGTGGGTTCGCGCTGGCAACTCAAAGCCATGATTCCGGAGCAGGAAAAGGCTGCTGCGCTAGCGGCGGTCAGCCAACTGCTTGCCAGCGCTTTCGTGAACATCGACGGCGTGCCGTCGGCTCGAAGCTATCAAGAGCGATACGAGATTGACGTTGCGCCAAGCGGCTTTCGAGTCGAGAGCGTTCGGCACCAGACGGACCTCGTGGTGATCGCAGGGGAGCGCGAGATCGAGCAGCGCAAGATCCGCTCGGCGAGCTTCGACTGGTCGCGCGCGACAGGCTGTGACTGAAGGGCCAGCCATCGTGGTAGCGTTCTTTGCGTGACGAACCGCAAGCGTGGCCTTTCCTTGGTGTTGCTGTTCGCAGCCTTGTTCGGCTGCGGGACGGCGCGCGTTTATGAGCAGCCCGAAGCGGACGTGCGGCCGGTCAACGCCGCGGGGACGAGCTCGTCGTCGCTTGCGGGCTCAACGTCGGTTGCGCCCGGGCCTACGGGCGCGCCGGCGAAGACCGCGGTCACTTGGTCCAGCGCTGCCAAGCCGCCGGCTGACCCGATCGTTGCACACGACGGAACGCTGGTTGGCATAGGAGGCGCGCCGGTGACCCTGGCCGGCCTTTGGAAGAAGCAGGCAACGCTCGTCGTCTTCTACCGAGGGTTCTTCTGAGGTAGCTGCACTCGCTGGCTCGGGGAGCTAGCAAGCCACTCTGCGGAACTCGCCGCCAAGAAGGTCCAGGTCGTCGCCATCGCCGCAGATCCGCTGCCCAAGATGGAAGGCCTATCCAAGCGCTTTCCGCAGCTAATCTTCTTGGCCGACGACGAGCCGCTCACCGTCAGCCAAGCCTGGGGCGCGGCCATTCCGGAGGATGAAGTCCCGACCCCTGCGACCTTCATCGTCGACAAAGCCGGCGAGCTCCGCTTCGCCCACTTCAGCAAGTGGGGTCAAGGCGAATGGCCCGCGTGGGAAGAGCTGCAGCGCGCTCTGCCGTAGGAGCACGGTGAGTCTTTATCGAAGCAGCGGTTCTTCAGCCGTCGTCACCGCCGACCAAGCGGCTCAACTGCGCGCAACGAAGCGCGCAAAGCTCCTGCTAGGAGTTGGACTTCCGCTGCTCGCTTCGTGGCCCTGGACCGGAGACGTGTTCGCGTTCATCGGCTTCGTGTGCGCCGGAAGCGGCGCCCTGATGTACGCGTTGGTTGCGCAACATCGCCGGGCGGTATGCCCAGAGTGCCAGCAGGCGTTTGCAACGCTCGAATCAACCGACCTTCGCTGCCCTCACTGTTTGGCCTACGCGAGGATCGAGGGGAAGCGGGCTGTAGCCCTCTCCGAAGCGGAGATCGCCGAGTCCCCCCGCTTCGAGATCCTGGTGCCCAAAGAGTT
>CAITIQ010000609.1 GCA_903892415.1 uncultured delta proteobacterium | reverse complement strand
GATCATCATGCTGGTGGCACGCACGGGGCTCGGCGGCGCACACCTGATGCGTGGCAACCTCGAGCTGGCCCGCATGCACTTCGAGGAGGGCTTGCGCGTCTACGATCCGAAGGAGCACGCGCAGCTCGCCTTCTTGTTCGGCCAGGACTGCGCCGGGATGTGTGCCTCGTTCCTCACCTGGGTGCACGCCTTCGACGGCAACGAGACTGCGGCCAACGCGGCTGTACAACGCTCGCTCGAGATCTGTGCTGGCCTCAACCAGCACCCTGGGACGCGAGGTTTCGTCGAGTGCGTCTTGGCGACCTACTACAATCTGGTTGGGGACTACGCGACCGCGGCCGCCTACTCGCAAAGCGTCAGCAAGCTCGGTCAAGAGCAGGGCATGCCGCATTGGGCCGCGCAAGGGGAGATCAACCTCGGTTGGGCGATGCAAGCGCAAGGTCAGCCGGACGGCGGTATCCCCAAGCTCGCCGGTGGCATCGCTGGGCTCTTGGGCATCGGCACCGGCGCTTCGATGAGCCTCTTCTACAGCGCGCAGGCGGAAGCAGAGCTGCGGCGCGGAGCTGTCGATGAGGCGCTCACGATCTTGGAGACGGCAGCGACCCATGTCGCGCGTGCCGATGAGCGCTGCTTCGAGTCCGAGGTTCGCCGGCTCAAGGCGAAGGCCCTGACGCAACGCGGTGGTCCGAGCAGCAAGAGCGAGGCGGAGGCGGAGCTGCGTGAGGCAGTGGCGATCGCCACGCGCCAAGGTGCGACTCGTCTTGCACAACGCGCGCAGGCGGAGCTAACGACGCTCGAGGCAGCTTTCGCGGCCGTGGGGCCTTCCTAACGTGGCGGTGGTCGGCAGCGAGGTATGAACGGGCTTTCGCAGCGGACGAGTGACGTGCTGGTGGTGGGCGCGGGGCCCACCGGGCTGGTGCTCGCCATCGAGCTCTTGCGCCGCGGCAGCAGCGTTCGCATCGTCGAACGGTCGGCTGAGCGCTCGCCGAACTCACGCGCCACCGATATTCATGCCCGCTCGCTCGAGATCCTCGACGCGATGGGAGTGACCGAACAGATCCTCGCGCGCGGCAAGCAGGTGCGCACCTTCAACGCCTTCAGCGGCGGACGGCGCGTTTGCCGCCTCAACCTCGGTTGCATCAACTCGCGTTTTCCGTTCACCGTCGCGCTGCCGCAAGGCGAGCTCAATCAGATGCTCGAGACCCGGGTCGAGCAGCTCGGAGGGCGCGTCGAGCGCGGGGTGGAGCTGGTCGAGCTGACCCAGCGGGAGTCTGGCGTGGACCTGCTGCTGCGCGATTGCGCGGACCGAACGCAGACGAGGCGGAGCAGCGCTCGCTTCGTCGTCGGCTGCGACGGCGTGGGCAGCACGGTGCGTTCGCTCACCGGTTCGCCGTTCGAGGGTCACACCTACGCGAGCCGCTATTTGGTTGCCGACGTCGGCCTCGATTGGCAACTGCCTCACGATGAAGTGCACCTGTTCATGACGCAGGGAGGCTTCTTCAACGTCGTTGCGCTACCGGGCAAGACGCAACGCTGCCGCATCCTCTTCGATATGGACGAGGGCGACGCTCAAGCGCCGTCGCTCGAACTGATCGCTTCGGTGCTTGAACGCCGAGCGCAGCTGCCAGCCCGTTTGTACGAGCCAACCATGCTCACCACCTTTCGCATCCAAAGGCGGCTCGTGCCGAACTATCGGCGCGGTCGCGTTTTCTACGCAGGAGACGCAGCCCACACCTGCAGCCCGCTGCTTGGTCAGGGCATGAACCTCGGCATTCACGACGCCTGGAACCTCGGCTGGAAGCTGGATCTTGTTTGCCGCGGTACGGCCGGACGAGCCCTGCTCGATAGCTACGCCACGGAGCGCCGACGAGTGGCGCGCGCTGTGCTGTTCCACACCGACATGATCCACCGCACGTCGCGCGTACAAAACGCTTGGGTCGCAGGCGCGAGAGACCGCGCGGCCACGCTCGTTTCACGAATCGAGGCCTTGGGCGCCGTCGCGGCGAATTTGTGCAGCGGCCTCGGAGTTTCCTACCCGCGCAGCGCGCTGGTGGTGGAAGCGAATAGCTCGGCAACCAGTAAGGCCCACGCTGACCTGCGCAGCGCAATGAGCTTGTTTGCGCCCTGGCCGCGGTCGGGAGCGCCACAACCTGGTGAGCGCGCCCCCGAGGGAGATGCCACGCCGAGCGGATTGCGGTTCACCAAGGCCCTCGGCAGACCGCTGCATTCGTTGTTGGTCTTCCTTGGTGCAAACCCCGCCCCCGAGGCCGAAGCCGCGCTGGTACGGCTCAACGCGCAGCTGCGCCGGGCCTTCGGCGAGCTTGTCGAGACGCTGCTGATTGCCCCCGAGAGCGCCACGATCGACCTGCCCCACTGCGAGCGGCTCGCCGACCCAACGCTCAGCTTGCATGACCGCTACGGCGCGCGCGCCGGAGCGCTCTGCCTCGTTCGACCCGACGGCTACGTTGGCTACCGCGGAGGCCTTGCCGGTGAGCCATTGCTCGCGCACCTGGACGGGCTGTTCGCCTCGCGGCCGCTCGCAGCTGCCGTTAGCGCCTGGGCGGATCAAAGGCTCAAGAGGGCGACATAAGGGTTCTTCGGCCAATTGCCAACCAACTCGACTCCCCGCATCATGCCTTGGTGCAAAGATCGATCGAGGCGGGGGTTGGACTGGCGTTAGCACTGCTGTTGGCCGTCGGTTGCGGTGACAGCAGCGGCAGCGGCGCGGCAGGCTCAGGCGCTTCAGGGCCTAGCGGTGGTGGAGGTGCTAACTCGCAATGTGAAGCGGAGGACCTCACCGCTTGCGACTACCCCTCGCGCGCCCTGACAGCGACCGTACAAGAGGGAATCGCGATCACCGACAACAAGACCGGTCGCGAGCTGCCGCTGCTTGCGCGCATCCCCGAAGGGGATGGTCCCTTGCCGCTGGTGGTTTGGTCGCACGGTGGTGGCTTCAATCAGACCGGGCACAAGCAGGCCGCCGAATGGGGCAAGACGCTCGCAGAGCACGGCTATGTGGTGCTGCATATCGCCCATGTTCCGCCCACCCTCGACTCGGCAGCGGCGCTGTGCGAGCTCGGCAGTGTTCCTCCCGCCGACTGCACCGTTGATGCGGCCAGCGACGAGGATGACAACGGGCTGATCGCCCTGGTCAAGACGCTCGACGTGATCGCCGTGCTCGACCGACTGCCCCAGCTCTCCGAGGCCAGCGTGGAGGCCGGCGGCCCGGCCATCGATCTCGACAAGGTCGCTGTCGCCGGTTGGTCGGCTGGAGCACGCGCCCCCATCGTCACGCACGGAGCTCGCTTTCAAGCGCTGCCCAACCTCGAGCCGATCACGCTGACGCATGACCTGCCGCGCGCTGCCGTCGCTTTGAGCCCGATGGGTCCAGGCTACGCAGGCTTCTTCGATGAAGCGGACGGCAACACCTGGGAGGACATGCGTGCGCCCGTCTTCATGGCCACCGGCGAAAATGACATCAAACCCAGCAAGCCCGACGTCAGCGGCGCCGATCGTCGCATCGCCTTCGAGCGGCAACCTGCCGATGGGCAACGTTGGCTGCTTTACTCCACCCTCACCGATGTCGGCGGGCACCCGTCGTTCAACTTGGAGGACCAGGACTCGAGTGACGAGCGACTTGTTCGGCTCTCACGTGCGCTCTCGTCGGGCGTGCGCGCCTTCCTCGATGCCAAGCTCTTGGGCAGCGCAGCCGGCGAGGCCTGGCTCGCCTCGGACAACGCACAAACGCTCGCGGGCGAAGCTGAGTGGGTCAACAAGTAGAGCTGGTTCCGACCAGCGTCCTTTCGACGGCGTTCTGCGTTGGCTGCCTGCTCGCCGCACTCGCCTTGAGCATCCTCTGCGCCTTGCTTTGGCGGCAAGACAACCGCGAGAAGCGGCGACGCCTAATCGATTACGAGCAAGCCCTCGAAGCCAAGCCCAAGCTCGCGGCCGGCCGCGTCCGCGTGGCAGGGCTGGTTGAGACGCCCGGCAAGAAGCGCCCGGTGGTCGAACTGCGCGTCGAGCGGGAGAAGCGCTATCTGCACAAGACCACGAGCTGGGAGATCGTTGAAAGCTCGCTGAAGACCCGCTCGTTCAGCTTGCTCATGGGCGATGGAGCAAAGCTTCGCGTCGAGCTCAAACGCCAAGTGGACGTCGTCGGAGAGGTGGTCACGACGATGCTCGATGAGAAGGACCCGATAGGAGGCTCGAGGTCGCAGAGCTCCAGCCTGGCGATCGCGTGCTGATCGAAGGCGAGCTCTCGCGCGACGGCACGGGTGGCTACCGCGGTGAGTCAGGGAACTGGGTCTTACGAGCCCCCAAGGATGAAAGGGCCACGGTCTACTTGCCCTCTGCGCCGGCCGCCTTCGCCAGCCTTGGCGCGCCCCTACGAAGCAAAATCATGGTGGTGCTCGGTCTTGGGCTCGCACTCTTCACGACCGCGAGTGCCTTCTCCCTGCCGCTCTTTGGCGCCGATGCACAAGGCAGCGTCGATGTGATCTACGACAAGCAAAAGCTGTCGAGTAAGAAGGGTGAAGCAAAGACCTATCAGGTGATGCAAGCGCGCTTCACCGCCGCCGACGGCAGCGAACAATTGTGTCCGGATATGGCCCTGCACTTCACGCGCGATCCAAAGGTCGGCGACAGCGTGGTGATGCGCTATCTGCCGATGAGTCCGTCGGTTTGCACGGCCAAGGGGCCCTTCACCTTTGGGCCGATCGAGTTCATCGCGCTGCTATTGGCTCGACTCGGTTTGGTCATCGGCCTGCTCGAGCTGCGGTCCGGCCGAGCGAAGCCGAGCGACCGCGTCGTCCTCGCTCGGCCCCGTTCCAAGGCGGAAGCGCGAGAAATCGAAGCCACCTTGGCGGCCTGGCGCGGGGAGGATTGAAGCTGCGCCGTCAGCTCAGCTCACCGGCGCAGCTGCGCCGCCGCTAGCCAGACATCATTCCGGGCGGGGCTTCTTCGCGGCTGGCTTCTTCGCGGCTGGCTTCTTCGCGGCTGGCTTCTTCGCGGCTGGCTTCTTCGCGGCTGGCTTCTTCGCGGCTGGCTTCTTCGCGGCTGGCTTCGTGG
>CAITIQ010000608.1 GCA_903892415.1 uncultured delta proteobacterium | reverse complement strand
GGCGAGGGTCGTCATGGCTGTGTCCTTGGTCGAGGTGCCAGCGGGTTCCTCCCGCCGACACCTGCCTGAACACGGCCCACGCCTCCGTCTAACCGCCCTTCTGGCTTTTCAGTCCACCATCTACGGCAGCCACTGCACGGACAACCCGTTGGTCAGGTTGAAGCGTGCCGTATCCGTGCAGTAGGTCGCGTTGGCGTCGCGATACCAAGCCTGGTAGGTGCGCGTCCCACCCGTGGCCGGAATCGCACCACGCACGCTGATCGGCTGCGCGCCAACGGTGGGCCAGCTGGAAGCACCGTTCACATTGGTCGTGGTGCCCAAGCGGATGATCGCACCGGTGGCACAGCGCAAACCATCGCCGAAAGCTGTGCCACTCGACTGAGTCGTGCCCTGGAAGTACAGCACGCTTGACGCAAGCGTCATGCCCGAACCGGCGAGTCGCAGTGTGTCGTTCGACACAAAGGGCAAGCCCGTTGCAGTCAGTCGGGCCCCCTGCGCATTGACCGAGTTCCCACAGCCGTTGCCGGCCGCGCCGCTGTTGCCGCACGGACAGGCCACGCCAGTGCCATCTCCGAGGCAGTAAGCCGTACCGCCAGATTGGCACGCATCGAGGATGCCGTCCTGATTCGTGTCGCCTTGGCAGGTGTCGGGCACGAGGTTGCCGTCGCAATCGCCCACTCCGGAGGCGACGTCGCAGCTGTCGATCACCCCATTCTGGTTGCAGTCCTGCGTGGCGACCTCGGCCGGATCGTCGACGCCGTTGCCATTGCAATCTGCGAGGCGATGGAACAAATACGCCGCGCCGGCGTCTTGGGCCGAGTTATCGAAGGGCGCGAAGGGGCCACTGGTCGAGGCGCTGTCCTCGCACATAGCGCCAACCGCGAGCAGGGCTCCATCTAGGTCGACTGCGGAGCCGAAACTGTCGCTGGCGTTGGTGTTTGAAGCCTTGATGTAGCGCGAGTCGGTCCACGCGCCAGCGCTGTTACGCCGCCACGTGTACACAGCGCCCGCGTTGAAGGCTGCGTCGTTGAAAGGATCGCCGGCGATCCCGGTGGAGGCACCATCCTCGTTGGGCGCCCCCACGGCCACCATGTCGGCGGAGATGGTGACACTACTGCCGAAGCGATCGTATGCGTCGCCCTGCGCGGGATGCAAGGTGGCCTCGAGCACCCAGGCGGTCGACAGCGGATTCGTCGTTGGCCGGTAGACGTGCGCCGCGCCGGAATCCTCTCCGCTAGGGCCGTCGGCGAAGGGTTCGCCGACGACGCAGCGATTGCCGTCGATGTCGACGGCGATGCCGTAGTACGCGTAGTTGGAGGGTTGCGGCTGCTGGAACGACTGGCGTTGCGTCCAGGTGCCGGTGGTGCTCGAGCGCTCGAACAGGAACGCCATGCCTTGGGCGTTGCCAAAGACGTAGGTGCCGGGAGCGCCAGCCAGCAAGCGGTTGCCGGAGAGCGCCACCGAGTCGCCGAACATGCCGCCCGGGTCCGCGAGGAAGCCGCCGGTCACGATCGGGGGCTTCACGTACGCCTCCTGGTACCAGAAGCTGGCGCCCGAGCGGCGAAACACGTACACGGCACCCGCCTCGAAGGCGGACTCGTCGCCCTGCGGGCCGTTGATCGACGTCGACCCGCCGTCCTCCAGCGGGGCTCCCACGGCGACGAGGTCGCCGGCCACCGCGACGGAAGAGCCGAACCAATCACCATAGGGAGAGGAAGGCAAGTCGCCTTGGGAGTTGGAGGCCTTCAGGTAGGCCTGCTGGCTCCACGTCTCGATGCCGCCCAACATGGTGCGCACGAACACATAGGCGGCCCCGGAATCGGGCGCGCTGTTGTCGAGCGGGTTGTTATTCACGGTGGAGGATGAGCTGTCTTCTGTGGGCGCCCCCACCACCAGAATGTCCCCGTCGATAGCCACGCTATAACCGAATTGGTCCTGCGCGTTCGCGTTCGAAGCCTTGATGTAGGCGGTTTGGGTCCAACCCCACTGGCCCGTCGCACCTGGAGTCAGGCGGTACACATACACTGCGCCTGAGTTGCTGGCCGCGTTGCTGGCCTGGTTGCCATTGATGCCGGTCGCACCGGAATCCTCGAAGGGCGCCCCGACCACGAGGGTCGTGCCACTGACAGCGATCGAATAGCCGAAAGCGTCTTCCGCCTCTGGGTTGGAGGCTTTCACATACCGGTCGTACAGCCAGTTGGAGGTCTGGGAATACGAAGTGGCCGCCAGAGTGGACACCAGACAGGCATGGGCTAGAAGACGCGACATCGGGTCATCCTTTCGAGCTACTCGAACGGTCCTGGAGGGGTCTGCGGAACAGTCTTACACGAGTAAACAAAGTCGCATGTCTGTGAATCACTTGCAACCCCCCTCGCACCCATTACCTACCGTCCTGCAGGCACTCACAATCGCGGTTCCGACTGCGTAGTGTCTAAGAACCAGTTGAGCGATCCAGCATGAACTCCCAGCACCTCTGCCGTACCCTTGCCTTCCTAGCCCCGCTGGCCTTTTTGGGATTGACCTTCGCCCAAGACAACGGACGCGTTGGAGTGCGTCCCGTTGACCAAAAACTTGCGCGGCGCGTGACGCCCATTGTCGAAGTCGCACGCGATGCGTCGCCGACGGTTGTGTACATCAAGACCGAGGCGGTACAGGCCGAGCAGGATTTCTTCGGGCGCATGTTTGCGCGCAAGGTTGAGGGCTCGGGCTCGGGTGTCGTCATCCACAAGGATGGCTTCATCATCACGAACTACCATGTGATCCGCGGC
>CAITIQ010000607.1 GCA_903892415.1 uncultured delta proteobacterium | reverse complement strand
CTCGAACTGCGCGAACGAGAGCAGGATGTTCAACGTCAGCCGCCCCATTGAATGGGTTGTGTTGAACTGCTGGGTGACGGAGACGAACGACACCTTGTGCCGGTCGTACACCTCCATCATCTTCACGAAATCTGTAAGGGACCGCGAGAGACGGTCCACCTTGTAGACCACCACGCAGTCAACCACGCCGGCGGCGATGTCGTTCATGAGGCGGCGCAGCGCGGGGCGCTCCATGTTCCCGCCCGTGAACCCGCCGTCGTCGTATTTGGTGGGGAGGCATACCCAGCCCTCGTTCTTTTGGCTGGCGATGTAGGCCTCGCCGCTCTCACGTTGGGCATCCAGCGAGTTGAACTCTTGGTCAAGCCCCTCGTCGCTGCTCTTGCGGGTGTAGATCGCGCAGCGGACGCGGGGCGTTGCTGGCGTGGAGGTACGCCCGCTCATGCCGACACCTCCCCGGCCGTAGGTTCGCTGGCAGCCGGACGGTTGCCTCGGTCGATACCGAAGAACCGGTTCCCGTTCCAGTGGTTGCCCGTCGCCGCGTTGGCCACCGCCGAGAGCGACCGGTAGACGCGCCCCTCCCATTCGAACCCGTCGGCGCGGACGAGCACCACCAGCCGCGTTCCCTTGTAGTCCTTGGTGATAATGGTGCCGACCGCTGGGCGGGCGAACTTGGGCGGCTGCCGGAAGGTCCCCAGCGCCGCGACCTCGGGCGCAGGCGGAACGGGCTCGGCTGTTCGCACCGACGGTGCTCTCACCCGAACATCCGCGTCGTTGGCAAGGGCGTCGGCGCGGAGGCGGGCACGCTCCGACAGGCCGCCCTCCGCGTTGGCCTGCATACGCCACGCCACTCGCTTCAGCAGGTTCTCGCGGTTGTTCGTCGACGGCTCTTCGCCGTAGACCTCGATGTACTTATCCTTGAGTTCGGCGGTCCGCAGGTTCACCAGCGACCGGATCTGTGCCGACAATCGTCCGTTCATGCGTCACCTCGTTTCTGGCCATCGGGGAACGACCCCGATCCAAGCGGACCACTGAGGCGATCATCAACGCGAGAGTCAAGCGGAGACAACGGAGAAGATCGATGCTCGGCGGCGTGAGAGCCGGGGCGTCCGAAGTGCCGTCGCACGGCTCGGGCGAGCAGCTCGGCGGCCCGTTCCTGGCGTTCGGCGGGCGACATCGCCGCCTCGCGGGCGCAAGGCTGTGGGGCGGTTGGGCGGATCAACGGGAGTGCTCCGGTTTCGGGATGCGGGGTTCTGGGTCCCTACCAGACATCTCGCCGCCGTTGTCTCGGTTTCACGACTCCTGCGATGCACATCTGGGCAGAACGGCCCAATACAGTGTGTTCATGGCCATTACGCTCCCAGCACTGAGCTCGCGCATTGCTGCCGGACTTGCCCGCTTCACGCAGCACCACGCCTCTAGGCAGTATCTATGACGACCAAGGCACGTGTGCAACACCGAGGACACTACAGCCGTGCAACTCGCTGAACTCGCAACATCGCCGCCCGCTCCGCAACAGGTCGTGACGCCCTGGTCCGACTCGCGTGGTCAGGATTTGCTCGGACTTCGTGCTCCTGCCGAGCGAATCGCGGTGAGGCTCATGAACGGCGTGACGACCATATCGCCGCTCATCCGGTACCTCGGATTCCGCTCATGGGTAATCCGCCGCTACACCGACCTCCGCGGGCCGGACGACAGGAATGCGTTCAACGCGTTTGCCGGTAAGTGCGAGGCAACGCTGGTGCTGGGTCACAAGCTTGCGGGCTTTTCAACGCTGCGAATGGTGGGGGCGGACCGAGCATCGGAGGAACTCGTTGGCTCCTCCGCGCCGGTCGCCAAACGGCTGACGAAGATCCTCGCGATGGACACCTACGCAGGGCCGTCGCAGGATCTGGGGCTGGCCATACGTCGTGGCTCGGTCCCGTCGCTCAGCACAGAACGCGGTGTGCCGTTGGCTCAGGAAGCCAATCGGATCCTGGAGCAGTTTCCGGCGTTGATGGGGCTCGACGTTACTGCTGCGGAGCAGCCTCTGAATCAACAGCAGGCGATAGACCTAGCGGCTGCGTTCCCAATCTCAGCCCCAGCGGGTACAGAGCGGGAGATGCTCATCGACGCCGTGTGCCCTGTGAAGCCGCGCGCAGGGGAACATGCCCGGCTCGCAGCGTACTGCTTACTTCTGCATCTGGCGACGCGTGCCAGCGCGACGGCTCTCGACGAGGATGTCGTGTTCCAAGCCACGATCGATGGCGGTGGAACTACCCTGCCAGCCGCCCTCGCCAGCGTCACCGATGGATGGCTCAAGTTCCTCGTGCGCGATTCCCTCGTCGCCACGCACGAACGCACTGTCGCCGTCGTGTTGGGACTGCTCAGCGAAGCTCCCCATCGCACGCTAGTGGCCGATGCACTGGCGAAACAGATCGAGCAGCTTGATCCGGGACCTGTTCTCAACGACCTCGGTCTGGCGGGGTTTGGTGCGAACACGCCTGTGGGCCGATTGTGCGACTCGGTCGAAGCAGCCTGCGTAGGCCTTCATGTCCAAGGCGGCCTGAGCCGCTGGACAGGCGGCCTTGATGAGCTGGCCGTCATTACGACGCTCCGCGAGAACCCCGAACCGGAGGCGATCGCGCTGCTTCCGGTGGCGTGGATTCTCGCCGTCCTTCGAGCGGGCGTTGGTCTTTCGGACAGCGTGTCATCGATCGACGTGCAGAGTGGCGCGTCACTCGCGAGACTGGGCCTGGGCGACGTCATCGTGCCGACGGTGCGATCTTGGCGGAACAGCGACGAGCCTCTTGGGCGGGTCATCGCCAGGCTGGCGCGACGATCGATCGATCAGCATCTGCTCATTGCCTGGTATCGGATGCAGGCAGACCCGCGCCGCAACGTCGCGCTCCTTGTTTCAGATGGCACGACCTGGACTGGTGAGAGCACGCTGCGTGCCGGTCGTGCAACGTCTCGCCTGTACCAAGCGATCAGCTGGCTGCACCAACTGGGGCTCGTTTCCAGTGAGGGCATCACCGCTGACGGCACGATGGTACTGGCGCGTGGGCTGAAGGTGCTCAATGCGGCGGAGGTGACGCGATGAACCTCCGCGACTTCTGCCGGATCGAGAACTTCGATACGGCGATCCTCACGACGTACCAGTTCGAGCCGATGTTCTTTGAACGGGTTGTTCTCCGAGACTTGCTGTCCGCCGGTACCCGTCGCATCATCGTCTTGGCCGACGGCGCACAAGCAGGGGCG
>CAITIQ010000606.1 GCA_903892415.1 uncultured delta proteobacterium | reverse complement strand
GGATGGACCGATCGCAAACGACGGGCGGACGAACTACTTGAAAGGCCCCAGCGAGGTTCACGGCGCGCTCGACGCGACCCAAGCTCGACTGAGCAACCGTTTCGCGACGGCGTCGGAGTACGCCAGCCCGAGCCGGCACCGAGAGCGCACGAGCGACGGCGCGCGCCAACGCCGAACTCTGGTTGAAGCCGCGTTCGGCGAGCCTTCGCGCGGAAAGCGGCACCGCCACAACGCAGTCCGGCGGCTCAGGTAGGCCCTCGAGCCACGCCCGTGCCAACAGCTGACCGAGAGAGAACCCCAAATCCGAACGACGCGAGAACTTCACCCGATGCACAGCCTCGCGCACTGGTCCTTCAAACTGTACAGCAGCCCAGTATCGCCCACGCTCGGCGGGCTGCACGAGGAGTGCACACCGGCTGCAAAAGCCAATGAAGTCAGCCGGTCGGAAGCTTCCAGTACCTGGGGCGTCGCAACCGGGGCAGCGTCTGGGCGCGACGAGGGACAGGGCCGTCTCGGCCAAGCGAGACAGCAACGACTTAACGTTCATATCCTGGTATCGGCCACCGAGAGCCACAGTTGCGTACAACGCTTTGTGGAGGACGCTTTCGTGTACTATCGGCGCCTAGCCTTGGAAAGAGCGCGGGAGATGGCCGCTTGAGCGAAGCCGACTGGCGGTTGACGGACGATCAGGGTGTGGAGCGCTCTGTTACCACGGCAGAGTTGCGTGATGCGCTCAAGTCGGGACGACTCGCTTCGACCACCTTGGTTTGGCGCGAAGGAATGGCCGAGTTTCAGCCTGCCTTCAAGCTGCCTGAGTTCGCCGGCGCGACCATCGCAGCGGCCCGGGCTGCGCCTCGACCACCGTCGAGCCTAGGCAAATCGGTGCCGCCGGCGCGCCCAGGTTCGAAAGCGCCGAGCGCCTCAGAGCAGAAGCGCTCGGTGCCACCGCCCCTGCCTCGCAAGAGCCAGCGTGGTGCGCAGAAGACGTTGACTGGGTTGGAACCACCGGAGCTGCTCGCGAGCCTTGGCCTAAACAGGCCACCCACAGAGCCCGAGCCGCGGCCGTCGGCGAGTGACCTGCCTGCCCTCACTGAGATGGAGGGCTGGGAAGACCAGACGGATCTCATCCCCAAAGCTCCAGGACTGCCGAAGAACCTAAAAGAGGTTCGTCAACTCACGCCCATCGCTCTTCCCGAGGTCCCAGCCGAGCCCAGCAACGCAGTCGAGCAACGCACAACGCTGCTCGGCTTCGGCAATAAGGGCGGCGGCTCGGTGAGGCCCGGAGCACCGGGGTTGAAGCCGCCGGTTCGCGCACCAATGCGCACGACCGAGGCCTCCACGCAGGGCGCTGCTCCCGAGCGACTGGGTCCGAACCAAGCGGGCCGATCGAAGCCACCTCCCCCGCCGAAGCACAGCCAGCCGCCTCCGGCTCCGGCCGGTCCGAAGCGCCTGATGCAGACCTTGGAGATGGAACTCCCTCGCGATCGCGGCGCTGCTGCGAGGCCGCAACCCAAGCCGAAGGAGCCTGCGCGCGAGCGAGCCAAGCCGCCGCCTCCCCCGCGTGGTCGCCTTACTGACCGGCCGCAGACCAGCGCCAATGATGCGCCCACGACGACCACCGCGGAAATCGCCACGGTGCCGGAAACGGCCCCCGCGCAGCCCAGCTCGGCACAAGCAATCGCCCCTGAAAGGCCGCACGCTCGCGCTGCCACAACCTTGATGGAGGGGACTGCACCGGCAGCCCAGCCAGAGCCTTTGCAGTCAGAGCTCAAGCCGCTCCAGCCCAGCATGACCGAGGTTCTACCGCGCATAACGGCCGAAGCTTTGGCCGAGGCCCCGGCCGATCAAACCCAACCACTCAAAATCCAAGCCGAAGTTCGAGCCGAGGAGTTGCCCCCCTTGCAGAAAAAGAAGCGGGGGAATCGAACGCTGGAAATGGCGATCGAGGACCACAGCGTAGCTTCGCAGAAAGACCCGGCCCCGCCCGAGTCGCTGCGCCCGCGCGGTAGTGACAGCGTCGATCCAGGGCCAACCGACTCCGCCGCCGAACCTTCAGGGAGTTCACAGTCCCTCGACGAACCGGCGCCGCTTCGTCGCACGAAGGGTCTCGAGATTCCTGTGCGCTCGATCCTCGCCGTCAGTGCAGCGTGGGTGATCGGCCTGGTGATCTTCTTCGTCGTTGGTCGCGTTTCGGGCCTCAAATCCTCGTCGGAGAGCCCTGCGACTCGGCCCGCGATCGAGACCGAATTTCTCCGCATCACACCGCCGGAAGTAACAACGGCCGCCACCGTCGCTGCGGAACCCAAGGCCTGTTGGGTGACCCGCCAACCTTCGCGTTGGGCGCCGAAGGCCGACAAGACGGTCGCCTTCGATCGTCGCACCACCGAGACCACGATGGAGCTTGGCTTCGCAGTAGACGACAAGAAGGCCATGGGCCTGCGCGTCGATCCGAAGACCGGCAAGGCCGAGACGATCTTCGAGAAGTCGCTGGAGCAAGCGATCGGTCGGGTATCGCCGATGACGCCCGCGGGTGCCGAGCCGAATTTCCTGGTCTCCGAAAAGGGTGACCGCTCCGTGGTGCCGGTGTCCGGCGCAAAACCGTACTTCCTCGCGTTCGGTGCAACCGAGATCTCGAGTGGGACCGAACCGGGGACCTTCGACAAGAAGCTCTGGGACTTGAGCGGCGAGGGAACGGTCGCAGCCGAGCAGGCGGTCGCCATTGGGGATCGCACGCTGGTCGCCTTCCGACGCAAGAACCAGGCCACCACCGGCTTCATCGGCGCCGATGGCGCTGCCGCCGGAGAGCTCGTCGGCATGGAGCACCCCGAAGGCGCACTGGCAGGCAAGCCGCGCGTCGCAAGCAACGGGCAAGAGCTCGCGGTGGTGTTCGTCGAGAAGGCCGACGACAAGGACGAGACGCCCTGGAAGTTGATGCTCGCGCGCAGCAAGCTGGATGCGCTGCCGACCAAAGCCACCGAGCTAGCGTTGCCCGAGGGCGGCCCCGGTGGAAACGCCATCGCCCCCGACATCGTCGGTCTCGCGGATGGTCGTTGGCTCTTGATGTGGACCGAGGGACCGTTTGAAGCCAGCGCAATTCGCGCTCAGACTTACTCCAGCAACATGGAACCCATCGGCGATCCGATCGCTCTTTCGCCTCCGGCCGGTAACTTTGGTCAGGCGCTCCTCACCGTCGTTGGTAGCTACACCACCGTGGTGTTCTTGCAGGCCGTCGACAGCGAGTTTGAACTCTGGGGAGCCGTCCTACGATGCACCTGATCCATCGCTTCGTTTTGCTGACGGCCCTTGCGACCAGCGGTTGCGTCGCCGCCGAGCCTGGGCGTTCGCGCATTGCAACGGGTGACACCTATGCGAGCGGCGAGCAGAAGTTCGACGACTTCTTCACCGACGTAAGCAACCTCCGCTTTCGCGCCGACGAGGCCAACGGAGACAAGCTGCTGCGCGAGAAGATCGCCAAGTCGGTGGGGCTCAAAGACGGCGCTCTTCGTGATGAAACCATCGCTGGGGCGCGCACTCGCTCGGAGGAGCTCAAGAAGAACGGTGGCAAATTCTTCGTAGTGGTCGCGGCCCAACCCAAGCTGATCCTCAAGAACGGCGCTGAAGAGAGCAAAGACGCAGCCACCTTTGCCAAGACGATCGAGGACGTGATCCGCGACGGCATCGAACTTTCGGACAACCTCGACGGCATGGCGAAAGAAGCGCTCGCGCTCGAACAGAGAGCGGCCAGCTTGAAAGAAGACGCAGCGCAGCTCCAGGGCGACAAGCGCGCGGAGGTCGAACGTGAGATCGACGGCAGCATCGAGGTACTCCAGCGTTCGCGTTTGCGTGCGGAGGGGGAGGCGGGGCGCGCGTTGCGCTACGTGGTGCTGCTCGCCAGCGCGGTGGACAGCGGAGCCGCTGCAGAGCTGCTTGCGCTGCAGGTCGACACCACCGCAAAAAAGCCAAAGGTCACGCCCAAATGGACCGGCAAAGCTGCAGGCGGCGGGAAGGGCAAAGGCCCCGTTCGCAAGAAGCCCGTCTTCGATCCATGAGTCAGGCCGTCACGGTCGAGCGCCAAGGCCCCGTCACCACCGTCATTCTGAGTAGGCCGAGCGTTCGCAACGCTGTCGATCGCGAGACGGCCAGTGAACTTGCAGACGCCTTCCGTGCCTTCGATGCAGATCCGGAGGCGTCGGTCGCGGTGTTCTGGGGAGCCGCTGGGAGCTTTTGCGCCGGTGCGGATCTCGGAGCGATCGCGCGCGGTACGCCCAACCGTGTGGAGCCGGACGGTGACGGGCCGATGGGCCCTTCTCGCATGTTGCTGAGCAAGCCGGTGATCGCTGCCATCTCCGGCCATGCCGTCGCCGGAGGGCTGGAGCTCGCGCTGTTCTGCGATCTGCGCGTGGCCGAGCAGTCGTCCAAGTTTGGCGTGCTATGTCGTCGCTTTGGCGTGCCGCTGATCGACGGCGGCACCGTGCGCTTGCCGCGCTTGATCGGCCTGAGCCGTGCGCTCGATCTGATCCTCACCGGGCGCCTAATCGACGCCGCTGAAGCGCGCGAGATGGGTCTCGTCAATCGGGTGGTCGCCGATGGTACGGCGCGCGCCGAGGCCGAGGCGTTGGCCCACGAGCTGGCGAAGTTTCCACAAACCTGCTTGAGAAGCGACCGCATGAGCAGCTACGAGCAGTTCGACCTGGCGTTCGATGAGGCGCTGAGGAATGAACTCCGCCATGGGCTAGCGGCGTTGGCCGAGGGCACCGCTGCAGCAGAATTTGTCGCAGGAAAAGGTCGTGGAGGCCGCTTCGAATGAACGATCGAGATGTCCCGTCGGTGTTCGCCATCGACTTCGGTACCAGCAACTCGCTGCTCGCAGCGGCTTCGGCCTCACGCGTTTTCGCTCCCGCGCCGATCGACCCCGAAGCCTCTGACCCCACCGTGCTCAAGAGCGCGCTCTATTTCATGTCCTTGGAAGAGGCGAGCTTCGGCGCGAGCGCGACCCGCGCGCTGGTCGAGAACGGCTTTCGCGGGCGGTTGATCCGCTCAATCAAACGGCATCTTCCTTCGAGGTCGTTCAGCAAGACGCAGATCGGTAGTCGGCAGCTGTCGCTCGAGGATTTGGTGGGCGCCTTTCTGCGCGTGATGCGAACTCGAGCGTGCGAGCATTTCGGAGCAGACGTCACAGCCGTGGTGATGGGCAGGCCGGCGCGCTTTTCGAGCAATGATGAGGACGATGCCTTGGCCGAAGAACGGCTGCGCAAAGCCGCAGGGTTGGCAGGCTTCACCTCGGTCACCTTTTGCCCGGAGCCGCTCGCCGCTGCCTACGATTTTGCGGCGGACCTGAGCGAGAAGCGCGTGGTGATGATCGCCGATCTCGGCGGTGGCACCTCCGACTTCACGGTCGTGCGCATGGAGCGCAACGGCTTCGACGCCAAGGACGTGCTTGCGACCCATGGCCTCTCGGTCGCCGGTGACGCGATGGACGGCGCGCTCATGCGTCGCGTTGGCGCGCCACACTTCGGCTCGCGCGCTCAATACACCGTGCCGTTCGGCCATAACGATCTGACCATGCCGCGCAAGCTGATCGAGCTGCTCGCCTCGCCCGCCGATCTGACCTTGGTCGATCGCAAGAAGGTGCTCGGCGAGCTGACGATGATCAAAGAGGGGCTGATCCGAAAGGACGATCGGCCCCTGATCGAGCGCTTCGTCGCGCTGGTTGAAGACGGGCTCGGTTTCCCGCTGTACGAGGCGATCGAAGCGGGGAAACGCGGGCTCTCCGACGCCGAGCGCTGCACCATCACCGTCACCGATCCGAGCATCGCCTTCGAGGAATCGATCGATCGCGCGCTGCTCGAGAGCACCACGGCCAATGAAGTGGAGGCCATCGTTGGCTCGATGCGCCAGACGCTCGAGAAGGCTGGGATTGCCGCGGGCGAGGTCGAGATCCTGTGCCTGACCGGCGGTACTTCGCGCATGCCGCTGCTGATGAAGGCCCTCGCAGCGGAGTTGCCCAACGCCAAAGCGCGACGGCTCTCGAGCTTTCACTCCGTCGTGCTCGGCCTCGCCAAGCGTGCGCAAGAAGTGGCGGCCACGCTCTCTTAGAGCTTGAACGCCACGTCCACCGTAAAGACCTCAGCGAAGTCTGGGGCTGCGTCCTCCGCAAGCCCTGGCCGCGTGCTGCTGAAAATGTTGCGCGCGCCTTCACCGAGCAGCATCAAACCGTAGTGGCCGCCGATCGAGAGTTCGTCGATCGGTTGACCGTAGAGCTCGGCGAAGAGCACGTGACCGAGCACGTTGGACTCGTTGCTTTCGGATTGACCGATCGGGTAGAGGGCGCCGGTTCTCCACGGGCCGTTCGCATCAGCGAGGCCGACGAACTTGTAGCCGATGCGTGAGCGGAACTCGGGCACGGGCCGCACACCGACGTCAGCGCCGGCCTCGATCACGTTGGACCAAGCGTAGAACGCCGATTGTTCCACCCGACTCGTCGTGTCCGGAAGGATGGGATCAAAAATCCCGACGCTCGCGGTCTGGCCGCCGTCTTCTGAGCTCTGCGGACTGCCGGTGGCGTACGCACCCTCCGCTCCGAAGGAGAGCCGCCACGGCAGCGCCGTTTCCCAGGTCACGCGGCCCAAGGCCCCTCCGGCGAAGTGTGCTGCGGCTTCTTCCGTGCCGGGCCGTGCAACGCGCCCGCCCTGAACGGCGCCCACCACCGAATAGGCCAAGCCGCGATAGTCGCCGAACACGCGGGCTGCGCCGGTGAAGGTGTCTCCGGGTGTGAACTCATCCACGAGCGGCTCGCGAACGATGCGGGCCAATGCAGTCAGCTCAGCCGCGAAGTAGGGCGCAACTTTGTAGCTCGCATCGAGCGCGTAGAGCTGTGCGCCCGGCTTGAGTTTGGGCGTCTCTTCACCGCTGCCGAGCGACGGGCTCTCCACCTCGCCGGGGAAGCGAAGAAACGCAGCGAACGCGGTCACGTCCAAATCACCATACCGAAAACCAGCTCGAGCAGCGTCGAGCGTGCGACCTTGCGCACGGTCAAAGGAGCGGCCGATCAGCTGACCATCCCCGAGCTCGATCGCCTGACGACCCACACGGAAGTAGAACTCACGCTCCTTGGTGTGGAGATCGACGAAGGCCTCGTAAGGCTCGGTCACCGGCAAGCTTGGTTGGCCAGCGAGCGGCTGATTCTCCGGGAGCCCAAAGCCGCGGACGTCTTGCATCGACACGAGCACCGTCACCGGACCCTTGTCCACCGACAGCCCCAGCCGCACGCGCTCCCAAAGCACCGCCTGATCCTCGTACGGGATGCGAGAAGCGAGCGGCGTACCGTCGGTGAGCACGGCGTGCTCGCCCGGGACACCGTCATTCAGTGGATTGCGCCGATACTCACCGCGCACACGCGCTTCAACGATCGGGCTAAAAACGAAGCCGCCCAACTCAAGGGAAGGCCTCGAGTTGGGGGGTAGGGCGTCAGCGTCAGCGGGAGACTGAGCGCTAGCGAAGCTGGGGATCAGCATCGATGCGATCGATGCGATCCCCAGAGACCAAGACCAACGCATCAGGTGCTGGGTGCAGGCTTCGGCGCGCCGAAGATGCTGGCGGCACGACGCTTCTCTTTGGCGGCCCGCTCGCGATCTGCGTAGGACGGAATCACCACGCGGTCGCGGGACGGAAGCTCACGCCCTTCAGCGACGGCATTCACCTCTTCAGCGTCGAGCGTCTCTCGCTCGAGCAGCGCTTGAGCGAGGCGGTCCAACGTGCCGCGGTTGTCATTGAGGAGCTTTGCGGCGAGCGCATGGCCCTCCATCACGAAGCTCTTCACCTCGTCGTCGATCAACTGGGCCACGCTCTCGGAGTAGGCGCGCCGCGGAGAAGACGAGAAGTCCTTACCGAGGAACACGCTCTCTTCATCAGCGCCGTAGTGAACGGGGCCAATTTTGTCGGACATGCCGAACTCGGTCACGATGCGACGAGCCAAGTTGGAGGCTTGTTTGATGTCGTTGGAGGCGCCGGTCGTGAAGTGGCCGAAGGTCAACTCCTCAGCGACGCGACCGCCCATGAGCACCGCGAGCCGCGCCTTGGCGAACTCTCGGCTCATGCTCAGCCGATCTTCCTTCGGCAACTGCTGGGTGATTCCAAGCGCCGGACCACGCGGGATGATCGTCACCTTGTGAACCGGATCTGCGTTCTTCTCGAGCAGCTTGGCGACCAGAGCGTGGCCGGCCTCGTGCCAAGCGGTGGTGCGCTTCTCTTCGTCGTTGATGACCATGCTGCGGCGCTCGGTCCCCATGAGGACCTTGTCTTTCGCCATCTCGAAGTCGGTCATCGACACGACGTCCTTGTCTTGCCGAGCGGCCAAGAGAGCGGCCTCGTTGACGAGGTTCTCGAGATCCGCACCGACGAAACCGGGGGTGCCACGAGCGATGATTTCGAGGTCCACGTCGGCAGCCAGCGGGACCTTCTTGGTGTGGACGCGCAGGATGCCATCACGTCCACGAACGTCGGGACGCGAAACCACGATGCGACGGTCGAAGCGGCCGGGGCGCAGGATCGCCGGGTCGAGAACGTCGGGGCGGTTGGTAGCGGCGATGATGATGACGCCCTCGTTCGACTCGAAGCCGTCCATCTCGACCAGCAGCTGATTGAGCGTCTGCTCGCGCTCGTCGTGACCGCCACCGAGACCAGCTCCACGATGCCGACCGACTGCGTCGATCTCGTCGATGAAGATGATGCACGGCGCGTGCTTCTTGCCTTGCTCGAACAAGTCACGCACACGGCTGGCGCCGACACCGACGAACATTTCGACGAAGTCCGAACCGGAGATGCTGAAGAACGGCACACCCGCTTCACCCGCGATGGCGCGCGCAAGCAGCGTCTTGCCGGTGCCGGGAGGCCCCATCATCAGCACGCCCTTGGGGATGCGACCGCCGAGCTTCTGGAACTTCTTCGGGTCCTTGAGGAAGGCGATGATCTCCTCGAGCTCATCCTTCGCCTCGTCGATGCCGGCCACGTCTGCGAACGTCACCTTGTTGGCGCTCTCCGAAAGCAGCCGCGCTCGCGACTTGCCGAAGCTCATCGCCTTGCCGCCACCAGCTTGGAGTTGGCGCATGAAGAAGTAGACCATCACCAACAGCACGATCATCGGCACGATGGTCACCAAGGCGCCCGACCAGAACGGCGAACTCTCCTCGGGCTCGAACAGGACGTTGATGTCGTTCGCCACCAACTCATTGGCGGTGACCTGAGCATCGTCGTCCGACGGACCGATGGTCATCTTGGTTTCCGGCGCGTTGTTCTTGGCCGGATCTACGACGACGAAGGTGTACTCACGGTCCTTCACCTTCACTCGTTCAACGTGGGCTTGGTCCTTTGGCGCCTTCACGAGCGCCTTGAAGTCGCTCCACGCAACCTGGGTGGAGGGCTTGGCGCTCGAATCGAGCAGGTACCAAATGCCCAAGAACATTGTCGCGATGAGCACCCAGAGCAGGAGCGTTTTATGCGATTGCTTCACGAAGACCTCAGCTTCACAGCCAGTTACTCTGACCGGAAAACGTAAACGTTGGGAAGACCAACAAGTCCTAGCATCATAGAGGCCAGGCGCCCGCGTGTCGACGTACCGACCGTCATTCACCCGCCGGACGACGAGGTCGTCTGAGGGGTGCAGGCAGTTCAGTAAGCACCGGAGCACCGTCTGCCAGGGACACCAACACTTCTTTACAGTCACTTGTGCGGAATCGCCGGGGTTTCTGACTCTTCACCACGGCTTCGACAACACTTCGATGGGCCCGTGGAAGTGCCAGGCTGGAAGCTGAAGTGGGTGGGACCTCTGCCACTTCGTCGGCGACTCGGTTCAAGGTTTTGACGATCGCTGGGGAAAGCTCACGCAGCAGCGGCATCAACTCGTGACGAACCCGCACCCTTACGAAACGAGTGTCCAGGTTCGAAGGGTCGCGGGCGAAGGGCACAGAGTGGCGCGCTAGATGCAGCTCAACGTCCTCTCGAGTCGCACGGAGCAGCGGACGGACGCGGCGCTCGGCTTGCGGCGGCAGCACCGCGAGCCCGCCCAGCCCTGTGCCACGCAACAACCGAATCAGCACAGTCTCGGCTCGATCGTCGGCGGTGTGGCCGGTGGCGATCGCATCGGCGCCAACGCGCTGGCGCTCCTCCTCCAGCAGCTCGTAGCGCACAGCACGGGCGCGCGCCTGCAGATTGCCGCCCGGTGCGACCTTCGTTTGCAAGCAGCGAAACTCGACGTTGAGCGAGCGCGCAAGCTCGGCCGCGAGCCCCAGCTCAGCCCCAGCTTGCTCGCGTAGCCCGTGGTCCACCCCCGCGGCCGAGACCCGCAGCTTCAGCTTTGCCGAAAGACGCGCCAAGCAGTGCAAGAGCGCCATCGAATCAGGGCCGCCGGAACAGGCGACGAGCACGTGGCGGGGGGCGGTGACGAGCTCGGAAGACCAGAAGCGCTGCACCAAGGTCGTCAGGGACGGCCGGTGAGAGCCTCTCATGTAAGCTCGAACTCCTTGCAGAAGACGATCTCCGAAGGCTGCTCGCGACGGCGGTGCTCAGCGTTCGGGTAGCCCGCCGAACAAGTGCCCAACTCCGGCACGAACTGCGCGCAATCTTCGCAGCTGAAGCGCAGGCGGTAGTGCGCAATTTCCTGCCACAACCGCGCGTCCACCTTGGTTCTCACGCCTTGCCCCGCGCTGCTCGTGTGAGCGCAACCACGGTTTCAACGTGGCTGGTTTGCGGGAAGAGCTCGAGCGTCAGCACTCGCTCCGCCACGTAATTTGCAGCGCCCAAAACCTCGAGATCGCGCGCGAGCGTCGCTGGATCGCAAGACACGTAGACGACCTTCTTGGGGCGGGCCCGCGCGATGTTCTCGCACACTTTGCGCGCTCCTTGCCGCGGTGGATCGAGCACCACCAAATCGAGCCCGGCCGGGATGGCGAGCGCGTCGGCGTCGGAGACTCGCAACTTGCCCGACAGACCGCGCAGCGCGAAATTCTCCTTCGCACACTGCACGGCGGGGCTGGCGGACTCGATCGAGCTGAAGCTCGCGGCGTCCTTCGCCAAGCCGACGCTCAAGGTGCCGCTGCCGGCATGCAACTCGAACACCGTCTTGCCGGCAGGCGCTGCCAGTTCAACCACGGTGTTGCTCAAAGCGATGGCGCCCGCATCGCTGGCCTGCGCAAATCCACCAGCAGCAATCCATAGAGGTAGGCCGTCCGCCGCGCGCTGAACCGGTCTTGGATCGCCGATCACCATCGGCGCTGCGGCTCCGCTCAGCGATACGCGTGCGCCTGCATATTTCGCCGCCACCAGCTGATCGAGCCGGCCCATTGCTGCGCCGGAAGGGTCGCGCGTGAGCGTGATATCGAAGACGGCCGCCTTCTCTTGCGAGGCTCGCAAACCCCAAGCAACGCTGATTTCTCCCTCGAGATCGGCCTGATTGGAGGAAGCTTCAGCGAACGCTGCAGCGACCTCGTGGGCCGCAGCGAAGAGGCCGTCTTCGAGCACGGCGCAGGTCTCCACCGAGACCACCCGATGCGTGCGCTCTCCGAAGTAACCGAGCGCTACGCGACGACCGTGCGTGGTGAAGTGCAGCCGCGCGCGCGAGCGATAGGCGAGCGGTTCGGTGGGCCGGCGCACCTCGACAGCAAGCTGCGTCTTCAGCGCACGCGAAAGCAGGTCTTCCACGAAGCTGCGGTGGAAATCCGCTTGCGCCGCAGGCTCGATATGGAGCCAATCGCAACCGCCACAACTACTGACATGCGCACAAGGCTCGCGAACACGCAGCGGCGAGCTCTCGAGCACCTTGAGGCTCAACGCGCGCGGCTTTGCTCGGCCCTCCCAGGTGACCGCGACGAGCTCGTTCGGCAGTACGGCGTCGACGAAGCGGACCTCGCCATCCACGCGAACCAGCCCTTGACCGCCTGGCACAAGGCGCTCGACGCGCAGCTCGGTTTGGCGAACGGCGGTTCGACTACGCGTGTCGGTTCGGCGGGGCGAGCTCATGTTGGGCGGGGATTTCATTGCAGCCCCCAGGCTGAGGCGCGCGACGTTTGAAGTAGATCAATGCACCCAACGCGAGCACACAAATCGCAGTGAGCACCGCAACCGCAACCAGCACGATCGTGCTCATGCTGTCGCTGCGGTTGGGCATTGGGTTCTGCATCGCGCTGGGCTCGGGCCGTGGCAACGAGAGCGCCGTTTCGATCTGCGAAGGAGGTGGCTGCGGAGGGTTGCCGGTTCTGTTGAGGTTCTGATTCGACTGCATCGGCGGCATGGTCCCGGTGGGACCACCGCGAGGACTCAAGGGCCCACCCATGCCGTGCTGCTGCTGTGCGCCGCCCTGCTGATGCCCACCCTGACCCTGCTGACCTTGGGGTGGCTGATTCTGCTGGTGTTGGGCCGGAAAGCCGGAGAACCCAGGGTTCGACATGGGCTGAAAAGGCCCGTTCGTCGGAGGACCAAAGGCCGGCAGCGGAGCGCCTTGCGAGGCTTGATTGGACATTGCCGCCATCCCAGGAGGCGGGAAAAACCCGGGCAACTCCCCAGGCCGAGCCTGATTGGGCTGTTGCTGCGGTGGCTGCTGCTGATTGTTTTGGTGCGCTTGAAAGCCTGGGTTGCTCGCGGGTGCCAGCGCCATGGTGCGACCCAGCCCTTGACCCGGCGCTTGTTGCGACCCTTGCGGAATGGGCGGCGGCCCCTGCGGAACGGGGGGTGGCCCACTGCGTGCGGGCGGTGGCCCCGAAGCCACAGCCGCGGCACCCATCGTGGTCGCGCGGATGGATTGAAACTGGGCGGCCGTTGGTGCGGCGCCAGGGCGAGCCGGTGCTCCGGCAGCTGGCGGCGGCGGCGGCAAACGCCCGGCTCCACTCGCAGCCGGAACGCTGTTCATCAGCTCGCTCACGTGCTCACGCGACGCGACCGTCGTGGGAATGTCTTCTTCGTCGTCGAGCAACGAGCTCGAGGCCGCCTTCGGACTGGCCGTGCTGCGCGAAGGGGAGTTTGGCACGGTGGGCGGCGGCGGCGGCGTACCTGGAGCTTTCGACTGCGCAGGAGGAGGCGGAGGGCGAACGCCCAACGTGGGCGCCCCCGGCAAGGACGGTCGCCCATTGTCAGCCGACGGTTCGACGTCGAAACCGCTCTTGGAAGGTGCATCTTCCATGCGACCGTTTCTCGATCGCTTCATCGCGTTGAGTTGATCGACGTTGATGGTGCTGGTCACATCGGCGGCCCACGCAAGATGCGCTTCTCGCGCCCCAATCCGATCGACGAAGAGCTCCCGGACGAAGCCGCTCACCTCTTCAGGCCCGACCAACACGGCTCGCCGCTGGAGGTACATGTTGAGCGCTCGCGAGAACTCACGTGCGGTTTGAAAGCGGTCTTGCTTGCGCTTTGCGAGCGCCTTCATCACCACGCTCTCGAGCTCGATCGGGTAGCCCCCAGCGACCGTCGACGGCGGTGGCACGATGCAGGCCTGGACCTTCTCGAGCGTGTCCAAATCCGTATCCATGCGGAACAGACGGTGGCCCGTCGTCAGCTCCCACAGCACGACGCCGAGCGCGAAGACGTCGGTAGTGCGGTCCACGTCGTCCTGACCGCGAACTTGCTCCGGACTCATGTACGCGAGCTTGCCCTTCAGCGTTCCAGCGCGCGTCTCGGACAGCCGATCGGCGACCTTGGCGATGCCGAAGTCGACCACCTTGGTGTAGCCCTCGTAGGTGATGAAGAGGTTGTGCGGCGTGACATCGCGATGCACGAGGCCGAGCAGCTGACCGTTCTTACCGCGAAGCTCGTGCGCGGCGTGCAGACCTTCCGCGGCATCGGCACAAATACGCGCGGCAATATCGGGCGAAATGACGTGTCGACGCTCCTCACAACGGCGCATCAGTTCACGCAGGGGCTCGCCGTGGAGGTACTCCATCGCGATCCAATAAGTGCCCTCGTCCTTGCCGAGATCGAACACCTGCGCGACGTTCGCGTGGTTGATACCAGCCGCGATGCGCGCTTCATCGAGGAACATGTCGACGAACTGATCGTCCTCGACCAGGTTCGGGTGGATGCGCTTGATCGCCACCCACTTTTGGAAGCCGCCGGGGCCGTCCATCCGGGCCAGATGAACACTGGCCATACCGCCGATGCCGATCTCTTCAACGACGCGGTAGCGCCCTAGAAAGAACGTACCAGCGGGCTGATCATTCTTCGGGCCTGCGTTGAGACCGGAATTTGGTGGGGGAGCCGCCATACCTTCGGCACGCGAAGGCGCGGGGCCCATCGGGGCTCCGGCCCCAGCGCGGCCCGCGTTGCGGGCTGACGGGCGGGGAGGCGGTGCTGCCATCTGGTGGTCAGTCTACCTCTACCCTTTCAGCGTTTTCCAGGACTACCGCTGCGGACCGACCCGTCAGGCTTCGCCGCGGGACCGCCGTAGCCAACAAAGCCCGCTCAAGGGAACGGTTGTGCGGGTTGGCCCCGTTGGAAGAAAAACTCGAACTCGCCCTCGATCACGCTGGTTTCCGGGAAGGTGTAGCGGCCAGCATCGTTCTGCACGGCCTCTCGAGGATCCCCAACGTTGAGAACAAAGCGTCCCGAGGAGAATTTTTCTTTAGGGTCGTCTTCATTGGGGTTGCCGCTGAAGAGTTCGTCGAAAACGACAGTTCCGGAGACTGCGTAGAGCACGGTGTTCTGCGTGTGACACGAATCAAGCAGGTAGAGCGCGGCGTGCACAGGGCCGTCGCATTCACCTCCACAAAGCTCCCCAGGCGCAAACCCAGGAGGAGCAATTCCTGGGGAAAGCGAGACGGATAGCTCTTCCCCCAGCCGCGAACGCACGTCCTCGATCGAATCCACGAGGATCACGACGCCGTCCGATACTTCGAGCAAGTCGTTGCCGCGCTGCACCCGGATGTGAACCTGATCGCGAAAGGGATCGGCGGCGAAAAAGTCTGGCTGTAGGTCAAAGGCCCCGTTCCAGCAGTCTTTTGCAAAAAGGTTGTCGCTCTTCGCGAACCCTTTGCCTTCTCCAACCGAGACGCAGGCCCCAGCTAGGAAAGCAGCTCCGGCGAAAGCACCGCAGAGGACCCGATGGAGCCTCATGAGGGCTCACTACGCTCGGCGCGCACGATCACTCCGCCGCCCAGGACCCGCGTATCGGCGTATGCGACCGCAACCTGGCCCGGGGAAATCGCCCGCACCGGCTCATCAAACACGGCGACGACCTGCGTTCCACCGCGCGCATCTGGCTCCTGGCGCAATTCGGCGGGGGCGCCCGAGTGGCGCGCTCGCACCTGCACGATGGCTCGTTGCGGAAAGCTCACGCCGCCGGGAAACACCGTATCTGGCCCGAGCACCGCGCGATCGGCCAGCAATTCGGACTCGTCACCGATGTGGACCTGGCCTGTACCGCCGTCCACCCGCGTCACGAAAGCTGGCTTGCCCATCGCAATGCCCAGCCCTTTGCGCTGGCCCACGGTGTAGCGATGCACTCCGGAGTGCTGCCCGACCACGTTCCCGCTCGAGTCGAGCACCGGCCCGGGCCGAACGCGATTCGCAGCTCGATCCTCGACGAAGGCCTCGTAACGCCCGCTGGCGACGAAACAAAGCTCCTGGCTTTCGCCTTTGCCGGCACCTGGCAAGGTGGCCCCGTGCGCGAGCGCTCGCACCTCATCTTTCACGTTGCCACCGAGAGGAAGAAGCAGCCGAGCGAGCTCGTGCTTCTCCAACATATGCAGGAAATAGCTCTGGTCCTTGCGACGGTCCACGCCACGGTGCAGCTCTGGGCCCGCTTCCCCCTGAACCACCCGGGCATAGTGCCCCGTCGCGACGAACTCCGCCCCCAGCCGATCCGCGATTGGGAACAGTTCCCGCAGTTTCACGGTTCGATTACAGGAAACGCAGGGACTTGGGGTCGAGCCGTCGAGATAGGCGTCGACGAAGGGTCGTACGACATGCAGCTCAAAGAGCTCACGCCGGTCAAAAGTAAAGTGCGGGAAGCCTAGTTTGTCTGCCACTCGCCGCGCGTCGTATTGGTCTTCGGGTGCGCAACAGCGGCCGGGCTCTTTGTCGTCCGGGTAGTCCCACAAATGGAGCGTGACTCCAACCACGTCATAGCCGTCTCGGAGCAGCTGCAGGGCAGCGACCGAGGAGTCCACACCTCCACTCATGGCAACAATGACGCGACTCACGACACGCGCACTCTATCACCACAACGGAGGCTTGGCCTGTCGCCGGACCGCGCGAGGCATTTGGCCCGCGGCGGACTCCACGTGGTACCGTCTTTCTCAAGAATGTCGAAGGGTCGTGTGCTCGTAATTGACGACGACGAGTGGGTGTGTCGCCTGCTCGCCGTGGCAATGCGGGAGGCCGGCTTTGAGATCACCATCTGCGAAAATGCCGCAGACGGCTTTTATCGCGCGGTCGAGGAGCAGCCCGATTGCATCGTCTGCGACGTAGATCTTCCAGATCACAACGGTTTTTGGGTTGCCCGTAAGGTTCGGGCCCACCCTTCCCGGGTCTCGACGATTCCACTCGTATTCCTGTCCGGACTCGACGACCGCGAGCACCGACTGGAGGGTTTTCAGGTAGGCGGAGATGCGTACCTCTCCAAGCCTTTCCGCATCGATGAAGTGGTTGCGCAGGTGGACGCCTTCATCCAGATGGCCGCACGCTTACGGAAAACGCGCGCAACGCTCGCCTCGTTGCCGCCGCCCGGCGCAGCCATGACCGGGGACCTGGCCCAAATGTCGGTCTCCACGGTGCTGACGCTGTTGGATCTCGAACGCAGGAGCGGCCGGCTGGAACTCAAGAGCGAGGCCCGGCGAGCTGCGTTGATCGTCCTGTCCGGCAACGTGGTTGCGACCACGTTGGACGAGGTCCCTCACAGCCCGCTACTCACCATCCGCACAACGATGGGATGGAACAGCGGCAAGTTCTCGTTCACTCCTTCGACCGAGACCCACTCGCCCGAGATCGAACTTACGCCGATCAACGCGCTGCTGATGGAGGCCGCGCGGCTCGAAGACGAGGCGCGTGCCGAGGACGACGCCGTTAGTTCGTCGGCGCGGGTCGCCAGCATGCTCGAGGTAGCCGCACGAGCCGGCTCGACCAGCCCGCCGCTCAGCGTCGAGCCGATCAGCAGTGTTGCTCCCATCAGCAGCATCGCGCCCCTCAGCGCCGACCCCATCAGCATTGCGCCGATCAGTTCGGATGAGACAACCCGGGTGCCACAAGCCGTCGAACGTCCCCCTGCAAGGCCGCCTGTGCCCCCCCGGAGCATGACGCCGCAACCGATGAACCGGGTCCCTGCGCCAACGGGAAAGGCCCCTGGCCGGCCGCCGCTTCCACCCGCTCGCTCGCTCACGCCGCAGAACGCGACCCCGGCGACGTCGGCCAACAGCTTGCCCAAACCTACTGGCGCGCTCAGCGCGCCGCGCGTTCCGAGCCAAACAGGGCCGCGAACCGCTTTTGGCGCCCTGCGCTCACTCTCACCCAGCAAGCCGATGCGAGCCGTCGGGACGACCACGCCAAGCTTGGGCACTCCGAGTGTGGGCACACCAGGACTAGGCCCGAGCGATCCAACGCCGGCCATGCCTGCCGCGGCCAAGCTTCCGGCACCAGCGACGTCAGAACCGGAAGCTGCGCCCAGCGAGATTGACACCGGGTGGAGCATCCCACCGCCCTCGATCAGCGACTTCTTGGTCGACGACGAACCGAAAAAGCCAGACCAATGAGCGGTCAGGCCGTGGGCTGAAGCGCAACCGTCGATCGACGTAGATGGTCGAGGTTCACGGCGTTCACCAGCGCGTGCGCGACCACACTGCCGACTGCGCCAAGCAGCGCATAGGCCAGGGCCACATCGAAGGCGAGCCGACGATCGCCCACCCGAGTTCGCGCCGTCCGCCTCGACTCCACGGGGACACGCAATACCGAACGTCGAGCCACCGCCCTCGCTATGCCACCGTCCACTCGTCCACCGAGGCGGGTTCTCAATGGCGGCCCGCGAAGCCTTCCGCTACAGAGTTTGGCGTGCAGGCAGCCGTCGTCGTTTTTCCTGGTTCAAACGCGGACGCGGAGATGCTCCGGACGCTACGCCATGTGGTTGACGTTCCAACCGCGGAGGTGTGGCATCGCGAGACGTCCCTCCCCAGCGGGGTGGATCTCGTCGCAATTCCCGGCGGGTTCTCCTTCGGAGACTACCTGCGCTCCGGGGCGATCGCGAAAGTGAGCCCGATCGTCGCGGACATTCGACGCCACGTCGAACGTGGCGGGCTCGTGCTCGGTGTGTGCAACGGCTTTCAGATTTTGACCGAGTGTGAACTGCTGCCCGGCGCCCTCACCCGCAACACCCACCTCCGCTTCGAGTGTCGCGACATCTTCGTCAAGGTGGTCGCACAAGGACCGTTCACCCGCGGAATCAACGAGCGCATCTTGCGCCTGCCGATCGCGCACGCTGATGGCCGCTATCACCTCGACGAGCAGGGCCTCGCTACGCTCGAGGCCGCATCGGGGACGGCACCCGCCGTCGCTCTTCGTTATTGCTCGGCCAGCGGCGAGGTTGAGCCGTCCGCCAATCCGAATGGGTCCATCAACGCAATCGCTGGCGTCTACGGCGGGCCCAATCGCAACGTGCTCGGGCTGATGCCGCACCCCGAACGGATGAGTGAGGCTCTTCACGGCTCGAGCGACGGTCGAATACTTTTCGACTGTGCGATTGCGGCGCTCGTCGAACACGCAGCGAAAGCTCCTTCAGCGTCGGTTTCGACCACGGGTGCCGCGTGAACTCCGCCGGACCTGGCTTCGATCTCTACGCACATCAGACCGCCCAACCCGGCGCCGACATGGTCTGCCCGCATTGCCGCGGCGTGGCCGGTGTTGAACCAAACGCGGAGTTTATTTTTATCTGCAAGCTGTGCGGCGGGCCTCGCATCCCAACGCCGCGCGGGAGCAACGCCGCGGACAGCTCGCTGCCGCTCCTCCGCAACGTGGACTCGCTGCGCAAGAAGCGCGCTGCCATGAAGGGCCTCAGCTACTTCGGCATTGCCGGGTTGGTCATGGCCGCGGTGATCGGCTTGCCGGTCTCCATCTTTTCAGTGACCGCGGCAGCCGTGATTCTCGCGATGTTCGGCGGCCCGGCGGCAGGCATGACCTTCTACGGGCGTTCGCAGGTCGCCAAGTTGAGCCAGCAGATTAGCGGGTCGATGGACGCCGCTTGGAGTAACACAGTCAGTGAGCTCATGCGCAGCGGCACGGTCAAGAACGCCACAGATCTCCAGCGTGCGACCAACGTGGATCCGCAACGCGCAGCGCATTTGTTCAATCTCGCCACCGTCGAGTTCGACATTGGATCGGCCCACACAGGAATGAGGATCGAGGGTGCGCCGGTGCCCCTGCCCGAGGATCCGCGCTTCGCAGCGCTCGAGGCGCGCGCCGCGGTCGAACAACAAGCCGAAGCCGAAGCAGCCGAAGCCGAGACCAACGCCGCAACGCGCGGTCGGGTCCAGTAGCTCTCCATGGCCGCTCCTTCGCGTGGGCCGATGGCCCGTCGTCGCGCCAAGGCCAAAGCAACAGCCAACGCCGCTCCGGTCGAGAGCCTCGCGCCGATTCGGCGAGAACGTCGCTCGCTCGCGCACGTCGGCGGCAAGGTCAGCGTCGAGGGCGATCCCACGACGACGGACAAGCTCGCGCTCGCGCTCGACGTAGCTCCGGCGGCGGCCCGTGAAGAGCGGGCCGAGGCGGAAGCTCGCGCTCACGTTCACGGCTTCCATCCTTACCCGGCGCGCATGCACCCGAAGACGGCCGGCCTGCTGCTGGAGGCGTTTTTGCCAGCGCCCGGCAACGTGCTGGACCCTTTCTGCGGAAGCGGCACCGTGCTGGTGGAGGGGCGGGCGCGCGGGCATTCGGTGTGGGGCTTCGACCTCAACCCGATCGCGATCATGCTCTCGACCTTGAAGACCCATTCGTTCAGCGCGGCCGATCGGCAACGAATGACCGCGCTCGCGGAGGGCGTAGCGGCGGAGGCAACAGCGCGTCGCCTCGCCAAGAGCGGTGCTTCGCGGCGTTACCTAGCCGACGACGTGGCCCAGTTCGATCCGCACGTGCTGCTCGAGCTCGACGGCCTTCGCGTCGGGGTCGAAGCGCTCAGCCGCGACCAGCTCGCCCCGGTGATGCGCCTCCTGCTTTCCTCCATCCTGACGAAGTTGAGCAAACGAGACGGGGATACCGGACAAAAGGCGCGCGTGATGCGCATCGCAGCGGGCTACCCAGCCAAGCTTTATCAAAACAAGACGCGCGAACTCGTTGGCCTGCTCGAGACTTCGGAAGCGCTCTTTCAAAACACCCCAGCGGCTCGCATGCGGCTCGGTGACGCACGCGAGCTGCCTGGGCTCCCCGACCGTTCGGTGGACCTCGTAATCACCTCTCCTCCCTACCCGGGCGTCTACGACTACGTGGAGCATCACCGCACCAGGCTGCGTTGGTTGGGTGCGGATGCAAACCCCCTCGAACGCGGGGAGATTGGCGCTCGTCGCACCCTGCGCTCGCTCGACGCAGGGGAAGCCGCGCGCTCCTTCGAGCACGAGATGTTTGACCTGTTCACCGCTTTTCGCCGGGTGCTGCGGCCGAGCGGCAAGGTGATCTTGCTGCTGGCCGACGGAGCCTGGAACAACCGACCCATCCGCGTCGACGAGATCGTGAAGCGCGCTGCAGCCTCCGCGGGGCTTACGCTCAGCGCTCGCGCCTCGCAAGACCGACCTCACTTTCACGGCGGCTCACAGCAGGCCTTCAGCAACGCCACGAGGCGCGAGCACGCGCTTCTGGTCGAAGTAGCACCAGTCAGGACAGGACGATGAACCTACGACTCAGCCTTGGTACCGCATGCTTGTGGCTCGTTGTTGGCTGCGGCGAGAGCAACACGACCGCCCCATCCGCCAGCGCATCAGTCAGCGCATCAGCCTCGGGTTCCACCGCGCCGGTCGGGATAACGACTCCCCAATGCAAGACCTACCTCGAACGGCAAACGGCCTGCATCGAGAAGGCACCAGAAGCAGAGCGTGAAGCGCGCAAGAAGGCGCTGAGCGAGATCGAAGCAACCTGGAAGGCGCAGAGTCAGACCCCCGACGGTCAAAAGCGCCTGCTGACCGCCTGCACTGCTGCCTTGGCAGAACTCGACAAGACCGGCGCCTGCCAATAGCAACGCGTGAGAGCTTGAACGCATGTCAAAACTCTCAATCCAATGCTCATTAGCAACGAGTCAGCGGACAATCTCAGACAGCTAATTTACAACTCTGAGACAATTGGGTTCCCGCGAAAAAAAGCTGCCGATTGTTGTGTACGGTCAGAAAACAAATGGCAGTATCCGCCGCGCTGCCGGTCCCATGGCAGTCTTTGAGGGAGGCTCTAAAGTGAAGAAGATTGCGGTTGCTCTCGTGCTCGGTGCCATGTTCGCTGTCGGTTGTGGGGATAAGGGCGCAGACGGCGCGAAGAGCGGCGCACCGTCGGGCTCCGCCAAGGCAGACGCCAAGAGTGGCGGCGGCGACACCGGCATTGCCGAGTGTGACGACTACATCAAGTCCTACTCTGCCTGCATCGACAAGATGCCTGACGCAGCGAAGGAGCCCAGCAAGAAGGCTCTCGAAGATATGAAGACGGCTTGGAAGGCTGCCGCCAGCGGTCCGGGCAAAGACGCCACCGTCACTGCTTGCAAGCAGGCGGCTGAGGCGATGAAGGCCAACCCGGCCTGCAAGTGAGGCGCTAGCGCTCACTCCAAAAGAGTCGGCGCGCGACGTAGCAGAGCGACGGTGAAAGCCCTCGCTCTGTTTTTCTTTTGTGGCATCAACCTCCTATGGGACCGATTCAAATCGCACTGCAGCACAACGAGGGCACGCTGGTCCTCTCGGCAGCGCCGGCCGATCGCGTGCTCGACTTATGCGACGCTGAGGAAGGGCTAACAGCCTTGTTCTCCTGCCGCAGCGCGAGCTGTGGAGTCTGCGTCGTGACAGTGGAGAGCGGTGAGTCGCTACTATCCGCGCCAGAAGAGGCTGAGCGCGAGACGCTCGAACTACTGGGCTGCGGCCCGAACACACGGCTTCTCTGCCAAGTGTGTCTTCGTTCTCAACCCACCAAAACCATTACGCAAGCCGAGGTGCGGCTGCGTTTGGGGGAGTAGCTCGACTGACAACGCCGCTCTTGGGGCACGTCATTGCGTGTAGCCTGAGGATATGGCGATGGGGGAGCCTCGGATTCGTGCTGCGCAGACGCAGTCGCTGCTCACCGCAATTTCGCGGTTGGGCTTAGCGAAGCGCACAAAAATCATGGCGCTGGTTGATCCGCGCGCCACCGAGGCGATCCTGGCCGAGCTGCCGATGGCTTGGGTTCCCATGCATCAGCACATGCACGTCTCTGATGCAGCTCGCGAAGTGCTCGGTTCACAAGGGCTGGTTCGACTGTTTCGTGAAACGATGCTGTCGAGCTTTGACCGACCGCTGCTTCGAGCGTTCCTCACTATGACGTTCGGTATTTTTGGCGTGACCCCGGGCGGCCTGATCAAGCGCAGCAACAAGATCTACGAGCATGTGACGCGCGAGCTCGGCACACTCTCGATGGCGACAGTCGAGGACGCGAGAGCTCGCCTCACGTTGGTTGGCTTCCCGGCCGATCAGTTCAGTTTTGATTGCTATGTAGATGGCTTGGCGGGCTGCCTCGAGGCGACCTTGGCCTTTGCTCGCGCTGAGCATGGCCAAGTACGCGTGGTTGCCCAAGAGAACGCTACCGGCAAGGTGACTTACGAACTTTCCTGGTAAAGCTCAGCGCGAGGCGAGCCAAGAACCCGAGGCCGTCGGGCTGTGCAGTAGAACGCCCGCGATGGGCGCACCAGCCGACATACCTTGTGCCTGCGGCAACTCACAGATAGCCGCGATGGTGGGTGCAACGTCCCTTAGTGCGTAGTTGCCCAACTGCTCCCTCGAGCCAGCGTTGATCCGAGCCCCCGCTGCTATCAACCACACTGCACTCGACTCCGGAAAGTCCTTTCCATGCGAGCGAAAGTCGTCGGCTCGCCCGTGATCGGTGGTTACGAAGATAGCGGTAGGCTCGCCTTTCGCTTCCCACGCATTGCGCAGTTGCATCACCCGCCCGACGAAGGCGTCGGCCCGCTGCAGCGCGCCTAGATAGGCCTCATAGTCGCCGGCGTGGGCGTGTTCGTCGGTATCCCCGAGGCCCACGAACATAAACCGCGGCTCCTGCTCCGCTAGGTAAGCGAGCGCCAGTTCTATCGTGTAGCTGTCTGGCCGATAGTCATGATGGCCTGGTCCACTGGGCGCCTCGGCGCCATCGACCAGCGCCGCGAGTGTTTGCGAGCCCAGCTCGGTATCTGCAACCAGGTGGGCGTTGCCACCATGGCGCCCCGTTGAAATGAAGGCCGCAGTCGGCCGTGGGCTGAGCGCGCGCTCGAGGTTCTCCCAGGAGGCGATCACCCCCACTTTGCTGGCCCGAGTACCGTCCTTCAGCATCCAATCGATCAGCGTGTCCTCAGGCCGCGTCGAACAATCGTTGCTGTGGCACTCGGAAAAGCGTCCAGAGAGCAGCTCGGTGTAGCCCGGCAAAGAAACAAAATTGGGACCAGAAGCAGAAAGACCAGGCGACTGGCCTGGTCTTCCAAGAGTGATGCCCTCCCGAGCGAGCATACTGAGATTGGGAACGACCTCCTGCGGCGACCGCTCCGTGTCGAGCCAGCGGGGGTCCGCGCCCTCGAACACGTCGCTGGCTCGCACCCCATCGAGAGCAATAAGAACCACGTGCACTGGCTTTGCCCGCGAGACGATGCGCGGGGCTACAGGGTTATGTGACTCAGTTGGTGAAAGGAGCGCTCCACAACCGAAGAGGAGTGCTGCAGCTGACAGTGCCCAGGTCGGCTTCTTCACACCGATGAGTGTTCGGTCGCTCGGTGTCTTTCACGGGGTGGGCCAGCAAACGTTCACCGACGATTGGGTAACCAGCTTGCGCCGCCGCCATGGCGCCCAGGCGCGCCGATGGAAACAGGACGATGACGAGCTTACTCGGCGTTGGGAGCGCTAGGCGTTGGCGCGCAAACCGCGAAGTCTCCCGTACCGTCGGGGAGCCGACACCAGCTCTCACCGTCTGCTGCTGCCGCGGGCTCGTAGACCCCACTGCTGATGATGCGGTCCCCATCGAGCAGAAAGATTTCGTCCCCATCCGCATCCGAGATTCCGAACGGCGCATAGAAGCAGGGGGAAGCGCCCGGCTCACAGACGGTTTGAGGGTCCTGAACCCCAGGCTCCACCGCGTTGTCCTGTTTGGCCAGAATGAAGAGCCTTGCTCCACCGGCCAGCGTAGCCCCCTCCGGAAACTCGATGGCTGTATCGAGTTTGGGGTCGCCGGCGTCGCTGTCCGCGAGCAACAACCCAGCGAGGTCGAAGCTCTCCTCCCCGACGTTGACCAGCTCAATCCAATCGTTGTTGGCGTCGATCTCGTTGATGACTACTTCAGCCTTCCCCATGGCACTGGAGCTCGAGCCGCCGCCTCCACTGCTCGTCTCGCCGCTGCCACCAGCTCCACCGCTACTTGTGACGGGTGCACCGCCGTCACCACCAGCGCCGCCGCCTCCGGTGTCCGAACGCGACTCGGAACAACCAACGACCATCAAGCCCAAGCCTAGTAAAAGCGCACGCATCTTCATGACTCCTCGATTCAAAACTCAACCGCGCCGATCACCCGAAGCCGAACGTCATCCTTGGGCGTTTCATTCTGCGCGGCCTCCGCGCCCTGCAACAGACCGTCAACGGCCAGGAAGGCAGCGAGCGGCTCAACGATGAAGACACCAACGCCACCGGTAATTACTACGCTGTAGTCGCTCTCAGCGGCGAGGTCTCGCACCCAATAGGTTGCATCCAACCCCACGCTGATGCGCTCAATCGGCTTGACGCGAATGAAAGCCTCGGCAGCGATGGCCCGGGTATCAGGCTGGTCGTCCACACCCCAAGCATGGGTGAAGGTCACTCCGCCGCGAATCAGTTCCCCCATCCAAGCCGCAGAGGCCGTCACGCGGTCCGCTCGCGCCAGCGCAGTTCCGCGGGAGCCGGATACATAGCTGGTCTGCAGCGTTACTGGCTTCAGCTCCTCGCTGAACGCCAGCGGGTGGACCACCGTCGCTATCTCTATATTTTTACCGCGGTTGAGCTCGCGCTGCGCATACCCTTCTCCATTATACGCGCCAACTCCGACCCAACCAAAGCCCTTCGGGAAGAGCCCGCGCACCGTGGCGCCGAGATCGGCTGGAACCAATAGCTGAGTACGCTCCACCGCCGTAGCGGAGACTTGCCGCATACCCCACATCGCTTCGAGTGGTCCCGTCGTCAGCGTTGGGACCAGCCCAAGCTGAGCCTCGAGCACGTCCCACGCTGTATACGAGGCCCAAGCCTCTCGTACCCTAGTAACGAAGCTATCACCCGCGACCCCCAACAGGGATCCTTCGCTCGCGCTTCGAATGGCCTCGATGAGCACCCTCGCACGCGCGTTCTCCCAGGCGGCATCGAGACGAGCGTGGGCACGAGGTAGCTCGAACTCGTGAAACCAATCCGACTCTTCGCCTTCGGTCCTGACGCTAAGTACATATTGAGCAAAGACGCTGAGATGGGCCTCCAGGATGAGCGGCCCCAGATCCAAGGCCAAGGGGAAGCTCGAGCCCGTGCCGCTCAAAGGGTAGAGCGATTCAATGCGGCGATCCTTTGGCTCCGGTTCTGCGGCAGGCGACGGAGGGCTCACCTTCGCCTGTTCCTTGGTCTCAGCCAATTGAACGTTGGCGGACGCTGCGGCGGGTGCCGCTACTGCGGCTGCTTCAGCGTCTCCGGCTGGCTCGCTAACCGCGGCCGAGTCTGGGCCAGAGCCTGGAGAGCTGGCTTGCGCATAGACCAGCGTAGGCAGCACATAGCTCGAGACGACCAGCGCAGCGGCAACGAGACGTTGGCTCACGGTAGCTCCGGCGGATCGCCGGCCAGCTCGCCGGCCTCTCCACGCAAGGCGTCTTCCGCCCGCGGGCTCAGACCCAGGGTTGGGCCAAGCGTTGCCAGAGCGTCAACGAACCGCGCATGGTCGGCAAAGACGCCCTCGGCCATGACCAGTGCGGCCTGCGCTTGCTCATCGGCAAACCCCTCGGGGTTGCTTTGCATAGCGGCCTGCAGGCGAGCCAGCGTCCCCGGTTCGAGCTGCTCGGTTCCAGCGTGAATTCGAGCCAGCGCCCGACCCAGCGTCCGGCCAAGGTCCGCGATCGCCGACGGTGTGCCCAGCTCCTCGATCAACCTCGCGACACGAAAGCTCTTTTCAGCTTTTGATTCGAGTCGCACCTGTACGTTGAGGCCGGCCAAACTGGAGGTTCCCCACAGCGGAGCCGCATCTTCGCCGGTGAAGCACACCTCGGTCGCCAGCTGAATGCGCTCGGTCACCGAGTCCGCGCTTACGTCTGTAAAAACGGCTGGGCGCACTCCGGAGTCCCCGAGTTCTTTGACCTCTAATAGGATGTCGTCGTCATTGGAGCTGCTTTCGCCTTCCACCAATACGATTAGCCGCAGCCTCGCGCGACTCGCGACTCCCGAGCCGATTTCCCGTGCCACGTCCTTGATAGTATAATAGCCAGCTGGCGGTGGTGCTTGGAGCATCGCTCGATAGTTCATTAGTACGTCGGGCAGCAGCTCCCAGACCAGTGGAGCAGGCTCCAGATAGACGTTCTCAGGATCGTCCTCATCAACCGGTCCTCGCAAAAGCCGTCGCTGGTCCCCCTCGAGCACGGTTAGCTCAGCTAGCTCGGCGCGCGCGTCTCGGTCCTCGGTTGCACGCTCCAGCAGGTCCTCGAACACGACACCAGGTGAAAGCTCCCCGGCTCGCTCCTGGCCGCCAGTGAGCACCGCGATCTCCTCGGCGTACGCAAACGCCAACGCAAAGGCCGCGTCGTGCTCCGGCTCGCTCGGTTGCTTCAAGGTCGACAGCTGCTGCGCCTGCATTTGACCTACCAACAAAGCAGTCGCGAGTCGGCGCACCTCCAACAGATAGTTATATCGGTCGGCCCCGTCGAGGTCGTTGGGCTGCAGCGAGAGTTCACCACTCCGCCCAAGCAAGAAGCCAAAATTCTCTACATGCGCATCGCCGACCGAAAACGGCGAGACGTCTGCGTAAAACCTGGAAGCGGGCAAGCCCCAGGCATTGGTGGTTACATCGTGATTGTAGAGGGGAAAACTTCCGCGCATGAACCCATAGGGGGATTGCGCCATCTGTCGATACTTCGACGCTACGAGCCGCGGACGAGTGAGGATCAGTGACTCGTCGGCGGAGGTCATCACATTGACGATCTCAACCTGGCGCGCATCTTCACTGGCCAAACCGCACCCGGCTGTCACTGCTATCATCAGCAGGCACCGCAACGAGTTGCTCCAGCTATGAGCCATGCAGCGCTCCTAGCGAAGCCACGTGCCGTGGTCCACGCCTAGCAGGCGATTGAATGGAATGTCGCCCAGAGTTCACACAACCGACTCATTCGTCGCATCACGCAGCAGAGACCGAAAGCCCTGACACGGAACTCTTTCCAAGCAATAGCTCCCTGCGAAGGCGCAACGCCGATTGTGCATTAGCCGATCGAGCAATTGCCTCGTCGAGCCAATCCTGGGCACACGACTCGAGCGCACGCGCCTCTTCAAAGGAGTTCTCGCAACGAACGAAGCGCTCCCCCCGCACTGGTCGACCGTGCGCCATACCTTCCAACAGGTGACCAAGCTCGCCCTCGGCGATACGGGCCATTTCGCTAGCTTGGCGCCACAAGGAGACCGCGCGCACGAGCGAGTTACGCGCAACAAGCAGCGGTTTCTCGAGTTCCTTCAGGACGGGCTGATCGCCCTCCTCGTCTCCACCCCGTGTACGAACCTCGTGAATCGCCTGTTCGAGTTCAAACAGAGGATCATGCGCCGCCCGCTGATTGGCGATTCGAACCAAGGTGCGGTGAAACGCACTCACACGCGGCACCGAGTTGGAGACACCACCCCAAAGCCGACCGCTACCAAAGCGGAAGTTCGCCTGCTTACCAAAGACGAGATCGTCGACCGTATCCACGTTGGTGGCATAAAGCGGTAACCCGCGCTCATAGCTAATGCGACCGAGCTCCAGTGCCATCGCTCGTTCGTACGGCTCGGCCTGCGAAAATGGCGCGGCCTCCGGTCGCACACCGCAACGAAGCCGTGGGTTACCTCGCAAGAGCTCGAGCAAACTCGACAGCGGGCCGGTCGCGACAACCCGGAACGAGCGCGCTGCGGCGATCTCCATTCGGCTAAGCAGCTCCTCTGCTGTATCGGATGAGAGGGTCAGCGCTAAGTCGGCGGCAGGTCGACCTTGAGACTTGAGCCAGTGCGCGAGGTCTTGCAATGCGCTCGAGAAGTCGGCTCCCGCTCCTACCCGAGCGAACAGCGTGCCGGCCACTCGTACTTCTTGGGAAGCCAACAGCAGTCTGGCCGCTGGCAACACTCGCTTGGGAGCAAGAGCTTGAAGCGACAGCTCCAATCCAACTTTAGTACCTCGCTCCAAGTCAACCAGCAGCGACATGCGCGCGCTCCGCAACTCATTCATAGGCGCGCACTGTGCCGGCAGTCGGTGTCGAATCGATGGCAGCCTCGAAAAAGAATGGCCGAGGTTTCGCTGCAGTCTTGTTCGAGTTGAGACTAAGCTCTGGCCGAGAGCCAAGTGCAGCTCATGAGCGCTGGGAGATGATGGTGAGTTCGAGTCGATCAACGCAGGAAAAAGCCAAGCGGCCAACTGCAGCAAAGAAAGCGGCTGCATCAGTCGGTCACAAGCCAAAGGACCTCGGCCCATCGACCGATGAGCCCTCGCAGGTTTTGGGAGCCAATCTGCGGCGTCTTCGTTCAGAGCGCTCGCTCTCGCTCGAAGCGTTGGCGCAACGCTCTGGAGTGAGCCGCGCCATGCTTGGCCAGATTGAGCTCGGCCGCAGCGCCCCGACAATCAACGTGGTTTGGAAAATCACTCAAGCGCTCGACCTCCCCTTTTCAGCTTTGATCGCTGAAACGCCAACGCAAGACGTGCGTGTGCTCAGCAAGGAGAAGGCGAAGCGACTTACCAGCGCCGACGGTGCCTTCTCCAGTCGAGCGCTGTTCCCCACCGATGCAGCAAGAACCGTTGAGTTCTATGAGATTCGCATCGCGCCGGGAGGCGTTGAACACGCCGAGGCCCACGCATCGGGAACCAATGAAAACCTCGTGGTTGCACGCGGCGAGGTCGAGCTAGAAATCTCTGGGGCCAAACACCTTCTCGGAACGGGCGACGCCATTCTCTTCCGCGCCGACTCGCCGCACGTCTACAGGAACCCTGGCAAGTCCGAGTCGGTGCTCTACCTCGTCATGACCTACGCCACGTAGCGTTCTTTCGCCTCGTAGACATGCATCTGCTATACTGGATGGATGTTCGACTTGGCAGCCTTGCTGGGCGGAGCGCTGATCGGTCTTGCCGCCTCGCTCTTTCTTTTGACCCACGGCAAAGCCGCGGGGATCAGCGGGCTGCTCTCGGGAGTGACCACAGTTGAGCCTGACGGCGATCGGGCGAGTGCGCTTTCGTTCTTGGGCGGTCTCGTCTTCGTGGGCCTTGGGTTTGCGGTCTTTTCCCCGACCAGCTTTGGCACTTCTCCAACTCCCATTGGCCTGGTTGGCCTGGCTGGTCTACTCGTCGGAGTGGGTACTCAGTTAGGCTCCGGCTGCACCAGCGGCCATGGCGTATGTGGTATTTCGGCGCTGCGGCTGCGTTCAATGGTCGCCACAATAACCTTCATGTTGACCGGCGCGCTTACGGTCTTCATCGTGCGTCATCTCGTTGGTCAGGGAGGACAGTGATGCGTGTCCTATCGTCTTTGGTAGCGGGCGCGTTGTTTGGCGTTGGCCTACTCACGTCGGGCATGGTGCGCCCGGACAAGGTGCTAGGGTTTTTGGACGTAGCAGGCCAGTGGGACCCAAGTTTGGCTTGGGTAATGGTTGGCGCGATTGGCGTTCATCTGCTCCTTCGTCGGTTGATCCTCAGGCGCTCGCGGCCGCTCCTCGGTACGTCCTTTCACCTGCCCTCCACCCATCGCATCGACGGCCGACTCATTGCTGGGGCAGCCATCTTTGGCGTGGGCTGGGGCCTTGGAGGCTACTGCCCCGGGCCTTCCCTCGTAACGGCAGCAACGGGGACGCTGTCCCCAGTTTTGTTCGTAGGCGGCATGTTGCTCGGTATGGTGCTCACAAAGCGGCTAACGAGCCCGAAGACTTCGCTTTCCGCAGATGCGGATAGCTCATTAGCCGCGGCGTCCGATCAGTAGCCGAGCACGCTCCAATCTGCATAAACAGCACTCGTCGTGTTACCAAAGCCCAGGAACGCCTGGCCGAGCTCCGCGTCGAAGAACCCGAAGCCGCTCGAGCGCAGGTCGGGCTGACCCTCGAGGTCGAGCCTGGTCCAACCAGCATGTCCAGCCCTCGCATCAAAGGCAAACAGCCCAGGTGAAGTCGTAGCGCCATCGGAGGTTCCGCCAAAGACGAACAATCGTGGAGCCGTCGGGTCAAATAGGAAGGTACCGTTCCTTCGCCCCGGCGGCTCGCTCTCCCCCCCGCCCTCGGAGAGCAACTCCCACGTTGGCGTCTCGGCTCGGACGTCGAGCGCCCAGGTATCGTCGGCGAACTTGGTCTGGCTGGTCTGCCCGCTATAAATGATGAGACGCCCGGCTTCGCTATCCATCCCGTAAAAGAGGCCGAACCTTCCTTTGGGCTTTTCGTCGGCTTCTACCTCGGTCCAGGTCATTACGTCGCCAGCCAAGGTTCCTATCCAGACATCGTTGTAGAAGGTAGCGCCCGCTCCACCGAATACGACGAAGCGCTCGCTACCAGGGTCGTAGGCAAAGGCGTGAAGCGCCCTTTCCGGCGGGGGATTCACCTGTTCAATCAGCGTAAATTCGAGGCTCTCTCCAATCACCTCCGCACGCAGTAACTCATTGTGAAGTTCATTGCCGCTGTCTCCCCGATAGCCACCGAATAGATAGGAGTTCTTGGTCCCCGGTACGCTCGCGACTCTTCGGGAGGCGCCTGGAAGCAACGCTTTGCCCGGGTCCACCTGGGACCAGCTGCGCTCTTCGAGATCGTAGCGCCACACGTCTCCGAATGGTTCAAGGTATGGCGAGTAGCCGGAGCCGCCGACCAAGAAGGCCTGGCGTCCCTCGGCGTCCACCACCACGCTGCCATGTTCACGAGCCTCTGGCCCGTCAGCCGCCGGCCAGGTCTCGCTGGACAGCCAACGCAACGGAACCACGTCCAACTTCAGCTCGACGCTCGTCGTACTCTCTCCGTCGCTCAGCTCAACCGTAAGCGACGCTGCACCGCTCAAGGCATACCCAGCGTGAACCAGTAACGTAAGCTCGCCCTCGGTCGAGAGCTCAGCCTCCAAACCAGCGGGTGGACTTACGATGGCTACCGATACGGACTCTGGAGTCTCATCACTGATCGTGATCGGCAGCTTAATGTTCTGGCCTTGACCAACCTTGGCGGCGGTCGCTGGAGCGTTGCTCCAAACGGGAGGATTGTTCTCCGGTTTCGGCTCCGGCTCCGTTTCGGAGGAATCATCGCCGCAGGCTCCCAGCAGGAGCCCGAGTAAAAGCAAAGTAGACCGCGTTCGGAACATGCACGCTTACGGGCAATGAGCATGCCAGCTTGCAAATAGCGCAAAGAGCGTTGTCGAGGCTGCAGCTCGGGTGCAGCCGTTAACAAGCTACCAGTGCGTGTGCGAACTCGCGCTCAGTGCACGGGCTTCTGTCGTCGCGCCTTGGGGGCGAGGAGCGCTACCTCAGGCTCCGGCTCAGCGTTACGGGCGCGGCCGGCCGAGAGCAGCTGGTCCAAGAGCTTGCGCCGCTCAGACGAGTTCGCTGGAATGACCTTGCCTCCACGAGCCACGATCCAATGCTCGAGTTCCTTGGCTCCGCTTCCACCAACCGCGAAGGGAGTATTCGGGCAGGCGTCAGCATAGGCGTCAACGAGCTCGCGTGCCGCACTTGCCGGCTCAGGCGCCAAGGTGCACGAGAGTCCGACGATGTCCGGCTTCAGTGCTTGATTGGCGCGGGCGATAGCCGATGGCGGCGTCCTGGCTCCGAGAATGACAGGCCGAAAGCCCCAGGTGGCGAGCTCCAGTGCAGCGCCATACAGCGGCAATACGTGGTGCTCCTCCGCAAAGCAGGCCAAGAGCACCGAGGGAGCATCCGACGGGATGGTGACCATTCGCAATAAGTCCAGCGTGGCCGCAGAGATCACGTGCGAAGCGAAGTGTTCACTCGCGATCGAAACCTCGCCGCGGTGCCACCGCTCTCCAATCTCAACCAACGCCGGCCGCAAGATTCGCTCGAACGCGACTAGCCCCGAATCGAGCAGCAACGCGCGCCGCACCTCGCGGTTGAGTGCCGTCGTGTCGAGACGAGCGGCGGACTCCACGATGCGGGCTGACGCCGTTTGGTAAGGATCTTCAACCTCGGGGAGCAGCGGTGCCGTGAGCGTCTGGGCAGAGCTTTCCAGAAGCTCGCGGGCTGCTTCATTGGGCGCGATCCCGGACTCCACCAGCGCGCGCATGCGCTTGAGCAGGTCCACGTCGAAGTCGCTGTACAGCCGGTAGGCTGAGGAGGTGCGCGAAGGGCTTGGGAAGCCGTACCGACGCTCCCACGCTCGCAACGTTGCCGTAGAGACGCCAGTGAGTTGGCTTACGGCATGAATCCGGTATCGCGGGGATAGGTTGTCCATGGTTTGAATACCGTTGTTCAAACATCATACACCCAGAAATCCCCATCAGAAAGGGAAAGTCATGCTTTTGTTTCGGGACGTTCGACACGCCCGTCCACGTGACGGGCGAACCGCCCTTCAGTACGCGGGTGGACTGGCGCGTCCTCAGGCCAAGGCCAGCCACCGAACTGAGTGCGGCGATAGTCTGTGAAGGCCTGCTGAAGCTCGGCCTGAGTATTCATCACGAAGGGGCCATACTGCGCGACGCGCTCGCGCAGCGGGCGGCCTTGAAGCACCAAGATCTCAGCGCCGCCTTCCCCCGCCGTGAGGGTCTGCTCGCCGGGTGAAACCTCGAGGCCGGCATGCCGCTGGAAGCGCTGACCGTTCACCGTCAACTCGGACCCCTTGAAGAAGTAGAGCGTGCGCTCCACGCCTTGTGCGAGCGTTGGAAGCGCTAACGTAGCGTTTGCACCGAGCACGATTGCATAGATCGCGATGTCGGCCTCCGGCTTCGCTGCCCAGGAACTCGGGGGTGGAGACGGGGCGGCCTGGCCTGCGAATTGACCGGCTATAACGGTTACTGTCGACGAGGTTGAAGCATCAACAATCACGCACGGAAGCGACTCGGCCCACAACATCCTGAAGTGCGGGTCGACCATCTTGTCAGCGCCGGGCAGGTTGAGCCAAATCTGAAATAGCTCGACCGTGTTCGGCTCAGTCTGTGAGACGAGCGGGAACATCTCCGAGTGAACGATGCCTTTGCCAGCCGTCATCCACTGCACGTCGCCCGTTCCAAAACGCGCCGCGGCACCGAGGGAGTCGGAGTGGTCGATGAAGCCACGGCGGGCAATCGTGATCGTCTCGAAGCCCCGGTGCGGGTGTTGCGGAAATCCGGGAACTACCTCCCCGTGGTACATGCGAAAGCCGTCTTTCACCGTAAAATCCTGCCCCAGATTGCGTCCAGCAAGGGAGACTCGTGGCCCCATCTGCTCATTGCCTTCTGGATAGAAATCTTCGTGATGAACGCAGAAGAGGAAAGGGTCGCGGGTCTCCCACGGGAACCCGAGTGGGGTCTCCCTGACAACGCGTGATTGCACCAGCTCCGAGGAGACTGACCGGGGTGTGTTGTTGCTCATAGCCAGCCCAATCTGCGCTCGCCCTGGACCTACGGCAAGCGAGCCCATGACAGACGCGGCTCCAGCAGGATCGGAACAGTGTGTTGCAAAACTCCCGGGCGAGTATCCTCCGCGCACGCTCGGACCGACGGGCTGGTGTCGGCGTTTGACAGAAGTATGCTGCCTGACGCCATGTCGTTCAACCAAGCCCGAATTCGACGTCTCAACGAAACGTCGGTCGACAAGTCCGCTCAGTACGTTCTCTATTGGATGCAGTCGGCCCGCAGGCTGTCGTGGAACCACGCCCTCGACTACGCGATCACCTGCGCAAAGCAATTGGGGAAACCGCTCGTCGTCTATGAGGGGTTGCGGCTGGATTACCCGTGGGCGAGCGCTCGATTCTCTGGCTTCATCATTGAGGGCATGCGTGACAACGCTGCCAGGGCCGCAGAGCTTGGGATTTGCTACTGGCCATTCGTCGAGACCGCTGCACAACCAGCGAGAGGGCTGCTGCGCAAGATCGTAAAAGGGGCCTCCCTCGTCGTTACCGATGACTTCCCCTGCTTCATCATCCCGGACCAAACCAAGGCCGTAGCGAGCTTCTCTAAGGCGGTCTTTGCGGTAGACAACAATAGCGTCGTCCCTATTAGCCTATTGGGCACACCTCCATTTGCCGCGGTCCACCTGCGGCGCAGGTTGCACCAAAACTTCGAGAATGCCTTCAAGCATTTATCCGAAAAAGATCCCGCCTTGGGGGAGCTCGCAACAGCAGCCATTGAGCCGCCATTTCAACCGGTTGATTTGTCCAACCTGGATACACTGATAGCGTCGCTCCCCGTCGACCAGTCGGTGGCGAGAGTCTCCTCCAAGCCAGGCGGGACTCGCGCTGCGCGAGCGCAGCTTCACGCCTTCCTGAAAACCGGGCTACCCATCTACGCCGAAGACCGCTCCAAGCCCGCCGCCCCGAGCGCGATGCACGGCTCCGGGCTATCTCCCTATCTACACTTTGGGCACCTGAGCATCGACGAGGTGGTTCACAGCGTGCTCGGAACGCTACCTGATGGTCCCACCTTCAATCGGGCTAACCTAGCCAAGCGTGAGGGCTTCTTCTCGGACGACGATAACGTCAACTCGTTCCTCGACGAGGCGATGACCTGGCGCGACGTTGGCTACGTCTGGCATTGGACCCGGCGGCTGGACACTCGCTCGCTCGAGACAGCGCTACCTAGCTGGGCAACCAATACGCTCAAGGCACACGCCGCTGACAAGCGCAGCTTCAACTACTCCCTCGAGCAATGGGAGCGTGGCGAAACTCACGACGAACTTTGGAACGCGGCACAAAAGGAGCTGGTAACCACGGGGGTCATTCACAACTACCTGCGCATGCTCTGGGGCAAGAAGGTTCTTGAATGGTCTAAAGATCCGGAAACCGCTTATCAAACCTTGGTCCACCTCAATAACAAGTATGCGCTGGACGGCAGGAACCCAAACTCCTACACGGGTATCCTTTGGTGCTTTGGCCTTTTTGACCGACCCTGGGCCCCCGAGCGCCCCGTATTCGGGCAAGTGCGCTTCATGTCATCCGACAGCACCGCCAAGAAGTTCAAGCTCAAGAGCTATTTGGATTGGGTCGCGCGGCTCCCGCGGAGTGGCGGAGTGGCGATGCGTTCCGAGGTGAGCTTGTAGGCGAGTCCCAGCAGAAGCACGCTGGCAACGAATTGATAGGACTGAATCACATTGAGGTTGGACGTAGCGAATCGCCGGGTCATGCCGAAGAAATTTGCTGATAATGCATAGCTGAGCATCAGCAACCAATGGCTAGTTCCCCAGCGACGTTGGGCGAAGAGCCGGCTTCCGAACACGAGAAACAAGCAGACGCAAAATCCATAGTGGTGCTCATAAGCAACTGGCGACACCACGGTCGCGGTCAAAAGGATGATGGCAAAGTTCATCGCTGCGCCGAAAGGGCTCTGATCGCGGCGCCAACCCAGAGCCGCCAGAACGCCGCCGACAGCAAACACTCGGCTTAGCAGGTTGACCCAAGGAAGCGGCACCGCGCGAGTATGCGTCCCGTCCCATACCAGGCTATTGTCGTTGAAAGCGAGTCGGTGCAGCAGCCCCGAAAGCGACTGATTCGCGTAGAAAGGCTCGGCCCGAGTCGAAAGGAAGCCCAATAGCTTCGCATAGTCCGCGTGAAGGCCAGGCCCATAGAAGGCCAGCGACAAAACCGTAGAGCCGGCCAGGACCAATAAGGTCCCAATGGCGAGCCGATGTTCTCGGCGCACGAGCGCCCACAAAACCGCGACGCCGAGGTGCGGCTTGACGACGATGACCAGCCCCAACATGACCCCTGCCAGCAGCTTGCGTTCGTAAGCAAACGCACAGATCGAAAGGACGAGGAACAAGCTCAACCAGGTTTGAACCTGTCCCAGTTCGACGCCTCGAACAAGCGGGTAGAAGGTCATCGCCGCGAGCATTCCCAAAAGCAGCGCCCCGATAACGGTCGGTCGAAAGTGAGCCGGGCTCAGCTTGCGCGCGAGCAGTCCGCTGAACGCGCCGGTCAGGCCGAAGGCGAGCTTCGCCGCCCGATTGAGCGCAGAGAAGTTTGACCACGCGACGAGCTGCAGCCGGTCGAGCAGCTCAAAACAAGCAAGGCCCTGAGGTGGGTAAATGAACTGGTACCCCGAGGCGAAGTACACCTTGTCGTAGAGATCTTGGGGTCCTTCGGCGCGAACGGTAAGCACCGCTACATGCATTGGGCGCCAAGAATCAGCGGCGAGCTCATAGCGGTCCATGAACAGGCTTAAAAGCCAAGCGCAGTCCGCTTGCTCATAGGCTGCAACAAGCAGATTGACGAGCAGGGTCTGCGTCAGGAGCAGGCAGCCGATTAGGAGTGTCGGCTGTGCTCGCAGCGGAGTCGCTAGCAACGTACGGAGCGTGGCAATGAGACGTTGAAGCGTCAAAGGAGAGCCCTACTTGGCTTCTAGTCGCATTGAACGGAAAACCCCTCGCTCGTGCAGCCGGTGGGGCCTGGGCAGGGCTTGCTCTTCTGATAGCGGCCGGAAAAGCACTTGAGCAGCTCTTTACCGCCTTGCTCACACGCTATCGCGCCGTCAGGTGCACAAGGCCCTGAGGCCTTTGCTTCCTCTTCCTCGCACTCCACGACACCGCTCTCTGCGCTCCCGCGGCGACGGCATCCCTTCTTGCAGCGCGAGCCAGCTTTCCAGAGCCCTTCGCATACCAGCATGGTGCTTCCGTCTGGCGAGCAGGCCAAACTACCTACGTTCTCGCAGACCTCGCCGACCTCGGCCTTGGAGGAATCACAATGGGTGACGACGCCGGCGACGCTACAACCGTCATCACCACGGCATAGGGCATCAGCGACGTACTTGCCATTGATGCACTTGAGCCGCGCTTTACCGTCCTCGCTGCAGGTAAAGGACCCTTCTTCACAACGATCCCCTTCCGCGGCAACGGTGCCATCGCAGCGGACACTCTCTTGATTCTGAGTACATCCGAGCGCGCCCTTGCAAGGGAAGCGCACCAGCCTTTGCTCGCTGCAAACGAGAGCGGTCGCGCTGTTCAGGCAACGCGCCCCATCCTCAGGGGAGCTGCAGGCCTCGCCCTCCTTGCGCTCGGAGCAACCCTGCAAACTTGCGAGCGCGAGCGCCAACATCGTGGCCGCAACCCGGCGCGCTCCAGATCTGAGGTGGCTCCGCATTCGGACGGATGTTACTCCCGAGGACGCAAACTCTGCGAGTGCGCTCGGCGAAGACTCGCGAATTGCGCCAGCCGCATCGGGTCGAGCACGAGGCGCAGCTCATCGCCAAACGCCACAGCGGCTGAATAGGGCCCAACGCTGCGCGCGAGCGGGGGAATGGGTCGAACCGCAACGTCCTCGATCGTGCCAACCTCGTCCACCCCCACGAACGCTGGCTCGACGCCGAACACCAAAGGCACGACCTCGATCGCATATTTGGAGGATTGTGGCGTAGACGCCCTGCGCAATAGCGTGGATAGCGCCGCGGTACCGGCGACTTGTTCGGCCAGGAGCACCCGCCCCGTGGCTCGCACTGTGAGAGCAAAAGACTGCCCCCCAGACCGCAACCAAACCACACGCACCAAGGTACCCTCCGCGGGAAAGCCGAGGGTGGTTTGCAAACCTCTGCCATGCTCCGAACGCAGATGGATGGTTCCACCCAGTCGCTCAACGGCTGCGTGAGCCAAGTCGAGGCCGACACCTCGACCCGCCATTAGGTCTGGCGCGTCCCGCAGAGAGAAGCCGGGGAAGAATAAGAGGTCGAGCACCTCGTGCTCGCTCATCGCGGACACCTCCTCGGCGATGGCTATCCGGCCGGCCAGCGCGCGTTCGCGAACGGCGTCGAGATCGACGCCGCGACCATCGTCCTCAATCGTAAAGTGCAGGGTTCCGGCATCGAGCCAGGCACGAATAACCACGGTCCCCTGCGGCCGCTTTCCGGCCACCTCGCGCTCTTCCGCGCTCTCGATGCCGTGCACCACCGAGTTGCGAATCACTTGCCGCAAAGGCTCGACGAGGCCCTCAATCAGCTTGCGGTCGATTCGAACGTCGCCTCCCACTTGCAAGAACTCGATCGATTTGCCTTGGTGGCGAGCCTCGCTCTGGCCGCTGGCGATCAAGCGTTCAAAGAGCGTGGCTGCATCGCTCGTGCGCAACGAGTGCACAGAGCTAGTCAGGGCTTCACCATCGCGGGCGATGCGGGCCGAAATCTCGCGGACATCCACCGCAACGGAGCGCACATCTTCGGCCGCTGCGCCCAACCCATCCGCGCAGCCCTCGATCAGCTTGAGCGCGCGGGCAGGCGCGCCCCACGGCTTGGGCGGTCCAATCAAGCGCAGGGCTTCACGGAGTTCGGCAGCGTATTCTGCGAGCCGAGAATGCCTTGTTGAGAGCTCGTCGGAGCCAGAAACGAGACGGGAGCGCAGTTGGCTTAATTGCGTGGCCCGCTCGAACAAGCTGTCGAGCAGTGCACTCGATACGCGAACGCTTGCGTCGGTAAGCTCGCGGGCCTCCGACTCTCGCTGAGAGTCCAAAAGCGGCCTTCGCGGCGGCAGTGGAAGCGGGGCCAGCGGGGCCTGCGACGGGCGCAGTGGAATGACCGTACGGATACGCAACGTCGAGAGCGCGTGGGCTGGGGCGGTCGCAACTTCGGCGAGGATACCGCGGTGCGCTTCCACCTCCTCGAGCGCCCTCGTGAATTCTTCGGCGTTGGTCAGCAGCCGCAGTCGCTCCTCGAGCCCGTGACAGAACCAGGCCATCACCTCATCCCCGGTCGCTAGAGCTGCACCTTTGATGGTGTGAACCTCGCGGTAGATTTCGCGAACCGATAGCTCGGGCGGAGCCTCGCCGCCGAGCACAGCATCGATTCGCGACAGCCGATCATGCACCGCGGCGAGGTAGTGGCTGGCCTCCTCACTTGCCATGGTTGACGGCACAAGATCATGCGGGGGCTCGGGCCAGCTGCTCGAAGGTAGAGGCGCCCCTTGTTCGAGCAGCGCTCTCACCCCGGTGATGGCCCCGCGGAGATCGGCTAGGGCCTCTGGGTCGCCAGCAGCGATGCGCCGCTCGACCCGCGCAAAGGACTCGGAGGCCTCCCGCTCGCCAGCCAATCCCAGCGTGCCCTTGAGTGCGTGCGCTACGCGTCGAGCTGCCTGAGGCTCGTCACTTTGCAGCGCCTCCTGTTCGCGCCGTACGACCTCCTCGAGCAGAATTCCGCGCAACTCATCATCGCGAACGCGCTCCATCACCATCAACCGGAGGGGTCGCGATCATCCGCGCGAGTCGAATCAAGGCCTGGTGCAACCGAGCTCAGGAGTCGCATGACCGGCGCGAGCGCGGGACCGAGCGAGCGCGTGGCCTCGGAGGCGCCACGACCATCCAGACCGGTCAAGGCGCTGACCAGACCTTTTGCGTGAACACCAGCTGCAGACACGAGCTTTGCAACCTCGGGATCGAGACCAGTGGCCTTCCGAAGCCGACTCTCCAGCTCATTGACCGAGCTTGTCCCTGCTTGAAGCACGCCTTTGAGCTGCGCTGCGTCTTGTCCTACTTCTTGTGCATCGCGGTTAGCCACATCGATCCGCGAGCCGAGGTCATCCACTGCGCTGTGCAAAGCACCGAGCTCATGTTGCAGGGTACGCAATGTGTCCGCGGCGCGACCGAGGTGGGCTCGCAGTTCATCCGAAACGAGCGAGAGCGCACGTCCATTGCCCTCCATATTGCGCGCGCCTTCCAAGCCAGCGTTGAGAGCCACGACGCTGAGCTTGTCGAGCGTGCCGGAAAGCTCTTGGAGTTCGCTCGAAACGCTACGCGTACGACCTTGAAAGTCATGCGACTTTTCTTTGATGGCCTCCACCCCGGAGCGGTGGCGGGCGGCCGTTGCCGCGAGTCGCTCAGTCACCTTCTCTGCGTCGGAAAAACTACGGGCTATCTGCTCTTCGGCCGCCCACAGCGCTGCATCATCGAGCGCCGGCCGCGGCTCCGCAGGTTCGAAGCCAGCGGTTCTGCGAAAGACCTCGAGCCAACGTCGCCGCGATCGAACCGAACTCATGGGCGCATTCTATGCTGGGAACCTCGGCTCACGTCTGAAACATGCGCTTTCGTTCGAGGCGGGAGACCTGCGCGACACGTTCCATCAGGTTCTTGACGTCAAGCGTTCGGACTGCAGCGTCAGGGCGTTCCTCTGATGCGAGCGGCGCGAGCTTGGCACCGCGTACCAAGAGCACAATGCGCTCTTCTGTTGCGGGGTCGACCAGGACAACGCCAAGGTGCGCCTCGGTGAAGGAGCCCTGGCCTCCAACGGAGGACAACAGTTCACCCTCGACCATCGCCAGGCCTACCTCCAAATCTTGAAATGACGCCAACCGCTCGACGGCGCTCGGTTGAGCGACGCATACGACGTCGACGGTGGAGATGAAGAGGCCAGACCCGCTTTCGAAGGGAAGCGGGCCAACGATGAAGAGCCCTTCAGGCCTCTGTGGCATCCCCATGCTCCGTGGTGCCTTCATCGACGGGGCGGCCAGCTTCACTGCGCCGGCCAGGTTGCACAACGGCGCGGAGCACGCGCGAACCTTGAAGTTGGTACAGCACCTTGAGCGCGTCGAAATGGGCGAGGTCGCACTCGCTGACGATCTCGGTCACTGTGCGCACACCGTCCACGGCGGCGATCACCATACGCTCGGGCCGTGTGAGCGAGTCACTGAGGGGTCTGAGCGTAGCCTCATCAACCGACATCACGTTGTCCCAGAGGATCTTCCCCTCCATCAGGCGCCATTCATCCACTCGGCGAAATCCCTCAAAGATGAGGCCGGGAACGCCCAAGCCCAGTTTGGCCGCCGCAGCTTCCTCTGAAGCCGGCTCGTGAATGAACCAGAAGCTCCCAGTCTGCCAGCGCACAAGATCGTAGACGACCTCGCTGGTTTGGCGAACCAATGCCTCTGTGCGTGCGGTTTCCGATATCTTTCCTGCGGCCACCAGCTCATCACCAATCTTGCGGTTCCGCTCGCGACTCGACTTGGCGAAGGCCTCGACCTCTTTGCGACTGACGTGGCCGGCCTCGACGAAGTAACGACCGAGGCGGAACTCATGCTTTTCACTCTCGGACTGGCCTAGATCGACCAAGCCGTCTCGGAAGTAGAGCGTCACCGAGCGCCCTGCCGTGGCGAGGAAGAGCGACCCCGATTGTTTTTGCATTTGTAGGACCTGCATCACCTCGGCGAGCGATACATGGGCCATATCTCCCGAGAGGATCGGGCGGCCATCACGACCGCTGAGTGCGGCAAAAGCCGACTGCAACAGTGACTTCGGTGCTTCGAGCAGGGACTCGAGCAGCACCTCGGCGGAGCGCGCGAAGCCAGCTGGTGCATCCTTGACGAGGCTGTTCGCCAGGTAGCGCGCGAGGGCTGGAACGGCTTCGCTGGCGACTTTGTCCGGGGCCATCGAGGGCGGAGCTTCTCGCTCGCTAATCGCCTCCTCATCCAACGTTTCAAGGTCGAGCGTCAGCGGTGCGCGGCCCGACTTAACCTTGGCCAACACACCCTCGATCACCGCCACAAGCGAGCGCGCATCGAACGGTTTGCTGATCGCGTCGAGCGCCCCCGTCTGCTCGACGAATTGTTGGCGAATTCGATCGCTCTTTGCGCTCATCAAGATGACGGGCAGATGCTTGCTCGACGGCTCCCTTCGCAGCTCGCGACAGAACTGGAAGCCGTTCATCTTCGGCATCACGAAGTCGACGAGCACCAGATCGAAGGGGCCTTCATCGCGAAGTTTCGCTAGGCCTGCGGCTCCATCACGCGCCGTGAACGCCGCAAATCCGCGACGTTCCAAGATTGCGCTGACCACCTTCAGGATGGTCGCGCTGTCATCAACGACGAGTATGCGACCAGACACAGAGCACCCCGAACAACGCCCGATGCATACGCGTTGTTCCGTAGACGCCAAAGCGAAAACAGCGCAACGGCCTCAAAATACGGCCCAAGGTTTGGCCGTTGGCCTCATCAAGGGCAAGCGCCATCCTCGCCTCGTTCCCAAGCAGCAAGCGCTGCTACACACACGCCGCTCTCGTCATCGGTGTGATCGACGTAGTAGGGAGGAGCCTCGCAGTTGGGCGTGATGAAGTAGCTGCCCGTCTCCTCGGACTGAAGGCAAAGCACCCCTTCGCAGGTCGCGCCTGGTTGACCCTCGATGACGTCGATCACCTCGGCTGGCTGCAAGCAATCAGCTTCTTGATCATACACCTGCGCCTTGAGGGGATACGTAAGCAACGCATCCCCACAGCCAAAACCAAGGCCGATCAAGCACGCGAGAGCGGAGCCGACGCGACGGTCAGACACTCTTGATGCGCAGCTCCGCCAATTGCTCGGCCTCGACCGTGACCGGCGCTCCCGTCAGAAGGTCAGTGGCCTGGTTGGTCTTCGGGAACGGGATCACATCGCGCAAGGTCTGAGCTCCGGTGAGCAGCATAGCGAGCCGGTCCATCCCGAGCGCGATGCCACCGTGCGGCGGAGCGCCGCTGCGCAAGCCGTCGAGCAGGAAGCCGAACTTCTCCTTTGCGTCGCCCTCGTCGATACCCAACACGGCGAAGACGCGCTTCTGAACCTCCGGGTCGTGAAGACGAACGCTGCCGCCACCGATCTCGAAACCGTTCAGCACGAGGTCGTAGCGGTAGCAGTTGACGCGAGCCGGATCGGTCTCGAGCAGCGGCAGATGCTCATCCATCGGACGAGTGAAGGCGTGATGGGCAGCCGCGAAACGTTTCGCGTCTTCGTCGTACTCGAACAGCGGCGGATTGACGACCCAAAGGAAGTTCCATTTGCCACCGTGGCCGTAGGCCGGGATGAGGTTCATGCGCTTGGCGACGTCGGAGCGCAGCCGCGCCATAACCGTGTGCACCAACGTCTCTTTGCCGAACTGGAAGCAGACGACGTCGCCCGGCTTCGCGGAGACCGCCTCGTTGATGGCGAGCCGCATCTCGTCGCTCACCGACTTCGCCAAGGGTGACTGCGTCCACGAGCCGTCTTCACCGACCTTGGCGCGCGCCAAGCCACGGAACCCGCGAATCTCCTTCAGACCCTTCTCGAGCTCTTCGAGCTGGGGTCGCGAAAGATTGGCCGAGGCCGGGATGACGAGGGCCTTGATGATCTCCGGCTTGGTCTCGAGCCGGAGCGCGCCAGACTTGTATTTCTCGCTGATCTCCGCCCAGAACGGCACACCGCCGCCCTCGTGTTTGAGGATCAGATCGGTGAGGTCCACATGGGGCAAGCCGAAGCGGAGGTCAGGCTTGTCACTGCCGTAGAGCCGCATCGCCTCTTCGAAAGGCAGCTCGGGGAACTTCCCGGACGGGTACAGCTCACCCAAGTCGATATCCAAGGCCGCCTTCCAGATCGAGAACACGAGGCCCTCGATCAGGCGGAAGATTTCATCCTGGTTGGTGAAGGAGAGCTCGATATCGATCTGGGTAAACTCAGGCTGACGATCCAAGCGCGAGTCTTCATCACGGAAGCACTTCACGATCTGGAAGTAGCGATCGAAGCCGGCCACCATCAGCAGCTGCTTGTAGAGCTGGGGGCTCTCGGCCAGGGCGAAGAACTTCCCCGGCGCAGCACGAGCCGGGACCAGGAAGTTGCGCGCGCCACCCGGCGTGTACTTCACGAGATAGGGCGTCTCGAGTTCGAGACAGCCCTGATCCGAGAGATAGTTGCGCGTTGCATGATTTACGCGGTGACGGAGCATCAGGTTGCGCTGCAGCGAGGTGCGACGCAAATCCACGTAGCGATGCTCGAGCCGGACCTCTTCACGCGTATCGATCTCGTCGGTGATCTCGAAGGGCGGGGTCTCGGCCTTGTTGAACACCGTGGCCTCGAGCACCAAGACCTCGATCTCGCCGGTGGCGATCTTCGGGTTCTTGTTGGTCCCGCGTGAGACCACGAAGCCGCGGATGCCGATAACCCACTCACCGCGAATCTGCTCGCCCAGTTTGTGCGCCTCAGCAACGAGCGCCTCATTGGCATGCTGGGCGAAGCTCGGATGCTTTTGGGCGTAGTCCCGATCGAAGACGACCTGCGTCACTCCGGTGCGATCACGAAGATCCACGAAGATGCAGCCGCCATGGTCGCGTCGAGACGCGACCCATCCGAAAAGGACCACCACCTCGCCTTCGTTCGCTGCGCGGAGGGCGCCACATCGGTGGGTTCGTTTGAGTTCGTCGATGAATCGGCTCACAAGTTCCTCCTGAGGTTGACGTCCTCTCCTCGGTTCCCGCGGAGCGAAGCTCGTCATTCCTCCAGTCACGCTCTGGATTAGTCGAACTGCGCGCTCTCGGACCAAAATTGCGCCGCGCTCCGACGCCGGAACCCAATCCATCCGAAAACTTGGCCGCGACAGGGCTTTTTCGCGATGGGAGGGCGTGCGCTTCGAGCGGTTCTGCGGCTTTGTGGCCTGGTCGCTGCCCCTCGGGTCGGCGCTGGCGCGCTCCTCGTCACTTGCTCAGTGGCGCGGGGATGTCGGGGTGGTGCGTGACGTGGCCCTGGCTGGAATGGGCTGGGGTGGGGGCGTGAGTACAGCCCTAAGTCAGCTGACGCTGCTGCTGCCACTTGGCTCACAGACCTTCCGCGCGACCCTGGCTTCGGTACTGGCCCTGGGGCTGTTCGCCTCTCTCCTGTTCCGCTTCGCGAGTTTGGCGTTGCGCAGCGTAGAAGCCGGTTCCGGGCTGAATCCCTCACGGTTTGCCGTCCCGGCCTTCGCAACCATCGCCACCTTGCTGGCCTGCATGTCGCCGACACTGCAGCTCGAAGCTACCGCCAGCGGAAGTTCTCTGTTGGGAGCAGCGCTGGCTCTCGGTGTGCTCACGCGCGTCGCGAACCGCAACCCAAACAGGCCGGTACTTCATCTAGCCGAGACAGCGATCTTGCTCGGCTTGACCTTCGCCGAGAACGCCGTGGTTGCGCTCGCAGCGCTCGCCACCTGCGCGGCTTGGCTTTGGCCCAACCGTCGCGGGACTGCGCCGCGAAGGCCTCGCATCGGCGCGGAGAACCTCCCCGACCGCGTACAACCGCTGGCCGTCAGCTTGTTTGCGGTGGCGGCGGCAATCGCCTCCTTCTCCGGCATCGTGCGGGGCTTCGCACCGAACACCGCGGTCGACCTTGGCGGGCCTTTCCTTTGGGGTTCGGCGCTACCCGGAGGTGCCTCGCTCGTGCGGCCCGTCCTCACGTCTTTCTCCAGCGAGATCGGCTGGGTCGCCGGGGTTGGCGCAGTGCTCGGGTGTGTCCATGCGGTGCGCAACGGTCACGGCATTGGCTTCGTGCGCGTCGCAGCGATCGCCTGCGTAATCGACGTGGCCTTGCTCGGGGTGATCGGGCCTACCGAGGGAACCCTGGCAGTGCGCGCCTTGAGCTTTGCGACCCTGTGCGCGCTCGCTGCTACCGGCGTCTTTTCGACGCTGGCCTTGTTGGTCAAGAACCGCGTGCCTTTCGCTAGGGCGGGAGCGGCGCTGGTGGTCGCGATTCACTTCACGGTGATCGCGCTACTTTCAGAACAAGGGGGTTTCATCGCCGATCGGTCCGCGCACGATGGCGCAGATTGCTTCACCGAGATCGCCCTCGACCAACTGCCAATGAATGCTGCGGTGATCGTCGATGATCCGCGCGTTACCTGGCGGCTGTTCGCGGCCCAGGCCGTCGAAGGGCGCCGGCGTGATGTGCTGGTCATTCCCAAACGACTGCTTCATCGCGGTCGCATCGCCACCAGCTTGCTCACGAGTGAGCCGCGCATCGAACCCTTTCTGCGCACCGTGGCGCTCGAGGGCTCGGCCGACGAGTGGAGCCTGAGCGAGCTGGCCGATGGTCGCCCACTGTTCCTGGTGCCGGAAGTCGGTTGGGACGCAGGAATCTACGACCATCTCACCCCGAGGGGCGCTTGGCTCGAGTTCGACTCGGAGCCTAAAACCACGCATGAGCGCAGCTTTGATGTGGACGCGACCGTGACCCAGATGGGCCGAGTCTCCGAGATTGCGCGGCGACCTGGCGGGGACCCTGAAACAAAAGAGGTGATTCAGGCGGTAGCCACCGTTCAAGCCAAGCTGCTGCTCAGGGTTGGTCAAGTGGACAGCGCGCTCGACTACCTCGCGCGAATGAACCTGCCCAACAACAACGCCCGCGCCCTCACTCGCTCGCTCGACGTGATGTTCGCCTCCACCATCTCGCGGCTTCCGAGCACCACCGAACTCAGGGCAAAGCCCCGTGCCAAAAAGAAGGTCCAGGCCAAAAAGGACACCCCACCGCTGTTTCGTAAGCCCCGTAAAGCGGCTGAGCGCCCCGCGGCCGAAGCGCAACAGCACTGACGCGGAGGTCCGGCACAGACCGTTACAACTCTGACGGTGAACTCGGGCCGGAGGAAAATGCGGGAGTTTGGGGCATTTTGAGTTGGCACGTTTCTCGAATGGGGGATGGCATGCTCGACGCCCAATCGCTTCCTCTGACCCTTTCTTCCGACGAGACGCTCACCGCGATCGAAGGCACTTCGGTCCAACGCGGAAACGACACTCCCAGCTTGATGGAACTGGGCCTGACGGAACTGCTGGCGGCGGCGCGGCGGGTGCTGGCCAGCGTAAACGGAGGTGCAGTCGCCAACCCCGACGCCTGCATGCGGGCTGAGCTCCGCGAGGCACGCGAGTTGTTCCTGGCGTTGGGTGTTGCGCTCGAAGCGACCGAATCGGAGGGCATCGCCATTGCCGAGGACGGCACCTGGTTTCAGTTGGGCGGTCCCAAGATCGATATGGGACGACGCGGGGCAGTGCGACGGATTCTGCTCGCTTTGGCTCAAACTCGCACAAGCCAGCCGGGTGTCACGCTCTCGGTCAACGACCTGTTTCAACTGGGGTGGCCGGGCGAGAAGATCCCCTACGAGTCGCAAGTGCGGCGCGTCTACACGGCGGTCTGGACGCTGAGAACGCTTGGCCTCGACTCCTGCCTGCTAACCCGCAACGAGGGCTACATGCTCGACCCCAAGAAGCCGCTGCGGCTGGTCTGAACAGCGCTAGCGAGCCGGCAGTTCACTGTTGCGCACAGATGGTCATCACCTCCTGAATCACGTTGCGCAGCAAGCTGAGATCGAAAGGCTTTTCAATCAGCGGCGCGTTGGTCTTCTCCAAAAAGGCGCGCGCGCTGGGAGTAAACGCTCCGCCCGTCATGAACACGAACCTTCTCGCTTGCTCTGGAGCAATCTCGAGCACTCGCTCGTAGCAGCGGTCTCCGGTAACGCGCGGCATCATCAGGTCGCACAGAATGACGTCGAAGCGCTCTCCCGACAGCACCGTCTCGATCGCCTCGGCCCCGGAGCTCACCGTGATCACGTCATGACCATCGCCTAAGATGCGAATCAGCGCCCGGCGAACGGCGACGTCGTCGTCCACCACCAAGAGCCGCCCGCGCGTGACGATGCTGCGACGAGGAGCATCGCTCGCGAGCACGGTGGGGCGCACGGTCAGCGCCGGCAACGTGACGCGAAACACGGCGCCCTTGCCTGGCTCACTTGTGGCGTCCAACTGGCCACCTGCGCCCTGGATGATTCGGCGCGAGATCGAGAGCCCCAGCCCCGTGCCCACGCCGACCGGTTTTGTCGTAAAAAACGGCTCGAAGATATGCGGCAAGATCGCCGCGGGGATACCGCGCCCGGTATCACGCACCTCGACCACCGCATTGCCCTGCTCATCGGTGTCGGTCGCTAGCGTTATCTCGTTACGCTCGACCTCGCCCTCGGCGATCGCTTGAGCCGCGTTCATCACGAGGTTGAGGAACACCTGCCCCAGCCGCGCCTCGTTGCCGTGTACGAGAGGCACGGGCCGAAACTCCTTCACCAGCCGCGCACGATGTCGAATCTCGATACGCGCCAACCGCGCAGTCGAATCGAGCGTCTCCCGCAAGTCCACCATCGAGGAGCGCTCCTCGTGTGGTCGCGTAAACAGCCGCAAATCTCGAACGATATCGCGGATCCTGTAGGTCGCCTCTTTGCTGGTCAGCAACAGATCGTGAATCTCCTCTTGCTCGTTCGTATCGATCTCGAGCCGCGGCACCACCAGCCGATCGATCTCTTCGTCGAGGAAATCCAGACTCGATACCAGCGCGGTCAGCGGGTTGTTGATCTCGTGGGCGACGCCTGCTGCGAGCACGCCCATGGACACGAGTCTGTCGGTGGTGGCGACACGTTCCTGCAGCTCCTTGCGTTCGGTCACGTCGCGCGCAACCGAGAACACGCTGGCCCGCCCATCGAAATGCACCAAGGCCGAGGTCATCTCCACCACCAGCATGCTGCCGTCTTTGCGAAGCAGTCGCAGCTCCTGCGGCGGCATGCGAGCGCCCGTCATCGCGCCGCTAACGTGCTCGAGCGCAGCTCGTCGATCTTCGGCCGAGAAGAGGTCGACGAAGGTACGGCCAATGAACTCGGCGGCGTCAGCGTGCCGCGTCAAGGTTGCCGTGGTGGCGTTGGCGAACGCTATGCGGCCGTCCACGTGGACGATACCCGCCTCGAGCAGCGCATCGAGCAACGCCCGAAACTCACGCTCCGTCTGATAACGCAGCTCCTCTGCGACCCGTTGTGGCGTGAGGTCGCGCACCACGGCGGCAACGCCGCGCGGGATCTCACCCGCGTCGTCATAAATAGGGTTAGCGATGACGTGCAGCCACAATACGGCGCCAGTGGTTGGATCTTGCGTCCTTACCTCGCCGGTGTCGACGAGGTCCCCCGCCAAGGCCCTCTCCGCCAGCTCGTGGAGTGGCAAGGCAAGGGCGAACTTGTCGAGCCGCTTTCCGAGCACGTCTTGCGCCGGAATCCCGAGTCGTTGCTCGAGGAAGCGGTTCCACACCCGGCAGGTCAGGGTGTTGTCGAACATCACGACCCCCATACGCGCGGCCGCAAGCGCAGCACCATCCAGGTCGAAAGCGATGCGATCGCTCGACGGTTGACTGCGTAGATGGGCCACCCGGGACTCGGCAGCTCGACGTTTGCGGCGCTCGGCTGCGAGCGTGAGGGCAAGCCGAAGCACAGGCAAAACCACATGCGTCGCCGCTGCCGCGGACACGTCCACCAGCGGCTTGACCGAGTCCGGAAGCCCCTCGAGGCCCGTCAGCGCGACGAGCACGGCCTCTGCGCCAAACGCTTCGCGAGCACGCCTCGCGAGCAGCTCGGGGTCCTCCTCTCGAGCGTCGAGCAGCACTACGAAGGGATCGTTGCGAGTCGTAATCGAGCGCGGATCAAAACCAGTGACGACCACGCCCAGAGCATCCGCCAGCGGCGGAAGCCAAGGTGGGATCTCCTTCTGAAACCAAACGACCGCCAAGGGACGCTCTTAAGTGTTGCCGCGAATCGTAGCCCACGCCGTCTTGGCGAGTTGGGTAACGGCCGACGCCTTCTTGACGGCCCCGCGGCCGTACAGACTGCGAATCGTTTCTCGGGCCAGATCGTAATCGAAGGGGCCAATCGGATAGAGCTTGGAGGGCGCACCGACGGGTAGCCGGTCGAACAAGACGGCCTTCTGATTGCAACAAGCCCGAATGCCTTCTCGCCCGTTGAGCCGACCGAAGCCGGAACCGCGAACCCCGCCAAACGGAAGGTCCATCGCCATGTAGGTGAAGCCGAAATCATTGACCGAGGTCCCGCCCGAGTCGATGCGCTCGGCGAAGCGCTCGGCTCGCTTGGCATCCGTGGTCATCACCGTCGCAGATAGGCCGTACTCCGTCCCATTGGCCAGGGCGATAGCCTCCTCCTCGTCCTTCACGCGCAGAATGACCATCACCGGACCGAAGGTCTCCTCGCTCAGGATGCGGGCATCTTTGGGCACGTCCACCAAGATGGTTGGAGCGAAGTAGTCCCCTTGCTCAACGAGCGCACGCTGACCGCCAACCAGAACACGAGCACCTCGGCGAACTGCGTCATCCACTAAATCCGCCACTACGCGGAGTTGCGCCGGCGTTGCCATGGCGCCGATGTCTACCCGCGATTCACCGCGCGGATCCCCTTGCCGCAGGGCCTCGGTGAGGACTTTGACCCGCCCGACGAAGGCGTCATACACCGAGTCAAAGACGATGAAGCGCTCAGCCGCCAGGCAGTTTTGACCAGCCGCGATGAAGACGCCGGCCATGGCTGCGTGCGCGGCTTGCTCGAGATTCGCGTCATCACAAACGATGAACGCGTCTTTGCCACCGAGCTCGAGGATCACGGGCGTTAGCGACTTCGCGCTCTCTTCAATCACTTTGCGGCCATTGGCCATCGAGCCAGTGAAAATGACTTTATCGACGCCCGACGAGACCAAGGCCGCGCCAGTCGCGCCGTAGCCATTGATGATCTGAACCAACGCGCGCGGCAGCCCGACCTTGTCCAGCGCAGCGTCGAAGATTTGTTGGAAGCGCTCTGTGGACCAGGCCACGGCTTCGCTGGCCTTGATGACCACGGCGTTGCCCGCGAACAGCGCAGGGATGGCGGGCCCCAACAGGTTTTGGAGCGGGTAGTTCCAAGGAGCGATGATGCCGATAACGCCGAGTGGGATGTAGCGAATCTCGGCCCGCTTATGGGGGAACATGCCGGAAGAAACAGTCTCCGGAAGCAGGGCTTCCTCTCCCGATTGCATGGTGTGACGCAGCTTCTCGCACACCGGCCAGATCTCACCGAGCATCGCGTTCTCACGCGTCTTGCCAGCGTCTCGTACGATGAAATCGCAGAGCTCATCAGCGTGCTCGAGCACGTGGTCCAGGATGGCCCCAAGCAACTCGCGACGCTCGGCGAAGCTCGTTGACCGGAACTGCTGTTGGGCGCGACGCGCCTTGAGTACGACCTGCTTCACTTCTTCGGGCCGCGTGACCGCGACCTCGCCCAGCTTGCGGCGCGTGGCGGGCTCAAAGCACTCAATCACCAAAGAACTATCCGTCCGCTTCGACTCAGCCGTCATCACGCTTGCCCCTACACTCATCTGGCTGGCTTAGCCTCACTCGTAGAGGCCATCAAGCTTGGACAGCACGCGGATAGGTTGACGCGGAGTTGCAGGAGGTTGATCCCAGGCCGTGCAATACGGCGCTATTCCTGCTTCCAAACGCGTCGAGAACCGCTTGCCGCGCTGTTCCTGGTGCGGACTCCCGCTGGACCTATGTATTTGTGGGGACTTGCCGCGACTCAAGACCAATTGTGCCGTTGTGCTGATCATGCACCACGTGGAGCAGCGGCGGACGACCAACACCGGCCGGCTCGCCATGCGCTCGCTCGTGCGTGGCCAGATCCTGATCCGCGGGCTTCCAAACCAACCGCCTCGTGAAGCTCTGCCAGAGGGCCGCCGACTGGTGCTTTTTCCCTATGAAGACGCAGAGGTGCTGACGCCGGAGCACGCGAAGGACGGCCCGGTGGTGTTGATTGTCCCCGACGGCAACTGGAGTCAGGCCCAGCGCACCGCGAGACGGGACCCCGATGCGCGCGAAGCAACGCGGGTGACACTGCCAAGCGGCGGAGAGCCTTCACGCTACCGCCTGCGGCGCAACCCGCGAGAAGGCACCCTCTCCACCATCGAGGCCATTGGCCGAGCCCTGGCCATTCTCGAGGGGCCCGAGGTCGCGCAGGAGCTCAACCGCGTGTTCGAACTTTTCGTGACGAGGTCGCTAACGCTACGTTCGTCGGGGAAACCACGGACGCCAGTGGAAGCGAGCGGTGTTACGCGGGAAGACACAGGGTCGTAGGAAGCGTGAGTTCCCTTTATGGCGGCTTTTTCCTGGGTATTGCAGACAGAACCAGCACAAATCGCCACGTCGACTGACGTGGTCTTGGTGCGCTTTACCGAACCGCCGCCGCTCAGCACGTTTGTCGCGTATCGACGTGCGCTCGAAAGGGTGATTGAGGCGGTGGGTCCCCAGCGCGCTGCGCTCGTGCACCTGGCGGAGGTCGGTCCCGCCAGCCGCGACCGCTCGTCGCTCGAGCGTGAACTGAAGAGCCTGATGCGCGACTATGACGGGCGCATCGTCGCGGCCTCCGTCGTGATCCTGACCCAAGGCTTCCTCAACGCGATGGTGCGCTCGGTCGCTGGCCTGGCGATTCGTGCAGTGCGGCCGCGAACCAAGGTCGCGCTCGTGGACGAAATTGGAGCCGGCGCGGAGCACCTCGCGAGGGCACGAGGGAACGGGGATGCAACGCCCCTGGTCCGGCTGATCAGTCAGTTCCGTGAGGAGTGCGTGGCACAGGCCCTCGAGGCGCACAAACGGGTCGCTAGCTAGCGGGCCATTCGAGGCCGAGCCGGTGCATCGGCGTGGACAGATCCTCGGGTAAAGGGGCTTCGACCCGCACCGTACCGCCCGTGAGCTGCAGCTCGATCGAGCGCGCGTGCAAGGCCAAGCGCTCCAGGCCGCAACGTTCGCGCAGCAGCGCGTTGTGTTCACTGCGGCCGTAGGTGGTGTCACCAACCACAGGGTGCCCCAAGTGTTTCAGGTGCCGACGCACCTGATGAAAACGCCCGGTCCGCGGCTCTGCGGCCATCAGCGAATAGCGCTTCTCCCGCAGCGGAGAATCGCTGAGCACCGTGGTCGAAAGCAGCTTGCCCAGCGTGCGCGCAGGGACGCGTGGACCGCCTTCATCACAAGGGATGGCGTGGTCGACATCGAAGTTTGGTTCAGCAGGTAGCCCGCGCACCACGGCCCAATACAGCTTGTGCACCCTCTCCTCGGCGAAGGCCCGCTGCAGCTCCCGCGCCATTTCCACCGTTTTAGCGATCACCAACACGCCGCTGGTCCCGCGGTCCAGGCGATGCGCCGGGTGCAAGTCCCGGTAGCCCATCTGCCGCAGCTCGCTAAGGACCGTCCACTCATCACCGGAAAAGCCACGGTGGACGACCCAGCCCGACGGCTTGGCGACGAACAACAGCTGCTCGCTCTCCTCGAGCAGCTGAAGCTGGCCTGAGCTCACTGAGCACCAATGTCCCGGCGCAACTGTTTGCCGCGAAATTGAATGACGTCGGCGGCGGCGTAGGCGACCGCCCTCGCCGCTTCTCGGCTCGACCCGCACGCTGTCACCGCCAGCACCCGACCACCCTTCGTCACCAGGCCCTCGCCGTTTCGAGCCGTGCCCGCGTGAAAGACTTTTGCGCCCAAACGCTCAGCTTGCTCGAGACCCTGGATCAGGTCCCCCGACCTTGGGTTCATTGGGTAGCCCTCGGCGGCGAGGATGACCACCGCCGCGTGACGCCCTTGGGGAATCGAAAGCAGGTCGGGATTCAAGCTGCGCGTTGCACAGCCCTCGAGCGCGGCGAGCACGTCGCCCTCGAGCAGCGACATCAGCGCTTCACACTCCGGGTCGCCGAAACGCACGTTGTGCTCGAGCAGCGAGGGCACCCCGTTCGCGTCGATCATCACCCCCGCGAACAGCACCCCGCGAAAAGGCGCTCCTTCTTTGCGCATACCTGCGAGCGTCGGCTCGATGATCTCGCTCGTGATGCGGCTCAGCGTCTCCGCTGATAGCTCCTCCACCGGACCGACCACGCCCATGCCGCCAGTGTTGGGCCCACGGTCGTCATCGAGCAGGCGCTTGTGATCGCGGAACGGCGGTAACACCAGGAAACGTTCGCCATCCGAAAGCGCAAACACGCTCGCTTCGGTCCCGGGCAGACAGTCCTCCAGCACGACCTCATCAGCAGCGGCGCCAAAGATCCGATCGACCAGCATCGACTTTGCGGCGGCCAGCGCTTCCTCCACCGTGGTTGCAACCACCACGCCCTTGCCGGAACAAAGGCCCGAAGCCTTCACCACGATCGGCGCCCCACGCCGGAGGATCGCCGCCTCGGCTTCGGCGAAGCTGGTGACGATCTCGAAGGCTGCGGTCGGGATGCGATGGCGCGCCGCAAAGCTCTTGAGGAAGGCCTTCGAGGCTTCGAGTCGAGCTGCCGCCTTAGACGGGCCGAACACGGCAAAACCGGCCTCCTCGAGGCTATCGACGATGCCGTCACACAAGGGTGCTTCTGGCCCGACGATCACCAACTCCACAGCCAAAGATCGCGCGAGCTCAATCACCTGCGCGTGGTTCGCCAAATCCACCGGCTGACTCGAGAGCCCAGCGCCCGAGATACCGCCGTTACCTGGCGCGACCACGACTCGGCGGGCGCTATCAAAGCGCAGAATCGCGTCGGCGATCGAGTGCTCCCGCGCGCCGGAGCCGAGAATCAGAATCTGCCGCGTCGATTCGCTCATGGCCCCTCGCTAATGAACGCTGCGGCGCGCAGCAACCCTGACGCAACGAGAGAAGCCGCACCGGCGCGCGGAGAGCCTTGGTTTCGATGAACCATCGGCGTAAGGGTGCTGAATGTCGAACCGAGCCAGCTGGGACGAGTACTTCATGCGCATCGCCAAGGAAGTTTCAACGCGCGCGACCTGCGATCGCAAACACGTCGGCGCTGTGATCGTGCGCGACAAATCGATTCTGGCCTCCGGCTACAACGGCAGCATCCGAGGCCTGCCGCACTGCGACGAGGTCGGCCACATGATGGTGGACAATCACTGCGTGCGCACCATTCACGCGGAGAACAACGCCATCATTCAAGCGGCGCGCAACGGCGTGCGCATCGACCAATCGACGATCTACGTGACGGCCTCACCGTGCTGGAACTGCTTCAAGATGATCGCCAACGCTGGGATCATCCGCATCGCCTTCGCTGAGTTCTATCGAGACGAGCGCATCTTCGAGTTTGCCGAGAAGCTCGGCATCGCTCTGCAAGAGGTGCAGATCTGAGCCTGCACCCCTGAGCTCGCTGCACCCTGCGCGAAGCTACGCGAAGGTGACGCGGGCTCCGCTCGCCTTGACGATCTCCCCGAGCACCCAGGCTGTTTCACCGGCGGCGCGCGCGGCCTCGAGCGCCTGCTCAGCAGCCTCACGAGCGACCACGAGCACGAGCCCAACGCCGACATTGAAGGTCCGCAACATCTCCGCCTCGTCCACCGGGCCACCCTTTTGGATCACCTGGAAGATGAGCGGCCTTTCGTACGAAGCGAGGTTCAGGTGAGCGCCCAACCCTTCGGGCAACACCCGCGGCAGGTTCTCCGGCAGCCCGCCGCCGGTCACGTGGCAAAGCGCGTGCAGCTTGTCCTCCAGCCCGGCAAACAGCGAGGCCACCGTGCGCGCGTAGATCTTCGTCGGGACGAGCAACGCCTCACCCACCGTCTTGTCGCCGCCGGGAAGCAGCTCCGTGAGGCTCAACTTCATCTCCTCGAGCAGCACGCGGCGCGCGAGCGAGTAGCCGTTCGAGTGCAGCCCCGAGGAGGCGATGGCTATCACGACGTCGCCCTCACTGCAGGCTTTCCCGTCGATGATCTTGCTGCGCTCGACCACGCCCACGGCGAAACCCGCGAGGTCATACTCGCCCTCGGCGTACATCCCGGGTAGCTCCGCCGTCTCTCCTCCGAGCAAGGCGCAACCCGCTTGTTTGCAGCCCTCTGCGATACCGCGAATCACCGCTTCACCGACGTCGACCGAGAGCTTGCCGGTGCCGAAGTAGTCGAGGAAAAAGAGCGGTTGGGCGCCACAGGTGACGATGTCGTTCACGCACATGGCCACGAGATCGATCCCGATGCTGTCGTGAACGCCGGTGGCGAAGGCCACCTTGAGCTTGGTGCCAACGCCGTCGGTGCCGCTCACCAAGATGGGCTCTTTCAACCCGGGGGGAATTGCGCAAAGCCCAGCAAAGCCGCCAATATCGGCCAGCACGTGGGGGGTGCGAGTGGGCTTGGCAAGGCGAGCAATTCGGCTGACGAGCGCGTTGCCTGCGTCAATGTCGACACCGGCGTCCCGATATGTGATGGGCATGCCCAAGCCATGTCACACGACGCACGCGGGGGGAAGCCTCCCATCATCGTCGCTGCCGGGATCGTCATCGAGGCCGGCCGAGTGCTCGTTTCGCGGAGGAAGAAGGGGACTCACTTGGAAGCCCATTGGGAGTTCCCCGGCGGCAAGGTCGAGCCCGGGGAGACCCCGCAACGCGCGCTGCAACGCGAGTTGATGGAGGAGCTCGGCATCGAGTGTGAGGTGCTCGCGCCGATGGAGGTTACGTTCTTCAGCTATCCGTCCAAGGACGTGCTCTTGCTGTTCTTTGAAGCGGCGCGAACGGCCCGTTCTGCCGAGCCGCGCGCGCTCGATGCCGACGAAGTGCGCTGGGTGGGCGTCGACGAGCTGGACGGCCTGCAATTCCCGCCAGCCGATTTACCCGTGCTCGAACGCGTGCGAGCGGAACTCCGCCGTCGAGCGGCGCTCGCGTGAGCTCCGTGCCCCAGACCTCTATGCAACGAACGACGCTTGTTCTCTGGTTATCGCTGGGCTGCGCCTTGCCGCTGGGCTGCGGCGAAAACTCGCCAGAGCAGGCCGCTTCGGCCACGTCCTCGAGCGCCCTCACGAGTTCGGCGGCGCTCCCGTCTGCCCGGCCCGCAGCCTCGACCTCGGCCTCAGCTTCAGCATCGGCCAGTGCCAGCGCGGAGGCCCTCCCGCTCGGCCCCGGCGGTCGCGCCAGCTGCGAGGTCGAATACGACCCGCAGGTCTTGCCCGATCTCAACGCCAAGGAGTCCACGCTCGCAGAACAACGCGAGGCGATGGTCGGCCGCATGCGCGTCATGCTCGGCCTCGATCCAAAGACCGCCGCACACATCCTCGAGCTGCTCTCGAGCTCAAAGATGTCAGGTCAGGGCAACCCCGAGACCACGACCCACCCGATCTCGCGAGCCGAATGCGTCGAGAAGCGACGCAACCTGCCTGACGAACGCGAGCGCGTGTGTGGAGCGGCCTTCATGGTGCCGATCTACGATCCGGCGACCGAGCGCAAGGAGCAGGCGAAGGTCTGCATCGATCGCTACGAGTTCCCCAACCTTCCTTGTGAATACCCAGCCACGTGGATCACCGCCAATAGCGCCTCGGCCCTGTGCAAGAGCTTGGGCAAACGTCTGTGCGACACACACGAGTGGGAGGGCGCATGCGCCGGAAGCCTGAGGCCGATCGAGGAGGAGTACGACTTCAAGCTGCCGCGCGAGTCGATGAGCGGCGTGCACAACAGCAAACGCAAGATCGTTTGGGCCTACGGCGCAAAGAAGGACCACAAGAAATGTGGCACCGACAGCACCAAGTCCAAAGAGTGCAGCGCGAGCGGCTGGAAGTGCGGTTCCAATACCTACCCCGCTGGCTTCTTCCCCGAGTGCAAGAGCAGATTCGGCGTCTACGACCAACACGGCAACGCAGCCGAGCACATGCTACTGCCGCTCAAGCCTGAAGACCTCGGCTCCAAGGGCGGTCGCGGCGTCGCTGAAATGAAGGGCAGCTGGTTCATCTTTCAGAAGCATGAAGCCCACAAAGACGACTGCCGATGGCGAGCCCCCTCCTGGCACGATGAAGAGGGCCTCAACCACGCGAACTACCATCTCTCTTTTCGTTGTTGCAAAGACATCGGCAGCGCGGCGCCGTAGCGGCTCTATTGCGAGAGTGCGCGAGCGAAGTCCCAACCTTCGAACTCGACGCTCTCTCCCAAAGCAGGCGGCGTTACTTCACGGTAACCACCTTCTCCGAACACAAGCCAACGCAGCGAAGCGAAGGACGCGTCGAAGCGAAAGCGCACCGCTTTGACCTGGTCTCCCTCCACGCGCTCGACCCGCGCCGTGAGCACGCCAGCCTCGATCTCGGTCCCTGCTTCCAACGGCTTGGCGCGATACAGCCGAGCGAACGGACCGCTCAGCAGGTTGTCCGCCGAGAGCAACAGCTCACGCTCACCCACGCGCTCGACCTTCAGCGGCCCTGGGCAGCCGACGCTGAGCAGCATGGCCGAGAGCGGATGCGGTTGATCGATCATCAGCTGCGAAAGCAGCATGTAGTTGCTGAGCAGCGGATCCGGAGTCGCCAAGATGATCAGATGCTGCTCAGCCACCGCCGCGTCATGGGGCAGTTGTACTGCGTAGCGATCGACATAGCTCTGCAGCAGGTTCTTGAAGAAGGACTGACGCGGCACGAACAAAAGCGGCGCCAGCACCAGGTGGATGAACACCAGCGCGCTCGCGGCGAAACTCCGACGACTCGCCGCTTGGATCGCTTCGGTTGGAGATGAATTGGGTGCAGACCAGCGCCGGGTGAGCGCCATTGCCAGTGCACCGAGCAGCCCGATCCCAGCCCGCGAGCACCACCGCGTGCGGCACCAGGCGCAGAACAAGCAGCTTCCACTGGTCCGGGCCACGCAGCCAAACCAGCGCGAGGTAGAACCCCACGAAGCTGAGCGAGGTCTCGCCGCACAACATCGCTAAGAGAAAGAGCAGCGGAGAGGCGAGCCGAGCGGCCTTGCGCGGAGACGCAAAGGCAATCAACGAGAGCACACCGAACAGCGCCGAAATCAGCGAATAGCGATTGGCAATCCAAGCGACGTTGAGCGCATGCGCATCGTCGATCGCGAAGGCCAACGCGCCGAGCACCGCGGCAGCGCGCGCAGCCTCACCGTCTCCGAAGAAGACCCGCAGCATGCGCGCCACAGCGGCCACCAAGCCCGCAAACAGCAAGCACACTTGCAGGTGGGGGATGACGGCCGACTCACCAAAAAGGCGATGATCGAGCGCGCGCCACAGCGACGGAATCGGACGCATGAAGCCGAGCCGTAGGCTCTCTGACGTCCACCAAGGGAAGATGCCCCTGGCCTTCGCCTCGAGGTCAGCGGCCGTCCCGGAGGAGAACCGATAAAGGTCCCAACTCCCTTGCGGACCGCCGGGCATTTCGCCGCCACGCAAAACATAGATGTGGAAGTTGTCGTCGAGGAAGTAGCCGTAACTCAACGTCGGTAACACCAACAGAAAGCCGACCAACGCCACCACCAACGTTGCTCGACGATGCAAAAGCAAACGGCGGCAACGTTGGCCCCACGTGGGCCTCGTTGCCACCGAATCCAGGTCTTCCGACTGTGTCCCCCTCATGCCCGCGCCCTCCAAACTAGCTTCGGTCGACGCGGGTCGTAGGGCCAGTTGGCCCGCTGAGCAAGCTCAGTCCCCTTCGAATAGGGGGAGCACCGTTCGAACCGTCCACGTGTCGGAGCCACCGACCACGAACCGCTCGAGCGACTTCATAGCGTCGGCGTGTGCCGGGTTCTTCGCCATGTCTTCCCAAGCGGACTCGAGGTCCCCAAGGCTATCAACATGGGTCTCAAGCTCGATTGAAGAGCGACTTGCACCGACCGCGCCCTGCAACAAGCGCAGCGAAGAAGCTCGGAAGCCTATGCGCTGCCCGACATCAAACTCCCACTGACGCAGGAGCTGGATGACTTCCTTTTGGTGACCAAACCGAATCTGAAACTCCCAACGAACGATGTACATAGCCCCTCCGTTACAGACTCACCCACGAAACGTGCCGTTGCGATAGGCACGCAAGCTGGGTGTGTCACTCTGCATCATGGCTTCTGAGAAGCCGGCCCACATCTGATTCATGTCCGAGAAACGGTGTCGTGATTCGATCGCGAGCGCGTAGGCGAACCACTCATCGAGGGAACGCGCGAGCTCCGGTCGAAACGTTGTAATTCGCGGTCGCGGTGCTGTGGTGGCTGTTTCATACAGCTGCAAGGTGGTCTGTGCCACGAACGGCGGCTGACCCGCGAGCATGCGGAAAACGACCGCGCCGAACGAGTAAAGATCCGCGCGGTGGTCGAAGGGCGCGCTCTTCCAGATCTCCGGGGAGATGTAACTTGGCGAGCCAGCGATCATCCCGGCGTCGGTGATCTCCTCGAAGTCTTGCGTCTTGGCGAGACCGAAGTCCATCAAGCGGGTTCCCCCACCAAAGGCCGGATCCACGAGAAAGATGTTCGGCGGCTTGATGTCCCGGTGAATGATGCCCTTTTGGTGTGCGACGCCCAGCGCATGGGCCACGGGCTCGAGGATTGAGAGAACGCGCACAGCGTTCATCCGATCACCGAAGCTCTCGAGTTCGAACAGGTGCGTATCGAGCGGCTCACCCTCGAGCAGCTCCATCACCATGTAAACGAAGCCGCGCTCATCGGTGTCGAACTCATGCACCTGGACGACGCTGGTTCCCCACAACGCCGCTAGCGACTGCGCCTCACGCCAAAGCCGCAACACGTATTGGTCCTGCTCGGCAATGTCGCGGTTGAGCACCTTGACGGCGACCGGAACCCGGAGCTCGGTGTCTTCAGCGCGAAACACCACGCCATGGCCGCCCCTCCCAATCTCGCTTTGGAGGAGGTACCTCCCCGCGATGACGTCGCCAGAATAAAGCACGGCAGTCATGAGTGACGTTCAGTTCCCATTCCCTCGCGGCGAAGCGACCGCGAGGACAGCCCCGAGCTGCGGGACCTTTTTAACCTGAGCGGGCTCGTGATAGTCGTGCAAAATGCCGGAGCAGGAAACTCGGTCGGAACCAGCGGCCTCCAGGCCCAATTCCGAGGCCCTGCCCTTCTCCAAACTACCCAAGCGGGAGCGCCTCCAGCGGGCGGCCATGACCGCCTTCACCATCTTCCACCTGCTCGCGGTCCTGGTGGGCGGCGCAGTCAAAGAGTTCAAAGACCACTTCGTCTATCTCTTCGGTGCCTACGAAGAAGCCTTTCGCATGACCAACTCGTGGGGGATGTTTGGCAAGCCGCCCACCGCTACGCACATCGTGATTGAGGGCGAGACAGCCGAACGAAAGTTCGTGGTGTTGTCCACCACGCGCGCTCAAGATCGCTCCTTCTTCGAGCGGATCCGCGATGTGCGCATGCGCAAGCTGCAGGGCAAACTGGCGGAGAAGGCCGACCGCAACCGGCTCGGCCAGCCGATGCTCGCGTATTTTTGTGCGCTCGGCGAGCAACGCAACCTCAAGCTCCAATCGGTTCGTGTGGTGCATCAACAGCACCAGGAGCTGGGAGACGATGGGAAGGAGACCAAGGCCGCGAGCTCATCCGTGGTTCTGCGCCGTTCCTGCGTTGGGCCCAAAGAACGCGTGATCTCGGATCTGCCTCGCTTCGTCCCCGCGGGTCGCAACGACCTATGAAGCAGCTCCGCTGGCTCCGTGCAGCCTTGCTGCAGTTCTTCGCCGAACCGGTGGACGGGACCAGCGCGGCGCTCTTGCGCGGCTCGCTGGGCGCACTGGCGCTCTGGGAGGCCCTAGGGGTTTGGCTCAATCTCGAGCGGTTTTGGGGTCCCCAAGGCATGGTGCCGTACGCGCTGGTGGCGAACGACCGCTTCTTTTGGCTGACAGCGCTGGCCTGGGCGCCCGAGAGCACGCTGTGGCTCGAGTTCATCGCGACCTTGTTCACGCTAAGCGCCGTCGCGTTTTTCCTCGGCTTCCGCGCGCGCTTCTTTGGCCTGTTGCTCGCCTTTCTCCATTGCTCCTTCCAATTCCGGAACCCCTTCATTTTGAACAGCGGCGACCGGCTGTTCATGATTCAGCTGGTGCTTTCGGCCTTCGCACCGCTTTCGCTGCGCTTCAGCGTGGACGCATGGCTTGCGCGACGAAGGGGCAGCATGTTGCCGAGTGCAACCATCTGGGGACAGCGCCTTGTCGGCCTGCAGATCGCCTACGTCTATCTCAACTCAGCGATGGCCAAGATCACCAACCTGCGTTGGCAAAACGGGATGGCGATGCGCGACGTGCTTTCCTCGCCCGTCTTCGCCGAGTGGCCCACCTACCTGGACTCGCGTCCGTTGGTGATGTTTCTGACCTACTCAGCGCTGGTCTACGAGTTCCTCTTTCCTTTCGCCGTGTGGTGGCGAAAGGCAAGACCGTGGATGCTCGCCTGGGGCTTCGTGTTCCACTTGAGCATCGACATCACCATGGTGATCCCGATCTTCTCGGCCATCATGATCGCCAGCCTGCCGACGTTCTTGCGCGATGAAGAGGTGAAGCGCCTCTTCGCGAGGCTCGGCTTCAAAGCACGAAGCGAGCGCCCCGACCTTCGTCGAGATTCGTGATCGTGACGGCGACCACGCCAGCGCCGTCCACCTCGTAGCGCTCTTCGATCATCGGGCCCTCACGGTGGAGCCGGCCAATTTCGACAGAGTGCAACGTACCCGGCTCCAGATCGCGATCGAAGGGGAACAGGATCTCTGCGTGCGGCGTGATATCGCCGGTCGGGTCGCCTGCATCGTCCACGTAGCCCGATTCGACGAAACGGAAATGCCCGAGGTTGTGCATCGCTCGGTAGCGGCGCGTCGCAACCAGCGGCCCCGAACCGTGTTGCGGCATCGGTGTGCCCTTCTGAAAGACCGGATCGAAGACAGCGCGCGTGCCTGTGTCGGCCTCGCGAAAGACGCCGAAGTGCCGAGAGAACCGCTCCGAGAGCACCAGCTCGTCGCCCTCTTCACGCGAGGCCGCCAAGATCGCGCAGCCCATGGCCGTAGCCGAGGCCGGATGCGGCGAGCGATGCACCCGGCGACCAAAGCGCTCACGCACGACGCGCGGCACGACCGGCAACCCGCTGGCACCACCAACCATGTAGATGCCGGCGACCTCTCCGCTCGCGTCCTCATCGGCCTTGAGCGCGTTCACAAGGACGTCGAGCGCCTCCAGCGTGGTCTCGACCAAGGGCCTGGTCCGCTCGTAGAAGTCTGCTGTCTGGATCACCACCGGCTCCTCGGGCGCGTCTGCTCCCAGCGCCTCCAGATCGAGCACCAAGCGCTTGGTGTTGGGATGGAGCGACTCCTTCGCCGCGCGGCACTCGCGCAACAGATCCGCGCGAGCCTGCGGCGAGTCGGGGAACGCGCGATTGGCTTTGCTGAGCGCCATTGCACAAAGCTGCGCGTCGAAGTCGTCTCCACCGAGCGTTGCAACCCCGGTCGTCATCACGATGTCGTGGTGACCCGGCGCGATGTACACGAGCGCCGCATCGAAGGTGCCTCCTCCGAGGTCGTAAACGAGCACGTGCTCGCGACGCGAGTTGAGCGTGTTCTTGTGACGGTGGGCGTACTCGACGCCAGCAGCGGAGGGCTCGTTCACCACGCCGCGCACGGTGAACCCAGCGCGTCGAAAGGCGTCCAGCGTCACGAAGCGTTGGGTGGAGTGGGCATTGGCCGGGACGCTGATGACGGCGGTAAGTGGCTCTTTCAACAGCTTGGAGACGTTCGAGCGCGTAAGCAGGTCCTGTTTGAGGGCGAGCAAGAAGCTGGTGACCAACTCGACCGGCCCAATCTCAACTTCGCCGATCCGGATCAGCTCGTCCTGCCGAGTATGTGACAGCAGTCGTTTCCAGGAGCGCAGACAGGGTGCCCCGTCGCGTTCAGCCTGCTCTGCGTCAATCCCGTGAACCAATTGCCCACCAACCTCTGCGGTTGCTGTGGGGTAGTGCTCCGATAGGTCCCCATTGGCTAGAGTGAACCCGACGATCGGGTAATTGCCCCGGTCGTGAACGGCCACGATCGTGCGTGTCGTCCCGAGATCAATGCCTAGTTCCATCCTGCGGCGATTGTCCCTCATCGACGCACAGACGGGAAAGAACCCTGCAAACGGTGCTCGGGCCTTGGAGGGCCGTCAGCGCGTTGAAGCCGCCGCATCCGTTGCGGAAATCACCACCGAAGTCACGCGATTCAAAAAGTCGTAGTCGAGGCTCGCCGCTGAATCTGGACCGTTGCCGCAGTGATATCGTGGGTTTCGAAAGTCAGCCGTATCAGTCACCAAGATCGCGGGAAAGCCATGCAGCCAAAAGCTCGCGTGATCCGAACGAGCTGCGTCGCTGAGCGCGAGCCGCTTGAGCACCGAGAGAGCAAGCCCATAGGTGGGTTGGTTTAGAGCTGTACCCAACTTCTCCATGCGGCTCACCGTTTCCGCAGAGTCGCTGTCGCCGATCGCAGTGATGAAGTCCGCTTTGAACTTGTTCTTTGCGGCGCGCGCGTGGACGTCAGGCAACAACGCCTCGATGCCCGGGGGAAAGCGCTGGGAGCCAGGAGCGGACGAAGCGAAGCCAACGCCGTCGAGCGAGATCATTTGGGTAATGCGATCACCGCGTGCCTTGGCAGCCTTAGCGTGAAACAAGGACCCTTCGAGCCCGCTCTCTTCGCGATCCCAAAAGGCCAAGAGCACCGTGCGTTCCGGCGTTTTGCTTTGAAAGAAACGCGCCGCCTCGAGCACGGTGGCAACGCCAGAGGCGTTGTCGTCAGCGCCGTCACAGCTCTGCAAGTGGTCGTAGTGCGCCGAGAGGATCACGATCTCTTGCGGGCTCTTGGAGCCGAGCTTGCTGGCCAGAACGTTGACACCCCCGGGCTCGAAGGGCTCGAGCTGCGGGGAGTAGCCGAGCGCTTGCAGTCGCTCTTTGATCAGCGTCTGAACCGTCTTCCAGCCGTTCGACCCGGGCGCTCGTCGAATGGCAACCTTCTCCACGTCGGCCTTGAGGCGCGCACGCTGCGCGGAGTCTGGAGTGGAGGCGGTGCCGGAGGCCGACGAGCCCTCGGCGACAGGCGCGCTGACGGGACTCGACGCACTCACCAAAGCCGTTGAGCCAGCGACTACTGCCGCTGAGTTCGACGAGTGGACGGCGCTAGCGGAAGGCGAGCTGGCCTCCGAGCACGCACACAACGCAGCGATCAGACCTGTAAATAGATGCTTCAAGGAATGATGTGGATCTTGGTGGAGGGACCGTTTTGCCGACCAGCCCCGACGCTGCCCCAGTCTTCGGGCAGCTTGGGCAAAGTGAAGTTGAAGAGCCACTGTCCGTCGGCGGCGGAGGTGTTGAGACATTCAGCGCTCATCGGGTAACCGAAGTCTTCATGCCAGTAGGAGACATGCATCGCCATCGGCGGGTGAACGTATTGGATCCAAGGCACGTCAGCGAACCAGAACACGGTGGGCGCTCCTGGATCGGGAGACATCAGCTCCACCTTGTCTTTCCACTGAATCGGGAAGATCCCGAGCTCGGTCGTAGCGAACTTCTTCGGGTTGTTGCCCTTCACCGGAACGCCGCCGAGACCGGGAGACCACATGGTGGTGTAGATCGGCTTGAGTCCGATGAACGCGGTCATCGTTCCGCCGAGGATGGAGGCCTGCAACCAGCGTTCATCCTCTTTGATTTTGAACTTCAGCTCCTTCTGCGGGAGCACCACACTGACATCATCGTCGTCGGCGATGAACGCGCCGTCTTTGGTCTCCCAATAGACGATCTTACCGATGCGCTGATTGCTGCCGGTCAGATACACCGGTTTGCGGCCGTCAAAGCGACCTTCGGCCGCGGCGTAACGCTCACCTTCTTTGCGTAGCTTCTCCTTGCCGGCGACGGGCTTGACCCAAGCGAGCGGCAAGGTGTGTTCGTCGTCGAGCTCCACGCCCTTGAAGTCCGAGGTCTTGTACGGCCACACACGGTCCGCAGGCACCAAGAAGAGATCTGGCGTGAGCAACCACAATCGCCCCTCTGCCTCGAAGGCGCGAGCGTAGGCAAAGCCACTTCCCGCCGGAATGACCTTCACCTTCGGCATCACCGGATTCCAGGGGCTGCCCTCGATTCCCTTGGTGCCGTCGTAGAACTCCGGAATTCCTTTGCCGTCGGCTTTGAAGCCCTCCTCTTCTTTGGTGGTCACGAGCCTTTCGTGGCCTTCACTCCATTTGCCGAGCGAGTAGAAGCGATTGGTCTTGCCCATATCGCGCTCTGCGGAGGCCTGTTCAGCGCGAGTCGGAATGCGCGAGTACATCGGCGCGCCCATCGAGAAAGCGTACTGATACGGATACGCGCCCTTACCAGGGCGCAGCATCGCGAGCGCCTTCCAGTAGGGCGAATCAAACTTCAAGGTCGTAGTCACGTCGGAGCAGATGAAGCCGTGCGGCTCGATCGCGTACCACTTGTTGTTGCAGCCCTGACCGGGAACCGGGTCCTTCGACTTCAGCTTGACCGACGTACCCACGCGCAGCGAGCCAATCGCGAGATGATCCCGACTGCGCATCGGCTCGGACCAGATCCAGGTGCGGAAGCTGATGCTGCCGATGCGGTCACCTTTCTGATCGAACGCCCACGGCGGCTCTTCAGCCACCGGCTCCGGCTCGGGTTGTACGGGCGGCGGCTGATCAGCCGTAGGCGCGGTTTCCGCCACAGGATCTGCTGCCGGTTTGGCTGACCAAATGTCTCCGGCCTCAACCAGCGTAGGCGGCTTGATCGAAAGCGGTTCGGTGCTCGAACAAGCCAACAGCAAAAACGGAGCGGCTCGAAAGCACGCGAGGCGGGTCAACATGGCCCGCCCTCTTTCTTGAGAAACCTGCCGCGCGTCAAGCAGCGCCGCTTTGCGTCACTGCGCTACTCGACCTTGACGGTCACCGACAGTGGCACCTTCTCGTTGGTGCAGCTCGAGGCCACGCACACGCCAATGCTGAAAACCCCGCTGATTGTGTAAGAGCCAGCCGCGGAGGGCGTAAACGGAATGCTGATCGAAGCGCGCTTGTCACCCTTCGTTGCGTTGCGCAAAACGGTTTCACCGAAGGAAACGCCAGCAGGAGCCGCACCGAGCGTGAACTTGATCGGGTAGTCCTGGTTGACGTGATACTCGCCGAGCGCGTTCAACACGGCGGTGACGTTGCCCGGGGAACCTGCTGCGTACTTACCGGCCCCACTCAAATAGGCGCTGAAAGCTGCTTGCTTCTTCTCCTCCCCCTTCACGTCGGGCGCGCTCGCCACGGCCGTGGCCGTGACCGTCGCAGTTGCTGTTGCCGTTGGAGCCGCGCTCTTCTGCGCCACAGCATCACCGGTCTTCGTTGGCTCGGCGCTCGCGGAAGCAGAGCTGGCTGGCTCCGCCGTCGAACTTACCGTGGCTTCCGCGGTCTTCGCGGGCGCGCTCGTTTGCGCCGTGGCGGGCTTCGTGTCGCCAGACGAGGCAGCGGTTGTGGTATTCGCGGTGGGTACAGGATCCTTCTGCGGCGAACCGCCATCGCCACATGCGGTAAGCAACGAGAACAGCGAGAAGGTGAAATACCGGAGCTTCATCGTGGCCTAGCTTAGCGCGTCGAGAGGATGGAGCCGCTTCGAAAGACGGCTTGCATTTTGGGTGTAGAGCCCGCTCGACGGTCAACGTCCGCGGGGTTACCTTCGGCCTCTCGAGTTAGCGAGAGGTTGGGTTGGGAATGCAAGACTTCGAGGTTGGCCAAGGCTTTGAGCAGGGGGAACTCTCCGGCAATGTTCGTCTCGGGAAGTTCGAGGCGCACTATGAGGAGCTGTTTGCAGAGGCTCTCGAGGACGGTGTGATCACCCCGGAGGAGCGAGCACGGCTGGAGAAAGCGGCTTCCGCTTTCGGGCTGGATCGCGACCGCGTGTTCGCGCTGGAACGGGCTCTCACGGCCGCCTGGGAAGGTCGGCATCGCATCGCCATCCAGGTCGTGCAGACGACGGGGGAGGAAGTCGCGCCCTCGCTCCGCCCGCTCGAGACTGAGAATGACCCGCAGGTGCGCGGGCTGCGCAAGCGCATCGCTGAGCTCGAGGCCGAAAATGAGATGCTGCGCGTCGAGCTCGAACAGGCGCGCTCGCAAGTAGCCGTCGAGGTGGACTTCTCGGACCTCGGCCAACGCGACATTCCCGCTGATTCGCCTGACGACATCCATCGGCGCATCCGCCACGACCCACGCGATGTCGAGAGCCTACACGCGCTGTTCAAGGCGACCGAGGCGAGCGACCTCGACCGTGCGGTGCGCGTCGCGCAGGTGCTCAGCTTCTTGGGTGTTGCCACGGCGAAGGAGCAGGAGCTCTACCTTCAGCATGATCCCAAGGCCATGCTAAGGCCGTCGGCTTCATTGAGCTCCGACGGCTGGCGACGCAACCTGTTCCACCCGGATGAAGAGGTTCTCACCGGAGATATCTTCGCAGTCGTAACAAGCCCCGTGTTGCTCGGTCGGGTGACCGCGTTGCGTCACCAAAACGCCCTTCCGAAGCTCGACCCGGCGAAGCTGCAGGACCCTCGCAGCAGCACCGTTTCAGCGGTGCGCTCCTTCGGCTGGGCCGCTTCGATCTTGGGCATGACGGCGCCCGCCTTGTACGCCGACGGCGAGTGGACCGGTTCGTGTGAGATGGTACCCGGCATTCCACCGGTCGTAAGGCTCGGACGCGGCTCGCTTTCGGGGCGCTCGCCGGGCCAACTAGCGTTCATCGCTGGCCGTATGTTGGCGTCGCTTCGCGAGGAGCACTTCGTCAAGTTGCTGTTCCCGAACATCCCCGATCTCGAGGACATCTTCCTCGCAGCGCTCTCCATCGGTCAGCCGCATTTGCCTCTGGCTGCAGCGGTGCGTCAGCGAGCCGAACCCATCGCCAAGGCCATCGTCCCGCTGCTCGAGCCCGCACATTTGGACCGGCTGCGTGGGCACTTCATTCGCTTCGTCGAGGAAGGTGGCCGAACCAACTTGGTACGTTGGGCTCAGGCAGCCGAGCTGACCGCCAATCGCGCCGGGCTACTGCTCTCGAACGATCTCGAGGGTGCAGCGAAATTGCTCGAGGTCGAGCCTGACCGCGATCTCAAGATCGATGACTTAATCGTGTTCCTCACAGGAGATCGATGTTCAAGATTGCGCAAGCAGCTCGGCGTATCACTGGGCTAGTCATTTTTGTGGGCCTCGCTGCCGCGTGCGTCGGAGAGGCAGCGCCAAAGAACCAAGCCGAGTGCGAGGCCTCGCAAAAATGCAGAACGAACGGCAAATGCACTTGGGACTTCACGGCGAATGGCTGCGTCGTTGGGTCGTCGAGCGATTGCGCACGCTCGGACGTGTGCAAGAAGGACCTTCGCTGCAGCAAACGCGGTGACACCTGCGAAAAGGAGTAACACCCGAACGTCTCAGACCTTGCGCGGCCGCGACATTGGATCGCGCAAGGTAGGCACGCCGAGCTCTACCAGCTGGTCGACCAACTCGAGCGCCCGTGCGTTGTCTGGGACCTGGGTAAGGAACCGCTCCCTCGCGATCGGATCCATGATCCTCGAGGCACGCTCCAGCAACCGAGTGTAGGCCACTTGGGCCGCAGCACCGGCCTCATTGGTTCGCTCGGAGACAAGCAACGCTTCGACCAGCGTGGTCCGTACCAAGAATTCCCCTTCCTCGAGCGCGCCTAGCTGCTCGAGGATCTCGTGCGCTGCGAGCGCAACCTGCAGCGCCTCTGCGCGCCTCGCCGCTCGCTCGAAAGGTTTGGCCGCGCGCGCGGCAGCGAGCAGCGCCGCTGCCTTGGTCGCCATTGCACAAGCTTTGGCCGGCAGACTTTGCTCCAGCAGCGACAAGGCTAGGTTCGCCTCGTCGATCGCGTCCCCAGAACGAGCGAGCAGCAGCAAGATTTGAGCTGAATAGATGCGAGAGACACCCTCCATGCGACGATCTCCCTGTGAGGCAAACGCCTCCCGGGCGCGCTCCTCCAACTCGAGACCTTCACGAGGTGCGCCGCGACGCGCGCGGAGAATGCCGAGGTTGTGCTCGGCATAGGCGACGATGTTGCTAAGACGCATTTGCTTACCCGCAACGAGCGCGGAGTCGAGCGCCGACTCGGCCTGGTCCGCCATGCCCAACTGAAGGCTCGCGTTGCCAACGTTGACTCGTTGAATGGCTGCCTCTCGCAGATCCCCAGCGCGTTCGAACGCAGCCGTAGCCGCCACCATGCGTAACAGGTAGCCGTGCAAGTCCCCCGATAAGAGCGCAACGAACGCCGCTGTCTGCTGGACTCTAGCGCTCACCGCGTCATCATCGTCGTCAGCGTTCTGCTCGAGCTCGCGATAGAGCGGCATGGCTTTGGCCAGCTGACCGCCCGTTATCAGGTGAATCGCCGTGCGTGCGGCCGCTATTCTCCGTCGCGCTAGCGCGTGTCGGTCCGTGGGTGCGTTCGCGGCGCCAAGCAGCTGCACCACCCGCTCGAGCTCATCGATGCGAGCAATGCGGCCACTGGCCAAGGCCAGCTCGCCGAGCGCCGCGTACCAAGCCCCACTTTCTGCGGCAAGCAACGGCAACGCCTCATCGGCCGCTTGTGCGGCCTGCTTGTGCTCACCGCACCAACGCAACGCCTCAGCCATGAGCAAACGCAACTCTCCGAGCTCAGTACCCTGCGAGCCTAAGGCAATGGCACGTCCCGCAAGCTCCAGCGCGCAGCGAAAATCATTGCCCTCGAGAGCCTGTTGCGCGGCCCCTCGATACGCTCCGGCGGCCTGGAGTTGAAGCTCGCCTTGCTCGTAGTGAGTCGCAACCGCGCGCTGGCTGGCGGCCCCTGATCGTTCAAGCCACTGCGCCGCTGCCCGATGCGCAAAACGCCGATCATCCTCAGCCAACATCGCGTAAGCGGCGTCGCGAATCAGTGCATGTCGAAACGCGTAGCCACTCGTCGGTGAATCGTCCGACTCGGGGACGGGCACCAAGACTTCACGTAACACCAGCTCATCGAGCGTTGCACGCAGCGTGGCTGAGTCGACGTCGGGCAGCATGCCCGACAACCCTTCAGCTTGAAACCTCGCGCCAAACACGCTCGCTGCACGCATCAACCGTCGACTGCTTGCGCTCAGGGCCGCGAGCCGATGCTGGATCATCACCAGCACCGCTTCTGGCAGCTCATCCCCTCGGCCTTGTCGACAAGCGCGTACGATCTCCTCGAGAAACAACGCGTTTCCTTCAGCGCGATCGACCACCCGCGTGGCGAGCTCGTCGCTGGCCGACTCGCCTAACCCAGACCGTACGAGACGCAGCGCGTCGGCCCGCGAGAGCGCCTCGAGCTCGATGCTCAGACCTCCGAGCGCAAGCAGGATCTCACGCGGCGCATCGGGCCTCGAGAGGCCGAGCACCAGCAAGGGTGAACCGTCCAACTGAAAGGCTGCTTCGGCGACCAAACGAACCGAAGCGACATCCCCCCAATGCAGGTCCTCCAGCAGCAGTATCACCCGCTGCCGTCGGCACTCGCCGCCGAGCCATTCGATGAAGGCTCGCTGAATCCGATCGCCCATCAGCCGCGCGTCGATGCGCGCCGCTCGCAACTCGGCCAGCTCGTCGTCATCGAAACGCGTACCAATCAGCTCGCCAAGGAAGGCGGCCGTCACCGGTGATTCACGCCCCAAGGCGCGCGCAACGCATACCGTCAGCTTCTGCTGCCGGCTGAGCTTGGGTTCGGTCGGATCGATCTTGGCGCACGAGCGAAGGATCTGAGCGAGCATCGAAAGCGGGCCCCCCGAACTCATCGGCTCGGCTCGCGCCACATGGACGATGCGGCTCTCGGCTGCAGCCCAGCTCAATACTTCGGCCGCGAGTCGCGACTTACCAATGCCTGCGACGCCCAAGAGCGCGAAGATTCTCGGGCTCTGCCGTGAGCACTTGAACTCCGACCGCAGGATAGCGAGCTCGCGTTCGCGACCGACCAGCGCCCCATGCTCGATCGTGGACAAGCTTTCTCTTGGTCCGCCCACCTCTCCGATCAGAAGGTTCGTATCGCCGCTGCTTTGGATACGGAACCGCTGTCCAAGCAGCGCTCGCGTCACCTCATCGATGCGCGGGAACCGGTTGGGACCGCTCGTGAGCATACGTGCGGCTCGTTCAGCCGCGTGTCCAAGCGTCTTTTCTAGGTCATTGTCAGCGACGTCCATGCGGACCGAGGCGACCGCCACAGCCACATCCGGTACCCACGACGCAAACGACAGAGCAGCCCGCGCCGCCAAGATGGGCGTATCAACGTTCGCGCTGTCGGGGCTGTCCGGCGCGAGCAAAAACGAACCGTCCGCGAGCAAGCTGAGTGCAACGCCCTGCTGTTGCAGCTCCTTCTCCGCCCGCGCAACGCCTGAACGCGTCGCCTCGAGCGAGGAGGAGTGGCAGCGAGCGACGGCCAAACAAACGGTCTTACGCTCCGCGAGCGAAAGGCCGCGACCAGGCACCACCCCCCGCGCCGTCGTTTGTCGGGGAGCATCGACTTTAGGCGACTTTCGCGATTGCGCCTCGAGCGCAACCACCACGGCAAGGGCCTCCTTCGCGCTCGGTCGCTGCTCGGGCTTCTTGGCTAGTAGGGCAACGCACAGCTCGTCGAGCTGCGGTGGGACATCGGGGATCAGCGCGCTAAGCCGCGGCGGTTCGTCAAAGAGGATCTTCAGCAACAATTCGAGAGTGTCGGGCGCATCGAACGGACGTCTGCCAGTCAACGATCGGTGAAGCACCACCCCGAGCGCGAATAGATCGACCTTGCCATCGAGACTGCGCGAACCGCGGGCTTGTTCGGGCGCGAGGTACGCAGGGGTGCCGATCAACTGGCCCTTCATCGTCAGCTCAACCGGCGCATGAAGAAAACGCGCCACGCCCAGGTCGAGCAGCTTTGCTCGCGAGGGCTCGCCGTTGACGAGCATGATGTTGGCTGGCTTTACATCGCGGTGCACCACCCCTCGAGCGTGAAGTGCCTCCAAGCCGGTCAAGATCGGGCGCGCAAGACGGACTGCCTCGACCACGGTGAGCGGTCGTTCGTCGAGTCGCGCCGCCAAGGTGCAGCCCGCCAACCATTCGAGCGCGAGCCAAGGGCTCCCCTTCTCCGTCTTACCGTGCGCGATGTAACGAACGACCGCGGGGTGATCGAGCGAGGCCAGGAGACGCACTTCGCGCTCGAAGCGTTCAACGGCTTCCTCCGACATCTCAGCAAGCACCTTCACAGCGACCAGGCAATCGCCGTCGAGCGCATCCTGAGCTTGATAGACCCGACTCGACGCCCCCGCGCCCGCCTGGACCAGCAACTCGAATCTGCCGCCGAGCCGACCGCTAGGTTGCATCCACCGCGAGATTAGAGGACGCCACTCAAATCACATAGTCGATGTCATCGCTAGGCGGCGGCGCCGGCGGCTTGGGCGGAGGGGTCTTCTTTCCCAGCGCCCGGCGCAGCAGGTAAAGCGTCCACATCCCCGCAGCGGCAATGACGCCTGGCAGGACAGCGCCCAGTTTTCGGCCTTCGCTCGCGAAAAGTAGTTGCACTCCAACGTAAACGAGCAGCGTTGCGAACGCTCGCTTGAGCCAAATCTGCGGCAGGTACTGAACCAGCGAGGCTCCGCCCAAGGCACCGAACACAAACCCCAGCGCGATCAACCCAGACGCGCGCACGTCGAGCAGTCCTTGGCGATAGTAGGCAAGAGCCGCAAAGAGCCCAACTGGCGGGAGCAGCGCCCCGATGCTCGTGCCCTGCGCACGCGTTTGAGAGAACCCAAATGCCAAAGTCAGAATCGGAATCAGTACGACCGCCCCGCCGATACCCAAACTTCCGCTGAGCGCGCCGACGAAGAGACCAACAAGGATGAACTCCATCGCCGGAGTGTCGCAGATCCGCGAAAACTCAACGAGCGCGACGTCTAGTCTTCGTCGAGAACTTCATCATGCTCGGAGCCAATGACGAAAAGCGTGCAGCCATGCTTGGTCGTCATCGCGGGGTGAATCGTCTCCGCCTCAGCACGCAGGTAGTCACCAGCCTCGAGTTCCTGTCCATCGAACGACGCAACGCCGGAGACAACGTAAACCTCCTCCGTCATTGCGTGGCGACGACGCGGGATTTGAGCGCCGGGAGCGAGCTTGAATAGTGCAGTAAAAAGACCCGAGCGCGGGTCTCGGTGAACGACCTTTTGCGTGACTCCGACCAGCTTCTGGTGAGACTGCCAGGTCGCCGTGCTCGGCTTGACGATCGCGATGCCCGGTGCAACGTGAAGCCGCTGAGCATGCTCGGACGGTTGCCCATCGCGCCTAGAAGGCGGAGGGCGTTGTGAGGCTCGCTTGATCGGAGAAAGGTCAGTTCGCGAGATCTTGGTGCTCAGGCCGTCAATACGATCGCCCGAGGGTGAGCCAGCACCTACGCCGATGCTCTGAATGCCGATGGCCGAACCGTCGCTCTCTGGCGGGTTGGACGGCTTGGTACTGGGAGGAGGCTCGTGCTCGTCGTTCGTCAGGTCGCGTGGAAGCGAGCGCGGGCGAGTGATCCCAACGGCTTCGAGAGCTTCGACTGCCGTCAGCGCGCCCATTTGCAACGTCTCCTTCGCCGGTCGCCGGAGGGCCGGTGGAGCCGAAGACGGAAGCAAGCTAGCGGTGGGGATCGGCGGCGGAGTCAAGGTGGGCAGCGACGAGCGCTTGGCCACCTTATCGAATGGCTCCGGTTGAGGTAAAGGGTCGAAACGACCACGCAACGCCGCGGCGATCATTGCCTCATTCGCTTCAGGAATGCCGGCGATGGTGGCCGCGCGATGAGGAGAACGATTGCGCAACGGCGGCGGGGCGGTCGAGAGTGGCGCGCGCGGGGTCGAAGGGAGCCCTTGCTTACGCAATGCCACGTGGTCTTGCGTTGGCGGTGGTTCCGAATCGAGACTGGGACTTTGCGGCGTACGAGCCTCGCTCAGCATGTTGCGACCGAATTGAAGCGTAGCGGTCGGGCGTTTTGCGAAGTCGTCTTCAGGCGAAGGCGTTGGCTGGGAGGGCGGCTTGACGGCCTCGTGTTGCCCAGACTTCGGCCGAGCAACAGGCTCGGATGAGGTCGGGTTCACCCGCCAAACAGGGCTCGAGGTGGAGGAGCGCTTGAACGGCATGGGCGAGAGTGCTCGCTGGCCGAAGCCTGAACCGCCAGTCTTCTGCGGCGGGACCGCTCGCGCGGGAGGCGGGCTGGGCAACGGGCTCAGCGAGCGCTCGGCGCTGGCGGCGCTCTGCTCGAGATTGGCCGCTCGGCCTGGAATTGGGCTGAGCGAGCGTTCTGCCTCCTTCTGGGCAGCAGCGGCCGGGCGAGGACGATCGAGCACCGTGGGAACGGAGAGACCCGGCGCCGGGGGAACCGTGGGCTTCTGCGAGATCGGTAGCGAGTGAGGTGGCCCGCTGGTCTTTGGAGCGGCGGACTCTTGCGCGCGCGGAGGCCTCGGACGTGTCTGACCGAGCTCCTCGAACTTTCGAAAGCTCGGTGCTTGGTCTTGCCGAGCTGGCTGCACCTTGGGCTCCAACGTGGGGCCAGCGTCGGCCCGCGAGATCGGCCGTGGCGGTGGCGCCGTGGGAGGCCGCTTGGGCGGCGGGCGCGATGGTGGATTGAGCGGTGGCGGCTCCGTTCCGCGCAGGTCCTTCGCGTTGAGACCGATCTGAGCGATCAGGTCCATCACACGCGCCATCATTTCGCGGCGAGCGTCCGGTTGCGGTGGGATCGCTGACCAACGCATGGTCACGTTGCGCAGACGTTTCGCCTCGATCAAGACCGCTCGAACGTCCGCGGTGCTCGGGCTCTTGGTCAGACGAACGATCAGGTCTTCGAGAACCTTTTCTACCTGTGCAGCAGGTGAACTGTTCAAGACGCGTCTCCCTGATCAGTCGGCTCTCCGTCCTTCACCCGACCGAGCAGCCTGACGACTGACACAAGGTTCCAAAGTGAAAAGCCGATGAACAATGCGCACAACCCAGCCGCCCAACGCGATGCGCGCGGGGAGCTTCCGTCTACCAAAATCCAAGCATCTTCCGGGATAGAAACCCCGGTTCGCTCGACACCTTGACCCAAACTCGCGTGCCTCAGTCCTGACTTGTTGAGCGGCACCAGACGGCCCGCGAACGAGCTTGGCGGAATGAAGCGCGGGCCTTCAAAACCTTCGGGCACACGAATCTCGATCCAGAGTCGGTCGTTTCCGGCCACGGGAGCCAAACGAAAGGAGTCTCCTTCTGCCGCGCGGCCGTAACGGATGGCGCCGCTTGCGCCGAGACTTCCGACGCCGCTGACATACCGATTCCGCAACTGGTCGCCAGGACGAAAGGCAGCCAAATCCCCGACTTCAGAAGGCTCCCCCGAACTGAAGGCGTAGCCGGCCTCTCCGCGTAGCATCCACGCCACGAGAGCGGCGGCGCAAGCTGTCAACACCATCAGTACGACAGTGAGCGCTCGCTCCTTCTTTGGTGGTGCAGGCAGCGCGAGGAGCTCCGGATCAGCCTCGAAGGGGCGTACCGGAGGCAAAGCCTCTGACGGATGAGATGACACTGGGTCCAATAATAGCGGCACCGCGGCGCTCGACCTAACGAATGTGCCACGATCTGCCGCCGCTGCTGGGCGTTACACCTGTACAGGGTACCCCAGGATACGACACAACCACGCAAGAGCTTGCCGGCTCGACCGACGCTCACTAGCCTTCCACCCATGGCGAACGCCCCGGCCAAGACCACCATTTGTTCTGCATGCGGCTACAAGAACGCTGCGAGCGCGTCTCGATGTGTTTCGTGTGGTGCAACCATGGAGTCTGGCGCCGGTCCGAAGTCCCGCGCTGAGCTCAAAGGTCGTCAGCAGGCAGGCTTCAACTTCTTGTGGTTTCTGATCTCCTTCGTCGTCCTAGGAGTGCTGACAGCAGCGCTCGTGGTTGGTCTGCCGATGGCAGTGACCGCGCTCGATTTCGAGGGCTCCAACGGCATGTGGGTGACGATCCCGGTTTGGTTCGTCGGCGGCCTTTTGGTCGGGATGATCTCGCCAGGTAGGACCTTCCTCGAGCCGGTTATCGCCGTGATCTTCGTGGCGATTCCAACGGTCTTGTTCCTGTTTTTCTCTCAGACCGTACGCATCCTGCCCTCGTTCATGTACGTGATCATGGCTGGCATCGGGGTGCTGTTCACGCTGATTGGCTCCTACCTCGGGGAGCGCATTCAGATGGGGCCCACGCCCAAGACCGTCGATTGAATAAAGCCCCCGGCTGGCGCTCGTTGCTCCTCGTAGCGCTGGCGCCAAATTGTGCGAGTGGGCCAACTGACGCAGAGCGCGTCGAGAGCGAAGTCATGAAGCTCCGCTCGCTGCCTGCGAACGACGTCGCAGCGCGTCGTGTGGCGACCGAGCGTCTCGCCGACTTGGCGCTCGAGGAGCCTTCTGCACTCGCCGCCAGGGATGCCTGTGTCACCGCCTACCGCGTGAGCACAGAGCTTTTTGCCAACCTGGGCGAGCTAGAGGCTCTTTCAAAAAGCGGAAAACTAGCTGAAAATCCTGACGAATCCGTGCGACTGTTACGGCGCTCCGAGGAGCTCCGCGAGTCGGCAACCGTCACTTTGGAAGCCTGCAACAAGGCTTTGGCGAACCTCACGGGCGGCTGAGCGCGTGCCCCACCGGGGAGTTTCGTTTTTGCCCCTCCAGCAAGGGGCGATCTTGGCGCCCAACGTGATAAAGAAGGCTGGCCATGTTCGACACACTCTCTCGTGGTTTTCGCCAGGCTCGGAATCGTCTTGCCGGTCTCACCGAGCTCACTGAGCAGAACATCGACAGCGCCCTGCGCGAAGTGCGGCTAAGCCTGCTCGAGGCCGACGTCGAGATTGGCGTCGTAAAGGCTTTTTTGGCTCGGGTGAAAGAGAAGGCGATAGGCCAGACCCACCAAAATCGAATCAAGCATGAGGGTCAGGCACACGCGGTCGGTGCCAGCGACATCTTCATCAAGATCTGCAACGACGAGCTTGTGTCGCTCATGCAGCACGACGGTCCTGCCGTGCAATTCGCCAGCACGGGCATTACCGGCATCATGATGGTCGGTCTGCAGGGCTCCGGCAAAACCACCTCATCCGCCAAGCTCGCGCGCTACCTGGAAAAGCAGGGCCGCAAGCCAATGCTCGTCGCGGCAGATATGCAGCGGCCCGCCGCGGTCGAACAGCTGAAGGTGCTGGGCAAGAGCATCAACATTCCGGTCTTCAACATCGAGGGTAAATCCCCGGTGGAGATCTGTGCCGCTGCCCCAGCCGAGGCGAAGAAGCTCGGTCGCGACACCATCATCTACGATACCGCCGGCCGCCTCGCGATCGATGAAGCGTTGATGCAGGAGCTCTCCGACATCAAGAGCAAGACCACCCCAGAGAACATCTACCTGGTGGTGGACGCGATGGTGGGGCAAGACGCGGTCAAGACCGCGCGCTCCTTCCACGAGAAGCTGGTGCTCAGCGGTGTTGTGCTGACAAAGCTCGATGGTGATGCACGTGGCGGTGCCGCTCTCTCGGTGAAGGAAGTCACCCAAGCCCCCATCCTCTTCACCGGCATGGGCGAGACGACCGACAAGCTTGAGGAGTTTCGGGCGGAGGGTATGGCCAGCCGCATCCTCGGCATGGGCGACGTCGTTGGCCTGATGCAAAACTTCGAGGAGGTCGTCGATCAGAAGAAGGCCGAGGCAGACGCTCAGCGCATGTTGACCGGGGACTTCACCCTGGAGGACTTCCTCGAGCACGTTCGCATGATCCAGAAGATGGGGTCGCTCAAAGACCTGGTGGACAAGCTACCGCTGGGTGGACTGCTGCCAGGCGGCATCCCCGACAACGTGAACCTCGATGATCGCGAGCTCGTGCGCATCGAGGCGATCATTCAATCGATGACGCGCTTCGAGAAGCGAGACCCTTACGCTTTGGTGCGTGAACCGTCGCGGGCCGAGCGCATCGCCAAGGGCTCAGGCACCAAACCTGAGCAAGTGAATGAGCTCGTGCAGAAGTTCGTGTTCATGCGCCAGATGATGAGTTCGCTCGGTCAGAACATGGGCATGATGGGCAAGATCCCGGGCCTCAAGCAGATTGCGATGGCGCGCGGGGCCAAGAAGATGATGCAGGGTGGAGGCATGCCCGGCGGCTTCCCTGGTATGCCCGGCGGTTTCCCCGGCATGCCCGGAATGGGCGGCTTCCCCGGAATGCCCGGCGGCTTCCCCGGTATGCCCGGCGGTTTCCCCGGTATGCCCGGAATGGGTGGCTTCCCCGGAATGGGTGGAATGGGCGGCTCGCAAGAGTCCCTTACCAAGATGAAGTCGCTCTCGCAGGCCGAAAAGAACGCCAAGAAATCCGCTCGTAAACGCGAACGCGACGCGCGCAAAAAAGGCCGTCGTTAGGTCCCAGTGTGTCAAAGCCCGATGTACTCGTGGTCGGGGCCGGGGTCGTTGGCTGCGCAATCGCTTACCGTCTCGCTCGTCGCGGACTTTCCGTCGTCGTGCTCGAGCGCAGCGTTCCAGGGTCCGAAGCCTCGAGCGCCGCTGCAGGGATGCTTGCGGCGCAAATGGAGTCGCACGAGGCCGGAAGCTCGCTAAGCCTCGCGATCGCGAGCCGAGATCGCTTTGCACAGTGGGCCGAGGATCTTCGGGCTGATACTGGGATCGACGTGGAGTATCGACGCTGCGGCATTCTGAACGTAGCGTTCACCGAGGAACAGGCCCGCGTAGCCGAGCACCACGCGGCGATGCAATCCGACCGCGGGCTGAGCGCCGAGCCAATCTCAGCGAGTGAACTTCGCGAACTGGAGCCAGCGATTTCGGAGCACGCTGTTTCGGCAATCCGCTTCGAGCGCGACGCGCGCGTCGATCCCCCGAAGTTGCTGCGCGCGCTACGGATCGCGGCAGAGCACCGCGGTGCCCAGTTCCTCACCGGCTCGGTGGTGCGTCGGTTGGTGGTCCACGAAGACAGAGCGGAGGCCATCGAACTGGAGGGTGGCCGAAGGCTCTCGGGAGGCAGCATCGTGATCGCGGCTGGCCCGTGGTCGAACTTGATTCCAGGAGTCCCGCTTGGTCCGGAGGACGTGCGGCCTGCGCGCGGACAAATCGTTGAGCTGCTCGGCCCACGGCCACTGATCAAGCGCTGTATTTGGGGCCCCGGCGTCTACCTTAGCCCGCGAGATGACGGGCGTTTACTGCTCGGTAGCACGACCGAGTTCGTCGGTTTCGAGCGCTTGGTCACCGCCGGCGCCGTCCACGATTTGCTGGCGGCGGCATTGGCATTGGTACCAAAGCTGCGCGAGTTGGAGCTTACGCGGAGCTGGGCGGCCTTTAGACCCTTCACCAAAGACGGCCGTCCTCGCATAGGCAAGAGTTCGGTCGAGGGGCTTCTGCTCGCGACTGGTCATTTCCGCAACGGGATTCTGCTTTCGCCGATCACCGCAGAGATGATCGAGTCGATCGTGACCAACAGCCCGCTTCCTGAGGGCACCGAGAGCAGCGTCGAAGCTTAACTCGCTCGCTCAATTCGACCGCTGACCGCGGCGTGCAGCCTCAAGACTTCAGCAACGCGTTCGAGCACCAGCTCGCGACGCGGCTCAAAGCGCGCATCCGCTCGAAGGCTCGCAAGAGCCGGACAGAAGTCGAGCCACGCAAGATCGGTCAAGCCCAACGTATTGGCTCGGTCCAATAGCCCCAAAGCGACCTCGAGGTTGCCCATCACCGACTGGGCTTCAGCGGCAAGTTGCAAGAAGAAGATCGCGCGTCGCGGGCTACTGCCAGTCAGCTCGATGCTCTTCAGCAGCGTCACTACGCCGTCCGCATCAGGCGTCGCGACCATCAATGCATCGAGAAAGTCCGAGAACCTTGGCGCCAAAGCACGAAGCGGATCACGCAGGCTCGCAAGCGTCTCTCGCACGCTGAGGAACGTGCCCATCTGCTTGTTCCATAGGGCAAAACGCATCGTCGTGATCGCCAGCGAGACGGCGTCCATTCCGCTGCGCTCGCCCTCGAGCGCGCGATCGACGAGATCCCAGCGGCCAAGCAGTGCATGCACTCCTGCCAACTCCCGCAGCGGCGCAACCGATCGAGGATCGAGTTCACAAGCGATGCGCAAAGACCGCTCAGCATCGAGCAATGGGCCCGTCTCCGCCAGAATTCTCCCTCGTAGTAGATGTGCTTCCAGCAGCGAGGGCGCTCGCACGATGGCGGCCTGCGCGAAGCGGTATGCATCGGTGATTCGGCGCGCTTGGATGGCGACCGTCCCCGCTGCGACCAGCGACTCTCCGCGGTCGGGCGCCAATGACATCGCACGGTCTGCGGCCTCGGTGGCCGCAGGTAGTCGTTCCGCTTCGAAGAAGGCGCAACGCGCGAGCACCAGGGCGTGACCCGCGACCAAAAGCGGAGAGTTGGGTGCACGTTGCAAGGCCTGCTCGTAGAGAGCCTCGGCCTGAGACGAACTCTCGTACCAGAACTCTCGAAACCGGCTTTTTGCCTGTAGGTAGAGGTCAACGGCGATCGGGTCCTCGAGTTCGGTTGCAACCGGCACTCCACCTCCGGGAACGGCCTGGAGCAGAGCTCGAGCGATCGTGTCGTTGAGTTGCAAGATCTCCGAAGAGTTGATGCCAAAGCGTTGCGACCAAAGTTGGATACCGTCGGTCACTGCGACCATGCGTACCGTCACCAAGAGCCGCCCGTCCGGTGTTGCTCGCAACGAGCCATAGACCACGACTTCAACGTTCAGCTCACGCCCAATCGCGCGTGGGTCCGTGTTCGTTTGCGGTAGGGCTGCCGTCGTTCCAAGCCCGATCACGCGCACGCTGTTGGAGGCGGCCAGCGAGTCGATCAGATCCTCGGTAAGTCCCGATGCCAGATACTCCTGCCCCACCAGTCCAGCGCTCGTAAACGGCAGCACGGCCATCTTCACGACGGGAGCTTGGAACGACGGGGCCTGTCTAAGCTGGAGGCTGCTGGGCGGCGGGAGCGTCGCTTCAGACAAGGCGCTCAGCGCAGTTTGCAGCTCGAGGCGCAGGTCCTGAACGAACGCAAAACGCTGCGCCGGGTCGCGAGCAAGACAGCGATCGACAGCCTGAACCACCCGCGGCGGAGTCGAGGGCGCAAGGGCGGCAAGGCTCGGAGCTGGCCGCGTGAGACGTGCTGCGGCGATCGCGAGCGCACTGGGCCCGGAAAACGGCGGACGCCCCGCGAGCAACTCGAAGAGCAACGCGCCTAGCGCATACAGGTCGGTTCGCCCGTCGGGTGCCATGGAACCGTCCACCTGTTCCGGAGCCATGTAGTCGGGCGTCCCTATGAATGAGGCGGTCGCGTACCCGGCGCTCCCATCAACCGACGCTGCAATGCCGAAGTCGGTGATAGCGACTCGCCCAAGTGGGCCGATCAATACGTTGTCGGGCTTTAGATCGCGGTGAATGACGCCCGCCTCATGCGCGGCCGCGAGCCCGTCGCAGATGCAAAGCGCCGTCTCCAATGCGGCCTTCACCGGGAGAACGCCGCTTGCGGGTCAGCAGCGAGCGCAGCGACTCCCCTTCCACGAGTTCCATGGTGAAGAAGCGCCGACCAGCGTGCTCACCGAACTCGAAAACACGGGCGATGTTCTTATGAGTAACCCGGCGCGCGAGCTTGACCTCGCGACGAAATCGCTCGACCGACTCGAGCGTGGATATGTTGCCCTTAAGCATCTTGAGCGCAACCAGCTCATCGAGCTCGTGGTCCTTCGCCTTGTAGACGGTCCCCATACCGCCGCTGCCGATCAGCGAGACAATCTCGTAGCGTTCACCGAGCGTGGTCAACTCGGGGGCGGGGGCCTCTTCTCCTGCAAGCTCGGCGTACGGCTCCGATTGAACCGTCGGCTGCTCACCAAGCAAGGTCGGAGCTGTCGAGGGATCAGACGCAGACATCGACCGTTGGTCTCGTGCACGCGGACACGCAGGCGAGCCTGCGTATCCACGCTCGCGACGAAGCGCTACTTGCGGTTGCAGTAGTTGTTGATCTTGTTGACCAGCTCAGACTCTTTCTTGACGATATCATCGACGCGCTTTTCGATCGTCGCGTCGCCCTTGGCGACGTCACGGAGGACCTTGGCCATATCCGTCACCATCGCGCGGTACTCGTCAACGCTCTTCTTTAGCTCAGCGTCGGTGATCTTCACCTCGCCAATGGCCTTCTCGAAGTCTTCAACCTTCTTGGCCTGAGCTTCCATCTTCTTTTCGTCGAACTCGATCTTGAATGCATCCTGGCCCTTGTTCACCGCTTCGATCACGGCGCTGCACTCCTGAATCTTCGTAACTTCGCCGCAGCCGGTGGCCGCAACGACGAGCCCGAAAAGGGCGGCGGGAACGAGCACGAAGGAACTGGACAAGGCTTTCTTCAACATAACGATCTCCCAGAATTAACGAGTGACTGAACTTGGTCAGGGAGAAGACGCGATGCTCCGAGGATTGTCGCGCTCTTTTTTTCCGACACCTGATTTTGCTACCAAGCGCGGGCTTTCACGCCGGTCGGGAGGTGCTGGAAGTCGCACATTGGCACCCCAAAGTGGCTGCCGACCCCGCCCGAGTGCCTTCCAAAACGCAGTGAAACGGCGTTCTCGCGCCAAGGACGTTCACGCGGCTTGACGCTGCGCCTGTACAGGCAAAACGTCCGCGCCCATCGGCCCCTCATGGAGAATGTCACACACGTGAACGGCACAAATACTGGCGCAATCGACGCTTCATCCCCGCGGACTTCCGGGGGTGCAGGCTCGCTGCATCCGACCAAGCTGCTCGACGGATCCACGATGGTCGTGGTCGGCGGCACGGGCTTCTTGGGGAAGGTATGGCTCGGGATGCTGCTCACGCGCTTCCCGAACGTGGGGCATCTCTACTTGCTGGTCCGGCCGAAGGCGGACCAAACGGCGGAAGAGCGCTTTTGGTCGCAAATTGCCACCTCGGTTTGTTTGGACCCAGTGCGTGAACAACATCCGGGCGCACAATTCGAGGCGTTCATCCGCTCGAAGATCACGCCGGTTGCAGGTGATGTCGTCCAGCCGAACCTTGGTATCGAGCCAGCGCTGATTGAGCGTTTGGCCGGGAAGATCACCGCGGTGGTGAACGTCTCGGGCGTGGTTGATTTCAACCCACCGCTCGACGAGGCGCTCGAGGTGAACGCCTTCGGTGTAACCAACCTGGTTTCGTTGGCCAAGACGCTGCGTGCGCCCGTGCTTCACACGAGCACCTGCTACGTCGCTGGCTACCGTTCCGGCGTGATCGAGGAGGAGGCGCCCAACGCAGTGCCGTTCCCGCGCGCCTTCGGGGAGAAGGTCCTGGGTGAAGTGCAGCCGTTCCGATTGCTTTCGCGATCACATTGGGATCCTCAGCGCGAGATCGACGAGTGTCTGGATCTGATCCGCATGGCGCGGCACCGCTCAAATGATGCCTTCCGCCAGAGCGCCTTCTTGGACCAAGCGAAGAAGAATCTTTCAGAACGCGGGGAGCCGGCCCGCGGTGCGTCGCTCGAGGATGAGCTGACCAAAGTAAAGCGCAAGTTCGTCGAGTCTCAGCTCACCGCCTCGGGCCACGAGCGGGCCACCTTCTGGGGCTGGTCCAACATCTACACCTACACCAAGAGCATCGGTGAGCAGGTGCTCGCCAACAGCGGTGTGCCCTACACCATCGTGCGACCGGCCGTGGTCGAGTCGAGCGTCGAGTTCCCGGTGAAGGGCTGGAACGAGGGCATCAACACTAGCGCGCCCTTCATCTACATGGCGCTCAAAGGCACCGTTCGCTTCCCTGGCGACGCCAACGTGCACCTCGACATCATCCCCGTCGACATGGTCGCGTCCGGCATGCTCGCGTCGCTGGTCGAGTTGATCGATGGCAGCCACAAATCGGTCTACCAGTACGGCGTCACCGACACGAACCCATGTTCGATGGAGCGCTACCTCGAGCTGATTGGGCTCTACAAGCGCAAGCGTGTACTCGACGGTAAGACCAGCAAGCCGCTCGATTTGGTGCTGCAACACTTCGAGGCGATGGGCGTCAGCAAAGCCAAGTACCAAGCGCTCGGTCCGCACCAATACGCCGACGCGATGCGCACCGTGTCGAAGTGGCTAAGCCGCGCAGCCGTCGGCCCGCTCGCCTCGATAGCGAAGCCCGCAGCGAAGGCACTCACCCAGATCGCGAAAACGGAGGACAAGAGCGGGGACATCATGGATCTGTTCGTCCCGTTCACCGCCGAGTCGGACTGGATCTTCTCCTGCAAAAACACGCGCGACGCCTTCGCTCGTATGCCGGAGGAAGAACGGCAAAAGTTCATCTGGCACCCGGAGAAGCTCGACTGGCGCGAGTGGATGTACGACGTGCATCTGCCCGGGCTCGAGAAGTGGGTCGTCCCGCTGATCGACGAACGCATGGTGCCGAAGCTCAAGGCGCCGCGAGCCTACGATCACCTGCTGGACCTCGTCGACGAGGTGGCCGAGCGGCACGAGCACTCCCTGGCCTTGCAAGAGGTTACGCCCGAGGGTCTCACTCGCATCACCTTCCGCCAACTGCGCGACATCTCCCATCACGTCGCCGGACTGCTGGCGGACGCTGGCGTGAAGCAAGGGGACCGCGTGATCCTCAGCGCGCGCAATCGGCCGGAGTGGGCCCTCTGCTACTTCGGGATTTTGCGGCTCGGTGCGGTCGCAGTGCCTGTGGATCCGGGGCTGGAAGGCCCGCAGTTCACCAACATCGTCCGCTCCAGCGCAGCCGAACTCGCCCTTTGGGACGAAACGGTCGAAGAGAAGGCTGGCGCTGCGGTGCGCGCTGCCTTCCCTTCCCTACCCGTGATCGACGTGGTGCTCGCCGCCAATCCAACCCCGGGAGAAGCCCACCTCGCGCGAGCCCGCGTGCACGGCGTCAAGCCGCACTCCGACGATCTTGCGAGCATCATCTACACCAGCGGAACCACCGGCGAGCCGAAGGGCGTGATGCTGACCCATCGCAACTTCGCCTCCTTGCTGGCGGCCTTGGCGCCGATCTTCCCGCTCGGCCCGTCGGATCACGTGCTCTCGGTACTGCCGCTGCATCACACCTTCGAGTTCACCTGCGGCCTGCTGCTCCCGCTCATGTTAGGCGCCCGCGTGATCTACATCCGTGAGCTCAACGCCGACGGGCTGCGCGAGGGTCTTACCGCGGGCCGCATCACGGCGATGGCTGGCGTACCCGCGCTTTGGCAAATGCTCGAGCGCAGGATCGTATCGGAGGTGCGCGAGCGTGGTCCGCTGGCCACCCGCGCCTTCGACATGACGCTCGAACTCAATCGCTTGATCGGCAAAACCACCGGACTCAACACCGGTCGGCTCTTTTTCGGCGCCGTGCATGATCGCTTCGGCGGCCGTATTCGCCACCTGATCTCGGGCGGCGCTGCCCTTCCGAAAGATACGGCCAAGCTTTTCGCCGGGCTGGGCTTGCCTCTCTCCGAGGGCTACGGCCTAACCGAAGCATCTCCGGTGCTCACGGTCGCCAAGGCCGATCTGCGGGCCGGCTACGGTCACGTCGGCAAACCGGTGCCGGGCGTGGAGCTCCGCATCGAGAACCCCGACGGTGAAGGCGTCGGAGAGGTCGTGGCGCGCGGTCCAAACGTGATGCGCGGCTATGAGGGCAACCTGGACGCAACACGAAAGGTCCTTTCCGAAGACGGCTGGTTGCACACGGGCGATCTCGGAAAGATCGATAAGAAAGGCCGCTTGGCCATCGTCGGTCGCTCCAAGGACGTGATCGTTGGGCCCAGCGGAGAGAACGTCTACCCCGACGACGTGGAGACGCTGCTCGGCAAAATCGACGGCGTCAAAGAGCTCAGCGTGGTTGGGCTACCCGACGGAAATGGTGGAGAGAAGGTCGCTCTTTTGTGGGTGCCTGAGGCTCCTTCGGAAGATTCCCCGCGAGCTCGTGCAACCATCCGCGAGAAAGCCGTCCGCAACCTGCGCGAGCGCTTCGAGGACTTGCCGCGCGTGGCCAAGCCGGAGGTCGTCGTCGTTTACGAGGCGGACTTGCCTCGCACAGCGACGCGCAAAGTGAAGCGGCCCGACGTCGTGGCGATCCTCTCGCGGCTGCAAGAGGCCTCCACCGTGGTGACCTCGGAACGCGGCTCCACGCCGGTGCGCGCGGTGCTCGCGAGCATCACCAACCGTTCGCAGAAGGACCTGCACGCAGGTACCACGCTGCGCGGAGATCTGGGCGTTGATTCGCTCGTCGCGGTGGAGCTATTGACGGCCTTGGAATCGGTCGCTGGCGGCCCCATCGACGGAAAAGATCTGGCCCGCTGCGAGACCGTCAGCGAGCTCGAGGAAGTGGTCCGCCGGGCCGCCCACGGCGCGGATGCGCTTGCCGCCGAGGGCCTGGTTGAATCCAATTCCAGCGCTCAGCCGATCGAGGTCCCTGAGCCGATCGCTCGCGTCACCAAGCGCGCGCTCACCAAAGTCCAGATGGGCTTCTACGGCTCGGTGATGCGACCAAAGGTGTTTGGCCGCGCTCACGTACCGCACAATCGCAACACCATCGTGGTGTCGAACCACTCGAGCCACTTGGACATGGGCTTCGTCAAGTACGCGCTCGGGTCCTATGGCGAAGACCTGGTTTCCCTCGCGGCGCAGGACTACTTCTTCGAGGGCAACAAGTGGCGGCGCACCTACTTCGAGAACTTCACCAACCTTGCCCCGTTCGATCGCAAGGGTGGACTACGGCAGGCGTTGCGCATCGCAGGTGACCACCTCGACCGCGGGAACACCGTCCTGATCTTCCCCGAGGGCACTCGCTCGGTGGACGGCTCCATCACCGAGTTCAAGCCCGCGATTGGTCATCTCGCGCTGGGTCACAACGTCGACATCCTGCCGGTTTACATCGGAGGGACCTTCGAGGCGATGCGCAAGGGCTCGAAGATCCCGACCAAACGGGACATCATCGCGCGCATCGGCAAGCCGCTTCGCGTCGAGGATCTGCGCCGGCTGACCGAGGGCATGAAGCTCTCCGCGGCGTGTCGAAAGATCGCTGAGCTGACAGAGCGAGCCGTGCGCGAGCTGCGTGAAGGCCGCATCTTGGACCTGGCCGAGCTGAGCGACGGCGAGCAACTACCCGCGGCACCGAGCGAGACTCCGCTGCAAAAACTCTTCCGCGATCTCGAGATCCGGTTCAAACAAGACCGCGTCGAGAAGCCGCTCACCTTCTACTTCACGCTTGGTTCGGGCAACGACGAGAAGTGGACGCTCAAAGTCGACGCGAAGAGCTGCTTTGCTGCACCTGGAAAGCCCGATGGTGGCGTCGCCGATTGTGTGTTGAAGACCACCCCAGAGATTTTCACGCGCATCGTGAAGGAGGCCTATGTTCCTTCGCCGATGGAGTTTCTCAGCGGCGCTGTGAAGAGCAACGACATCTCCCTGCTGCAAACCTTTCAGAAGGTGTTCGATCTCTCATGAGTAGGATTCTCGTCACTGGAGCTACCGGCTTCCTCGGTCGGTTTGTGGTCGATCAGCTGCTCGAACGCGGTCACGACGTGGTCGCACTCGTGCGCCGTGCCGATGATGAGCAGCCGCTGCCCGAACGCGTGCAGCTCGCGCTCGGAGACATCTTGAACGAGACGGTCGTGGCCGCCGCAGCCGCAGGTTGTGACGGTCTCTTTCACTGCGCAGGCAAGGTTTCACGGAACCGCGCGGACGCAGAGGAGCTCCACAAGCTTCACGTCGAGGGCACGCGAAAGGTGCTGGATGCAGCGCGGAAAGCCGGCGTCAGGCGTGCGGTGGTCGCTTCGACCAGCGGGACGATCGCCCTGAGCACCGAGGCGCGTGAATTGAATGAGACCGCCAAGCCGCCGATGAAGCTCTTGGCGAAGTTCCCATACTATCGGTCGAAGTACTTCGCAGAGGAGGCTGCGCTCGAGCGCAATGATGCGCCGCACTTCGAGGTCGTCCTGGTAAACCCAACGCTCTTGCTCGGCCCAGGGGATCACCGTGGGTCATCCACCTCCGACGTGGCGGACTTCATTGAGGGCCGCATCATGGCGGTGCCCGGCGGTGGGCTTTCGTTTGTGGACGCCCGTGATGCCGCGCTCGGTATGGTGCTGGCCTTCGAGAAGGGCCGCCCCGGAGAGCGCTATTTGTTGGCCGCGCAGAATCTCACCACGCAAGCCTTCTGTGAGAAGCTCGAACGAGTCAGCGGCATCGCTGCCCCCAAGCTGCGCCTTCCTCGCGCTTCATGGCTTCCCGAGATCGCAGTGCGCATCGACGAGGCATTGGCTTCGCGCATGGACACCAAGACTCGTCTTGACCCAGTGAGCTTGGAGATGGCTCAGCTCTTTTGGTACGTGGACTCGAGCAAGGCACGCACCGAGCTCGATTGGGAGCCTCGGGATCCAACTGAGACGTTGGCAGACACCGTCTCCGATCTCCGCAGCCGCGGCGTCGTCTGGTCCTGAGCTAGTCGGTCGGTAGCTGACCCAACGCGGCAAGCACAGCTTCCGCGGTGGAGACCTCGAGCTTGCCAGGCTCCTCGATGCCGAGGTGTTGCACGGTGCCGTTCCTTGCAACCAGCACGAAGCGCTGCGTCCGCACCCCAAGAAACCCCTGCCGCAGATCCACCCCCAGCCCCAAGGCCTCGGTGAATTCACCATTCCCATCCGCCAACATGGTGAGCGCAGGAAAGGCCGAAAGCGATCGACCCCAGGCGCCCATCACCCAAGCGTCGTTGCTAGAAAGGCAAGCGATCAGGTCGATTCCAGCCGCATGTAGCGCCTGCTCTTGAGCGAGAAATCCTGGCACATGCTGGTTGGAACAGACGGGCGTGAATGCTCCCGGAACCCCAAAGATGACGACGTTCTTTCGGCCAAAGAGCTCGTCGGTGGAAAGCACATCACCGCCGCCTTGCGCCGCCGCTACTTTGATCCGGAGCGATGGGAGCTTCTGGCCAACCTGAATGGGCATAGTTAGATCCTTATTCCGTCCAGCAGCTAGCGAGATCCCTTTCTTCGAACACGCGCTTTTAGGGCTGGTGCGCGAAGCTAGCGTTTTCCTTCAAGGGTGTGGTCCCATGGCCGCGATGAGGCTTACCGCTGCGCGTTCTGTTCATTGGGCCATTGGGCTCGGACTGCTCCTCGCTGTTGGATGTCAGGAACCAAAGTCGAAAACAGCGACTGACTTAGATACTGACCAACGCTCTGCTGCGCTGCGCGTTCCACCAGCCTCACTCAGCGTGGCCACTCGCATCCGAAACGGGGAGGCGGAAACCACAGCAACGCTCGGAACGTTGCCAGCCCTTGGCGACAAGATCGTCGACTCTGATTTTGATCTGGTCGTCGAGATCCTCGAGGCCTCCGACGACGCCGGCAAAGACCCCGCCTATGGCTTGGCCAGTCGTGAGATGGCTACCACCGCGAGCTTCTTCGAAGAAGAACGTGAGCCCCTAACCAAGAAGGTCGGCGGCTCCGTCGCCTACGCCGCGAAGCAAAAGGGCTGCGACGTCGATGCCTGGGGGGCAGTTTCCGCCTCGCTAAAAGATGGTGTCAAAGAGCGCATCGAGAAGCGTATGCAAAGCGCCAACGACGGTTTTCTGATCCTTGAACGCAACCAGGACGTTCTGGGCAAAAAGAATTTGCCTACGCTCGAACTCCTCGCTGCCGAGATCGCCAAGGCCAGCTACTTCGTGAACGTGCAGATGGAGTTCGCCGAGGAGGATCTGAACCAGGCTCGCTCATCGGCCGAAGACGCAAAGAGCTCGATCCAGAAGCTGCTCGACGAAGAAAAGGAACCCGCCAAGGGCACCGCCAAGCCCTCGGCCGACAGCGAGAAATCCAAAAAAGAGCGAGTGGCGTTGGCAGAAGAGCGCCTCAAAATGGCGGATGAGGCCATCACCCAAACGACGAAAGAACTCGAGCGCATCAAGGAGCGACGAGCGGAGCTCTCGAGCGCCTACGACAAGGCGTTTTCGGACCTGATTCAGCGGATGAAGGCCAAAAAGAAGTGAAGCCGCTCTGCATCGTCAACCCCAAGGCTGGGTCGGGTCGCGGCAAGCTCACGCCAGAGGCGCTGCTCAAGACTGTCGAGGGCGCACTCGGCTCGGTGGATAGCGCGCTCACCAACCACCCTCGTCATGCCACAGAGCTCGCTTATCGAGCGGCGCTCGATGACCGCGAGCTAGTGATCGCTACGGGTGGGGACGGCTCGATTCACGAGGTGGTAAACGGCCTAATGAACGCCCAAGCCGAGGGGCATCGCAAAACCAGACTGGGCATCATCGGTCGCGGAACTGGCTCGGATTTCTGCAAGTCTTTAGGCCTCGAACCAAGGCTCGACCGTTTCTTGTCGGTGATCGCTTCAGGCTACAGCACGCAGGTCGACGTCGGTCGCTTTCGCTACGCGGACCCACCGCGCCCCGGAGAGAACGCCAAGGCCGATCACACCGCCTACTTCATCAACATTCTCTCTGCCGGGATGGGTGGTCTCGTCGATAAGTTCGTGCACGAGTCGGCCGCCTGGCTCGGTGGTACCGCCGGCTACTTTTGGGCCTCGACCAAGGCGCTGCTGCACGGCCAAGTCGGGGTGCTACGGCTGACCTACACATTGGATGGGAAAGAGACCGTAGAAACGGTCAAGACTCGTCAGATCGCCGTCTGCAACGGCCGCTATTTTGGCTCTGGAATGCACGTTGCTCCAATGGCCCAGCTCTCGGACGGGGTCTTTGACGTCGTCGATCTCGGCGCTGCGGCAAAGCTCAAGTTCGCTATGGACAGCTCGGCCATCTACAAGGGCAAGCACCTGAATCACCCCAATGTGCGGCATTTTCGTTGTCAAAAGCTGCGGCTCAGCCTGCTCAATGAAGAAGCACAGGGCGTCTTCCTGAACGACGCTGATGGTGAACCGCTCGGCGGGCTGCCACTCGAGATCGAGGTGCTGCCCAAGGCGCTCTCGGTTCTCACCCCGCCCCCCGGCTGATCGCCAATAACTGGGGGCAAGTCGTACCCCGAACGGCCAGGCGCCATCGGTCGGTCTCGACATCCTGACTTAGCGCAGGTAACTCCATCGCATGCAGTTGGCCGCCTGGGGAGGGTTCCTCCTCATGATCTCGTTCTTCTTGGCGTTGGACCTGGGGGTCTTTCACAAAAGCAACGAAACACCGACGACCAAAAGCGCTCTCCGCTGGACGGCCATTTGGTTCGTCGTGGCAATGCTGTTCGATGTTGGCGTCTATTTTCTCTACGAGAAGAAGCTCGTCGGACTGGGTGCTGCGACCAGCGGGAAAGACGCGGCGACGCTGTTTCTCACCGGCTACATCGTCGAGCTGAGCCTCAGTCTCGACAACATCTTCGTGATGGCCTTGATCTTCAAGTTCTTCAAGATCGCCGGGGAAATCCAGCATCGCCTGCTGTTCTGGGGCATCCTCGGGGCGATCGTCCTGCGCATCATCATGATCCTGCTGGGCGCGGCGCTGATCAACACGTTCTCCTGGAGTCTCCAGCTGTTTGGCGCGCTGCTCGTCTACACGGCGATCAAAATGTTCCTCTCCAAGGGGGATGACGACTTCGATCCGGAGGACAGCTTTATCGTCAAGATTGCCCGACGAATCCTGCCGATCAGCCCCAAGCCAGACGGGCAAAATTTCTTTACGCGGGTGGACGGTAAGCTGCTCGCTACTCCCTTGTTTCTTGTGTTGCTCGTGGTTGAAGGCAGCGACGTCGTTTTCGCCGTGGACAGCATCCCCGCGGTGTTCGGCGTTACGCAGGACCCCTTCCTGGTCTTCACGTCGAACATCTTCGCCATCCTGGGGCTACGGTCGCTTTACTTCGCGCTCGCCAGCCTGCTGCGACAGTTCGCCTATCTGAAGTACAGCCTGATGATCGTGCTGTTCTTCGTGGGCGTGAAGATGCTGATCGCCCCCTGGTTCCACATGCCGTCGGTTGCATCACTCGGCGTCATCGTGGGCGTACTCATCGGCGGTGTGGTGGCCTCGGTCGTGCTGCGCAAAGAGGAACAAGAGCCGCTCTCCGAAGCCGAGCCTGGTAAGGCCGACGAGGAGACCTGAGCTTTGCAACCGCGGTTCCTCGTCGTTGGCGCCGGTGGAATTGGTGGCATCGTCGCAGCTCAGCTGACCGAACACGGTCATGACGTCACCGCGCTCACCAAAAATGAAGCGATCGCCGCAGCGATTCGCGAGCAAGGCTTTCAAGTCCGCGAGAACGGGAGCACCAGCGTCGTCCGCGGCAAGGCCGTTTCCGCCCTCAGCGAGCTCGAGGGCCAGTTCGACTTCATCCTGCTCGCGACGCAACCACCCCAAGTTGAAGAGGCGGCTCGTGAGTGCGCGCCGCGGCTAGCGAGCGGCGGCAGCCTGGTCTGCTTTCAGAACGGCCTTTGTGAAGAGCGCGTAGCGCCCATCGTCGGCTCCGAGCGTGTGATTGGCGCCGTCGTTGCGTGGGGGGCCAGCATGCTTTCGCCAGGGGTTTACGACAAAACCAGCAGCGGCGGCTTCCAGGTTGGCCGTCTCGACGGCGTTGAAACGCCCGCGTTGCAGCAACTCGCACGGGCTCTCGAGTGTGTCGGCGAGACGGTGCTCAGCAAGAACCTCGGTGGCGCACGCTGGTCCAAGCTCGCGATCAACAACGCCATCTCTTCGCTTGGAACCGTCGGCGGTGACCGACTGGGCGTGCTCATGAGAAAACGCCATGTACGTCGGCTCGCGCTCGAGATCATGACGGAGACCGTGCGCGTGGCAGAGGCCCTCAAGATCAAGCTCGAGAAGGTCTCGGGCACCTTGGATCTGGAGTGGATCGCACTCACACCCCAAGAGGAGAGTCGCAGCGTCGGCAGCGCCTCGCTGTTCGCCAAGCACGCACTCCTCCTCGCTGTAGGAGCCCGCTATCGGCGGCTGCGCTCGTCGATGCTCTCGGCCATCGAACGAGGCCGCGTGCCAGCGGTAGAGTTTCTCAACGGAGAGGTGGTTCGACGCAGCGAGCAGCTCGGCCTGCAAGCGCCGGTGAATCGCGCTATCCGCGACATGGTGCTCAACATCGCGGCGGGCAAGGAGAAGAGCTCACGAGAAGCGTTGATTCGCCTGTACCAACAGACGCGCCAAGCAGCCCGCGCCTGAGCTCGCGGTCGCTCAGTCTTTGAGCCGTTGCTCTAGCTCGGACCTTGGAGTACGGTCCGCCGTCCAAAAGGGTTGGAGGAAGCATGTCCCGAGGCTTCGGAGCCACGAAGTCGAATTCGAGAAACGCTGAACCGTCGAGTGAACTGCAGGTCCTCGGCAGAAGCATCCGTGTGCGCGGCCGGGTAACCGGTGACGGCAGCATTCGTCTCGAAGGTGAGGTTGAAGGGGACGTGAACGTGACCGGCCAATTTGACGTGGGCGGCACAGGCACGCTCGTCGGCAACTTGTCGGCCGGCCATGTCACCGTAGAGGGCGTGCTTCAGGGCTCGGTCGAGTCGAGCGGCCCGGTCCACATTCGAGCTGGTGCGCGTGTCGTCGGAGACATCAGCACGACAGAGTTCTCGCTTGAGGAAGGCGCTTCCTACCGCGGAAGAATTGACGCTGCCTTCGAGCTTCCGGACGGTCTCAACGGCGCGCCCAAAGAGGCCAAGCCTGCTGCACGCCGTCGCTAATCCGACGCATTGAAGCTCCGGTTAACTTGAACGAAAGACGATCGAGGAGGTCCTAAGTGGCAACGGTAATTGGGCAAGGAATTGTCATTGAGGGCGACATCTCCTCCGATGAGGCTGTGGTCGTCGCAGGAACGGTTCGCGGCAAGTTGACCGTGGACGGCCCTGTTACCATCGAGCCCGGTGCGGTGGTTGAAGCGGATATCGGCGCTTCCACGCTCTCCGTTGGCGGCCTCGTCACCGGCAACGTCACCGCCTCCGAGCGCGTGGACTTGTTGCACGGTGGGCGGCTCGTCGGTGACGTGAAGGCCGCTCGTTTGACCATTGCAGACGGTGCCGTGTTCAAGGGCAACGTCGACATGGATGGCTGACCGTGAGCGGACGATCATCTAGCGAAACTCAAATCGGACGCGGTACCGTCATTCGCGGCACCGTACGCGGCACCGGGGACCTCGAGATCGAGGGCACCGTTGAAGGCGTTCTGGACGTTTCAGGCGACGTAACCATCACGGATACAGCACGCATTCGCATGGAGTCGGGCAGCCTGAAGGGCGCTCGTGTCACCGTGCGCGGCGCTATCGCCGGCTCGATCGAAGCTGAGACGGCCATCCTCCTAGAAGAGGGCGCGCGCGTCGTGGGCGACCTCACGGCTCCCTCCATCGGCATCCGCCCGGGTGGCATGGTGCGCGGCTTCGTTGCCACAGGAGACGCCTCCGAGAGCGATGCGCCTACCAAGAATCGCGCGCAGCTAAAAGCAGCGCCGCCCGCACGCGCAGAGGCACGCCCTGCAGCTGCTCCCGCGCCAAGGCCTGCTCCTGCCAAACCGCCGCCGGCCACCCAGCGAGCCGTATCGGCGCGCGTGAGCCCCGTCGTTGAAGAAAAGGCTGTCGAGATCGCTGCTCCGGTGAAACGCCAAGAGGCGCCTGCGCCGGTCATGCCCGCCATCCGCAAAGGCCAAAAGGGCCAGATGAAGCGCAAGGCTGGCGGTCGCTGACGCTGTGGTCCGCCTCAACGAGACCGAGCGAAAGTGGTTGTTTGAGCTCCTTCGGGATCGCTCGTTCGAGCGGCGCCGCGTGGTCCTCGCCTCGGGTCGTGAGAGCGACTTCTTCATCGACTGCAAGCAGGCGGTGCTCACCGCCGAGGGCCACAGCCTCGTCGGCTCGCTGATGTTCGACACGATCGAGCAGGCCTTTACCGGCTGTGAAGCAGTGGCCGGCGTTGAGCTCGGCGGGTGTCCACTCGCCAGCGCCGTATCGATGAAGAGCTTCGAACGTGGCAACCCACTGCCAGCGTTGTACATCCGCAAAGAGGCCAAAGACCACGGCTCGAAGAAGCTGGTCGAGGGCGACAAGTCGCTACGCGAGGGTCTTCAGGTCGTCGTGCTCGAGGACGTGATCACCACCGGCGGCTCGACGCTCAAGGCCGTTGAAAAGCTCAAGCTCGTCGGGGCCAAGGTGCTTGGCGTGATAGCCCTCGTGGACCGAGAAGAAGGCGGAGCCGACGCGCTGCGAGACGCAGGCCTCAAACTCGTATCGCTGCTGCACCGCTCTGACTTCATGACCTGAACGGACTGGTAGCGCCCGAAGTGGGCTGCGTAGTTTCGAATCTTGCGAACGCGGTCGAGATGGATACTCTCCGCCTCGGTAATTGGGTGCGTGGGACGGAGAATCGAGCCATCGACAAGGGCACATGTCGGCGAATCGCTGTCACGGACGAACACGTCAGCCAATAGCTCGTCGAACAGTGCCGCGCAGGCTCCATGGGTCAGCCGTATCCGGACCCCGTCTCAATTCAGACAATTCTACGCCTTGTGTACTCGGTCGGCTTGAGGGCCTTAGTGCCTAACTGCCCAATCGGTCGGTTCTCACCAATAGCAGACCTCCTCATCCCTCCTCCTCCCTTCCCGATAGCCGCTTTAAATCGGCTCTTGTCATCGGCCCGCGGAGCCAGCTCAGGGTGGTTCTTGATTGCAATAGGCAGACGCTGGGGGCGCGGTGGACGTTGCGTGCAACGAACCACCGTGGCGCTAATCGCTTCACGGTGTCGGTGACGAGGGCGGGCTCGAAGGCGCTGTCGTCGGCGGAGGACTCGGCGGAGCCGCTCTGTGCGGGCATGCTGCTCATGGCTTCGACGACGCGTTCGCGGTCGGCGTCGGTTTGCAGGCGGCCGACGAACCATACGCCAGCGTTGGAGAGGATGCGGTAGTCGAGGTCCATGGGGTTTTGCGTTGCGACGACCACGCCGACGCCGTACGCGCGGGCTTGCTTCATGAGCGAGAGCAGCGGGCGTTTGGTCGCGGGGTTGGCGGGGTGCGGCGGCGCGAAGCCGAAGACCTCGTCAAACACGAGCAGCGCGCGCAGGTGATGCGTGCCCGACTGCATGCGCACCCACGAGAGGAACTGCTCGAGCACCACGCCGAGCACCAGCGCGCGCTCATCCTCGTCGAGGTGCGCCACGCTGATGATCGTCGCGGGCGTGCGGCCGTCTTGTCGCGGAGAAAGCCATGCCTCTACGTCGAGCGGCGCGCCCATGCGCCAGGCCTCGAACGTCGGCGAAGCCAGCAAGGTGTTGAGCGCGGTGGCCAGCGCGGTGCGTTCTCGCTTGGGCAGGAACTCGGCGATCGGCATCGCGCCCAGCTGATCCACCGGCGGCTCGCGCACGTCCTCCAGCAGCCGCTCGACATCCGCCGGCTCACCAGCGCGCAAGCGCCGCTCGGCGAACACCGAGAGCACCACGTGATCACGGCTCTTGGTCGGATCTGGATCGCGCCCGATCAAACGCAACAGCAGCGAGATGGCCGCGGATAACGCCTCGCGCGCGGCCTCCTCATCGGTCGCCCACAGCGGAGATGGCCGCTCGAGCGCAGACAGCACATGCAGCGGCTCACCGGCGCGCGTGCCCGGCGTGAGCACGCGCAAGGCAATGGCGGATTGCAACGCTTTGACCTCCGCTGGGCCCAACTGCCAATCGGCGAGCCACGCGCGCCAGGTGCTCGCCGTCTCTGCGGCGAACACGTCTGGCGTTTGCCCTTTGCGCGCGGCCGCAGCCTCATCGATCCACGGGCGAAACTCCTCGGAGGTGAGGTTCGGAAAGGTGAGCCCGAGGTTCGGCAGATCGCCCTTCACGTCGATCATCACCACCGGCACGCGCGCTCGCAGGGCCTCCTCCACGAGCACCATCAAGAGCCCCGTTTTGCCGCTGCCCGTCATCCCGACAATGGCCGCGTGCGTCGACAAATCATCTGGGTCGAGCTCGTAGCGACCGGAGGCGCCCGCCCCATCGAGCGGGCGTGCACCACCGAGCACGAGGCCATTGCGCGCAGGGCTCATGGTGGGTTGTTACTTCTTGTCGCCGGTGACGAAGGGAGAGCCGCCGCTGCCAAAGCCGGCTGCAGGCGCATTGGGCGAGGCTGCACTTGTTGCGTTGGTTGTGCTCGATGCGCTGCTTGTGCTGGTCTGCGCAGACTCAGCGGGCTTAGCGGCCGCGCGCTGGTTACCGGGATTGCGGCGTAGGTTGGGGGCGATCTCGTCCACGTCTGCCTCCGATTCACGGAAGTAGCGGATGGCGCGCCGGCACTGGAAGTACGCGCGATCCAGCTTGGTGAGCGCGCGACGAAGCCGGAGCGAGCCATCTGCGCCGGGACGATCGAGCGATTGCTCACGCTGGCTGACGAGTGCAAACACCGTGGGCCCGATCAGCGCTGCACGATCGAGATCCGCATCTGTCACCGCGCAAATGTTCTGCACCTGCGTCCACTTGCTGCGGTAAACGCCGACGAGCGCAACCAAATCAGAGGCCAGGTCTTTGTGGCCAGCGCCGTCACGAATACGCGCAATGGCCGCCTCATCAAAGTGACCGGAGCCAGCCAGCGGCGCAGCCCACATCAGCAGTTTGGCGCGCAGATCGGCCGCTTCACGCAGCAGCGCATCGAGCTCGGCGGGAGGCAGCGGCGGCTGACTCGTCAAGTAGATGAACCAGGTGGCCTTCGCGTAGTCCACCAGCTTGTCCACGTTGGACATGTCGTACTCAGGCAGTTTGGCGATGCGTTCACGGAAGGACAAAATCCGCTCCGATACGCCCAAAACGAGCGATGCAGCAGACACGATGTCCACGTTCATCGTCGAGAGATCCGTTGCATCCACCGCGTCAATCTCCGCGGCCACACGCGCATGCGCCTTCTCGACGTCTTCCATGCTCGATACGAGCTTCATAGACCACCCTCCCAGGCGCGCTACGCGCCATGTCTTCACGCCGCCAAGCCCACCCGGGCGGCTCAATTCAAGGCGGAGGAAACTGACAATCGAGCGGCCGGCTGTCAAGAGCCTGGCAATCATTTTGACTGCTTTCTTCTTCACCCCCCCGAATCTCTGCGAAAAACGCGGATCATCCGCCCCAAAACGGCCCCTCGGACCCCTGGCGCGCGGATCACCCGCCCAATTCCGCAGGATTTCCGAACCGGCCAGGCGGATGATCCGCCCTCCGTCACCCGCCGAGCGGATGACCCGCCGGATCACCCGGCCAAAACCGCCCAGTTTTCGCGTCGAGAGCCGGATCATCCGCTCCCCGACGACCTCCGACCCCACTTCCGAGCGGATCAACCGCCCTCGGCTACGCAAGATCAGGCACTTACGAGGCGGATCATCCGCTCCAGCAGCGCGTCGGGCGTCCCAAAGGGCGGATCATCCGCTCGGAGATGGTGGAGAAGGGCGGTTTTTCGCGGATGATCCGCCGGGGGAGGGAGGGGAGGGCTGTTTAGGGCGGGTGATCCGAGTTTTGTGCGGGAATTCGGGGGGGTTGAAGACCTTGGCTCATTGGCGACGGACCGCGGTCGTGGTCAGGAAACAATTTGACAGTAGCCCGGCAAGTGTTGTCACTTGTCAGCATGACAGACAGACTTGCATGTGGGATCCGTCGACTTGCGGTGTTGGGCCTTCTCACCGCGCCATTGTTTAGCGCGTCGGAGGTCCAAGCTCAGCAGTGCGTGAAGTGGAGCAATCAACTAGACCACGCTACCGTCCTGGCCGACGGTGCTAGCAGCAGCTCGACCATCGGGCAGGAACTATACTTCCGGCGAAGGCTTCTCCGCGACACGCCCAACGACGCCTGCACTGTTTATTGGCGCGAGACACGCAAGAAGCTTCCGTCAATGTATTGGGGACCAGCGCCCGTCAGCACAACCACCTGTGGCATAAGCGCCGCTGTTCCCCGGCAGACGGACAGGAGAACTTGCTATCCGGACTTTAATTGCAACGGTGTTGCTAACTCGGTGGACATCAATAGTGGGTATGGGTTCACAATCTGGAGAGTAACGCCAGAATTGGACCCTTGCTGTAGTCGTATACCAAACGGTCCGTATACCGACTTAGAAATAGAGAACCCCAATTTGTTCGCCTTTGAGCCAGAAGCTGGGAAGCCCTTCAGCTGGGAGACCAAGGACCTTGTTCTGGAAGAGAACAATGACAGAGCCGTCTTTTTGCACAATTTGGGGGCGACCGATTTTCGGTCGGACGCTCGCGACCTTTTGTTAGGTATACCGCTACCGCCCAATACTGTTGCGGAGGAACTCATCCTTTTTTCGCTTTGGAACGATCTTGGTGCGCTTGATCGATATGATACGGCCGGAGATCCTGACTACTACGTTCCTCCGCCGCCCCAATACCAAACTGATCCCGCGCATCGCGCGTCAATTGACCACATCATTCCCAGGCTTGATTCGCATGGATGCGCGTGTGGGGATAATAGTGTTCGGAACGCTCAGGTGATCTCGGTTCGGCTCAACTCAAGCATGCAAAATGCTTGCGGCGAACTTGCCGATCCGGCCCTCGTTCTGCCCAACGGGGACACCGGAGACCCGCGACGTCAGGCGATCGTCGACGCTTACACCCTGGCACCGTGAAAATCGTTTCGACGTCACAGGCCGAGCAAGCGCTACTGCGCTTGCTCGACGCTTGGGCGCGCAGCCGCAATCGGGTGCTCGCCGAGGCAATCGATCGCCTTGCCAGTCACGCCTTGGATTTCAGGCGTAGCCAAGGAATCTTCCACCCTCCGATGCTGGGGGAGCGTCCGAAGCCTAGCGACGACGATGAGTGGGCAAACTGGTTAGGGCGTATGTCGCCGGTCGATCTGCCACGGCACTACGCGACGTTTCATCATAATCCAGCAGGCCCCAAAGCTCGATTGGCTGCCTTAGCTGCCTCCCGTCCAGATCCTCGCGCAGCACGCATATTGGTCGAGTTGCTCCAAATGTCTTGGACCGACGGCTTTTGGGACCGCATTGACTACAATCGTGAAATGATTGCGGCTCTCGAGCAGCATTTCGACCCTCGCCTGCTGCGCGGACTCGAGAGTTTGGCCCAGGCCTGTGGTGCACGCAGGGAAGAGTTTGCCAGCTTACTAACGAGTCTCCGTGCCACCGAACTAGAGCTGGATGCGGATGACCTTGGGTTGCTTGCGGAAGTCGATGCGCTGCTAGGTTCTGAGGGCGCAAGCTATTCACGTTCTAGTCCTGACGAGCGGGCAAACGAACTCTTTCGTGCTGTGTACGCCAACCCCGAAGATAAAGCGCTGAAGCGAGAGCTGGCGAACTGTTTGCTGGCAGCCGGTGACCCACGCGGAGAATTCATCTTGCTCCAACTCGACGCGCCTCCGACCCGCAAGGGGTCAACGCGTCGTGAACTAGCACTCATCAAACAGTACGGCCGTCAGTGGCTTGGTGGCTTGAACCGATTGGTTGACGACTATGTTGTTTACGAGGAGGGCTTCGCGACCAAGGTGAATACCGGTCATCCAGGGCCGCCGTTTGGTCGTTGGAGTGAACGCCCGCTAACTGACCCGTTTGGCGTGGCAAGCCACCCAGAATGGGCGATGGTGAGAAGTATTTCCGTGTGGGCTCACGGCGGAGTGGGGACGGGCGAACTCTTCAGAACAGCCGCACTTCCTGCGTTGCGTGAGCTGCTCAATTTGGGGTGGCCTGATTTGGAGCAACTGCTTGACGGGCCAAAGCGAGCAATCTCTACGCTGCACTTCTGTGCCGCGAGAATCGGTCTTTGGGGAGAACTCTACGGTTGTGATGAGTATCGCTCAAGGCTTTTGAAGCTCGCTGGTCGTTGCCCCAACCTGAGTGATCTTCGCTTGAGTGCCGTCAACTTGGAGGCAAGTTTTCTCGAGGGTTGGCTTAGCCAGTTTCCGTCGCTGGAGAAGCTCGCGTTTGGCGGTTCACGAGCACTCTTTTCGCAGATGGTTGGGCTAGCGAGAAAGAGAGGCTTCTCGGAGATCGGCCTACTGGGCAATGTTGATCTTACGCTTGAGTTAGCCTCTGGGCGGGCTCGGTTTAGTTTCACTGGGTGGTTGGGGGACCCGGTGGAGCGGGAGGCCGAGTCGGCAGTGGCCTATGCAGCGCAGCTGGGGGCTACAAGTTTGGTGGTGCGGGTGCCGGTGGGAGCCTCTGCCTATGGGCATTTCAAGCGCACCCAGTTGCCCGCTTTTGTCTTACGAAAGAAACAGAAGATGGATCTCGACCTGATTTGGAACGCCGCTGCTAAGCACGGGCTTTCCTGTGATTGGGAACCAGAGCCTGTGCCGAAGTGGCTCAATCCAGCTTCCATGAGGTCGGACAAATAGCCGCTTAGGGCTTAGCGCTTTTGGTGGTGGGAATGGGCGGTGTAGACGACGTACTTAGGGTGGCGTCGCAGCCCTTGAGCTTGTTGTGCTTGCAGATGTTCTCGAGAATCCTATTGGCGTCGACGCCGTTGAACTTTGTCTTGTTGTTGACGAGCCAGGTGGGGCTGGCTTTGAAGCCGGTCTGCTTCGAGTGGGCGAAGGAATCGGCGAGCCAGCGTTTGGCCTGATCCCCTTCTGCGCATTTCTGCAGTTTGGCTTGGTCGAAGCCGGTGGTTCCGCCGGTGCACGTTTGCCATTCATCGCTGTCGCGGTTTTTGGCGCGGCAGACGAAGTAGTCGAGATACTTGTGATTCTGCGGGTAGAGCTTGAGCGCGCAGATGTGCCGTAGGTCCTCGTCTACTTCGGATTGTCCGTGCATTGAGGAGAGCCCCGTCTTTGCGTCCCCGGTGCCAATGAAGTGGATGTTGAGGTCAAGCGTTTGGCCGTTCTTCTTCAGGTGCTTCATCACTTCATCGAGGCCAATCACGCCCTTGGCGCAGAACGGGCACTTCGACATGAGGAAGAGATCGAGCTTCTTTGGTTTGGCCGACCGACAGGTTGGTAGGAACTTGCACTCTGGAAGCCCGCAGCCCCCTTGATCGGCACAGCTCGGGTTCCACTCGCCTTCGACGAAGAAGGTGCCGTTGGATTCGCGTAGCGACCGCTCGAGTTGCTTGCGGCCGGCTTCATCTGCTTGCAGGGTCTGATCGAAGATCGCCGCCGGGAGCTTGAGCGGTTTGAGCGAGTTGAATAGCTGTTTACCCTCGGGGCTCGAGTAGTCCACCGAGCGAAAAGTTGCTGATTCAACGCGACCACGAACCAGGCTCTCGAGTGAGCTGGGTTTACAATCCTCACAGCGCGAATCGGTTAATAGCGTTACGTCGACGGTCTTGGTCGCGGGCAAGGTTTTGCAAAACTCAGGGGCGGTGCCAGCGAAGGCGCCACAAATACCCCGGGCCAAGGGCGTGGGTGTGCGGTTCCCCGCGTACGCCGTGCCTGCGATGTGGAGCGTCGGTGAGCCTTTGGCTTGAGCGAGCTTGCTCCGCTCGAAGGACGCTGCGAGCAGCTGCTTTCCCTGCTCGCCGCGGGCGCAGTTCTCGATGGCGGAGGTGTTGATTCCAAGTCTAGCTCCGCAAGACTGCCAGTTGGTTTCGATCTCTTTGGGCCTCTCCGCTTGGCAGGTAATCAACTCGCGAAAGCGTGGCTCATGCGCTTGGGCGCATACTCCAATGAGGTTGCCAAAGACTTCGGAGGGGCCGTGCATGGCCTTGAGCTGACCGGCCTCATCGACTGAGCCGATGTAGTCGACCTCGAGGCGGACCCGCGAGCCGAAGTTGGCCAATAGGGGTTTGAGCTGATCAACCAGCAGAGTCGATGCATAGGGGCACTGCGACATCATGAACAGCCTCAGTTCGACGGCCTCCTCGAAGGCGGCCCGCTCCTCGGGGGCATCGGACAATGCGGGTGCGCGCCGTTCACTCAAGCTCGGGATCACCACCACATTGCCGCTCGCCCCAGGCGCAGGCTCTTTGGGATGAGCTGGGTCCGCCGCGCACGACATGAGGACAGGTAGCAGTACGGTCGACACCACGTTGCGACGTTGCATTGCTGGAACGTAGTTCAAGCCGTTATTGGAAGTCACGGCATTGGCGCGGCTGCTACTCCACGCTAGGGTTTGGGCGCGTCCGAGCTGGACGCGTCCTTGTATCGAATGGCTTGTCCCACGTCCTCACTCTGCGGAGCACCTATGCGAAATCTTCTTGTTACAGCGAGCGTCGTTAGTCTTTTGGCCCTGCTTGCGTGCGGGGATGACTCCAGCACCGGCGCCGGTGGTACGGGCGGCTCGGGTGGCTCCCCGACGACGGGCGGCTCGCCTGCCACCGGTGGTGGCGGCAATGAGACGGGTGGGGCTGCGAGCGGTGGCGGCGGCATTGGGCCGACGGGCGGCTCCGGCGGGGTTGGCGCGGGCACTGGTTTTACCTGTGATGACGCAGTGGGCTCCCCGCCGGCGCTTACCTTTACCGAGGTGGTGACCGGCGTGGACAGGCCGGTTTCCGTGCGCACGCCACCGGGCCGTCCCGATTCACTGTTTATCGTAGAATCCCACGACGGGCTGATTCGCATCTTTGAGAATGGGGCATTGCTCGCTACTCCCTTCCTCGATGTGGGCGAGCTGATCCGAAAGAACAATGAAGAAGGCTTGCTGGGGTTGGCGTTCCACCCTGACTACGAGACCAACGGGCGCTTCTTCATTCACTACAGCGCCGCTGGTAATGGCCTTTCAACGATTGTGGAGTACAAGCGCTCCGAGTCCGATCCCAACGTTGCGGACCCGGCTCCGGTACAAACCGTGCTTACCCACCCGACGGCGCAGTCAAACCATAATGGTGGAGCCGTCGAGTTCGGCAATGATGGCTTCCTCTACATCTCCTTGGGCGATGGCGGCATGCAAAATGACCCCGAATGCGACGCACAGAACTCCGGCAATCTATTGGGCAAGATCATCCGTCTCGATGTGAACGCAGCAGCCACCAATGAGGGCTATCCCGCTGCGGCCGGCAACCCCGACGGCGGGAAGATCTACCACCGTGGATTGCGCAATCCTTGGCGCGTGGCCTTTGATCCTTGCACGGCTGACCTCTACATTGGTGATGTTGGGCAGAGTCAATACGAGGAAATCAGCCTTGCTACGGCGGAGGCTGGCGCACTGAATTTCGGCTGGCCATATCGAGAGGGCGCACACGACTTCAACAACTCGTGTCCCGGCGCGCCCCCCAGCACCGTTGACCCCATTGCTGAGTACAGCCATGCGGGGCGCTGCTCGATAACTGGCGGCCATGTGTATCGCGGCTCGGCAATCCCTGGCCTGCGGGGAACGTATTTCTATGGGGACTATTGCAGTGGCGAGGTATTCACGCTGAAAACCCTCAATGGCGCCGTCGTTACCCAGCCTGCAACGGCGTTTTCTATCAGTGAAGTCGCTGGCTTTGGAACCGATGGCCACGGTGAAATGTATGTCACCGAGCTAGGCGACAACGATTACCAATCCGGCGCCGTCTACCGCATTGATGCAGCTCAATAAGAACTAGCGGTAGAAAGCAAAAAGGCGGCCTCGACAGACCGCCTTTTTGCTGTGCCGAACGCGGCTTCAACGTGTGTTTTGACTCGGCTCAGACCCAAGATTTGCTCGCCACGTTTACGATGACCGTATCGAGCAACGTCGAGAGTGCACGAACGAACGGAAAAAAGGGAGCCGATCGCGCGCGCCACCTTCATCGACGCCATTATGGAATTGTTCGCCCGACTTGGCACGCGCCCGTTTACTCTCGCCTCCGCAGACGTGCGCAATTAGCATCCCAACATTGTCGACAGCGCGATGATTGCGCAGCAAACCATCGCGATGCCGAAACGCGCGAACAAACATTCGCAAGACTGTTTCCGAGAACCAAGGCCACCCAAACTTCGATGCTGGAGAGAGGCGCCGGGTGAGCAGCAACGCGGTGCAGCAACGCGGTGCAGCGACGCGGTGCAGCGACGAGATGACTGAGTGTCAGCACCCCGTCATTTCGCCTGAGGCGGCGCACATCATCTGGCAATCGGCCTGCGCTGGGAGTTTAAACCACGTGGGGGACGGATGGGCACGGCGGAGCTTGTAGGAATCATTGTTGCCGTGGCCAACTTTGCAGCCGCGCTTGCGTCCGCCGTTGCAGCGGTTCGCTCAGCTGACGCTGCGGAAAAAGCGACCGCTATAGCCAAGGCGCAAAAGCATCACGCTCAGCGTCAATTGCTCCTACCCCTATGGGAGTACATGGCCAAACTTCGCCCCATCGAGCTGCACGACGTCAAACCAGCTGATGTTACCAACGGCATTAATACACTTGAACTTATCGCTCTATGCTGCGAGTCGGAGGTGGTTGACTCAGCAGTAATCAAGCGCACCTTCCGCATTCCCTACATCACGCTGTTTGATCAGATCCGCGCCGTTCCGGTTCAGGCAGGTCTCTCCGGTAAGTCCGGCGCAGATCTGATCCGCGAAAATCGGGCGGCTGAACTCTTTTATGGTCAGCTCAAGTCGGAACATCTGTCGGCTGATCAGCCGAACAAATTGGGAGCATAGTCATGTCCGCCAACGAAGCACGTCAACTTCTTCAGTCCGAGCTCAACGCCAACACGCGACTGCCCGTCACCTATGATTTTACGATCGGCGCCGGAGCGGCGGCTCAGAACTATAGGGTAGTGGTTCTTCCACCTTCACACGTTAGAACACTGACTGAGAACTTACGGAAGCGAGCTGATGACCTAAGCATAAGCTTCTTACCCACTGGGCGTTGCGACTGCTGCGGACGATAGGCCCGCTCGCCATAGCGTAGGCGCACGGCGTTTTTCTAGTTAGCGAGCTACAGTCCTGCGGTTTGCCGCCCGTGCCGTTTGAGCACAAGGGCTGCCAAGTGTCGTCGCCGTTATGTAATCCAGAGCCCAGCGAAGCCTTGGATATGATTCAGCCCAGCCCTAGGCAACTAAGCTAGGCTGAAGCTCAACCACGGTGCCGCAGCACATTCCTCCAGCACCAGGATTCTGCCACGGCCTTCGGCTTTAGTTGGCCGAACTTCTGCGACCAAGTCCGATCTGTTCCGGCGGCCGTCGTGGCAGCTGCAGGTGGGCAAGGTGCCGCCCTACGTTCAAGATATCGCTCGCGGCCAGTGCGGGCCCGCTTCATTTGCCGGTGCTGCGACGGTTTGACGAGTCGTTCGGCTTCGTGCTGCCGCCCCGCGACCAAACGCCAGCTGCTCTCGCTCATGAAGCAACCCCGTGCGGAAGGCGTCGGCGTGGTCGTCGCCACGCAAAACCGAATGGACCTCGACTACCGCATCCTCTCCAACGCTGTCGGCAGACCGACGCAGACCGCGAGCGCCTCGAAGCCATGAGCAGCTTCCCGTACAAGGCGGCTCCACAGCCGATGACAGCGCCATCGAGCTCACCCTCGTCAACCGATACCGTGAAGAGGCCAGCGCCGCGGTGGTTCGTCGCCCGCAACGTCCGCCGAGCACCAGTGTCGGCTTCCTCCAATCAAGGACCACCTTGAGCTGGCTCCGCGGGCCCCAAGCCCTGAGTACTATCTGGGCATCCCAATGGATGGAACTGGCTCCACCTGAAGCAAGCGCATACGCACCTGCTTCAGGAAGCTCTCAACCGTGAACCGTGACAACTACTCTGCGTCTATACGGAAAACACGCCCATCCAATTCGAGCGCGTACATCTCGCCATAACCATCTTGGCCAAACGCTGAGACGCCCGGAAGGCTGAAGCCGGCATCCACCACGGCGCCGGTCACAGCACCGTTCTCGTATTTCAGGCGGTAGATGTTGCCCGTGCAAAAGTCCCCATAGATGTACCAGCCGCGCAACCCTTGAATATTGGCGCCGCGATAGACATACCCGCCTGAGATAGATCCGGCGCCAGCTCCGCAGATTCCTCCACCGCCGTGCGCGTACTCGGCAATCGGGTCTACGAGGTTATCGGCAGGGAAGCCGCAGCTATCAGCATAAGGTTGCGTGCCCTCTTTCACCGGCCAACCAAAATTGAGTGGTCCGGCATCCGCGCCGGCGACACTCACCTCCTCGATTTCATTCTGACCAACATCCCCGATGTACAGCGTACCGTCACAAGGATCGAAGGTTATACGCCAAGGATTGCGCATACCAATGTGGTACTGCTTATTGCCGTCGGGGTTGCCAGGAGCCGCAGGGTAGCCCGCCGCGTCCACGTCAATGCGACTGATCTTGCCTAGCAAGTTCTCGGGGTTCAGAGCATCGCAGCCAGGGTCCCCTTGCGCTCCGCCATCCCCGAGCGAGATATAGAGGTAGCCATCAGCTCCAAACTCAACAGCGCCACCGTTGTGATTGGACTCATCGGTGTAGTGACGCAGCACCTCAGCCACTGCAGTTGGAGAAGCGGTGTACGGGTCGCTTCGTACATACTCGGCAACAACTGAATCTTGGTTATCGACGTCGGAGTAGTGAACGAAGAAGCGGCCATTCTCAGCGTAGTTGGGGTGGAAGGCAAAGCCGAGCAAGCCAAGCTCACTGTCGTTGAGAACCAGATTCGAGATGTCGAGAAACGGCTCGGGTCGCAATACGCCGTTCTCCACGATCTGAATGCGACCAGCCTTCTCCGATACAAACAGCAAACCCGATTGCCCGGGAGGTGACTTGGCTTGGGTCGGCTCGTTTACTTGAACGATCTCGGTCAGTCGAAGGTCCGGCGGCTCTCCAACCGAGGCGGTGCAATCGTAGTTGCCCGGAATGCCACCGCCACCACCGGTTGCTCCGCTTCCGCCGTCTCCACCATCGCCCCCACTGCCCCCGGCTGACGTGGCGCCACTACCACCGCCACCAGGACCCGAGTTTCCACTTCCACCCGAGCTCGAACTATCGCCGCAGGCCACAAGCAAGAGCACCACACCAACCGAAACCAAGGGATAACGCATGCCCAAACGGTACCTTTTGCGCGGCGCGCCGCAAGGGCTCGGATGCTCAGGAAGGATCTAGTTGATGGCAGGGTGTGGCACCGATAGATCCACAAGCCATGATGCGCAGCGCGAAGAGTGACATCACGCAGGCCGTCGGCAACACGCCGATTGTAAAGCTCAACAAGGTGACCGAAGGGGTTGCAGCCGACATTTACGTCAAGTGCGAGTACCTCAACCCCATGGGGAGCCACAAAGACCGCGTGGCTCGCAACATGATTCAGGAAGCGGAGTCCCGCGGTCTCAAGCCGGGCGGGACCATCGTTGAGGCCACCAGCGGCAACACTGGCGCGGCGCTCGCCATGATGGCCGCTGTACGCGGTTACAAGTGCGTCTTCATCATGCCGGACAAGATGAGCCAGGAGAAGGTCGGCACCCTTCGCGCACTCGGCGCTCGCGTGGTGCTCTGCCCCACCGCTGTCGAGCCGGAAGATCCGCGCAGCTACTATCAAGTCTCCAAGAAGATTGCCAACGAAACGCCGAATTCGTTTTACGCCAATCAGTACCACAACCCTGACAACCCTGCCGCGCACTACAAGTCAACCGGTCCGGAGATATGGGAGCAATGCGGCTCCGAGTTGGACGTCCTGGTCGCAGGCCTTGGGACGGGCGGCACCATCAGCGGCAGCGGCAAGTTCCTGAAAGAGCGCAAGCCGAATATCAAGTTGCTTGGCGTAGATCCGGTCGGTTCACTCTATTACGACTTCATCAAGGATAAGCGCATTACCAAGCCCTTCGGCTACAAGGTTGAGGGCATCGGGGAGGACTTCTTCCCGTCAACCTGCAATCTCGACATCATCGACGAGGTCGTGCGTGTCGACGACCGCGAGTGCTTCTTGATGACCCGTGACCTCGTACGGCTGGAGGGCTTGTTCGTCGGCGGCTCTGGCGGAGCGGCTGTCGCTGGCGCGATCAAGTACGCCAAGGCCACCGGAAAGAAAGAGAACATCCTGGTGATGCTGGCGGACGGCGCCTCTAAATATATTTCTAAAATCTTCAACGACGAGTGGATGCGTGAGAACGGCTTCTTAGGGGATGACAGCCCCGGCCTAGGTACCGTGAAAGATCTGCTCGCGCTCAAGGGCGGTCACAACAAGGTCGAAACGGCGTCGAGCAGTGACTCCATTCTCACCGTGGTCACCAAGCTGAAGAGCTTCGGTATCAGTCAATTGCCGGTCGTCGATGATGACCGCCTGCGCGGCCTGATTCACGAGAGTGACCTGCTAAAGGCGCTAGTCTCCGGCAAAACCCAAGACGCCCCCATCACCGACATGGTCGAGAGCGACTACGCAACCGTCACTCAGGAGACCAAGGTTGAGTTGCTCAAGAACGTCATGAACGACGCCAAGATCGTGCTGGTGATGGACGGAGCTACCATCGTCGGGCTGATCTCCAAGATTGATCTGATCGATTTCTTGGCACAGCGCGTCGCCCACGCCTGACGTCCCAGCCACTTGACGCAGCAGCAAGGCGGCGGCCTTCTTCGGCCATGCCTTGCTCTCGCGCCAACTAGCTTCGTTTCTCATTTCGGCCGGGCAGGGACGTTGGTACGAGCCGCTGCATGAATCTGGACCCGCTCGTTCCGGCGATCTTTCGAAAGACCAAGGCAGCGATTCCCGAGGGGCTACGCCTCCCGCCGAAGCTTTCCGGTGGGCTCCCCGTCGTCGGACACACAGCCGACTTTGTGCGTGATGCCATGGGCATGTTGTCGCGAGCAGCCGCGGAACACGGCGAAATCTGCTCGATCGACGTGCTCGGCAAGAAGATGGTCGCCGTCTTTGGTCCCGACGCACACGAAGCGGTTTTCCGGGCACCCGACGAGCATTTGAACCCGGCCGAGGCCTACAAGATCATGACGCCGGTGTTCGGCAAAGGCATGGTCTACGATGCTCCACCCGACAAGATGAATGAGCAGCTCAAGATGCTGCTTCCGGCGCTCAAGGACAAGCGTATGCGCACCTACGGGGAGATCATCGTTCGCGAGGTCGAAGGCATGATCAAGAACTGGGGAGACCAGGGCGAGATCGACCTCGTCGACTTCTGCCGCGTGCTTACGAATTTCACCTCGAGCCACTGCCTACTTGGCAATGAGTTCCGCACAGGAATGACGGATGAGTTTGCTCGCGTCTACCAGTCGCTCGAGCGCGGAGTCACTCCGGTGGCCTATCTCAATGCGCACTTGCCTTTGCCGTCTTTCCGCGAGCGAGACCGTGCGCGCGTACGGCTCGAAGAGATGGTTACCAAGCTGATTGAAGATCGGCGCAAGTCCGGCCGTGAGGGCGAAGACTTTCTGCAAACGCTAATGGATGCCCGCTACAAGAGCGGCGCTCCACTGAATGAGTTCGAGATCTCGGGCATGCTGATCGCTGCCATGTTCGCCGGCCACCACACGAGCTCCGTGACTACGGCTTGGGCCATCATCGAGCTCGTGCAGCACCCTGAATATCTATCCAAAGTCTTGGAGGAGCTCGACGCCAACTTCTCCGACGGCACCGAGGTTGGCTTCCTTACGCTGCGCAACGTCCCGCTGACTGAGTACGTAGTGCTCGAGACCCTGCGTCTACATCCCCCGCTGTTCATGCTGGTGCGCGTGGCAATGAAGGACTTCGTCTACAAGGACTTCTTCATCGAGAAGGGTACGTGGATTCTGCTATCCCCGACCGCCTCGCACTTGCTTCCCGAGTTCTTCAAGAATCCCCACGTTTTCGATCCCGATCGCTTCGCGCCCCCGCGAGCGGAAGACAAACGTGACTTCGCCTACATCCCATTCGGTGGTGGACGTCACAAGTGCATGGGCAATGCGTTTGCCATCCTTCAGGTCAAAGCCATTCTCAGTATCTTGCTACGCCGTTACGAGTTCGAGCTGAGTGAGCCCCACAAGGGCAGCGACTTCCACGGTCTCGTGGTCGGTCCCAAAGAGCCCGTGCGCATGCGCTATCGTCGGCGGGTCGTTGCCCGTACTGCGCCAGAGGTGGCAGAAGTCGCAGCAGCACCGCCGGCCGCTCCCATCGTTGCTCCTGTGGAGCAAACAGCGACAGTCTCTGCGCCAAAGAGCTTCCGCGTCTCGCTGGACTTGGACTTATGCCAAGGACACGCGGCATGCCAAGGGGAGGCCCCCGAGGTCTTTCGTGTCAGCGGCCTAGGCAAAAGCCGTCTGCTGAAGCCAAACCCCGGCCCGGCTCAGTACGAGCAAGCCAAGGCCGCTGAACGTTATTGCCCCTCCAAGGCTATCCGAGTCATCGAAGACTGATGCTGTTGACCGAAGGTGGACGTAGCAACAAGAGTGCCTCGTGCCCTCTCATTTTGATCGTCCTCAAAGCAGATCAAAGCCCCGCGCGAAGCTTCCTTCGTTACACTAAAAAAGTGCAGTCTTCCTGCACCTCTTTCTGATCGCTTGCCCCGCCCTCGGGCATTAGCAAGTCGGAGAATCAAGTGAACCTAGCCCCCAAGTTTCGCGCACACCGTTACGCCGCAATTTGCCTCACGCTCGCCTTCGCTACCGCTGCGGCGGCTTGCGGTGATGACACTTCGTCGGGAGGTGGGGGAGCAGGTGCCGCGGGTGGCACTGCTGGCAACGGCGCTGGCACCAACGGTGGGTCAGGTGGCCTTGGGGGCGAGGGTGGTGGCGTGGCTGGGATGGGCGGTGAAGGCGGTATGGGGTTCCCGCCGGCACCGCCTCTTCGCAACCCGATCAACAACATGTCGGATGACCAGGTCGCCTATGAGTCGCTCGTCCTAATGGGCTATCAGCCACTTGGTGCCACCAATACAACATGCACCAAGTGCCACGCGCTCAACTCTGGGCTGCTCAATCACTGGAAAGACTTAACGGTAGCAGCTGAAGGTGGCTGCTTCGCAGACACCTCGCTGCTCACCAAGCCCGACGCGGAAGAGGTATTGGCGTGCTTCCGTCAGAAGCCTGAAGTGCTTGAGTCTCCGTACACTACCTCCAAGCTTGGTATCTACGCCGCCGCAGCCCACCTGGACTGGTTTACGACGCTATTCAATCGCGTCTACGACAACGTCGGCGCTGGCCCCCATGAAAACTTCAAGATCAAGGTCGGCATGCCCAAGCTCACTGAGGGCTTCAGCCAAGATGAGTTTGATGTCGTAGCCGAGTGGTTCGCGCGTGGGCTGCCCTTCTTGGAGGAGTTCGTTCCGGAGGAGCCGCCCCCCGGAGGTTGTATTCCAAGCATCGGTCCCGAGGTGGCACAGCATATCAATGCAATGGCAACGACGGGCTGGCGAGCAGCCAACGCTGAGAACGGGCTACTCATGTTCGGCTGTGCCGGCGCCCCCGACACGCTGGGTTGCCTATCCAGCTATCCGCTCGCGAGCAGCCAAGCGTTTGGTGCGGGTTGGGAGCACTTCCCTGGCGCGAAGCTACGCATCCTACGGACCAACAATTTTACCTCCTCCTACTGGACGCGCAGCTCGGCAGATGGGCGTTTCGTCGGTCACGGCGGCGGCAGCCAGCTGGGCTCCAGCATCGTTGACCTGCTGAACAACACAAAGATCCCGGCGCAAGCAGCCTATGATCCTGGTTTCTTTCCCGACAACTCGGCTTTCATGTTCCAGGGCACCCCACAGGGTACTGGCATCTGTTTGCAAACGCTGCTCACCGCCTCCCCACAGAGCGTGAGCTTCAATGAGCCCGAGTGCAGCGGAGCCAGCCAGGTTGGGCTCTATCAGCATATCGGTGCAGCCCTTGGTGGAGGTGACTACTGGGCAGTGGACGGCTCCTTTGTCAGTGATGACGGTGGCCACCAGTTCACACCGGGTAACCCTGCTGCCTTCTTCAATCAGGGCTCCAACTTGGACCTGACGCCGATGATCAACGACGGAACCGATTTCGTCCCCAAGCCCACGGTATCCGTTCCAACCCCTTATGAAGGGGACACCGTCATGTCGCCTTCGAGTGGGCTGCTCATGGGTCGTGTGGCCGGCCAAAACTGGAATCAGAACGGGTTTCGTATGCGGAAGCTCACGGCAACGCCCAACGGCAATTCTTATGACGTGGTTGCTCCAGAGGTTGCACGCTACTGCTTCAACGGCGGTAAGCCCGGGATCTCGTTTGATGAGCGCTGGGCCGTCATTCACCGTTACGTGACGGATGAGGACGCTGTGGAGCTGGGCTTTACAGGCCCTAGCGATCCGGCATTTCTCGCATACGCACAGCAGGGAGCTGCCAACATTTACCTGATGGATCTGTTGACGGGGCTGACCCGACGCGTCACCCATATGCAGCCTGGCCAATACGCGCTCTTCCCCCACTTCCGCTCGGACGGCTGGATTTACTTCATTGTCCGGCCCTCTGGTCAAAACCAGGAATACATCGTCGCCAGCGACGCAGCGCTCGTTGTCGAGGGGGCAAACTAAGGTCGTGAAGGAGCAGCGGGCGAGCGCTTTTTCTTCCTGTTTGATAGCGCTCGTCCTTCTCGCTTGTGAATCCACCCCGACTCCACCGCCGCCCGAGCTTTGCTCCCTGACGGCGAGTCAGGCTGCGCTGACCGCCGCTGACCGGAAGATCATCGGGGAGGCCTCAGGCTATCCCGCAGACGGCCTACTGCGCGTTCGCGAAGCCGAGCTTGCGGCCTCGCAGAAGCTTCGCCGAGAACTCGGCTGGAACACCGTCCAAAAGGTCATAGCGCCCGTTCCGCTTTCAGAGCCGCTGCCAAACGTCGATGACGCGGCCATACCCCGCTTTCAGACCTGGTACGATCTTGGGGATCTTCGGCGCGTTTTCCACCAGCTCTATAGCGTATTGCCGCTCGAGCAGAAGCAGGCGCGCACCCGCTTCTCCACCGAATCGTTGGATGGCGCGTTCCTATGGAATCTTACGGCGGTGGACAGTCTGCCGAATTGGCCTGTAGAACGCTATCAGCAGTACCTGGAGGACGTGAGCGACGAGTCTGAAGTCAACGGCCTTGCCGGGATTTCTCGCGTAGCCTACAGCCCGGGGGCCGCTCGGCATCTCCTGCGCAGCTACCCAGAGATACTAAAGTGCCGCAGCTCCGGCCCGCCACCCGAGCATGAGCTCGGGCCCGTTCAACAGGTAGAACTCGCACGCGTCCCCTTTAACGCGGCGGCCTGTGAAACCGCAATGATCGGTACATACGCAATAAAGGCAGACGAGTCGCTCCAGGTCACGCTCGAGGAAGGCGACCAGGCTGAGCTGATTCTTCGCTCAAAGACTGAGGAATGCCGTACGGCTCCTGGATCCGCGTGCACAATCGCGGGACCCGCAACGATCGAGGTGCTCGTCGAGGCCGAACAGGCTGTCGAGTCGGTCGTAACCGTCAATCGCGAGAGCGCACACCCGCCCTGGTCGGCCTGCTTGGACGGCGCCTTCCCCAATGATGCTGTGGTGGTCAAGGCAGACTACCGGCGAGCCGACTTCGAGCTAACCATGCCAAGCTTTGGCACCTCGGCCGAGGCGCTCGAGAAGCGTCTGACTGGCGACGTCTCTTGGGATCTTGCAGATGGTCAAGTCAACCCAACGGCAGACAGTATTTATTCGCTGACCCTTCCCAATGGCGCGCACTATCGCCTAGCCGCACTCCACGTAATGACCAAAGAGCTCGACCACTGGCTCTGGGTCACGCTTTTCTGGTCAGAGTCGCCCAACGCAGATTTCGGAGCGGATAGGCCTGCTTCACTTACTGGTCCTTGGGCGAACTACAAGATGTGCGCGGTAACCGCCTTTGAGGAGCAAGACCTTGACCCGTCAGGCGGCTTTTCGCAAACGCATCCATCCCTGGGTGAAGCGCTCGCGGCAGTTTACGCCGGACCTGGCACCCCCAGTTGGTGTTCTAACCCCTATGTCGAGCAAGGACACGGAAACGCTGACAGTAACTGCGTTGGCTGTCACCAGCATGGCGGGACCAAACTGCGTAGCGAGGACGTCCTCGCGCTGCCCTCCGGAGGCAACACCTTGCTACGCAACAATTTTCCTACTGACTATTCCTGGGCCGTTACCCAGGGGGATACCCTGGCACAGGTTTTCAGTGATGAAGAGACGTACTACCTGGGCAGCTCGGCTCGCTAGCTAACCCAAGTAAGCTTCGCTTCGCGTGTGATGGTCACCGCGCTCGGTCCAACTTGTAGAGCTTCAGTCGCCTATAGAAGGTGGCTCGCGGCATGACCAAGTGATCGGCGGCTCGCGCTACATTCCAATGCGTGATTCGCAATGCTTCGAGCATCCTCTCCCGCTCTCCAGGCTCGGGCGCCGTTCGGTATGGGCGTCGTTTGGCGGTCCCGGGCGCCACGGAGCCGCTGCCCGCTGGAAGTTCAATATCGGAAGGCCCGAGCACGCTACCGTCGCAGAGCACCAGCGCGCGCGTAACCACATTCTGCAGCTGACGGATATTGCCGGGCCAGTCATAGTCATAGAGCTTTCGCAGTGCGCTCACATCCAAGCGCGGTTGCGGCCTGTTTAGTTCCTTGGCCGCCCGCTCCAGGAGAAACGTCACCAACTCGGGCAGGTCGTCCTTCCGCTCTCGCAGGGGAGGGAGAACGACTTCCACCACCCCAACCCGGTAAAACAGGTCCTCCCGAAAACGACCACGCTGGACCTCCAGCCGCAAGTCTCGATTCGTGGCCGATACCAAGCGAAAGTCGACGGCTACGGAGCGTTCCGAACCTACGGCTCTAACTTCTCGCTCCTGCAACACGCGCAGCAGCTTGACCTGTGTTTCCAGCGGCATCTCCCCAAGTTCGTCGAGGAACAGGGTTCCCCCATGAGCAGCGACGATAAGGCCTTGCCGATCTTTGTCGGCCCCGGTGAAGGCGCCTTTTACGTGACCAAAGAGCTCGCTCTCGAGAACCGAGGCGGGCAACGCGCCACAGTTGAGGCCAATGAACGGCTTGTCTTTACGTTGGCCCGCGTGGATCGCACGCGCAATGAGCTCTTTGCCGGTTCCGCTCTCCCCCCCTATTAGAACGGAAAGCGGTGAATCTATCACTCGGTCCAATGTGGTTAGCACGCGACGAAGCGAGGTGCTGCGGCCGATGATTGTCGAATAGTCGAAGCGGTAGTCGAGGCTTGCGCGCTGGCGCTTAACCTCCTCTTCCAAACGCTCGATCTCGAGCGCCTGCCCCGTTGCCAAGGCCTTCACCGCGGCATTGGCTTGTCGCAGTTGGTCGGTTTGCTTCTTGAGTTGATCGAGTTGCTGAGCGTTTCGAAGCGCCAATGCGACCTGGTCTCCGAAGGCCATCAGAAGATCGACCTGCCCCTCTGAAAAGCGCGCATGCGCGTAACGATTGTCTAGATACAAAGCGCCAAGCACACCATCAGGCGACCGAATGGGAACCGCCATGACGGAGCGAAGTCGCATCGCATGAACTGAAGTGTTGGACTTAAAGCGGTTATCGGCTTGCGCGTCGACGGTAACGAGAGGTTGTTCACAGCGAATTACGTCCAGAGCGATGGTTCGGCTTACGCTTTCCTCTTCCTCACTGAGCGCCGCACGGTCCATATTGCGCGCCACGGCCACGTTGAATGCTCCGGCTGCCGAAGCGAGCAAGAGGTAGCCTCGCTCAGCCCCTGTTAGAGCGATAGCCTCATCAACTGCAAACGCAACTAAGTCGGAGAACTCTAGAGAAGAGTTTAGCTTCCGAAAGGCCCCTATCAGTCTTTCGAGCATCCCCAAACGGGCGCCCGCTGGATGGCTTGACTCAGGCTCGACTGCGGTCCTTGGCTCAGGCGGGCTAGTAGCCGTTATGCCGCTAGCCGACTCAACGAGCTGGCTACGCTCTGGCTTAGAATAGAAGGCGTTCCGTGAGAGAGGGCTCAGCCCGCGCACCATCTCCGCCCACAACACAAACAGCGCCCTGCGCGCCGCATCTGCCTCAGATTCCAACCCAAGATCGGTCGTCGTCCGCACCAAGCGTGCGAGTACCAAGGCTAGGAGCGACGGCTGATGGCACTTCTCAGCTTTGCGTTGCGCGTTCGTCAACAAGCTATGTGCACGCGCGTTGTCGTTCTCAGTCCGCGCTAGGTCAGCGCGCACGATCATCGATTTTACATCTATATCGGGTGGAAGCTCTTGACGCTGGGCCGTTGCAAGGTGGTCCCGCGCCTCTGCGACGTAGCCACGAGCCACGGCGACTCGTGAAAGCTCGAGCTCTTCTTCAAGTACCTCCCGGTGCGCCCCTAGTTCTGCAAGAGTCTGTTTTGCTTGCGCATGAAGTCGATAGGACTCCGCTAAGTTCCTGCGTCCTTCCTGCACCTCGGCCAACACTGTGTCGGCTGCCGCACAGAAGAACCGGGCGCCCTCCTGGTCCGCTCGAGTCCGCAGCCGGGTAGCTTGTGTCTCCGCGCGGTCGAGGTCGAATAGGTCGGCGTGAAGCTTTGCGGAGTTGCAGGCAAACACCAGCAGCAGATCGCGCTGGCCAAGGACACGAGCTAGTCGTTCGCCTCGCTCGTATTGTGCTAGCGCCTCGGCGTAGCTGGCTTCTTGATGTAGTGCACTGCCAAGGTTCAACGAGGTGCGCGCGAGCTGATCGACAATCCCATTTTCTTCCGCGATAGCGTGTGCTCGCCGGTAGCCCGCCATGGCCTTGGCCATGTCACCTTGCCTAAACGCAAGAATTGCCTCGTAAGAGACGGCTCTAAAGAGTCTTTTGGGGTCCAGCGCACTACTACCTAGTTGAGCCGCATGACTCAGCTGCTCTTTCGCTTCATCATACTTGCCTAGATAGAGCGCAGCGACGCCGGCGCATTCGTGCAGCTCACCGCGCTCCTTGGTTGGAGGCTGAATAGCTAGCCCTTCTTCGGCGCAGGCGGCCGCCTGCTCATTGTTGCCCAATCGCAAGGCTGCTCGCGCCTTGAGCAGTTGTGCCCGTGACCGCTGCTCCGAGTCGCCGAAGTCCTCCTGCTCGAGTGTGGATAGGCATGCTTGCGTCTCCCCTAGTTCAAGCTGGCACTCAGCACGGATCAGGCTAACTTCGGCGGATTGTTGCCTCGCGCTGGGGCCTAGGACGTGCAGCGCTCGGCTGGGCTCACCCGCCAGCAGAAGTGTCTTCGCCGCGGAGGGTGCACTCGGAGAGTCGGAGGGTACGCGTTCAGCGAGCTTTACCCACGGCCTGGGTAGAAGGTCACGCTGCGGCTTCTTACTTTCAAAAAGCGCAAGCGCGCGCGCAAGCTGACCCGAGTTAAAGAGGTGCCACGCTGCTTGGGCGAACCCTGCCGACCCAGCCGCGGGCGCGAGCTCGAGAGCGTGGCTAGCGAGCTTGGCGTGCATGTCCTGAAGCTCCTGTTCGCCAATCCACCGAGATACCAATTCTTGTGGTGGTTTTGCCGTCAGCGCCCAACCTTGGGTGGTCTTTTGGACTCCCAGGTCAAAGAAGGTATCGGGCAAGGAGGGAACCTCCGCGAGGCGAAGTAGTGCTTCCGTAGGAAGCGGCGCGTGGGCAAGCGCAAGCAGAGCGAAGAGCCGTTTGCAGTCGGGCGGTGGCACGCTACTAGCCAATCTCCCTTCAGCAACCACGCCTTCAAGCTCGGTCAGCGGCGTCCCGTGGTGAAGTGCGCGGATGCCGCGCTCAATATTCGCGGGGCACCCGCCGATCTTTTCATAGAAGTGCTTAGCTTCGTATCCGCAAGTTGCTAGCCATTGGCTTACGTGGTCCCTTGAAAGGGCATCGAGCCGGATCGACAGCTGAAGCTCATCTTGCTCAAAGGACGACTGCTTTGCAGTGTGGATGATCAACAGCGGGTGACGGGCTTCTGTTGTCCTCAGCAATACATTGAAGAGTTCACGCTGGTCAGGGTCCAGCTGGTCCGAGTCGTCTAGAACCAGTGCCAGCGCTGACGTGCGATTGGCCAGCGCGTTTATGGCCTGGAGCGCCGCAAGGTTCGTAACTGGCAGTGTCAATCCCGTTGCACGAGTAAGCAACGCGTGGATTGCCTGTGGTTGCTCTGCATAGCCTTCAACCACGTCGAGCAGACTTGTCAGGGACCACTTTACCTCGCGCAGAAATCTCGACCGACCAATGCCAGGGGGCCCGAGAATTTCCACGATTCGAGCGCCGTGAGAGCCGTGGAGGACGTTATCCGCCAAGGAGAGGACCTCGCGTAACTCCGAAGAGCGCCCGAGGAATGTGGGACTTGCAACTGGCACATAGGCCTGCGTGTGCGGATCTTCATCAAGCGCTTCCAGCACAGCTTCGATGCCGTGCGGACGCGCCGCTGGGTCCGCTTGGCAGAGGCGCACAGCCAAGCTCTTCAGTTGTCCTCCATCGCTAAGCCGGTCGGCCATTTGCGCTAACGTGACCCCCACAGCGAACACGTCGGCCTGGGCATCAACACTTCGGCCAGCCTGCAGCTCGGGCGCCATATACCGCGGAGTTCCCGCCCCCGACGCTCGCGAGGTAAGGCGGTCCGCACAGGAGAGGTCAATCAGCATTCCTCGGCCACGCTCGCTTTCGAGCATGAGATTGGCTTCCTTGAAATCACCGTGCCGCATTCCGACGCGGTGCAGATACGCGAGCCCCCGAAGTCCATCGGCAAAGGCCGTCTTCACTGCGGACCACGACGTTCCACGGTCGAGCGCGCTTTCCAAGGTCATTCCGCGAACCAGTGTCGTGGTCAAGAAGGCCCGGGGAGTGGTTTCACCCTCGCCGGTCCGTGCTCGGCCGAAGTCGTGTACCTCAACCAGGTTGGGGTGGTGCAACCCCCGAAGCAGGTCGAATTCACGTCGCAACCAGTGCACTTCAGGCTCAAGCTCACGCCTTAGGAGCTTCAGACAGCGGACGGCGCTGGCGGCTTCGTCGAACACTTCAAAGGCGTCGGCGAGACCGCCCGCGCCAAGCCTTCGAACGAAGCGGTATCGACCACTCAGGAGCCGACGGCCTTCTTCCCAGTGTTCCATTTGGCCCATTGAGTCACAACTGCGACATGATTGATACGGACCACGCTCCACTATGGCCCTCTTTTCCTCCGCTTACTTCTGGTCTCAGTTTTGCTTAAGTTGCCGTGTGGGCCGTTCCTTCTTTGCAAAGCTAGCCGTTCTGGGGGTCCTCGCCCTAGTTGGCGGGTGTGGCATCAGCCCAGTTCCAAGCCCGCCTGAGGATGCTCCGACACTTGATGAAAGCGGGTTGAGCCTACTCGGCGTCGAGTCGCTCGACCAAATCGGAATCATTAGCTTCGTGGCGGCCCCCGGCACGGTGGACCCGGCCGAAGGCAACGTCGTCATTACGAATCTTTCCCAGGCGAACGCACCTTCGGTCGTTTCGGTTTCATCAGACGGATCCTTCGCCGTCGCTGTCAGCGCGTTCCCGAGCCACGTGCTCCGATTCCAGGTCGTAGCGGGCAGCCGCTCGGAGCCGTTGGACCTGCGCGTGGACAACACTGGCACTGCGCTCACAGTCGTAGAGCCAGTCGTTGAGTGTCTCGAGATCTCTCCGACCCGCTGGCTCGGCTTGGATGGCCCCAGCGACTCGACTTCGATTGTTATCCGCAATCTATGTGACGTTCCTGTCGACCTTGGACCACCGCAGCTTCGCCGGGGCCAGGCCGGCTTCTCGTTTAGCCCCACTAACGCACTATCGCTCGCGCCTTCCCAAGTTGGTTTCATCACGGTAAGCGCGAACGGTTCCGCGGCTGAGGTCGAAGACGTTTTGCTGATTGATGTGCTGGCGCCCGAAATAGAGCGACGAGCCATCACCGTCTCGATTCCGTAGTTTATCAATCAATTATCCAGGGACTCTTCGTGGCTTCGCCAAAGCTGCGAAGCGGATCCGCGTCAAGTCAAGGAGCAGCTATGCCTTTCTCTATTCGCTTGGTTTCGGGTGTCTTGTCTTTCCCACTCCTTGCTGCATGCGGTTCGGGATCGGGAGAGACTGGCTACACGAAAGAGGAGGCCCGGGAGTTCTTGGGGACTACGCCGTCTGGCGAGGACATCTGCGCACTTGAGGGTTGGTATAGCGATGCAGAGTGTGATGACTTCTGTCTCGAGGAAGACCCCGATTGCACGGAGAGCAATTGTCCAGACCCGGCAAACCCCTCCGTACGGTATCGGGGAGAACCAGGGTCGCTCGAGTGTACGCAGGAGATTGGCTGTGGCGATGGGTTCACAAGCTTCAACTCAGCCGATTGCGGCTGCGGTTGCATTGCTCCTGAAGCGCCCAATGACAGCTGTGGTGGCATCGCCGGCGTTCCCTGTGGCGAAGGGGAGTTCTGCGACTTTGCCCCGAGCGCATTTTGCGGTGGCGCTGATGCTCTCGGAGAATGCAAGGCGATTCCTGATGTTTGCCCCGAACTCTACGCTCCCGTATGCGGCTGTGATGGCAACAGCTACGAGAACGCCTGCTCGGCCAACGGCGCTGGGGTTTCGGTAGCCTCCGAGGGAGAATGCAGCCCCGCTCTTTGCGGTCCAGAGCTGGCGTGTGCTGAGGAATACTATTGTGAGGACACTTCCTGCGGCGCAGCCGAGGCCGCCGGCTCCTGCCAACCACGCCCAGGTGGATGCGCCGAGGTTTATGCGCCCGTCTGTGGCTGCGACGGCGTGACCTACAGCAATGAGTGCCACGCGAACGGCGCGGGCACTTCGGCAGCGTACGATGGCGAGTGTCAGTGATGAGCTGCGAGCCCCCGTCAGCCTCACCCACCCGATAGTTTCCAACTGCATCGAAATCGCTCACGTGCTGTCACAGGTCCGAGCGCCGATGAGACTTCATGAAGGTCAGGGAACGACGCCGACGGCTCAACCAACTCCGCCTGTGCTTGTTGGCGGCATGGCTGCTCGTTGGTTGCGAGGTCACGGGAACGACGAAGCAACAGCTCCTACCGTCGTCGGATACAAACAATACGACTTTTGCTTTTGATGATACGACATCGCCACAAGCGCCCACGGCTCTGCCCTTGCCAGTCGTTGCACCTCAAGCGGGTGTGGCTTCGGACGGAGACTGTCCGCAAGGCTACACCTGCAGATCACAGGCCGTTGGACCATCTCCAGCCGACAAGCTGCTGATTGAGAAGGCACGGCACAAGCTTCACATCGTTCGAGGCACCAACATCGTCAAAAGCTTCACCGTCGCTCTGGGAAGCGGCGGTCTCGAGCAGAAGCTGTTCGAAGGGGACCGCAAGACGCCCGAAGGGCGGTTTGCCGTGACTGGCCGCTACCCAAGCAAGTGGCACACCTACTTGGCCCTGGACTACCCAGGGGACGCCGATCGCGCGCGCTACGAGGCGGCGGTCAAAAGGGGTGAAGCGCCACCAAAAGTGGGAGCTGGCTCGGCCATCGCCATCCACGGACATCGCGCGGACCAACCGTCAAAACTTCACAAGCTCGCCGACTGGACGCTGGGCTGCATCGCGTTGGACAACAATGAGATCGACGAAATTGCCACCGTGGCGCCCAAGGGCACCCCAGTGGAGATCATTCAGTAGCGCTAGTTGGGCGCCCTGAACTGCACAGTGATCTTTCCCCCTCTGAAAGGCCCACCGTCGGGTGTGACGCGGTTCTCCTCGAAGATCGCGCTCGTCAGCTCGACAGTAACCCCCCCATCTGCGGCATGAAGCTTTTGCAGCACGAGGGCATCGGGGAAATAGTCGAGCTGGGTGGTGAACACTGTCGCGAGCGAAGGATTCGCCGAGGAGGAGAACTTGAGCAAAAAGGCACGCCCATTGATCGGAGTGCCATGAGCCAGGGCGGGCGTTGGCTCTGCGAAGATAGGAGCTAGGAGCAAAGCTGTGTCTAGCCCAACCCATGCCCCGTCTTTGCCCGAGTGTCTTTGGCCCGGGAACAACCAGCCGAAGGCTTCGCGCGTCGGGTGGCTGCGCGGAGCGCGTGCAGTTGATTCAGGCACCACGTAGCAGAACGACAGTGGCTCGTCGGTTGGCAAAATGTCGCCGTCGACGGGCCACGTAAACAGAACCTCCTGGTCGGCGACGAAGGAGACAGTCCCTGCTAGCAGGTTCTCCAACGCTTCGTCGGTGGCTCCGCCTTCGTAAATGACGTTGTCAGCGGGAACGGAGCTTTCCTCGTTGCAAGCGCCTAGCGCAAAGACACCCAGGGCGATAACTGCGTTTAGAGACTTCATTCGTGGATCCAAGGATTGCAAGGGATGGTTGATCAGAAACTCTTGCTCGGTACGAAGTGACTGCGAGCCAAACGACTGCTCTACGAACGCCGCTCCTTCGTGGATCGCTCGCGAACGCTAGCCATGATGATTCGTCCGGAGCCTCACCATGGCGCGCCGATCCCGCTTGGTGGGACGCCCCTTCATGTCGGGTGCCATCAACGCGAGCGAGCGTCGTTCCTCCTGGGTGCGCTCGCGCCGCGTGCGACCAGCCTCGGTCTCCTCATAGAGCAGGGCTGCGTCGGCCCCCTTGCCTCGCTGGTCGGAGAGCGCTCGCACGACGATCTCCCACGGGATACCGGCGCGCATCACCTCGAGCACCATGCCCACATGCATGGTGGTGCCAGCCTTGACCCGATCCCCGCCACACTTCACGTGGCCGCCCGAGATAGCATCGAGTGACTGGCTACGGGTCTTGAAGAAGCGTGCTGCCCAAAGCCACTTATCGAGGCGAACCTTGAGGGTGGGCTGGTCCTTGTCCTGCGATTCCTTGTGCACGGCAGTCTTGGAAAGCTACCAGGAATGGGGACTTAGGGGGACGCCGGAAGATTAGTCCACCGAAGAGATTGCCCCTGCCGCCGCGCAAGGTACCGTAGTCCGATGGTTCAATCAGGAGGACTCTCTCCTCTTCGCGCAGACCTGCTCCTGCTCCACGCCCCCGCGGTCTTCGAGTTCCGGCGGCGCCGAGATCTCTACTTTCCGTTCTTGGGAACCAGTGGCGACGTTCCGATCACGCCTCTTTACGAGTACTTTCCCGTAGGCTTCAAAACCCTGCAGCGGTTCTTGGGGGAGCGCGACTTTGACGTCAAGCTACTCAATCTGGCAAGCCTGCTCGTTCGGTATCCCAACCTGGACGTGGAGAAGGTTTTTGCGGCCTTGGACGTCCCGGTCGTGGGAATTGACCTTCACTGGATGATCCATGTGCAAGGCGCACTCGAGGTGGCCGAGCGACTCAAGCGCGCGCGTCCGGACATCAAGATCCTATTGGGTGGAATCTCCTCGACCTACTACGCCGACGAACTCATCCGTTATCCCTTCATCGACCTAGTGATGCGCGGCTACGACACGCATGAGCCGATGCTTGACCTACTTGCGCGGATCAAAAGCGGTCAGAAGCTCGACGGGGTACAAAACCTACTCTTCAAGAATGGTTTCGGTTCGCCCGTCGAGAATGAGTTCGGCCACAAACCAGAAACCTATGGCTGCGGTATCGACTGGTCCACACAACCGGTGACTCCCAAGGTGAAGGGCTTCCCCATTCGGGAGATCCTCAGCACTCAGAACGCTGGTTGCGCCTACAACTGCCCGTGGTGTGGCGGTTCCCGTGATGCCTTTCGCAGAATCTTCGGGAAGAAGCGCGCCATGGCACGGAAGCCGGACACTGAGATCTCTTACGAGATCGACTCGATGCGCCGCCTCGCGAACGCGTCGAACTACCACTTCTACTCGGTCGGATCGTACAACGAGTCCAAGGAGAGGTTGCTCTGGTTCATCAAGGAACTTGGCACGACCGAACTCAAGTCCGTCAGCTTCGAGCAGTTTCATTTAACTCCTCCGGATGTGCTCCGAGCCATGGGACAGCTGCCTTCCCGCGTGTCGATAACGCTCTCACCCGAGAGCCACGATCCGGTCATCGCCAAACATTCAGGCCGAGGGGTCTACTCGAACGAGGAACTCGAGGCTTGGCTGCCGATAGCCATCGAAGCGGGCATTCACGCGATCGACATCTGGTTCTTCGTTGGGATGCCGCACCAAACCGAGGCGAGCTGCCATGCGACAGTCGACTATGCGGCTCACCTGCTCGAGAAGTTCAAAGGACAGCCGGTCAATCCGATGGTCTGTCCAATGATTCCGTTCTTGGACCCAGCATCGAACATCTTCGAGAACCCGGAGGACTACGGCTATCGGGTTTTCTTCCGAACGGTGGAGCAGCATCGTCGCGGAATGGAACGGGCTTCCCTCATCAACCGAATGAACTACGAAACCAAGTGGTTGAGTCGCTCGGATTTGGTGCGCGTTGGCTTCGACTGTGTGGCTCGCCTAATGCAAGCGAAAGCGGCGGTCGGGATGCTGCCCAACGCCGCAGTCAATCGCTACTGCGAGAAGATTACCGATGCGTGGAGCTTCCTCCAGGCAGTCCATGAGGCGGACAGCCTCGAGAACCCAAAGGACCGCGCGTTGGCGCTCGACCCTCTTGGCGACGAAATCATGCGACGCAACGACCTCGTACTCTTCTCCGGCGTCGCGAATCAGGCGCTACCGGTGAACCGTCAGATTGGTGGTCGCTGGTTCGACGAGCTCGGTTGGGAACCGAACGAGCTGGACCACGTCGCTGCAATGGGAGCGCCCGACTCGAGCACGTTGGTTGGGTGAGGTCGATGCGATTTCGTAAATAGGCTGTCAACGCTTCGCTCGCCTTCGCGAAATAGTGGAGGTGAAACAAGCTGCCGTCGCACTCACCGAAAGCCAGCAGGCACTCGCGCTCAAGCACGTTCACCTCGTCGATCTGATTGCGCGCTCACTTCGTGTGCATTCAGTCGAACACGACGAGGTGCGCTCGAGCGGCTATGAAGCCATCCTCAAGGCCGCACAAGAGTTCGATCCTTCCCTTGGTGTCCCCTTCGGCGCCTACGCCACAATGAGGATCAAATGGGCCATGCACCGCTGTCTGCGCGACTTGCGCCGACTGCGCCGTCGGGAAGCGCTCATAGGGGCGGATAGTGAAATGCCTCAACGCTGGCTGACCCCCGCGGCGTTGGCTGAGCACGCCACCATGGATCTGGAGGACGAGCTGTTGCGAGTCGAACGCAGGTTCATTCTCGAGCTAGCGCTTCATCAGAGCATTGCAACGCTCGTTCGCGAGGAGCGACGGATTCTGTGCGAGTACTACTTCCATGAGCGCCAGCTGAAAGAGATCGCAAGCGCTCGCGGCCGCAGCTACGCCACCATCCGTCGTCGACACCATGCAGCCGTTCAGCGGCTCAAGGCAATCCTGCAGCGCAGACTCTCTCCGATAGGCTCCAACGCCGCTTGAGTCACCCTGACCGAAAGCATCCAACGATGATTCATGAGTTGACAGGAAGTCTCCCACTCTTTCTCATTCTCGCGTGGAACTCATCGTTGAACTCGAACTCGACCTCCCCGAGGAACGAACCGCGACACTAGCCGTCACCACGCTAGTCGGCGAGGAGGCGATAGGGCAGCCATACCGTTTCACGCTTACGGTTGTGCAACCGGGTAGTGAGCTTCCGCTTGAACCTGACGAGGTCATGAGCGTCGCCGCGACCATTCGATTTCTTGAATCGAAGTCGGGGGTGCAGTCGGTCGTGCGAACAGTGCGTGGAGTCGTACAGCGCTTTGAGGACCGGCTGGAGCCGGATGCGAGCGGAGGGTTTCCGTACACCTTCGTGGTTGCTCCGCGATTCGCAGAGCTCGATCGCTTCGTGTCACAGGACCTCTACGCAGGCCTGAGCTACCCAGAAGTCATCCGCGCGAAGTTGACGGCCGCGCAATGGGCTACCACTGATTTTGAGCTGCGACTCCTGGATCCAAATTTGTATGGCGCTGCAGCGTGGACAGACGCCGACCCAGACACGAACACGGTCCAGCCTCGATTGGTGATCCAATACCGCGAGAGCGATAGGGCGTTTATCTCGCGACTCGCGGAACATGTCGGGATTTCCTACTTCTTTGAGGACGATGGCGAGGTCGAGAAGCTCGTCTTTACCGACCACTCGGCCGGGTTTCCATGTGCCGAGAACCCGATCAGCTTTCAAGGCGGGTCCGATTGTCACGGCATTCTTGAGGTGTCGCGGCACACACAGGCGATCGCGAGCGACTACTACACATACGACTACAGCTATCGAACGCCTGCGGCCTCGTTCGAGGTAGGCGGAGAAAAGCTGTTTGACATACTCGGCGGCGAGTCGCATCTCACGATTCCCTCGGCTGGAGCGCACGTTGAGTACGCACCGAACGCCAAGAACGCCGCAGAAGCAGCTCTGCTCGCCAAAGTCCGCGCAGAAAGCGCGGAGAGCGAGCGCCAAGTACTCGCTGCGCAAGGTCCACTCCCAACCATGTTTGCGGGTATGCGCTTCAAGATCGAGGGGCATGCGCGACTCGATTCGGCCAGCATCTTCTTGGCTGTCGCGGTTGAACACCGATACTCGAACCCCAAAGCCTTCATGACCACCGAACGGCGGCCCGCCGAGTACAAGACGTTCGTTAAGCTAATCTATGCAGAGAAGACGGGGATCGGGACTGGAACGATTGGCTACCGGCCTCCGCGTCGTACACCGCGCCCACGCATCAATGGGGTAGTCACGGGCGTGATTCAGGGCGCTAGTCCAACCTCTGAGTTGCAAGACATCGACTTCCAAGGTCGATACACCGTCAAGTTACATTTCGATCAGTCAACTCGAGTCATGCCGCGTGTGCGGATGGCGCAACCCCACTCGGGAGCGAACTACGGTCATCACTTCCCAATTCGGGCTGGAGCCGAAGTTCTAGTTGCGTTTCTCGACGGGGACCCCGACCGGCCCGTGATCATAGGGACCGTTCCCAATCCGCTAAAAAAGTCGCCTGTAGTGTCGCCCATGCCGAACGAAGTCGTGGAGAGCATCGAGCTATCGCGCATCCGCACCCGCAGCGGCATCATGATTGAAATCAGTGACGGACCCAAGGCCGACGGTTCAACCACCGCATGACACTTCGTACCCAAGCATTTGGCGCAGCCTCTGTGTGTGCGCGTGGCTTCACTTTTGGTGGGCGTGGCCACCTCACCGTGATTGTGAAGGCAGCTGGCACCTTCGATCCTGAAACGGGCGAGGTGACTCTGCGAAGTAAGCCCTTCATCGTGAATGACGAGCGCACTGTGCGCGACAACCCGCTAGGGAGCCTCGAACACGCGAGCGATATTGCCCTGTTTGTACCAAGCGCCGAGGTGCTGGTTACAGGGGTCGCTCACGCATTAGGCGAGCAGGCGGTGAGTGAGATGACAGTAGGCTTGGAGCTGCTCCGCGCGGGGCATCCCGTTCTGTCAAAGTCGCTGAAGGTCACTGGGGATCGCCGGGGCGCACCAGGTACCCAACCCGATCCGGCACCGTTCACTCAGATGCCAATCGTCTATGAGCGCAGCTTTGGTGGCATGACGAACCGCAGCAATCCTGTTGGAGTCGGTGAGGAGGTTGGAGCCGATCGAATGGTTAAGTTCCCCAACTTCTCCCCGGCCGACGGCAAGTGGACCGAGTATCCAGCGGGGTTTGGCCCAATAGCCAGCGTTTGGCCGTTACGACGAGCACGCAGAGGAGCGCTGAGTCACGCTGACGCCCACGGACTCTCCTGGATTGAGTTACCGCAAGGGTTCGACCAGAGCTTTTTTCAGGCTGGCCCGTCGGATCAGTGGACCGGCGACATCTGGGGCGGGGACGTTGTGCTCCTACACAGGATGAACGCTGAACTCGAAACCATGCGCTTGGTGGTGCCCTACTATCAAGCAGCCGCGATGTTGGCGCTGCCGCGCGGAGAACGGCGGCTCCTTAGCCTTCGCCTCGACACAGTTTTCATATCCGCAGCGTCGCAGAGCTGTGAGTTCCTGTTTCGAACCAATACGCCTTTCGACCGTCGCGATTGGGACCAATCCGTCGTAGCCGGGGCAATTCATCCGCTCGGCATTCCGTTTGTCTTCCCTGATCGCCTGGATCCGACGGGTGGAGTTGATGACAACGCTATCAACCGGCCGAGGACGTTTCAGGGAACCGAGATTCTTGAGCCACAGGGAGGTGGACAGTTCGGTTCGATCGCAGACCTCAAGCGACATTCGGAACCACCTCCGACGGCAGTGATTCCGCAAGAACAGAAGTTCTCCTCCACGGTCGTCGTAGAGCTTGAGGCTGCGCCGCAGTCACTACCGTTTGCCGCGAGAACTCGCCAACGGTCAACCCGATCGGCGGAGGCTCCCCCGGGCTCGCCGTGGGCACGGCCCTCGGCCACGTCAGCTCCTCCTGCCATCGACCTCAATGAGCCCGCTGATCCACTCGGTGCGACAGTCAACTTACCGGACGGCCCTGCGAAGCCTGAGGATGCACCGTTGGACCTCCCACCGAAGCTGGAGCAGCCACTCCCCGTCATAAGCCGTTCCGAAGAGCCTGCGCCGCCAAAACAGCCGGTTCCCAAAGCGGGTCCGCTTTGGCGAGAAGATCCGCCGGCGCCGGTTGCTCCAAAGGCAGCTCCCCCTCCTGCAGCTCCAAAGGCCGACCTCTCCAAGCACCTCTACAAGAAAATAAAGCGTTGATGAGTCGCGCGCAGAGCGGACCTCGACGCGTACGATAGGCGCGTGAAGTACTGCGAACAATGCGGTGCCGCGTTCCGTTTTGCGCGGGTATGTCCGCGCGACAACCTACCGCTTTCAGCAGCCATCACCGACCCGCTCGTGGGGCGCGTTCTAGGCTCGCGCTACAGAATCCTCGAACGCATCGGAGCTGGCGGAATGGGCCAGGTGTATCGAGCCGCCCACACGAGAATCTCCTGCGTCTTTGCGGTCAAAGTCGTATGGGGAGACTTTGCCTACGACCCGCAGATGCAAGCACGATTCGTTCGTGAGGCAGAGGTCGCAAGCTGTCTCTCGAGTCGCAACATCGTGCGGGTTATCGACTTCGCCGAAGAGGCTGGCTCACTGCCCTACCTCGTAATGGAGTACCTCGAGGGCTCGTCTCTCTACGACGTCATCACGCGGTCTCGTAAACTTGAGCCAACTCGCGCGATACGAATTGCCGAGCAAATTTGTCGGGCACTGGCTCACGCCCACGAACGAGGGGTGGTGCACCGAGACCTGAAACCGGAGAACGTGGTCTTGGTTCAAGAGGATGATGAATCCGACGTCGCCAAGATACTCGACTTTGGAGTGGCAAGACTTCGGGACGGAGATCGACTCACCAGCTTCGGGGTTACAGTTGGAACGCCCCTCTACATGTCGCCCGAGCAACTCACCGGCGGCGAACTCGATGGTCGCTCTGACTTGTACTCGCTCGGTGTAGTGCTGTTCGAGATGCTGACAGGCCATCCACCATTCCAAGCTACGACCATCCCAGAACTGACTCGACAGCATCTCCATGAAGCCCCACCGCTAGTTCAACCTGAGGAATCGGCACTCCCGTCGCTCGGTGGTGCAGGTCTTCTCGCTGGGCTCAATGAGGTAGTCCACCGGCTACTCGCAAAGAATCGGGAGCATCGGATCAGCACCGCGCGGGAGGTCATTGCCGCGTTGGCAGCAGTAACCAAGGATGGGCCGGTTCCCGCGAGCGCGGCGCGAGGCTCTCAGAGCGGGCCAACTGCAGTGCTGGCACCAACCATCGCACTGCGACTGCGAGAGGCCATACTGGCAGGTGCTCCTCGGTACAACGTTGGTGACAAAAAGGGCTGCTTCGACATCTATCGGCAAGTTGCTGAGTCCGTGGTTGCGTCAGCACCTTCAATAGCCGTGAGCGCACGGCTTCGGGCAGCCTTGACCAGGGCAACAAAGCGCGCGACCGCGACTGAAGCAGCGTGGGACCTCCGTTACGCGTTTGATGACCTGCTGCAGTCGGGGCAAGTCGTCCTTCGCGGGGAGTTGGCTTATGACGCGACCGTAACTCTCCTTGCCATTGCGGAGCCGCGCCGTGGACCTTCTCACGCAGAGTGTTGGGGGGACTACCTCTTGGCTTTCGCGGGGGAACTCTCCAAGCGGCTAACCGCTGAAGGTCGGCACCAGGAGCTCGCACGCTCGCTCGACCAAAGCTCCACAACTGCAATCCAACGCGGAGGTGGCAGGGAGGCAACGGCTCTACTCGAACCATTCCTGGATATTCTGAGCATGGGCGCCATCACAGCCACTGGCGCCACCTTGGCGGTCCCCCCCCGCTTTGCAGCGCCTTTGCTCAGCGCCACTCCTCGGCATACCACCCCAGAAATACAACGGAAGATCATCGCCGCAATCCAGGTTGGTGCGCCGGCCTTCAATCAACACCAGCACGCCTTGTGCGCCTCTACCTATCAGGAGACGGCGGCCAATATCATCGAGGAAAACAAGGGTGATCCGAGCCTGGCTGGAACGATGCGCATGCTGGAACGAGCGCTCGCTGAGTCTTCGGGGCAGGCCCCTACCGACGCGGCTTGGACCATGCGCAACGTTTTCGACGCGATCCTGCGCCTCGCGCAATGAACTCGCGAAGCGCTGCCTCTCGGAGTAAAAGGCCGCATGCCTATCGAGATTCGCTCGCATACGCCTGGCGTGGACCTCAAAGATTTCATTCAGGCCGCACATGTAGTCTTCGAGGGAGACGCGAGTTGGGTCCCGCCGCTCGACTTCGACATTAGGGGCCGACTATCTCCAAAGAAGAACCCCTTCTTCCAACGGGGTGAGGTTGCGCTCTTCACCGCTTGGAAAGATGGCAAACTCGTCGGCCGCACCTCAGCAACCGTCGATCGAGAACACCTGCGGCTGTGGAAGGATGACACAGGGTTCTTCGGCTTCTTTGACACGATTGATGATCCTGAAGTTGCTCAAGCCCTGCTCAAGGCCGCCGAAGGGTGGCTGCTGGGCAAAGGCATGAAGCACTCCATGGGGCCGCTCTCGCTTTACGCCAATGATGAAATTGGTGTGCTCGTCGAAGGGTTTGAGCACCCGCCCGTTCTCATGATGGCGCACTCGCGAAAGTACCAAGGTGCTCTTGCCGAGGCCTGCGGATACACCAAGGAGAAGGACCTTTGGTGTTGGTACTACCATCGAGATACCCCCTTCAATGAGCGCACGCTTCGAGCGTGGGAGACGGTGAAGAACCTTCCCGAGGTGCGATTGCGCTCTGTCAACATGAAGAACTTCGACTCGGATATCCGCACAATCGTCGAGATCTACAACGACGCCTGGGCCGGGAAATGGGGCTTCGTTCCGGCAACCCGTCCGGAGGTGGACAAGATGGTCGAGGAGATGAAACTGGTTATCGATCCGGACATCGCCTTCATGGCCGAGATTGACGGGGTTGCTGCTGGTATGTGCATCATGGTTCCAAACCTCAACGAGGTTATTAAGGACCTGAAGGGCAAACTCTTCCCGTTCAACTGGGCCAAGCTGCTCTATCGAGCGAAGGTAAAGCACCCAGTTTCCACTCGCCTTATCTTGCTGGGCATTCGCGGAGAAGCTCGCAAGAACATTAAGCGCTACGGCGGGCTCGCCTCAGCAATGTATTGTGAGGTTGCTAAGCGTGGCGCGGCGAAAGGCTATGAGTGGAGCGAGTGTAGCTGGACTCGCGAAGACGACGCCCCCATCAACCTTGGTATCAAGTCGATGGGAGCGAAGGTGTACAAGAAGTACCGCGTCTACAAGAAGACACTCTGACTTACTTGCCGCTGTGACACTTTCGTATGCAGTTGATTATCAGCGCCGTCCATCCTGTTTGATGCTCGGCGCCGCAGCCCCAGCCGCGCTCAGCGTGGAAGAACTCATGAAAGGGGATTAACTGTTTGAAGTTGGCATCCTGAGACATGAAAGAGCCGTGCTGGCCCCACGCCGGAATCACGCCCTCTTCATTAGGGATAAAGATCCGTGACAACCGACGTGAGATCTCGTGAGCCACGTCGCGCAACCGCATCCAATTTCCCGAGCCAGTCGGGCACTCCACCTTCAGAGTGTCCCCATAAAAGAAGTCGTAGCGCTCTAGGGCCTCGATTAGAAGGTAGTTGAGTGGCAGCCAAACAGGGCCTCGCCAATTGGAGTTGCCGCCAAACATCCCAGTGTCCGCGTCGCCTGGTGCGTAATCCACTCTGTATTCTTCATTACCGACGCGGAACACATAGGGATTCTCAAGGTGCACCAGCGAGAGCGAGCGTATTCCGAAGGGGGATAAGAACTCGGACTCGTCCAACACGTACGCAAGCGCGCGGACCAAGCGCTCTTTGGTTGGAATAGCTAACAGACGGTGGCCTCCGTTCTCGTGGGCTGGCGTCTCCATATAGGTGATATTCTTCGCCAACTCGCTCCGATTCTCGAGGAGCCAATCCATTCGCTTGCGAAACCCAGGAAACCGCTCAAGAACGGATTCTTCAAGCACCTCCGCAGTAAACAGCGGGATCAGGCCCACCATTGAGCGAACGCGCAAAGGCATGCGCCGTCCCCCCAACTCTATCTGATCATAGTAAAACCCATCTTGCTCGTCCCAAAGTCCGGTGCCGCCAAAGCTGTTGATTGCATCGGCAATACCAATGAAGTGCTCGAAGAACTTTGACGCCAGGTCCTCGACCGCAACCACATCAGCAAGCTCAAAAGCTATCGAGAGCATATGAGCCGCGTAGAACCCCATCCACGCGGTCCCGTCCGCCTGCGCTAAACGCCCCCCAGTCGGAAGAGGTCGAGAACGGTCAAATACTCCAATATTGTCCAGCCCAAGAAAGCCCCCTGAGAAGAGATTGTCATCGTCATCGTCTTTTCGGTTTACCCACCAAGTAAAGTTGATCATTAGCTTGGCGAAGATGCGTGCGAGGAAAATCCTATCGCGATGACCGCGCGGCGCGGTCATCTTAAACACGCGCCATGCTGCCCAGGCAAACACAGGAGGATTTACGTCCGAGAAGTTAAACTCGTACGCTGGGATCTGACCATTCGGCTGCATATACCATTCGCGCAGAAAGAGGATCAGCTGATCCTTCGCGAACTCAGGGTCAATCTCAGCCATCGGGAGCATATGAAACGCAAGATCCCACGACGCATACCAGGGATACTCCCACTTATCTGGCATGCTAATGACGTCGCGATTGTAGAGATGCTTCCAATCGCGATTTCGGGTCCGCTTGGGCGGGGGAGGTTGTGAGGGGTCCCCCTCGAGCCAGTGGCTAACAACATACCAATAGAACTGCCTAGAGAAGAGCAGCCCGGCGCGGGCCTGCCGAATCACACGCCTCTCATCGGCACTAGCGGTCAACGGCATTCGTCGTTCGTGAAACAGCTCGCACTCATCGCGACGTACTTTTAAAATCCCTTCGACAGCTCGGATGAGTTCCTCATCAGAGTCAGCGTGAATGACGCCAGTATCAGCCGAGAGGCGCAGATACAGCTTCCAAGTCCCGCCGGCTGGAATAGTGGTCGCATAGTGAATGGCTGCCTTGGTGCCATTCTGCTCCGGATTGGTGACGTGCGACTTCTTGCCGACTACCCGTTCGTGGAACGCATCCTTGACATAGGGAGACGGATTCGGGGCTCCGAACAGCCTCTCACGATTGGTCTCGTTCTCAGTAAAGTACACGCTCTCCTTTCTGGAACCGGCGGCGTGCAGCGTGAACCGGCCGAGTGAGGAGTGCTCAGCATTGATAGCAACGCCCCGCCGATCCTCATCGAGACACATCGACGGCTTGGGCCAATAGCCTTCGCTACTTCTTCCCCAACTCCAGGTATTGCGAAACCAGAGCGTCGGGAGAACATGTATCGGCGCTGCTTCGCTGCTACGATTTTCTACTGTTATGAGTATTCCGATGTCGTCAGCATCGAACTTTGCATACTCGACGGTGACATCGAAGTAGCGACCGGATTGGAACAGCCCTGTATCGAGCAATTCAAACTCGGCTTGGTCGCGACCTCGCTTCTTATTCTCTGCTAACAATTCCTGATAAGGGAAAGCGGCGTGTGGATACTTGTAGAGCGCCTTGAGATAGGAAGATGTCGGCGTTGCATCAAGGTAGTACCAGAGCTCCTTTGGGTCCTCCCCATGGTTCCCTTCGCCATTGGTAAGGCCGAACAGCCTCTCCTTTAGGATGGCGTCATTCTCATTCCACAGCGCCAGCGCGAAGCACATCCGGCCCTGACGGTCTGTAATGCCCAAAAGGCCATCCTCACCCCAACGGTAGGCACGACTTCGGGCATGGTCGTGAGGGAAGTAGGACCACACGTCCCCGTTCTCACTGTAGTCCTCGCGGACGGTAGCCCACTGCCGCTCCGCAAGGTATGGCCCCCACCGCTTCCAATTGGAGGACCTGTCCGAGTCAGCTGTTAGCCGCGTTTGTTCCGGATCGTAGTGCATCGTCAAGCAAAGCTACACCAATCCAGGTTCAACGACCGTCGCGCCTGTTGGGGGATACCGCAGCACACATTGGAGCCTCAAGTCTTGCCCGTTTGGGCCGTCGTTGGAGAGAAGCACGTTCGATGGGTCTACCTCTCCTTTCAACTAGGGCCGTGCCTGGAGTCACCTCGAGTTCCCCTCCGGAAACCGAGCGAACGCCACGCGTGGCGCTGGTTGCACGTGAGGGAAGTCCGGCCATGGAGCTCAAGCGAGAACTTGCGGAGCAGGGTTGGGAGGTCGTTCCGCTTTCAGGTCCCGAACGCTTATTCGCAGTTCTTGGCGACCTTGGTGCGGATCTGGTCCTGCTCGACACGGATACGAGCGACCGGGCCCCTACCGAACTATGCGGTGATATTCGAGCGACTGAAGCTGGACGCTTCCTACCCATAGTGATTCTGAACATGGCCCCGGTATCGGATGACCTTATCTGCCAGGGGCTAATGGCCGGCGCTGATGACTACTGCCTACCTGCGGCTCGGCCACTCGAGTTCATCGCGCGAGTCCGCGTGCAGTTGCGCAATAAGCGCATCCGCGATCGTCTGCGCCGCGTCAGGAATGAACGTGACCACTACAAGCGCGCGTCCAAGGTTGATGCACTAACCGGCTTGCTCAACCGCGGGTCCTTCGACTCGTTACTCAGCGAGGCGATGACAGGCGAGAAGAAGTTCTCCATCCTGTTTATCGACGTTGACCACTTCAAGTCCATCAACGACCGGTTTGGACACGATGTCGGTGACGACGTTCTGCGCAAGGTGTCGAGACGAATCGAGAACGCGGCTCGCGGCAACGACCGCTGTGGACGCTACGGTGGTGAAGAATTCGTGGTGCTGGTTGCGGGCGCGGACGAGCAGATCGCAGCCGCGGTGGCAGAACGGCACCGCGGCAACATAGAGACGTTGGAGATTCCCAGCCTTGGGCAAAAACTGACAGTCTCTGTCGGCTACGCCGTATTCGACCCTGAGCACCCGGATCTCTCGAGAGAAGCGCTATACAAGAGAGCCGACAGCGCGCTTTATCGTGCGAAGCGTGGTGGCCGAAATCGAGTTGAACGAGCTTTTGGGGCCGATGAAGTCTCCAACGTGTTTGAGCTTCCTGCTCCGCTTTCGCGCATGCCAGCAGCGGACTCGAAGAACGGCTCGCAGGCGCCGGCTACGCAAGAAAGCATTGCCGTCCCTGCAATGCCCAGCCCACTGCTGCCGAGCATTCAGTCATCAAGACCTAGTCCAACTTCGCCGACGATCGTCGCGACTACACCTCGAAAGGCAAAGGGAGTAGCAGCCCCTAGCGAGATCGAGTCGGCGTTGCTCAAGGCAATGTCCACCAAGCGGGCTGGCCTTCCCCTGCTACCCGATGCGGCCGCCCAAGCACTTCGTCTGGCGCGCGACCCGCAGTCGGATATGCCTCGGATAGCTCGACTCGTCGACCGTGACCCGACCCTTGCAGCTCGCTTCCTGTCGCTCGCGAACTCTCCCCTCTACAGCGCGGGAAGCAGGGTGGTCTCAACACATGGCGCGCTGGTGCGACTTGGCCTCGCGACCGCGCGTGACCTGTTATTGCAGGTCGTTTACGAGCGCGCTCATGGTGGTGGAGGTCGCTTTCACCAAGAAGTCAGCGCAGTCTTTTCCAAGAGCGTTATGGCCGCGATCGCGACCTCTGAAATCTCCCGGAGCGTCGGGGTCATCTTCGAGGATGCTTACCTATGCGGATTGCTCCACGACATTGGGGAAGCTCGCATCCTGCGTGTGCTTGGCGAGCTCGAGTGCGAACTTGATGAAGAGGACGTTGCCTCGCTAGTGGCAAGACACCACGCCCGGGCAGGGGCAGAGGTTGCCAGAGCCTGGGGGCTCACCGGAGCCGTGATCGAAGCCTGTGAAGCCCACCACGATTCACCCCGGGAGGTATCGGAACGCATCAAGATCGTAATGATGGGAGACGTAATCGCCGAAACCGCCTCTAAGCCCCGAAAGCGTGGGGAACCTCTGGCGATTGGCTTCTCCGAATGGCAGACGGAACGACTTCAAACGCTTGGGCTCGACCTGAAGGTTGCAACGAGCACGCTGCAAGGGGTCTTCATCGCCGGTCGCATGGTGGTGGGCTAGCTCGGCGTCGCCCTGCTTCAGCAATCCTACAAGGGCACGACGAACGGTCATCGCTTAGCCAACAGCACTAGGACGGCGCCGCTCAGATCATCACGCTCCACGACCGACACAAAAGCGAGCACCGACTTAATAGCTATTCCCTGACTCAACCACGCTCCGAGTTCCCCGCGCAACACAGCTTCGCCCCGAGGGGAGTGTGACCCTCTGCCGTGAACAATCTCCACGACTCGGTCACCCTGGCTTCGCCTTCTGACGACGAACTCCAACGTCATGCGTCGGGCGGAAGCTACGCTCATCCCGTGCAAGTCAAGCTTGCCGTCAACGGGATAGCGCTTCGTTCTCAGTCGCCTTAGCTCCCTTGGATCTACGTCGATGCGGCGTCCCTCGAGCAGTACGCCGTCGTCGTGTACCTCAAAACGCCAGCTCGCCGACTCATCCTGCTCGCTAGCTATGCACCCAGAGGAGTCGCGAGCTTGCTTCTGCTTCGCTGAGTGTCCTGGGTCCGCGCTGCGCGATACTCGGCCAGACTTTCCAGCCAGAGGCGTCACATTTCGCATGTGGTCTGCGAAGGCTTGGTCTTCAGCAACGCTCGTGGCTGGGGTGGACGTCGGCTGGCGTTTGTCGGCTTGAGTTTTGGCGTCAGCAAGCGCCTTCCGAAGACGTGGGACAACCTCCGCAAAGGGTTTGGAAACTGGCTCCCTTGTCGCGGATTCGCGTTTGCGGTCGTCCTTGAGACCAGGGGTTTTCGCTTTTGCGCTCACCATCGACAGATTGAACAATATACGCCGATCGTCAATTGACGATGAAGCGTGCCGGCCAAGCGCCAAGAACGGCCGCTAGTTTCGTCGAGCTGCCTCGCGCAGCGTTTCCACGTAACGACGGGCTGTTGCATCCAGCGAATGGGCATCCATTTTTGTAGCGAGAGCCTGCCTATCCACTTTCACTTCGAGCGCCCTGCCGAGCGCATCAGCCAACGATTGCGCGTTGCCAGGCTCTGCAGTGAGTCCCTCCCCGGTCAGCGCGAGTATCTCAGGCACCCCCCCAACCTTGCTTGCTACAACAGCGCTTCCACAAGAGAATGCTTCCATCAGAGCGTCTGGCCAGCCCTCCTCAAGGCTAGCCAAGCAGGAAACGTCCGCGGCCGAGTAGTAGAGGTGCATCCGCGCTTCTGGTTGAAAGCCCGCAAACTCGACTCGCGAGCCAATGCCTAGAGCGGCCGCCTGCGCTTCCAGCTTCGACCTCTCTGGCCCGTCTCCCACCAATATCCCGTGAACGCCCGAGGGCAACCGAGCGAGCGCATCAAGAAAGAAGTTCGCTCCCTTCTCGGGCGAAAGCCGACCCGGGACTAGAACGATTGGGCCACTGTGGCGGATACCGAGTTGAAGCCTTGCTTCATCTCGCGGGACGTGAACAAATCGACTGCGATCCACGCCGGTTGGAATGAACACAACGCGATCAGGGCGAGCTCCTAGCTTCTCGACCTCACCCTTTAGGTGCCTCGAAACGGCTATTACTCTATTGGCATTGCGCATAGCCCACTTAATCTGCGGCCGTCGGTAGGGCTGGTGCGCATAGTCGTTGATGTCGCTGCCCATGACCCGCACCACTGTTGGCAGCTTGAGCGCTTTTCCGAGGGCTACCGCGCCCGTGCCATCGGGATAGGCCCAGGCAGTTAGCATGGCGTCAAAACGGTGTTGGTCGTGCAGCTTCTGTAGTGGACGAAGCAGTGAGGTTGCAAACAAGCCGGCATAGAGAGCCCGACCCACCTTGGGCAAGTGCAGGGTCTTCGGGTGGAGAATGTCATGACCATCGACATCACGCTCGGTTTCAGCGGCAACAGCGAGCGCGTGAAGAGCAGGATACCGACGAACGAGCGGTTCTGGATAGAACGGCAACGGCACCACCAGCGTCAATTCGCAATACTTCCGCATTGCCCGCAGAATCCGAGCGTTGCCGGGGCTGCGGTGGGGATGCTCGGGCGAGCTGTACAATGTTGAAAGAAAAACAACCTTCACATTGGCCTCAGCGCCGAGAGCTCATCAGCCCGCGCCGCCCAGTACTCAAACATCAGTAGCTGCATGATGGGCATTGAGAAGTCATTGCGACCAGTACGGTGGTCCCGGAACATTCGTCGAATCCTCTCCCGATCGAATAGAGCTTTGCTTGTCTTCGAGGGATCCATTAGTTCCGCCTCAGCTTGGCGCCCCCAGCGACCTCGCAAGAGAGAAGCTAGCGGAGTTGGGAAACCCATCTTCTTTCGATTCGCTATCGTAGAAGGTACCCGGTCTCTGAGCGCGTGCTTCAGAATCCATTTATGTGAATTACCGCGCACCTTGAACCCCGCTGGGACTCGCATCGCAAGCTCCACGAGACGGTAGTCCATGAACGGCACTCGCAGCTCTAGCGAAGCTGCCATGCTGATAAGGTCGCTGCGGGCCAAAGTATTATCCACCAGCCAACCGCGACAATCCACAGCGGCCATGCGCGACATTGTCTCCGATCCGCCAGCGTCGTCATAGAGAGACCGCATACTCTCTCGAACATCCCGGTGTATCAGGGCCTTGCGGATACTGTCTGAGTAGAGCTTCAGCCTCTGTGTTGGGTCAAAGTTATTCAGCCCAAGATAGCCTCGCTCGATCGGCTCGAGCGCATTGCGCAATTGCTTCAGCTTGCTCGCTGGTACTGTAATGTGGCTGGCAATGAACTCGAGTAGAGGTCTAGCGTTCCTAATCACGGAGTTCGGCAGCACCCGGCGGAGGTTCTCCAGCAGGTACATCCGGCGATAGGCACTATAGCCAAGCCACGTTTCATCCGCGCCCTCCCCAGAAAGAAGCACCGTTACCTTTTTACGGGCCAGCCGACACACCGCTAGCAGCTGTCCAACCATTGGCTCGGCGAGTGGTTCATCGAGCATGGAGGCAGCCTCTATCATATAGGCACCGTTCTGCTCAGACGTGAGGCGCAGCTCATGGTGGTTCGTCCCGAGCGAGTTGGCGACCTCCCTTGCCCAGTCAAACTCGTTGACGGCTCCCGGCACATCCACCCCTACGGTGAAGCTGTTCAGCTCAGACGCTTTGCCGGATAGCCGCACTTGGGTCGCCGCAATCGCCGTCGAGTCTACGCCTCCAGACAGTAGCACTCCCAAAGGCACGTCACTCCGCAACCGGAGGCGCACCGCGTCCTCGAAGACCGACTTGAGTTCGTCGGCCCATTGGTCCTCGTTTTTAGAGTAGTCCGGTTGGAAAGCCAGTTTCCAGTAGGTGGAAAACTTGGGCTCCTTGCCCTCGTCAATAATGAGCATTGTGCCCGGGTCGAGCTTACGAATTCCACGCGCGATGGACCGCGGGTGGACCACGTAGCCCAGGGTCATAAAGTCATCGAAGGCCTCGAGATCCAGCGAACCGTCCACGCCGGCAGCGACGCGCAGCGCCTTGAGCTCTGAGGCGAACACGATGCCGTCTGGCGTGAATGCATAATAGAGTGGCTTAACGCCCATGCGATCACGAACCAGTAGTAGGCGGCGATTGGCCTCGTCCCACAGGGCAAACGCGAACATACCATTCAGTCGCTGAACGAAGTCCAAGCCATACTCGGCATAGGCCAACAGAATAGCCTCGGTATCGGACTGTGACTTGGCAGAGACGCCTCGTTGCGAAAGTTCGCGCAGCAACTCGAGGTAGTTGAAGACCTCTCCATTATAAGAGATGGTCAGGTCGCCCGAGCGCATTGGCTGGCGCCCGCCCTCGATATCGATAATCGCTAAGCGCTTATGGCCAAGGGCGAGGTAGCCTCGCTCGAAGAAGCCCTCGCCGTCTGGACCGCGGTGGCCGAGAAGTTTGGCCATGGTGTCAAGTTCCGCACGCTGCACCGGCTGCTGCGTGCGGAAGTTGAACCGACCAAAGATGCCACACATGCGGGCATGGCTATCATGGTCACGCGCTGGAGGCCATCAATCCTCCGGTGAGCAATGTAAGGTGCTAACGGCGGTGTGGCACGTGGACGCCCTTGGCCTTGGCCACAGCGATAGCCGTCTCGTAGCCTGCGTCGGCATGGCGAATCACGCCCATGCCAGGGTCAAACGTTAGCACACGCTCCAACCGTTTCTTCGCTGCTTCTGAGCCATCTGCAACGATGACCATGCCCGCGTGAAGTGAGTTCCCGATTCCAACCCCCCCGCCGTGGTGGAAGCTGACCCAAGACGCTCCACCCGCGATGTTGCCCATGGCGTTGAGTACGGCCCAATCGGCGATAGCGTCGCTGCCATCTTTCATCGCCTCGGTCTCTCGGAAGGGGGAAGCAACGGATCCGCAATCGAGGTGGTCTCGACCGATAACGATTGGCGCCTTCACAACCCCGGTGCGCACTAGCTCGTTGAACGCGAGGCCGACGCGCGCTCGGTCCCCGTATCCCAACCAACAAATCCTCGCGGGGAGACCCTGAAACTGAATCCGTTCTCCGGCCAACTGGATCCAGCGCCGAAGGTCGGGGTCATTGGGTACGTTCTCCAGTACGGCGGCATCCGTGGCCGCGATGTCGGCGGGGTCTCCTGAGAGCGCCACCCAGCGAAAAGGGCCTTTGCCCTGACAGAACAACTCGCGAACGTACGCAGGTACGAAGCCCGGGATCTCGAAGGCGTGGGCGCAGCCGACCTCCATTGCACAGGTCCGTATATTGTTGCCGTAGTCGAACACTTCGGCACCAGCCTCCTGCATTGCGAGCATTGCCTCCACCTCGACGCGCATCCCTTGCTTTGCCCGAGTGATGTATGCCGCTGGGTCCGCTTGACGGAGCTCCGTTGCCTGGTCGAGCGAGAGTCCTTGGGGCACATAGCCCACCAGCGGGTCATGCGCCGCGGTCTGCTCGGTCACGAGGTCAGGAATGATGCCTAGCCGGACCAGCTCTGGATAGATGTCTGCAGCGTTAGCACACATAGCAACACTCTTGGGAGTGCCCCGTGCGGCGCACTCTCTCACGTAGGCAACTGCCTCTTGCAGGTCGTCGATCCGCACATCGACGTAACGGGTGCGCAGTCGCTTCTCGATTCGCTCGGGATCGACCTCGACACCGAGGCAGCTGATGCCGGCCATCACCGCGGCAAGAGGTTGTGCGCCTCCCATACCACCAAGGCCCGCCGTCAACGCCCAAAGTCCGGTCTTTCCAGTTCGAGCTTCATAGGCTTTGCGCGCAGCGACGAAGGTCTCGAAGGTCCCCTGAACGATTCCCTGACTGCCGATGTAGATCCAAGAGCCAGCAGTCATTTGCCCGTACATTGTAAGGCCAAGCGCCTCCAGGCGACGAAACTCATCCCAGGTGGCAAAGCGCCCGACAAGATTCGAGTTCGCGATCAGAACCCGCGGAGCATCCTCGTGCGTGCGAAACTTGCCGACGGCTTTACCAGATTGGATCAGTAGAGTTTCATCGTTCTCCAGCTCGCGCAGCTCGCGAGTGATCACGTCGAAGGCTTCCCAACTGCGGGCCGCTTTACCAGTACCCCCATAGACCACGAGGTCGTCGGGGCGCTCGGCTACCTCAGCATCGAGGTTATTCGAGAGCATGCGCAAGGCAGCCTCCTGAATCCAGCCTTTGCACGAAAGTTCACTGCCGCGAGCGGCTTTGACGGGTCGATGTCCAACAGCCATGGCTGTGCGTCTTAGGGCCACTGCAATCAGGCGCCAATAGGCTGGACTGATTCCTGTCATCAGCAGATTAGATGAAGCCCTTTTGCTTTTCGGTCGTAACCTCCTGGGAGCAGCTTCATTTCACAGAAAGGTCGCCGTGGCTTCCCTCTCCGCCCTTACGCCTGGAACTATTTTCGCGCGAGACTTTCGCATTATCCGACCTCTTCGTGAGGGCGGTATGGGCGCGGTTTACGTGGCCGAACAGCTCTCGACGGGCAGACAACGGGCGCTCAAACTGATGGCGCCAGAGCTCGTCGATAACCCTGAAACACGTGAACGCTTCGTACGAGAAGCCAAGATAGCTGCGGCGATCGAAAGCGACCACGTTGTGGAAACGGTTACGGCTGGCGTCGATGATGCGTCCGGCGCGCCCTATCTGGTGATGGAGCTGCTGCGAGGTGAGGAACTCGCAGACGCTTTGGGGCGCACTGGACCACTCGCCCTAGTGGACCTGAAAGAGATTTTTGCTCAGATTGGTCATGCCCTCGAGCAAGCTCATGCCCGAGGCGTAGTTCACCGAGACCTCAAGCCAGAAAACGTTTTCCTGACTGTGTCCAAACGACGCGACGTTGCGTTCACAGCCAAGATCCTAGACTTCGGGATCGCAAAGTTGGTCGCTGATGGCATCCAAAAGACCGGTACCCAACCTTTGGGGTCCCCACTGTTCATGGCTCCGGAGCAAACGGACAGGAAAGGGCGTGTCTGCCCAGCGACCGACGTCTGGGCGCTTGGATTGATGGCGTTCTATCTTCTGACTGGTCGCTCGTATTGGCTGGAGGCAGACGGCGGCTCGCTACCGGGACTACTGCGAGAGATCTGCCTCGAACCGCTTCCGCTGGCTTCGCAACGTGCTGCCGAACTTCAGATCGATCCAAACGTCCTGCCACATGGCTTTGATGCCTGGTTTGCTCGCTGCGTCGACCGCAACATCGACGCACGCTTTCAGGAGGCAGGCGCCGCCACGCAGGCGTTTCAGCACCTCGTGGGTACCGCGGCCTCTCCGGAACGGCGTCTGAAGTTGGCGACGATGAACTTTGACAATGCCAGCGCCCCCATCCCGCAAGCAACAGCGGCAACAGCGTTTTTCGCGCCGGAGTTCACGAGTGGCGGTTCTGCCGCAGCATCGGGAGGAACGATGGCTGCCGTCGCCTCTACAACGCCTGCACAGAAGCCAAAGTCGTTTCCGTGGGCCGCTGCAGCTGGAGTGGCTTTGGTTGCCACAGGGGTTGGAGGGTTTTTAGCCTACAGAGCTGGTGGAGCAACTGGCCCTTCCACTGCTCGCAGCGCAGCCGAGTCTGCCACGAATTCCGAGCTGCCAACGGGAGTCAGCGCAAGTGCGACGGTGGGAGCACCACCTCCGGCGGGAGCGTGCCCTGAGGGGATGTTACTGCACCCGAAAGGAACCACGTTCATGGGGTCACGGGCGCTGCCAGAATATGCAGGCGCCAACGTGGATGGTCTGAGGGTAACGCTCTCAAGCTTCTGCCTCGACAAGACCGAGGTGACCGTCGAGGCCTATGAAAAGTGCGTGCAGGAAGGCGACGGGGCCTGCGAGCGGACGGCAGACGACGTGAACTATTCGGATAGGCCTCTAACCAAAGAGCAGAAAGCGCTCTACACGCCATTCTGCAATGCTCGCAAGGCTGACAGGGGCAAGCATCCTATCAACTGCGTCAACTACAAGATGGCTGCAGCCTACTGCAGTTGGAAGGGTCTACGCTTACCGACCGAGGCTGAGTGGGAGTACGCCGCGCGAGGAAAGGGGCAGAATGATTACCCCTGGGGCCATGAGCCGCCCGACGCTACCCGCCTAAACGCCGCAGGCCTTGAGTTCAAATTGTGGGCAACGGAGCAGAAGCTCGATGATCTGAAGGCAATGTATGAAGCTGACGACGCTTTCGTAGGCACCGCGCCTGTGGGCAGCTTTCCTAAGGGCCAATCATCCTATGGAGTGATGGACCTCGCCGGTAATGTTTGGGAGTGGGTATCAGATTATTACGGGCCATACACCCCGATTGAAGTCACCAATCCCAAGGGCGCTACATCTGGAACGGAGCGAGTGATTCGTGGGGGTTCCTTCAACGGCTCTGACCCCCAATGGGCCAATCCGGCATGGCGATACAAGATGGCGCCTGACCGCTACAGCCACGCAATCGGTTTTCGGTGCGCGGGAGAGGTCAAGTAGCGGATTGGTCAGCGTCGACTGATCGATAGCTCGCTCAAGGCGCGTAGATCATCAGTCGGTGTGGCCAAAGTGAGCAAGGAGGGAAAGGCCAAGAACGGAAAGCCGTCGGCCTCGAGGTAGATGTGGTGCCGATCGACGCATCCGTGGGCGATCCCAGCGGTATGGAGTTCGGTAATTGCCTGCCGCAGCTGACCGAGCATTTGAGAAGTGGGCAGGCGGTCACCGATAGGCTCACCTCGCGGAGCTTCGACGACGACGATCCCTTCAGCCTCGGAGGCCAGAAATACCGCGGCGAGCGATGAACTTCGAGCTGCCGCAAAGCCTCGAATTACCGCGAGCCAACGCTCATCAAAGGGCAAAACGCACACAATGCGATCCAGCGAAGTATCTTTGCAGCGGACCGCACTTGCGTCCCCAAGACCCTCCACGTGGGAAGTTGGGACGAAGCGTGTACCGCCAATCGGTGCTGGCCTCACAGATACGACCGCCCGAGGACTGCGCGTTGGTTGACGTGAGGACCAGGTGTGCGCGAGCAACAGGTTCTTCACCTCGTCAGCGTGATGTGGTCTCCGGGCTGGATCCTCCGCGAGTAAGGTTGCCAGCACCGCGTCGTGTACGTCACCAAGTTCGTCGTGGTGCGCGCTCAACTTGGACGCCTCGCCCTGCGTTGGTGGCCGACCGGCGATCATCTCGAAAAGCAGCACCCCAACCGCGTACAAGTCGGATGCGACTGCTGCGGGAAGAAACAGACGCTGCTCTGGCGCCATATAGGCCGCGGTTCCGATCGCACCGGCCGTGACGGTGGTGGAGCCATCCGAAAGATGTGCCGCCCCAAAGTCCGAAACACGCACAGCTCCAATCTCATCAAACAGCACGTTACTTGGCTTTATATCGCGGTGAAGAATGCCAACGCGGTGAGCCTCCCCAAGCGCGCTGAGCACTGCTAGCGCGATCTCCACGGCTCGCGCCGGGACAATCAGTTCACGCTCCAAGAGATCCGCGAGGCTTCCCGAACTCATGAACGGCATAACCAACGCAGGCCCCTCCGAGAAGTACTCGAGCAACGGCACAACGTTCGGATGACGAAGCATGGTTAACACGCGCGCCTCTCGCTCAAAACGCACGGCTGCGTCTCGACCACCTCCACGACCCGCGATGACGAGCAGCTTGATTACTACCCGCTGTCGCGACAACAGGTCCTCTGCCTCGAACAGCTGCGCATTGGGTGTTTGAGCCAGATCTCCGAGGATCTCGTAGCGACCAAACATCGTTCTCTTCGGCCGCACCGATACGGGAGGCTGACTCGGATGCTGGGACGGAGGAGCGAGCGACTCAACGTCCGAGCCGTCGAGAGACTGCTCGAGTTCGTCGGCGGCGACCGCGAGACCCAGGTCGCGAAGCATTCGAACCACCAAACGATCCGTGCGTTGCTTGATCTCCGGATTCTTGATCTGCTGCAGCAGTTTTACGGCTTGCGGAAGACGGCCGTGACGAGAGAGCAACCGGCCCAAGGCCTCACGCAGGTCGTCGCGGGCTTCCTCGTGCGCTAGGCCCCGCTCTAGCGCTTTTGCAGCATCAATTGGACGACCGAGCCGTTCGTGACACTGGGCCGCTGACAGCCATTGCTCAGCGCGCTCGAACAAGGTTGCAGCCTCTTGGTCATCACCAACTCGTTCATGCAGCCGTGCCGCGAGTGAGCTGAACCCTCGTTGATCAAGCTCGAACGCAGCGAGCCGCACAACGTCAGCGCCGCCTTGGACCAACAGCTCCTCGGCTTGATGGAACAGGATTGAATCTCCGGCCAACGCTGCGAGCCGGGTTGCGGCGCGCCCGTCGCGCTCTGCAATAGCGAGCAACGCAGCCCCCCGAAAGTCACAAGCCTCTTCGAGCTGGCGCACGCTCACGTGAACGCCCTACTCCGCAAATAGCTCGAACGATTCCGAGAGATCAAAGAGTACGGTGGCCTCAAAAGGTTGCTCGCCCTCGTCGCGAAGCTGTTGGTGCGAAAGCCGATGCACGACCACAGTGACGAGTTCACGAGCACCAGCGTCCAAGGTGATCTCCGAGGGCAGAACCGCCGCTCCCTCGTCAGCGAAGCTGCAGCGATAAGAACGTTCCGCAATGAAGTCCACGTAGATGGTCGACTGAATCGCGGGCGTGGAGCGGTCAACGTCCCAACGAACTTTCAAGTCACTGCCTCGCTTGATGCTGTTAGCCGTATCAAGGCCAGCGTTGTTCGGCGGGCTGGGTGCAATGGCTTCGATAGCGAGGCCGTCACCAAGCGTGGTTCCGCGACACTGCGACCGAGCGTGTGGAGACTGCAGGTCAAAACAACCGGCTTCGAGCTTGTAACGGCCTGGGGCTGGCAGACCCAACTCGGCGTTTGGAGAGGTGTAGAAGACTCCCGACACGATCTCCCCGACGTCCGGGAACGCTCGGGCCGCAAGCAAGGTCTGGCTATCGACGTTCGGTAGCGAAAGGACGACGTCTCCAACGTCCAGCAAGTCCACCGCAAAGTCAGCCGACGGTTTTCGCAAAACGCCGTCGAGCGCGGTCATCGCCACGCATTCGCCTTCCGCTGGAAGGGCTGGGCCAAAACCAATGAAGCGGTCTGCAAGCTCGAGCTCTTTGCCGCCGACCTGGAAGAACTTCGCGGAAACGTTGGTTCGAACGCTGCCAGCCTCCGCAGTACGCTCGACCAAAACGCGCGCGTGTAGCGGTCGTGCCTCCCCTTCTTCGTGAGCGGCCAGGTCCTCCGGAGACTCGGCAGCACAACCAAAGCTCAGAGCCACGAGGGCCGATGCAACGAGACGAACGAACACAAGCGCAGCTTATCAGAAGCTCACGTTGAAAGCACCGCCAGGGGTGATCACAAGCTGGTCGAACCCAACCTCTACCTCGCCAAATGTTCCGTCTGCTCGCAAGTAGGCAACCCCCATTTCGAGCACGGCGTGAAAGGTTCTGAACCCCACCCTGGCACCAACGACCCCACCGACGGACCAAGTTGTCCCTTCGAACGGAATGGGATCTCCCGCTGGATCGGCGTTGTCCACGAGCGACGGGAGGACCTGGCCAGAGAGCAGATTGAAGCCAGCCCGAGGACCGCCCCAAAGCGAATAAAGTTCGGCATCGCTCGTCCAGCCGAGCAAGATGGGAACGTCGGCGCCGCCACCAAAGGCCTGCGTCACTTCGTCGTCGCTTCTCGTGCGCGGCAGAACCGCATTGCCACCCAGTTCCGTGGATAGGTGGAGCTTGCCAACCGGAAACGCGTGCCGTACTCCCAAACGAAGCGACCGCCCACTGTAGGTGAGCGAGGCCTCGTTGTCCCCCGTGATGCCTATGCGGCCGTTTGCCCACGGCGCCACGCCGGGTGCAACGCTCAGCTCTTCGGCGGTGAGTGCGTTCTTGCTGCCGTTCGACGTCGTGAGCGAAACGCCCCCAACTTGCCCAGCAACACCAGCACCCACCGTCACGTTGCCCGGCGGGAGCACATGCGCTGGATGCATCAACGGCACTCCGCCCGCGCAACCCGAGACGACGAGCGAGCCGACCACCCCGACGAGCAGGATGGCAGCACGTGATCGCCTTCGGCTCACAGTGTCACTTGCGGAAGCGGGAGGGATACTCGTTCGCCTGAGCGCGCTTGAGCAGTTCCGCATCGTCTGGATGCAACCGTTGCGCGCGCTCGATCAGCAACGGCTCCTGCTCAGGGTGCTTGGGATCGGGCAAGCAGCACTCAACCGGGCACACGGCCTGGCACGCCTCATGATCGTAGAAGCCCACGCACTCGGTGCAGAGCTCCGGATCGATCACATAGATTTCGTCGCCCTCGCTGATTGCTTCATTGGGGCATTCGGGCTCGCAGGCTCCGCAGTTGATGCAGTCGTCCGTGATGTACGTTGCCATTGGGTGTCGCCTAACGCTTGAAAAAGATGGCGCGTGTCTAGGGGTCCTCGCGAAGCGTGTCAATTGTCGCGGTCCGACGCCAGGCCTGATTTGTGCCGTAGCGTAACTTTTGGACGAGCTTGCTGTGAGCCGCAGAATCTTGTCAAGGGATGTACTAGGGTGCCGCTGGTGTTGTTTCGCCGTCCGTTGTCAGGGGTTTGGCCAGGGTTGATCGTGGCGCTAGGGGTCACATCTGCGGGTTGCCGTCCCCAGATCGGTGACTCGTGCGTAACGGGCACCGACTGCTCCGCGCAGGGCGACCGCCTGTGCGATACCAGCCAACCAGACGGCTACTGCACGGTCTTTTCGTGCGAACCCGACACCTGCGCCGACGAGGCAGTTTGCGTCGGCTTTGGTCTCTCGCTGGACCCTGCCTGCGTTGTGAACTCGACAGATCCTCGGTGGAAACGCTTCCAACGCACTTTCTGCATGTATGCCTGTGAGGAGGACGGGGACTGTCGCGATGGCTACGTGTGCCGCAAGCCATCCGAACGTGCAGCGGAGTCGATCGACATCGAGTCGGAAATCCGCGACTCGGGTGTTTGCTTCGTCGCCAACGATGCGCCTCCGATCGAGCCTCAAGTTTGCGAAGGTAGCTGAGGCCGTGAAGACTCGCTCAGAGAGGCCATAGTGTTCTACTCGCCCCTCCCGAGGACGCTCGCAGCAGCTCTTCGCGATCTCGCAGAGCCAAAGCCTGCCGTGCGAGTGGCGGCGCTTCGCGACTTGATGGCCTACGTGGAAGCGGACCGCGCAGCAGTACTTGGAGGCCTGGAACAAGCCGTTTGCGACACTGCCGCTGAAGTGCGGGCCCGTGCTGCGGAGGCAATTGGCGACGCGGGGCTTTCCGAGGGCTTGCCCTGGCTCGTAACGATGGCCAACGACGAAAGCGCGCTGGCCCGGCAGTACGCGATCCTGGGCCTAGGCCTGCTCAAGGACGCGCGAGCTGAAGAGGCGTTGCTCGATGGCCTTTCCGACGAGCGTCCCGAAGTGCGCTTTCAAGCGACGATGGCCTATGCGCGGGTTGCACCAAGGGAACGAGCGCTCCCTGCGATGCTTGCTCGCACGCGCGACGAGGATCCAGCGATCGTGCACATTGCGCTACGAATGACCGAGGAACTCTGGAACGAGCCGTCGACGGACGAACGGGTTTTGGCGAGGGCGAGAGCGTGCTTGCGTCACGATGCTGCGCCAGTGCGGGCGGTAGCAGCGATTATCGTTGCGACGGCGGGCAAGGACTGGGGCGACGCCACTTTATTGGAAGCGGCTGAGGGGAAGCTTGGCCCCATCGACAACGAAGACCTCGCCGGGATCTTGGAGTTGATTGGTGAACGCCAGCTCAAAGCGGCCGAACCTTCGCTCAGAGCGCGCGCCCGCGGAGGCTTCCTGGGTTTGTCGCGAGACCCTTGTCAGTGGAATGCCCGGGTCGCTTTGGCCCGACTGGGCGATCCGCGCGAGCAGGACGCGATTCTGAAAGAGCTCAGGGCCTCCTCCATCGCACGCCGCACCATGGGCGCATCGGCCGCCGGACGCGCAAAGCTCAACAGCGCGCGGCCACTGCTGGAGGCCATGCTTGGGCACCCCGAACTGGCAGATCAGGATGCCGTAGTCGAGGCGCTTCGCCAACTTGAGGTGAACTCATGAGTGAAACCTTCTCTGAAGACGATCTTGTGCCCAACTCGTCCGAGCAACGCAGCAAGAGACGCTTGGCGTTCGAGCGGGTTGCCGCATCGGTTGGGATCGGCTGCGCAGCGCTCATTTTCGGAGGGATGATCGCGCTCGGAGCAACGGCAGCACCGGCCGTTTTTCGGCTAACGCCCAAGCCTTTCTCAGGCACGGCGATGGGTGCTGCCTTCGCGAGCTTTGGTCAGATCGCCTTGGGAGCTGCGTGCATTGCACTTTTGGTGGAAGTCGCGCGAACCATGCTCACCCGCCACCAACCGCCCCAGCCGTGGGACCGAGTTCGACGGCTGGTTTCAGTGGCACTGGCGGGCTGTGCAGCCTACATGGCGTTGAACCTGACGCCTCAAATCAGCGCGTTGCACGAGTCGGGAGCCGTCCGCAATGAGGGCGAGAAGGGCGCGCTCCTCGAGCAGACCCATCGTCGTGCAGAGCTTGTCGGGAAGATCGAAGTTGGCTTGGCCCTAGGGCTGATCTTCCTGCACGTAATGACCCTGAGGGGTCGTGAGCCGGATGACGAAGAAGTCTTCGCTCCGCGTCCACCGGGCCCCCAAGGTTGATGCTAGGATCCGGGCTCGGTCTTAAAGTCATTTCGAGAGGTGCCCCATGTTGCGAATGAAGCTTGCTGCGAGTTGCCTTCCCCTGATCGCCCTGCTCGCTTGCGGTGATTCTGGTTCAACGGCCACGGCTGGCAGCGACACTGGCGGCTCCGGACCTGGCCCTGGCGGCGGTGGATCGACGACCACGGGCGGTGGCATGGGCGGGGGAACCGGCGGCGTTGAAGGTGGCTCAGGCCCAGGGCCGGGCGGTGGACCAAGCGCAGGTGGTGGTGGTGAAGGCGGTGGCACCGCGCCCTGCTCAATGCCGACCAACAACGTGCCCAAAGGCAACTGCGACCTCTATTTGCAAGACTGCCCGGTATCGACGGACACCTGCGAGATCATCGACGGGCCTGAAGCCGGCTACGATCCGATCTCCAACTGCATTACCAAGAACGGCCTCAAAGGGATTGGGGAGAGCTGCTCTCAGCCCGAAGATTGTGAGGCGCATCTCACCTGTGTTGGAGACTACTGCACCCCGTTCTGTTGCCCCGACAATGAAGCCCAGTGTGTTGGCGGCTCTTGCAACCTGAACGTCACCTTGAACGGGCCGAACGGCATGCCGGTCCAAGTGATGGAAAACGGCATGTTGGTCGACGTCGTGTTCAAGGCCTGCACCTTCCCGCAGGCGTGCAACCTCTTCGACCCTGAGTCCTGCCCGAGCGACGAAAACTGCTACCTCGATGACCCCGGCGTCGTCGGCTGCTTCCCACTGGCAGGTGATACGGCGATCGCGGAAGGGCAGCCTTGCGTTGCGCTCAACGATTGCGCCGATAGCAGCATCTGTATCGACGATGGCGGGGGAGACGTGTGCCGCTTCATGTGTGAGGGCAACTCGAACATGCCGCCAGGGCTGGGAGGCTGCCCGGCTGGCCAGCTGTGCGACACAAACTCGCTCAACACAGGCTTCGCGAACGTTGGGTTCTGTCACCCCTAGCAGCCCCAGCCGAGGTTGCTTCACACTCCAAGCCGTGGGAATGACCGCAGACATGACGCTCGACTCAGCCAAGATCGCCGGTCTTTCCGATGAAGGGCTCTTTCGCGTTCTCAACGACGATGGTTCGATTGTGGACGGGTACTCATCCCTAGCGTCTGAGGAAGTGCTGTTACGCGCATACCGCGAGATGAAGCGTCTGCGCGTGCTCGATGCGCGCATGATGCTGCTGCAGCGGCAAGGTCGCATTGGCTTCTATGGCACCTGCACCGGACAGGAAGCCACGCCGATCGCAGCCGCCCTCGCTATCGCCAAAGACGACTGGGTTTTCCAGGCGTTGCGCGAGAGTTCAATCATGCTCGTCCGTGGCTTTCCGCTGACGCGCTACATCGCGCAGATCTTCGGCAACTCCCATGACGTACTCAAAGGCCGTATGCAGCCGTCGCACATGGCGGGAAGGGCGGTCAATCAAGTCTCTTGGTCGAGCTGCATCGGACCGCAGCTTCCTCAAGCCGTGGGGGCAGCTTGGGCTTCCAAGTTAAAGGGAGACAAGACGGTTGTATTGGGCTTCTTGGGCGACGGCGCGACAAGCCAGCCTGACTTTCACAACGCACTCAACTTCGCAGCTGTCTACCGCGTTCCGTGCGTGACGATCTGCCAGAACAACCACTGGGCGATCAGCGTCCCTGCGTCCAAACAGACGGCTAGTTCAACCTTCGCCGTCAAAGGTCGGGCCTACGGTGTGCCCTCCTACCGAGTGGACGGGAATGACCTATTGGCCGTCTACGACACAATCAAACGCTGCGTGGAAGCCGCGCGCGCCGGTGAAGGACCAAGCTTCATCGAGTGCGTGACCTACCGCATTGGCGCGCACTCCTCGAGCGATGATCCCACTCGCTATCGGTCGCAAGAGGAGGTGGATGAGTGGATTGCCAAGGACCCGAAGAAGCGCCTCCAACTGCACCTAACGAAGCGTGGGCTTTGGAATGACAGCCGGGAGGAAGAGCTCGAGAAAGAACTCAACGTCGAAATCGGCGAGGCCATTACCTTGGTTGAGAAGTATGAGGCCCCGGCGCGCGAGACCATTTTTGACGATGTGTACGAGCAACTGCCCTGGCACCTAGCGGAGCAACGCAAAGAGTTGCTCAACCACCCGCCAGCCCCCACTCACAGCTAGAACGTTCGCTGTGAGTGCGCGCTGAAGGTCGAAAAGCTCACTGGTGACAACTTCGACACGTGCGTTCACCCGATAGAAAGAACGCTGGATCGTTCGTTGAGTCGGCGTCAGTCCACGCGGTTACCCGTGCGTCCAATCCGTCGATGATGGCTTGGGCGTCCTCTGCATAAATCCAGTTCGCGGAGGAAGGCTGAACCAACGCCTGTTCGTAGTAGGCACGGGCGGTGGCACTGTCCCCGACTCGCGCATAGACGTCACCAAAGAGCATGACCGACCCTGGGACGTTGTGCGGCGCGGCTTCATTGTCCCGACACTTCTCGTCCGACTCGCCGCAGTCCTTGATAGCCTCCAACCGATCGACGGCCATTTGTGGATACGGCGTATCGAGAGGAAACTGCGAAAACGCTATCGCTAGCGAGACGTTATTGAACTCAGGGTAGAGGTCAGAGGCTGCAATCATCTCATCGATTGCCTCTGCCAGGCCTGCCTCGTCATTGAGCACGAGCGCGGTTTGAACCCGGACTGTCGCTAGCCAGCCCGGAATCCTGCGGTCCTCGGGAAGCAGCTCGACCGCTCGCTCAAGCGCTGGCTCAATGTCTTTGAGTACGCTGATATTGTTGTCCTCGGCCAGAGCAGCCAGCGAGCACATACCCAAAAAGAGAAATGCGCGCCCCTCCTCAGGGTAGCTCTTAGTTGCCTCGTGGAGCGCATCAAGGCCCGCCTGCCGCTGCGAGACGTCTCCCTGCAGAGAGACGTAACAGAGATCGATCGCGTCCTGCACGGCTTGGGGAGTGGCATTGCTGCCACCGGCACCCCCATCGCCACCCGCGCCCCCATCGCCACCCGCGCCGCCTTGCCCGCCACCGCTCGTCGCGGAGTCACCGCAGGCCACACCCAGCGTCACGAGGCCCACCATCAAAAGCGATCGAACGAACATGATTACTCCGTCCGCTGAATGATATGAAATCCAAAGGGAGTTTCCACAATCTCGCTCGTCTCGCCGACTTTCAGCTTAAACGCAGCATCTGAGAAGGCCTTCACCATCTCTTTTTTGGTGAATACGCCGAGGTCACCAGCGCGGTCCTCTGCTCCTGGCTCGTCACTGTACTCAATCACCAGATCGTCGAATTTTTGTCCGGCCCTGGCCTTGGCGAGCGCTTCCTCCGCGCGAGTTCTTGCCTCGGCACGTGAGCGGGTGATCTCCGGCGGCTTTCGTTCAGAGCCACTGTGCATCACCAGTACATGCTTGGCACCAATCGAGCGTGGTTCATTGACCGCCGACTCATTTTGGGAACGGAGGGTGCGTTCCTCTCGGGCCATGCGCAGAGGAGCCTCCTCTGCCAAAGCGCCGCCAGCATAGTCCGGACTCGACATCAAAGTCGTGCAGCCAGCGCAAAGCATGCTCGCAAACAGGATCAAAACCCGTGACATGGCCGAGGAATGGCAGAGGAGCGACTAGGATGCAATCACTGGCCCTGTCTGCTGGGCTACTTTCGCATGGCTGACGGTCGCTGCCACCACCTGGAACCCATCCCTCAGCGTCAGAACATAGCACTCAGCGACATATAGGTTGGACCAGCCTGGACCTTTACCTCGCTCGAGTCCGCTCCACCACTTACGTCTATAACGACAAGAACAATGCTGGTGATGGCAGCCGCAGCCGTTACCCCGGCAACGACATCGGTGGCCAGGGCGAAGCCTTTAGCGCTACTTCGCAGTTCGTCGAGCTCCGAGCGGGTCGTGCGCAACTGAAGCTCTGCTTCATAATCGCTTTGCAGACTTAACGCTCTAGCGCCAAGAATGGCCGTGGTAACACCGAGCGCGCCAGTCGTGCCAACCATGAGCCAGGGCCACGGCCCCAACGAATCTCGCGGCGGCGGCGAAGGCAGCCGCTGCTCAGGCGTTGCAACGGGCGTCGGGGCTGGCGGCTCGGACGCCGCAGGTGTTGGATTCAAAGGGACCAGATCAACCGTGAGTTCCTGCTCCTCGGCTCCAGCCACCTCCACGATACGCTGTACCGGGAGGTAGCCTTTCAGCGTGACAGTGAGCTTCAGTCGACCGGCATTGACACGAAGAGGTTGAGCGAGCGGCGTAACACCCATCGGCAAGTCGTCCACCAATACTTCTGCCCCGGCGGTGGTCGTTGATACGCGCAGACTTGCCACCTTGGGACGCAGCTCGGCAATCGCTCGCTCTACCTCTTTCTTCCGCTTGGGCGGGATGCCACTCCCCCCTTCAACGAGGTAGCGTTCGTACCACCCTAGCGCGCTGGCGTGGTCCTTCAGTTCGCGGCTGGCCTGGCCGAGGTTGTAGAGAACCTGCCAACTCGGTACAAGTTCATAGGCCTTCTTGAATTCGAGCAAGGCAGCGCGATGTTGGCCATCCTTGGAGAAATCCAGGCCCTTCTGAAACCGCGCGCTGGCCTCCTCCTTGACCTCAGCAGGGGGTTCAGCGGCGAAGGCCAGCTCGGGTTTGCCAACACCCAAGACCAGCAACATCGCAGCAACGGCCCGAAATCCGACTAACGTATTGGACTGGCTCATTTGGCGTATGGGTTACTTTCGTCCAGCGGGTGTTCCAAGGTCGAAGTCGGCTTTGGTGCGCCGCTCGGAGCGTGAGGCTTATCCACCTGAGACTTCGCAGTAGCGGATGTGGAAGTTGGAGGGGAACTCGAACTCGATGGCTGCTGCAAGCTTGCCGCAGGGACGAGCGCAGGCTGCAGCTCTAGCTCAATGCGAAAATCCCTATCGAATACGACTTTGCGCTTCAGTGTCACGTAGCCCTCGAGTCGGCACTCGAGCTCATGAACTCTACCGTCCTTGGGCATACTCCCATGGAAGGGGTTCCCCTGCAGCTGCACGTTGTCCAGCAGAAGCTCGGCAGCGGCTGGGTGTACACGAATATCTACGTCGATGTCGTCCGGCACCACGGCAGAGGACGTTGCACTCGCAACAGCCGAGCCCGAGGATCGGGAACGCAAGGCAAAGATGCTAACCACCAGGAGCGTAGCGGCAGCTCCAAGGATGATTGGTATGAGCGAGCGCCGCGGAAGTCGCGTGTGATTGGTGCTGACGGTTGCCTTGGCGACTGTACCCACCTCGTCCGCCGCAGCGAGGTCGCTTTGGCGAGGAGACGCCGGTGTACCAGCACCAGACGAGCTGGCTACTCGTGTGAGCTCTATGACGGATACCTCTTCGCTGCTTCGAAGAAGCCGAAGCTGCTCGTCAATACGAGCTCGCATGGATGCTCGCTCAGCCGCAAATACTTCGACGAGGTAAGCCCCGAGCTCCTTGGGGCCGACTCGGTTCTCACGAGCATCAAGCCAGCTCTCCAGCGCATCGCGCATGGCGCCCGCGCTCTCGAAGCGCGAGGCCGGTGAGAGCGCCATAGCCTTCTCACATATCTCAACTAGCTCAGGAGGAGCACTAGGGGCAACCGTTCGGATCGAGTTCTCGGTGCCTAGCACCCGCGACGACAACACCGCCAACTCATTACCTACGGCGAAGCGCTTTCCAGCAAGGGCTTCCCAGAGCATCACACCGGCTGAGAAGATGTCGGCTCGAGCATCGACCGGCTGAGTCTGCACCTGCTCGGGAGCCATGTAGGCGGGCTTACCCTTGTAAACGCCTGTACGCGTTTGCGCTGACGCTCCGATGGCCTTCGCGATCCCGAAGTCTAGGACCCTAACTTGACCGTCATACGTGATAAACACGTTATGAGGACTCACGTCTCGGTGAACCACGCAAAGCGGCGTTCCGTCGTAGTCGCACAGGGTATGTGCGTAGTGAAGGCCAGACAACATGTCACTGAGAACCCGAACCTGCACATCGATGGGCAGTTTGCTGCGCCCCACCGCCACCTGCAGAGCAACGAGCGACTGACCCTCGAGATAGTCCATTGCAATGAAGTGGCGGTCCCCATCCTGGCCTACCTCATAGGTTTGCACGACATTCGAGTGATTCAGACGCGCCGCCAACCGTGCCTCATCAAGAAACATCGTCAGGAACTCGGGATCCCCGGCTAGTTCTTCACGCAGCTCCTTGACGACCAAAAGCTTCTCAAAGCCGGCCTTGCCCGCTGCAACGGTTAGCAGCACCCGAGCCATTCCGCCTTGGCCCAGCTTGGCGATGACACGGTACTTGCCAATCTTGTCGCTCATGGAGTCGGCTCTACCGTGGTAAACGTAAGCCACGCCTCACGTATCTGGACTGAGACTTTGCCAATGGGCACGCCTTCTGGATTAAAAGACTCAGCCGTGACCGTGCCGGTCGGGAGATTGAGGATGCCCGAAAAGCCATCGGCAGCGGTGGCAGTAGGGTCAGGGCTCGGCAATTCATTATAGTAGTAAAACGGCCTCGACGAATCGTCTTGCTGCGGGCTCGATATCGTCACCCCCGCTGCAGGCTCACCTTGGCAATCGGTAAGGAGCGCCAGGAGGGTACCGTGCGCAGGTAATTCTTCAAAGCCGGCCCCCATCACCAAGCCATCGTACAGAGCCTCTTCAATCAAGGTTACAGGTGCGCTCTCCGTTGCCGATCCGGCGAAGGCGGGGCCTGGGTACAACAAGGTGGGTTTCAGCGCCGGCCCTGTTATCTGTAAGAACCCATTGGAGCCCTCGGGGGCGCTAATCGTAGCGAGCAGGAACTCCCCAACCCCATCCTCGCCTGCCTCAAGCGTCGTCAACTCTCCATCGATACAGGTCAAGTCAAGGACATCACAGAACAATACCTCACTGACCTCGGGCACAGAGGTGCCCACCCCTCGAAAGGTCACGGTGCGAGTAACGATTTTGGCCGGGTCAACTTCTGGAAACTGAACCGAACCCAGACAGCCCCACAGGGGATCCGCCCCTCCAGAGCCCCCGCCGAAACCTCCAGAACCGCCGGAGCCACCTTCCATTGCCACGCACACGCCCTGCTGACACGCACCGCCCAGACCGAGCGCTTGGCAGGACGCAGCCGAGTCACACTGATCAGCTTCTACGTCGATCGCCAGCGAGCAGGCCGAGAGCATCACCAACAGGAACGACCGCCAAACCATGCGCCGAGACTAGCCCTGCTCTCCACCGGAAAGCAACGCGATGCCAACCTCAACGGCGCGGTGGCCTCAACCACAAAAGCGAGGTCCTTGACTTGTAGTCCTCATACGCAGGTTGCCCTCCCCAGCGCGCGTCGGCTCGCTGCTCGAGGATTGGTACCCCACTTATGAATCGCAGCAGCAACCAAACAAATAGCGGGGATGCAACCGCCAGCCATTCGGCACCACGATAGCTGGGGAGCCCGACAAGAAAGAGCCCCGCCCACAGCAGAATCTCCCCAGCATAGTTCGGATGGCGGCTCCAGGACCAAAGCCCCGCTGTGATGAATTGGCCTTGATGCTTATCCTGTTTGGCAAAAGCGGCCTTCTGGCGATCAGCGACAATTTCGATCCCAAACCCTGTCACCCAAAGCGCCCCTCCGACGATGTCCCACGCATTTACTGGAGCGGCGCTGGGACGTGCGATCATCAGAAGGACGGCGATGAGGGTCAAAAACACCCAAAGCCCCTGGAGTGTCCACGCGACCAAGAAGCGGTGCCACGATTGCTTTATCGATACGAAGCGGTCGTCTCGTCCGACGCGCTTGACGCGCGCAAAGAGAAAGCTCCCCAAGCGAATCGCCCAAACTGCAACGGCTGCCGCCAAAATGTACGAGCGGACCGTTGCTACCCCCTGCAGGGCGGTCGTCAGCAGCGCCAACGCCACCACGGACAAGTAAGTGACGCTACCTACTAAATCGTAGAACTTCTCTGTCCGCCGCAGGAAGGCTGGCACATAAGCTAGCCATTGAAGTGCAAAAGCCAGCGCCGCGCAGAGGGTGACCAGCGGTAAGCTCAGCAGCTTTGCACCACCGTCACCTGCCCAATAGGCCACACCTCCCCCGAGGAGAATGACCAGCACGAGAGTCACAATCGATGTCGAGACCTTGGCTAGGTCCATCAGCTCAACTGTTGGAATTCTGCTAGAGCAGATCGCCGCAACTCACCGTCCTCGAGCACATCGGCAGCGAGGAGCGCTAGGCTCTTGGCGGCGACGAGCATTGCTTCGAGGCCGCGCTCACTCTTTGCACAACCAGCGAACTCTCGCTGATGGCAAGTTGTCTGGTCTTGGTCACAAATGGCTAACCAACCGTGAATCGACGGTACAGCATGGGATACATCCCCCATATCGGTGGAACCGGCTCCCACCGTCGGGTCGCGGAATTTCGGCGTTCGACCAAGTCCCTCGAGGTGAACACCAAAACGCTTGGCGAGCGTCTCGTTGTTGCGCATATCACGATAGCCCCGCCTCACCGTAACCTTCAATTCTACATCTGAGGCAAGCGCAGCCGCTCGAGCGCAACGCTCGACTACCGCTCGCGCGCGATCCATCTCCGCCGCAGTGAACGCTCGCACGGAAAATTCGCACGCGGCCGTCTCCGGTATAATGTTGACTGCCTGACCGCCATTCGTCATGAAGCCGTGAACTCGCACTCCGTCGCGCAAATGGATCCTCTGCGAATCAATCAAGCGGAACGTGTCCATCGCAGCCGTCAATGCGCTAGCTCCATCCCACGGAGCAATCGCCGCATGGGATGGGCGGCCCAAAAACTCGAGGGTTACATAGGTATTAGCAAGGGTCGGGTGGGTAAGCAGGTCGCGGTCAAACGGGTGGAACATGAGCGCCGCGTCAACTTCTGAAAAGGCGCCGCGCTCGAGCAGCATGATCTTCCCGCCCCCACCCTCCTCCGCCGGAGTGCCAAGTAACTCAACGGCCCCTGGGAGATTGGCTTGCTGGCGATGCAGCGCGAGGAACGCGCCAAGCGCTCCGGTAGCAATCAGGTTATGGCCACAGGCATGGCCAATCTCGGGCAATGCATCGTATTCGGCTAGAATCGCCACGCGCGCAGCACTCCCTCCTTGGGCCTGCGCACGAAAGCTGGTGGCCAACCCCTTGTAGTTTTGTTCCACCTCGGCCCCTTCATCACGAGCCGCCGCAGAAAGCCAGGCGCACGCTTTATGCTCTTGAAAGCGAAGCTCCGGCTGTTCATGGATGAGCACAGCTAACTTCTTTAGCGTCGTGGCCAGCTCATCAACGTCGGCAACCAACTTCTCGCGATCGATTCGAGGCATGTCATTCCACCGTTCCGGCAACCAGAGCACCATCCGCCGTTACAAGTACCGCTTCCCCGAGCGTTGCGAACTCGCGAAAAAGGCCGGTCAATATCGCTTCTTCATTCACTGTGTTTAGTAGCGCGACACCGCCACACGCGAGCTGTTGACCTCGTATGACTTGCCCATCCCTACCAAGCTCAACCAGCAATGGCACAGCACGCTGTGGCCCAACACCTGGAGGCAAGCCCTCGGACCCTCCCACAAAGACCAACGCAGCATTCCCGTTTGGCAGTATTCCCACCGAAGGGCTCTCTCCCGAGGTCGAATAGCGACTTATAACTTGACCACTCTCAGCGAGTATCAAGACCCGCACGACCTTGGCAAAGAAGGCATCAACATAGGCGATTACCAGCGTACCATCAGCCGCCTCAGCCACCGACACGGAGGTCGTGCGCACTGGCTCCGAATGACTGTATCTCAAGACCTTTTGATCATCATAGCTATCGATGCGCAGCGATGGCTCACTTGCTGGCGGTAGCTCCGCAGTCACCCTCACACTCCCGCGAGCGTTGTTCAAGATAGTTAGAACGTCCCGAGCGGACGGCTCGAGCGAGACTACCTCTCCATCCTTGGTCAACTGCAGCGTGGCAGTGCCATAGTATTTATCAGTCGGGGGGCTTAGCTCACTACCATCAGGGCGGAGCAGAACAAAGGCGGACTGAAGTATAGCCTCTACCTCTTCACCGTCCCAAGACGGGTAGATCCCCTGGACACGCAAAGCATTGTATTCTGGCGGAACTCCGTCAGTAGGGATGGCCACGGTCCAGGCTGTCGACGACTCGTCCTGAGCACTAATGTGGAGAGCCGGGGTCAGCATTTCGATGACGCCGAGGTAGTAACCAGCATCCGAGAGGGCAATGCGGGGAGGTTCTGTGCCGGCGGCAAAGGACATGTTGAGGCCTTGCGAGAGACTCGCGCGGTCGGCCGTGTAGACATTGAAGACCCCAGCTCCGTCGTAGGTGGCAAAAGCCGCCTTGGTCTGCGTGGGTGCGACGGGAATTAGCTCGAGCGTGGCATCCGACCCGCTGACGGCTGGACCTTGATTGAGCCCATAACTTCCAAAAACTCGTGAGGGCTCCGGCGACCCTGGCCGACGCAGAGGAGTTTGCACCACCGTCGTTCCAAGCGGGGGCTGAGCCGCACCGTTCCTTTCGGCATCTGGGGAGTAGAAGCGAACGCTGACTTCCGCGGCGAAGCCATTGAGCGAACAATGCTCGTCGAATGCCGGTGGCGAAAGAAAGGGACTCGGCACTCGGAGCGCAAGTTCTTGAAGGTCAATGCTGCTCGACGTCAACACAATGGGAAAGCTCTCCGTGAGGATCTCCGGGTCTGCGATGACTTCCTCGCTCGTCGGGGTATCAATGACAACTACAGCACTATCGACATAGGTGATTTCTTCGTCGGGAAAGACCGCCATCGTCAAGCGGAGAAGCTCGTCGTCCCCGGCTTGTTCGATTGTAACAATGGGCACATCGAGGAACACTTGCGGCTGCCTATCAGGCTGTGCGCAATGAGCAGCCAGCGCTAGCGACATCAGAGCTTGGGGGTACCATGAGGTTACTCGACGGTTCACGGCAAGCTCCAGGCGACGTTCATCCCAGTAGGACCGAAGCGGAGCTCCGGAAGCGCGGCGAGCGGTTGCTCGGCGGTGCCGGCGGTGGGTTCCCTGCGGAGGCCCAGCACCATGAGGGGGGTTCCGACGGCGGAGAGCAATGCTGAGCCTCCGCCAAGTATTGGCCCGATGACGATTGCGCCGTAACCACCAAGTGCGCCGTCCCCGAGGACATCCGCAAGAACGAACCCCGTGCCTACCAGGTTAGCGACACCGGCAAGACCAACAAGGATCGAGCCCGATATCGCCATGCCAAGCGATGAATGTGTCATCGTCTCTGCAGGCCTTCTAGGAGCCACTCCAAAGTCACGTTGGGCACCGACCAGAAACATTGGTACACCAGCGGCCAGGCCTAACCCACTGGTTAGGAACCAGGGCCAAGCGGTGGAGAGGTCATCAAAGTCACTATCGTAGGTAGCCGCTTGCCCCCACCCTACGCCGAAAGCGGTGAGGCCAAACGCAGTAAGGCTGAGCCCTGTGAGCATGACCGGCTCGCTTTGCCTCCCTTTTGAGCCTGTAACGGGCGCGCTCGTAAAGACCAGTGCCCCCAAGCCGCCAGCGACGAGGCCACCGGCTCCTGCTCCGATCAGACTTGCGCCGGCATTCACGATCGACTGGTCGACTCGCTCGGTGCAGCCGGTTGCGCCGCAATACTCGCCTGCCGATGCCTGCGTAAGGGTGATGGCTCCCACCAGCATGAGCAGCGCGCCTAGTCCGGCGGTAGAGACACTTGCTGCTACCAACGGCGTATCGCTCGGGGAGGGCGGAAGCGCGAAGGTAGTGCCGGGTGCAAGCGGGAGCCATGGTGGCGGCATGGCTGCGGCGGGTAGTTCCGGCGCAGGTGTTGGCGGCGCAGGTGGGGTCTCATCCGGAAGCGGCTCGCTGACTAGGACACTCGGAGCAGCGGCTTGCGACTGCGGTTGTTGCGCCAGCGCCGGAGTTCCCTCCGTCTCCTCAGCGACGGCGACGGCGGAGACCCAAAGACTCGCCGCGAACACGCTTGCCTCTACTAACTGCCGACCCATAAGCGAATGCATGTTCGAGCAAAGCATCGCAATCGACAAGTCGCGCCTCGAAATTGAGTCGTGAGGTCCACCGATCAGCGAGGAAGCGACGCTTTAGTTGCTCGGACGTCTTTCAGTCTATGCAGACATTCAGCAGCAGCTGGGGCAGGCTGTGCCAATGCGTCTCGCGCCAAGCGCCCCTTCCCTGTTCATCCTCGCTTTGTCGATCGCAGCGTGCGGTGCTCCGCCGCCAAAGAAGCAGGTTGCACCGCCGCCACTCGAGCCGGCTACGCCGCTTTCGGCCAGCGCCTCGGCTGCACCCGTCACGGCGTTTGTCCCAAAGAAGGTGACGCTCGAACGTGGAGCGATGGGTACGCGCATCGTGATGTCGTCCTACACCAGTGAAACGGTGGACGAGCTAACGATCGGGCGAGCGATGAGCGAAGCGTTTGGAGAAATCAAACGGCTCGAGAACCTAATGAGCACCTGGGTCGCGACCTCAGAAGTCACGCGTATCAACGAGAGCGCTGGGGGACCCGCCGTAGAGGTTGGGCCTGACACCTTCGCGGTCATTGAGCGCAGTGTGAAGGTCGCGGCGGAGTCCGATGGAGTTTTCGACATTACGTTTGAGGCCATGCACGGTCTGTGGAAGTTCGATGAGGGTGCCGTGGCCCAGGTACCAGCGCCGGACAAGATCGCCGAGGCACGTAAGCGCATCGACTACCGAACGATCGAACTTGACGGTGGGAAGCCAAGCCCACCCGATGCCAAAGCCCATACCGTTCGCCTCAAGGACAAGGGCCGCAAGATCAACCTTGGCGGTATCGCTAAGGGGTATGCCGTTGACATGGCGGCCCGGATTCTCGAGCAGCGTGGCGTTTCGGCCTTCTTCGTTCAGGCGGGTGGAGACCTCTATGTGAAAGGCCGACGCTTCGACGGTTCACCCTTCCGCGTCGGCATTCGCGATCCCCGGGGCAAAGACGAGAACGACTTCTTTGCGTTGATGGAGGTGGAGGATCACGCTTTCAGCACTGCCGGTGACTACGAGCGAGCGTTCCTCCTCGATGGCAAGCGCTATCACCACATCATCGATCCACGGACCGGATATCCGGCTGCCTCGACCCGCAGCGTGACAGTTTGGGCCAAGGACGCGTTCACGGCTGATGCCCTCGACGACGCTGTCTTCATTCTGGGACCAGAAAAAGGCCTAGCGTTGATCGAGAAAACCGAGGGCGCAGGGGCCGTGATTGTGGATGCGGCGAACAAGGTTTGGGTTTCGGAGCGACTGAAGAAGCTGGTGGCTCAACAGCGGCCCCCCAGTGACGGCCCGTGAGGGGCCGATGACGTGGGGCCGAGTTCACGCTAAGGGGTTGTTTAGTGTGCGGCCTCATCGGCTTTCTTAAGCGACAGGACAGTCGCAAACAGTTCGATCTCGAAGCGGGAATCAAGGCGCTACTTCACCGCGGCCCTGACGACCGTGGCGTTTTCGTCGGCGAAGCTTTGGGCAGAACATGCGGTTTGGGACACGCGCGTCTCTCAATCATCGACTTGAGTCCGCTGGGTCACCAGCCCATGGCGAGCCAGGATCAGCGCTACCAAATTGTCTTTAATGGGGAGGTTTTCAACTTCGCGGACATCCGCCTGAAGCTTGAAGGCGAAGGGGTGACCTTTCGTTCGGGCTCGGACACGGAGGTGATCCTCGAGGGCTACGCGCGTTGGGGTTCGCGGGTGCTTCAGGAAATGCGAGGCATGTTCGCTCTCGCGATTTGGGACTCGAAAAGTGGGTCCCTCTTTCTCGCCCGCGACCGAATGGGGATCAAACCGCTGTATCTCGTAGGAGACGGGCAGGAGTCGCTGGCGTTCGCCTCCGAGGTACGTGCGCTGCTCGCTATGAAAGCCGCGGCTCGGGTGCTTAGCCCGCACGGGCTCGCGAGTTATTTGCAATGGGGTTCGGTCGCGGAGCCCGACACGATTCTTCGTGACGTGACCATGCTTGCCCCCGGCACCTGCATGTTCGTGGAAGACGGGCGCGTTCGAGTGGAGTGCTATTGGCAACCCCGGCTCACCACCACAGCACGGAGCTACGCTGAGGCCATTGAGGCGGTCAGGCCAGTGCTTCGTAAGGCGGTCTCACTGCGCCTAATCTCCGACGTTCCGGTCGGAGTCTTCCTTTCAGGCGGCGTGGATAGTTCCGTCGTGACGGCGATCGCTGCCGAGACGAGTAGCGGGCCGGTTCACACGTTCAACGTTGGCTTTGACGAAGCGGCGCATGATGAAAGCCAGTTCGCTTCGGAGTTCGCTCGGTTGTACGGCTGCTATCACCATTCAATCGAACTCTCGGTCAAAGGGGCGCTCGCGCGGATCGATGATGCGATGGCCGCGCAGGACCAGCCGAGCGTCGATGGCATCAACACCTTTTTCGTCTCGGAGGCGGTCAAGCGGGCTGGAATCACTGTTGCGCTGTCCGGGCTTGGTGGCGACGAGCTGTTTGCTGGGTACGATAACTTTCGCCGCTTTGGATGGGCCCAACGAGCGGCCGGACTCATCGGTGGAAGAGGCTTGTTCTCTCCGTGGGTAGAGAGGCTTGCCGGAGCAGTTTTGGAGCCGGTGCGCGCGCAACGGGTAGCCCGACTCTCGGCGCTACTTTCCGGGCCTAGGTCCACGCTCGGCGCTTACAGCGCACTCCGGTCGATGTTCACGCCAGCCCAAGTCGGGGGACTGCTACCACCAAGCGTCCGCAACCAGGCGCAGAGCTGGCCCTGGTACCGTGAAGAGCGGTTTGCCGACGCCTCGCTCGACGATGCGGCGCTCTTTAGCGTCATGGAGTTCCGGCACTATCTGAAGAATACGCTGCTGCGCGACGCCGACATCATGAGCATGGCGCACTCGCTCGAGGTACGCGTACCGCTGCTTGATCACGTGTTGGTGGAGACCGTGTTACCGCTGCGCGCTGGGTTCAAGCTCGACCCTCGCAACGAGCGAAACAAGCCGTTGCTTTGCGATGCTGCGCCAACCCTGCCGGAAGCGACGAGTCGCCGCAAGAAAATGGGCTTCACCTTGCCCTTCGACGACTGGTGTCGTGGCGATCTACGCCCATATGTTGAGCAAACACTGCTCAAGCCCCGCTTGAACTTGCTCGATAACGCCGAGGTCGGGAAAACGTGGCAGCGATTTCTTGGTGGCAAGATCAACGTATGGCGCGTTTGGTGTTTGGCGGCGCTCATCCGCTGGTGTGAACTCAATGATGTGGAGCTGTGATCGGTGAAGCTTGGTATCGCTCATAGCCAAGCCGCACTCGCACAGCGAGCTCACGAGACGTCGCCAACAGATCAGGCTCTACCTGGTCCAGCGAGCGCTTGATCGCTTCACGTTCGACACGCCCCTCCGCAGAACCAACCGGATGCAACGGATGACCGCGACCGAGTTGCAGGCCAAAGTCGTAGGCGAGTTCCGCCATCTCCCCGGGATTGGACATATCGGCGATCGAGAGCTCCTTGTAGTGAACTCGCCACGCATGAATGTAGAAATGCGCCCCGAGAACATCCACGTAGCCGAGAAGTCGTTGCGGAGTACGAGAGAACTTCGCTTCCGCGTCAATCACCCGACTGGCCGCGACGCGCGTGCCTCGCGAGCAAAGCCCCGTTAGATGGGTCTTCATCTCCTTTTTCTCAAGAATGACGTCATCCGCGGGATCGTCGGTTGGGCCCTCGACACGCACCAAGAACTTCTTCTCGTGGGCGCTTCCGATTCCCATCTCGAGCTCGCCCCCAGCCTTGAGCTTGAAGAAATGCTCATCGAGCTCCGGGTTTTGGCGCAGCATCGCGTCGACGTAGAGCCGGCGAGCCTGGTGCATCAGCTCTTCATCTATGCCATGAATCGGCTGGATCATCGACGAGACGGCGTTTAACCACTCCAGTGGACTACCCTTGAAGCGGCCTCGAACGCGGCTCACGGCTTGGGGTTCGGGAGCCGCCAATACGCACTCCGGGTCGGTCAACCCACGCCTGTAACCTTCGAGGAAGCGTTGCAACGCGAACTTTGCCTCGTCTCCCTTGAAGTCGGTAGCGATCCAGAGGCTCGACGCAAAACGCAGCCAATCCACCACCGGCGGGCCCGCCGTGGCGTCGTCGAAGTCAACAATCCCGAAACCGTCGTCGGCGACTGCGTATTGCTCGATATGGGCGTCGCCATGGAGGCTGACAGTAGGCATCGCAAGCGTCGCCTGGCCGTAGTGAGCACAGACCGCCGAGGAGAATGGCCCTGCTACAAAGCGATAGTACGCGTATGGGCTACTACGCAATCGAGCGTCCACTTTGGGGAGCTCGACAAGGCTGCGTGGGTCCACATCGATGGCGCCCGCCGACACCTCGTCGACCGGTCGCGGGTCCCCATCCGTGGGGAGGACCTCCACACACGAAGCAGAGAGGATCAGCGCAAGCACCCACAGCTGCCGCCTTCTCAATCCTTCGTAAGGCTGTCGCTTTGCCTCCATGACTTCGAGCCTATCGTCACTTGGACTGTGATCTCTCGGCCAATTTTGGGAGTTGAACGCACGCGCCATTCTCGCTCGCAGCAATCAGCCTTTGGGTTGACTCGGTACGAGCCAAAGAAAAACGCTGGTTGCGCATTGTAGCGACCAGCGTCCTTCCTTGGCCGGTGCTGGCCAAAATCTTCAGAGCGCCATCGAAATGACTCGTGCCAAGTCGAAGGTCCAACGGGGCCTTCGGCCGCTTTAGTCGAAGAGGGCACGATTCATTCTGTCCACTGCATCCACCTTCGGTGGAATGACTCGTGCCAGGTCAACCCGGTCAATTGGGCCTTCGGCCGGTTTCTTCGGAGAAGGCACGAGTCATTCTTGTTGCTGCATCCACCTTTGGTGGAATCAGCGATTGGCGATGTGAACCGCGTGGCCCAGTGCGTGTGCGGCGGCCTCCATGTAGGCCTCCCCCAGCGTCGGATGGGGATGGACCGTCAGCGAGACGTCCTCGAGGAAAGCGGCCATTTCGAGCGAGAGGGCTGCCTCACTGATCATCGCGCTCGCCTCTGGGCCGACGATGTGGACGCCCAAGATCTGCTTCGTCTTCTTGTCGGCGATGACCTTCACGAAGCCGTCCGTCTCGTTCATCGCCATCGCCTTACCGAGGGCAGCAAACGGGAACTTGCCGATGGAGACCTCAATCCCCTGCTGCTTCGCTTCGGCCTCGGTGATGCCAGCCGTAGCGATCTCGGGATCAGTGAAGATGGCCCCCGGCATGCAGGCCCAATCCATCGCAGCCTTGTGGCCAGCGATCACCTCGGCCACGATTTCCCCCTCTTTTGTGGCCTTGTGCGCGAGTAGCGGTGGTCCGGACACATCGCCGACAGCGTAAATGTTGGGCACGTTGGTGCGCCCCTGCTTGTCGATCGGAATGAAGCCGCGCTCGTTGATCTTCACGCCAACGGCTTCGAGGCCGAGATTCCGGCTGTGCGGTCGCATGCCGACTGCCACGAGCACGGTGTCCACAACCACCGTTTCCCGCTTGCCATCTTTCTCGTAAGCCACGGCGATCGAGCCGTCACTCTGTCGCTCATAGCCGAGCGCCTTGGCCGAAGTATGAATGGTGCCGCCAAGTTTGTTGATGCGGCGCTCCACCACCTTCGCGCATTCGGGGTCAACGCCGGTGAGGATCTGCGGCAAGAACTCCAGCACGGTGAGCTCTGAGCCAAGCTTCTGGTAGACCATACCGAGCTCGAGCCCGATGATGCCTCCACCAATGACAAGCATCCTTTTCGGCACATGGCGCAGGCTCACCGCCTCACGTGCGCCGATGATCTGCTTGCCGTCGAACTTGAACGTTGGCAGCTCCACCGTGGTCGCGCCGGTGGCAATGACAATGGCCTTCTCAGCCTTGTAGGTTTCCTTTGAGCCGTCAGCGCCAACGACCTCAACCGTGTTGGCACTCGTAACGGTTGCGTTGCCCATCGCTAGCTCAGCGCCATTCATCTTCAGGAGGCTCTTCACCCCACCGGTGAGCTTCTTGACGATGCCCTCTTTCCAGTCCTGAAGCTCATTGGCATCGATGGTGACGCCCTGCACCTTGATGCCCATGCCGCCGTGCCGCAGCTTCTCGTAGTTGTGCGCGGCACTGATTAGGGCCTTGGATGGAATGCAGCCCCAGTTGAGGCAAACGCCACCAGGTGATTCTTTTTCGATCACCAGTGTCTTTTGCTTGAGCTGACCAAGGCGGATGCCGCAGGGATAGCCGCCGGGGCCAGCACCAATCACGATCGCGTCGAAGGTTTTCATCGGGGCAGAGGGATACCACCTCTCGACTAACGCGAGGAGGGCCCACCGTATGTCGGGTCAACTCTGAGCGAGGTCAACCTCAGATCAGTAGCCTGGGCCGCCGTAGCCACCGCCAGGCGGCCCACCGTAACCGCCACCCGCAGGAGGTCCGCCGTAACCGCCACCCGCAGGAGGTCCGCCGTAGCCACCGGGCGGGCCGCCGTAACCGCCACCTGCAGGAGGTCCGCCGTAGCCACCACCCGCAGGAGGTCCGCCGTAACCGCCACCCGTAGGAGGTCCGCCGTAACCGCCACCGGGCGGGCCGCCGTAGCCGCCGCCGTACTGCTGAAACGCGTTATAACCGATGGTGCCGGAGAGGGCGCAATAGACCATCGCGTTTGCAACTTGAATTGTGGGCATGGCGGCAAACACACCAATGCAACAAGCCAAGTAGCCCAACAGGATGACGCCTACGCTGATCAGCCCCAACAGGAAAATCTTGCCTTTTTGGCCGCTGGTAACGCTCCAACTTGCCTTCAACGCTTGAACCGGGCCCATGCCCTGGTCAACCACGTAGAACTCCGCCATCGAAAGCCCGAGCGATATGACGATGACGGGAATCATCAGCACCGAGATGACGACCATCGCAACGGGCAACGCCTCCACACCACCGGCGCCAAATGCAATACCGAGGGCGGTGAGAGGCAACGCCAGCGTGATGACACTCTTCAGAAACATCACCCCAAGCATGCTCAAGAAGCTTGGCCCCCCCTTGAGCAGCTCGCCGAATTGGCAGAACTGACCGCGCGCGGCTTGCAGGAAAATCCGAATCAGGCCCACCTGGAAAAACGCCTGAATCAAGACGGTCAACAAGACGGTGATGACGAGAACTGGTATCGCCCCAGCGAAGATCTTCAGGAAGTCAGGCTGACCACCATTGCCCATCTGTCGCCCAAGGCGCTCCATATCCTGCTCATTGAAGGCAAATTTTGTGGTGATCTGGCTGACGACGTTCGCCGGAATTCCAGCGAGGATCGGGGCAAAAACCAAGGTAGCCCACTGGCTCTTGAAGACCTCCCAGGCCCGGCCCATGGTCTCACCGGGCTCCCAGGCTTGCGGCCCACCGTTGGGGATTTGGGGGTTGGCGCCCGCGGCCGGGGAGTGAACTTCAGTGGGCGGAGTGTACGGATTGAACGCCATGGCGCGGCGGAGGCTAACACAGTTTGACCGGCAGTTTTCCCTGGTCACTGGCCGTTGACTGATTCAACCTCGCAACAGCTTGGCAATCGCACTCAATATCGACCTAGGGGAACTTCCGGAGGAGCCAGCCGAGCTTTACTCGATAGCGCAGATCGCCAACGTCGCATGCGGTGGACATACCGGTGATCGAAGAACGATGGCCGCGGCTATTGCGCTCGCCAGCGCGGCGGGAACCGAGTTATCCGCGCACCCATCCTTCTTCGATCGCGAAGGGTTTGGTCGGCGCCGCAAGTTCAGCCGGCCAGAGGACGTACGCGATGCAGTTTACCTGCAGTGCAGTGTGCTCTGTGAGCTAGCCGCCGCCTCCTCGATGAACGTGCGCTTGGTCAAGGCCCACGGTGGGCTCTACCACGATGTCAGTGAAGACGTTGCTTACGCCGCGGCCTTTTTGGACGCGGTTACCCAGGCGATGCCTCAGCTCACGACTGTGATTGGCACAGGGTCGATACTGGCCGAAGCAACGAGGGCGCGTGGGCTCGGGTTTGCCGCCGAGGGCTTCGCCGACAGACGTTACGACGATGAGATGCGCCTGGTTCCGCGCAGTGAGCCGGGAGCCCTTCTCCACGACGTAGACGCGTGCGTGTCGCAGGCCTTGATGCTCGCTCGCCTGAGGAGGTTCAACACCTTGTGCCTCCACGGCGATAGCCCGAACGCACTGAAGAATGCCCGCGCCGTTTGGTCGGCGCTGCGCGCAGAGGGTCTGCTGGCACCGCTACGATGATCATTCGCGAGTTCGGGCCCGACGCCCTTCTCTATGAACCTGACGGGCTACCCAGCACGGCGGTGGAACGAGTTCGCGTTCTGCTCGAGTTGGCGAGGTCGTTTGGAGAACAGGCGGACGCTGTCGTCGGCAGTCGCTCGGTGCTCGTTTCCAAACTGGACTCGCCCGAGCACTCACCTGCGGCACCGTCACCACGAGAGCCGCGCGAACATCGAATTGGGGTGGTCTATGACGGGCCGGACCTCGTTATTGCTGCCGACGTACTTGGCCTATCCGTCGATGAGCTGATCGATCGACATCAGCAACCAACCTATGTCGCAACGCTTGGCGGTTTTCTTCCCGGGTTTGCCTATCTGTCGGGACTCGATAGCGGGTTGGTGCTGCCACGAAGAGCGGCCCCAAGACCCCGCGTCGAGCCGCTAAGCGTCGCTATTGCCGGTCGCTATTCGGGCGTTTATCCGTTCGCCTCTCCGGGCGGTTGGACGCTGCTCGGCCAAGCCACAACACCCTCACTCTTTGACCCACTTCGCGATCCTCCCTGCCTCATCAATTTGCTCGACCGCGTTCGCTTCGAGAGGGTCGAGCCACTCGCGCGCACGACCAGCGCCTTGGTCGAGCCTGATTTACGGGCGGGGCCAGTTCAGGTCCGCATTACCAAGTTACTTGGGCTCGCGACCATCCAGGATGCAGGGCGGCAGGGCTGGCGACGCTTTGGCGTGCCTACGGGTGGGCCGCTCGACCGAGAGAGCTTCGACCATCTTTGTGGCGCTAGACAGCCTGCGATTGAACTCGCTTTGGGCGGAGCCGAGTTTACCGTCGAAGAGGGGTCAACCTGGGTGGGGATACCTGGTGAGGAGGTCCGCTGGCTGCAACCCGGAGACAAGCTTCGCGTGGACTCCGGACCAAACCTCGTTCGTTATGTCCGGTTCGGGGGAGAGCTGCAGGTGTCGCCAATATTGGGGTCACGCAGCACTCTCCTCGGAGCTTCCTGGGCAGGAACCCTGGGATTGCCGCTGCGCAAAGGGCAGCTCCTATCGTTCGGTGCCCCAGAGGCACCACCCAAGAGCCGGTTTCCCGCCGTTGAGCCGTCGGCTGAAGAGATCCTTTTGCAACTGCATCCCACAGCCGATCCCCGCATCGACCCAAGCGCTTTACCCAACTTGCTTACGCACGCTCGCACCGTCTCGCCTCTCTCCAACCGCGTCGGTACACGTTTGGATGGGCCCGCCCTCCGCTCAGAGCACATCGCGGTGGACGAGTCCCATCCGATGGTGCCGGGCGCTGTTCAGATCACTCCGGATGGAACGCCGATCGTGCTCGGCCCTGATTCAGCCACGATGGGCGGTTATCCCGTCATCGGCGTGCTCGACGAAACCTCCAGAAGCCGCCTGGGTCGAGCGCGACCGGGACAAACGATTAGGCTTCGGCTCAAACCCTGAGCACGGCCTTGCGCGAGAACCGTGCCTCCCTCCCCAGCCCATGGTAGGAGACCCGCAGTCTTTATTCCTTCGAGGCACCATGGCACTGGCGCAAACTCTCCGCTCGTTCGTTCTTGGCACAACGGCCCTGGTCGCTTTCGGCCTTGCATCAACAGCGTGCGGGCGCTCTGGCCCAACGATTGATACGCCTGGGGAGCAGCCACCGCCCGAGGAGTGTGGGAACAACGTTTGCGGCAGTGATGAATCCTGCCAAAACTGCCCGCTCGACTGCGGTTTCTGTGACGGTTGCGGGGACGCTTCCTGCTCCAGCAGCGAGAGCTGTAGCAACTGCCCTTCTGACTGTGGCGTTTGCGACACCTGCGGCAATACCACCTGTGAGGAGGGTGAGAACTGCGCCAACTGTGTTCAAGACTGCGGTCAGTGTGAGTCTTGCGGCAACCTTAGCTGTGATGCCGTCGAGAATTGCGCGACGTGCGCCATCGACTGTGGCCTGTGTCCCTCCTGCGGCAATGACGTCTGTGATGACGTTGAAAACTGCAACAGTTGCCCGTCGGATTGCGGCGTCTGCCAAAACTGTGGCAACGGCTTCTGCGAAACGGGCGAAGACTGTCAGAACTGCGCGCCCGACTGCGGTGTTTGCGAGAGTTGTGGCAACGGGGTCTGCAACCCAAACAACGAGAACTGCTTCGTCTGTCCTGCGGACTGCGGCGTCTGCCCGGGCTGCCCCGACGGTATCTGCAGCGGCGGTGAAACGTGCGCGTCCTGCCAGCAAGACTGCGGTGTTTGCTCGGTCTGCCCGAACAACCAGTGCGAAGACTTCGAGACCTGCGCGATCTGCCCGGCGGACTGCGGGGAGTGCCAGCCGATCACGTGCTTCGAGATCGTCACCTGCGCATTCCAGTGCATCGATCTCGAGCAAAACCCGCCGGCGTTTAGCATCACCTGCGTCTCCAACTGTGTGTCGCTCGGCTGTGCTGACGTTCAATTCTTCGTTGACCAAGTGCTGACCTGCGCAGTCACCGCTCTGCCCACCTGCGGAGGGGACTTCGGTTGCATTCAGCAAGAGTGTGATGCCGAGGTGGCCGCGTGCCTGGGCGCCCAGTGCAATCAGTAGACTGAGAGTCCATTCAAAATGCCCGTATTGTCGGCGCGTGGTCTGTCCAAGGCCTTCGGTGCGCGCGCGCTCCTCGAAGACGTTACTCTAACCATCACGCGCAAAGAGCGCGTCGGGCTGCTCGGGGACAACGGTGCAGGCAAGTCCACCCTGCTAGCCATTCTGGCCGGAAAAGAACCGACGGATGGCGGGGTGATTGAGCGTCGGCGTGGGGCACGCATCATGGTGCTCGACCAAGAACCCGTGCTCGATCCGACGCGTACCGCGCGAGAGGTAGTGCGCGCTGGCTTGGGAGAATGGGCGGCAATCAAAGCCGACTTCGACTCGCTCAATCGCAGCGACCATTCCAAGCTTTCCGAGGACGAGGCTTTGGCGCTCGCCGAAAAGCAGTCCGCGTTAGCGAGCCGCATCGACGAGCTGGGTGGCTTTGAGCTCGACCATACGATCGACGACATCCTGCTGAAGGTCGGCGTACGCAATGGCGATCAGAATGTCGCCACGATGAGCGGCGGGGAGCGCAGGCGCACCGCGCTTGCGGAAATGTTGGTCGCCAAGCCCGACCTAGCCATCCTCGATGAGCCAACCAACCACCTCGACACCGAGACGATCGAGTGGCTCGAAACCTACTTGGTAGAGGAGTTTCCTGGCGCCGTCTTGGTGGTATCCCACGATCGCTACTTCCTTGATGCGGTGTGCGACCGCATGTTCGAGCTCGAGTTTGGCAAGGTGTTTGAGTACGCCGGTGGCTACTCGGACTACGTGGAAGCCAAGGCGCTGCGGCTGGAGCACGAGGCCCGCACCGAACAGAACCGCATGAACATCGCGCGGCGCGAGCAAGCCTGGCTGCGTCGTGGCGCAAAGGCGCGCTCCACGAAGCAAAAGGCCCGCATTCAGCGCGCTGAAGAGCTACTCGCAGTTGAAGGTCCGAAGCGCGCCGCAGGGCTTAGCCTGGCGAGCGTCGGCCCGGATCTCGCTCGCCTCGGTAAAACCGTACTCGAGCTCGAGAACCTCACGCTCGGCTTCGGCGATCGCATCTTGGTCAACGGCCTCAGCACCAAGCTAGTGGCAGGCGAGCGACTTGGGATCGTCGGTCCCAACGGCGCCGGCAAGACCACCCTCTTGCGGTCCATTCTGGGCGAAACTCAGCCGCTCGGAGGCACGATCGAGGTGGGTAAGAACACCAAGATCGCTTTGGTCGATCAGAGTCGGGCAACGGTCGTTGAAGGCTGGTCGGTTTTCGATAACGTCTCCGGCTTCGAGGGTGCTCTCGCCAAGGGCGGCGGGAACGCGACCCTGGCCGAGAAGGACGTAACGTTGCGCGTCTACCTCGAGCACTTCGGTTTCGATAGCCACGCGCAAAGGCGGCTGGCCTCCAGTCTGTCTGGTGGGGAACGTGCGCGCGTTGCCTTGGCGATTGCGCTTAAGGAGGGCAAGAACCTGCTCGTACTCGACGAGCCCACCAACGATCTCGACACCTCCACCCTGAGTGCGGTGGAGGAGCTGCTTGAAGCCTGGCCCGGCTGCGCGTTGATCGTCTCTCACGATCGGGCCTTTCTCGATCGCGTTACGACGGGGATTCTCTCCTTCGAGGGGGACGGCAAGGTCGTTCGCTACGCGGGCAACTATCAGAGCTTCTTGGCGCAGAAGAAAGCTGGCGCCGCAGCCGCTGCGATCGTCGAGAAGGAGAGAACCGCGCGAGCAAAAGAAGCTGAGGCTCCGGCACCGGTTTCAAAGCCCAGCGAGGGGAAACCACTCAGTTGGAACGAGAAGCGAGAGCTCGAGGGGCTGATGGACAAGATCGGCGCGTTGGAAGCCGAGGTGAGCGAGCTTTCGGCCAAGCTCAGTGACCCAGCGCTTTACGCTGGGCCCACTGACAAGGTGGTCGCGCTGCGCGAGTCCTTGGCCAAAGGCGAAGCCGAGGTGCAACGCCTGTACGCGCGATGGGAAGACCTCGAAGCGCGCAGCCAACTCAAGAAATAACTAGGTTGGCTTCCGCTCACGGCGAACAGCTCCCGGCGTCTTCCCCGTCCACCGCCGGAAGGCTCTCGTGAAGTTCGCCAGGTCCGAATAGCCCAACCGCTCGGCGACAACGTCGAGCGACAGATCCGAATCAATCAAGCGCAACGCCACATCTCTTCGGGCCTCATCGTGCAGCTGCTTGAAGGTGGTTCCTTCCAAAGCGAGATGTCGCTTGAGCGTGCGTGACGAAAGATGGAGCGTGTCAGCGACCCGCTCGAGAGAATGCGCCGTACCTCCTTTGCGCATCAACAGCGAACGCACTTTCGTACTCAGCCGACTTGCGTCGCGGATCGCAGCGAGCGCCTGTTCACATTGCTCGTGAGCCAACTTGAAGGCCGCAGGATCAGCGAGCTTGAGTGGCACATCGAGCACCTCGCGTGGGAACAGCAGTCGATTCTCGGCACAGGCGAAGCGCACACGCGGCGCGTCGGCGACGGCCGCGAATTTGGCGAAGTAGGCGGGCTCCGGAAAGGTTACTTCAGCCCAACCACCTGCCAGCCTTCGGCCGGTCAGCGCCTGCCCGATCTGCCGAATGCCCTCCATCAGGGCAAACAGCACCGCGTCACGCGCAGTACCGAACGAAGCGACCTCATCGATCACGAGCGCAGCCTGCTCGCCTTCGCTCACGAGCCGAAGCGCGAGCGCGTTGGTTCGAGTTGGCGCGTAGCGAACGGCGATCTCGAGCGCCTCGCCGATCGTGCTTGCGACCATCGCAGCAAAGCCCAGATAGCCGTGGGCCGAGATTCGCATTTGCAGGCCGAGCAAGATGCCGATCGCCGGCTCCCCAGTGAGCATGCGCGCGCGCTCGATCAGCTGCGTAACGACCTCGACGGAGAGGCGCTCCTCAGGCTCTGAAAGGTCGGCTTCGCGCAGCCCCACCGCCGAGAAAAGCTGGCTGCTCGTCACTCCATAGCGCGCCGCCACCTCCGCGAGGTGAAGGGCGTGCACGGCTGGAATGTGCGGTTCGGAAGAGAGCATGGCCCCAAATGACAAAAGGTTGGCTCAAGCTAACCTGCCTTCGGAAGCCTTGCTACCTCATGATCAGCCAATGCTCGAGGTTCGCGATTTGAGGTTTTCAATCGGTGAGACCGCGGTGCCCAAGCACTGGCACGGTGGTGGCCGCGCGGTTTCGATCTTCTTCGATGGGCTCTCGATCTTCTTCCCGGCCGGCGAGCGTTTCTTTGTCGCCTCGGTACGTGCACATGCCCAATACGCGTCAGCGGACCTAAAGGAGGAGGTGCTACGGTTTGCAGCACAAGAGGGCATCCACGGACGCGAGCACGATGGCTACAACGCCCATCTGCAGGCCCATGGCTACCCGGTAGACCGGCTCGAGCCGCAAGTGCATCGCTTGTTGCGGAGAGCCCAGAAACGCCTGCCCCGGCGTAGGCAGTTGGCCATCACCTGCGCGCTCGAGCACTTTACCGGCATGATGGCACTGTTGCTCCTTGGGGACCCACGCAACCTCGAGGGCGCGCACCCAGCGATGCAGCGTCTGTGGCAATGGCACGCGGCCGAGGAGAGCGAGCACAAGACGGTGCCCTTCGATGTCTTTCGCGCGGCCGGCGGGACCGAGTTCGAGCGGTTGTTCATGATGGTCGTCACCACGCTCTTCTTCTGGGCCAAGATCGCTCAGCATCAATGCGTGCTGATGCACGCCGATGGCTGCCTCTTTTCAGCGCGGGAGTGGTGGCGGCTTTTCCGCTTCTTATTCATTTCTCCCGGCGGAATGCGCACGATCGCTCGCACCTGGCTCAGCTACTTCAAACCTGGCTTTCATCCGCGCGATCTCGACGACGGCGCACTGCTAGAAGAATGGAAACGTTCGTACGCACAGTCGTTCGCCCACGGCTGAGCATCCCCCGCCGCGCGAGATCGTGATAATCGATGCGCTATGAGCGAAACACCGGTCCGGCTCGAGCGTCGTGGTCCTGTAGGCATCCTCACCGTTGACCGACCTGAGCGTCGAAACGCGCTCTCGCGGCTCACCCTGACCGAGCTCGGGCGGCTTGGACGCGAGCTCGTACTCGACCCTGCCATTCGCGCAATCGTGATTACGGCCAGCGGGGACAAGGTGTTCTGCGCCGGGGCTGACTTGAAGGAACGCCAGGCCTTCACGAATGAGGATGTACGCGTGCAGGTCGGGCTTTACCGCACCGAGCTCGGCATCCTCGACAAGAGTCCAAAGCCTGTGATTGCTGCGCTCAATGGCAGCGCGTTTGGCGGTGGGCTGGAGCTCGCGCTGATCTGCGACCTGCGCGTATGCGTTCCGTCAGCCTTGCTGGCACTACCCGAAACCACGCTCGGGATCATTCCGGGCGCCGGTGGTACACAGCGACTACCACGCGTAATCGGCGAGGCCCGCGCCAAGGAGATGATCCTTCTAGGGCGCCCAATCAACGCCGAAACAGCCTTGGCGTGGGGCTTGGTCAATCGCATAAGCCCGGCGAACGTCGATGTGGTGGAGGACGTGATCACCTTCATCAAGCCGATTGCCGAAGGTGCACCCATCGCGCAAGCCGCAGCATTGGCTGCGGTCGACATCGCACTGAGCACTGATCTCGATCAAGGCCTTCAACTCGAGCGCGTGCACTACGACGAGACGCTGCGCTCGAGCGATCGCTTGGAAGCTCTCGCAGCGTTCGCGGAGAAGCGTCCCCCTCGCTTTAGCGGCAAGTGAAGTTGCTCCGTTTCTTGATCTCGGTCTCGGCGCTTGTCTTCGGAAGCGTGGGTTGCGCCGATCCATGCCTCGCTGTGTGCGAGGAGTTTCGCGGCTGTCCCGACGCAGACCCTGAGGTTGATTGCGAGGCGCTGTGCGCCGATGCGGCCGAGCAGGCTGGCAGCTGCGAGGCCGAGCTCGAGGCGGTCCAGGAATGTGAAGCAACGCAGGTTGATGTCTGTACGCCTATCGTCGAGCTATGCGCTGCAGAAGCGACCGCCCTTCAAGCCTGCGTCGCTCCATCGAACTGAAGCTCAGTCCCCGAGCAACCGATCACCGTAGAGCTCGCGAAGCTTGGTCTTGAGGAACTTCCCAGTGGAGTTGCGTGGGACCTCTTCAACCTCAACATAGAGATCGACTAGCCAGAACTTGGGAAAGCTGCCTTCCAAGTGCGCGTTGAGTTCGTCGTGTGAGGCGGACTTTCCAGGCTTGAACACGATCGCTGCGATCGGTCGCTCATCCCATTTCGGATGCCGACCCGCAAAAACTGCGGCCTCCAGGATCGCTGGATGAGCCATCAGCGCGTTCTCGAGCGCGACGCTGCTGATCCATTCGCCGCCCGACTTCACGACGTCTTTCGAGCGGTCGGTAATCCGAACGTAGCCGTCGGCATCAATCGTGACGATGTCCCCAGTGCGGAACCAACCGTCGTCGGTGAAGCGATCTTTCCCCTCACCCCCGAAATAGGACTTCGCTACCCAAGGCCCACGAACGTGGAGCTCTCCCATGGTCTTTCCATCCCAGGGCAACGGCTTGTCCGCGTCGTCGACGTGCCGCGTTTCAACGAAGGGAACCGGAACACCTTGCGACGCCCGTGCTGCTGCGATGGCCTCCGGGCCACGCTCCTTCACCTTCGGACTGAGGTGCGCGATGGTACCCAGCGGGTTGGTCTCCGTCATACCCCAGGCGTGCGTAACGATGAGTCCGTGTCGCTCGCGGAACGCGTCAATCATCGCGGGAGGCGCCGCAGCTCCTCCGATCACCATGGTGCGCATCGAGCCGAGATCCCAGCGACCTGGCTCGGCATCCAGCTTGGCCAAGATGCCATTCCAAATGGTTGGCACGCCGCCGGCGACGGTAACCTTCTCGGCGGCCATGAGCTCCAACAAGGAGGGCGCGTCGAGGTGTGGCCCTGGAAACACGATCTTCGCGCCGTTGAGGACAGCCATGTACGGCAAGCCCCAAGCAGCGGCGTGAAACATCGGCACGACTGGCAGCAACACATCCTGCGAGCCAACGCCGATTGAATCGACCGTTGATCCGGCAAATGCGTGAAGCACGGTTGAGCGATGCGAGAAGACCACGCCCTTCGGGTTGCCCGTCGTTCCGGAGGTGTAGCAAATCATCGCCGCGGCGTTCTCTTCTGGCCGCACAAAGCCCACCGCATGACTCGACCAAGGCGTAGACGGCATTTCTACAGTCTCCGCGGCGAGCAGCGCCTCGTAGTCGAGGAAGGGCGCCTCGGCTTCGCCCGGCGCGTCGGGAACTACGATGAAGTGCTCGACCGACCTCAGCTGTGCACGGAACTTCTCTAGCAACGGCAGCAGGGAGCGATCGACGATCAGGAAGCGATCCCCAGCGTGATTCGCGATGTAAGCCAGCTCAGTCGGGTGGAGCCGCAGGTTGAGCGTGTGAACCACCGCGCCGATGGCCGGCACCCCTAAATAGCATTCGAGGTGCTGCCGATGATTCCAACATAGCGTCGCGACGCGGTCCCCCTGCGTGGCGCCAAGGCGCTTCAGCGCGGCTCCTAGCTGAGCCGAACGACGATAGGTATCTCGATAGGACTGTCGATGAAGCGACCTATCCGCAAGTCGCGATACCACTTCAACGTCAGGGAACAGCGCTAGTGCGCGATCCAGGAGGTGCGTAATCGTTAGCGGGAAGTCCATCATGCAGCCGTTCATTGCGCTCTCCAGCTGTTCAATCCGTTAGCTCGCTAAAAGCGAATTACTCCGTAGTCGAGGCGTGACGCTGCAGGCGAGTCGTCCTTCAGCACTACGAGTTCAACGATTAGCGCTACGGCACCCGCTGCGGCTAGACCAATGCCCAAACCCAACGTGACGTCTGCGATGAGGAACTGCGTATCCACTTCGTCAACGGCACTTTGATCGCAACTTGGTGCACAGCCCGAGGATTCGAGCGAATTGAAGTTGCTCGTCCCAATGCCGGCGGAAACGCCAAACGCGATCAGCGAGGCACCGCCCGCCGAAAGCAACGAGACGCCGAGAATGGGGAAACTGGTGCCTTCGCTGGCCGATTGGTCGACAGGAGCAGCTTGAGGGCTAGAGCCTGCCTGAGCAGGTGGCAGCAGGACCACCCGCTCACTTGCCCCAGCATTGACACGCACCCGTTCAAGCTTGGTCCGACCGTCGGGAAAGGTCGCCTGAACCTCATGCAGCCCGGCTTCGATCCAGATCACTCCCGACGGCTTGACCACGCCGTCAACCGAGATGGCGGCACCTCCAGCGTCCACTTCCAACCGCCCAAGCAGAGCCTCCACCTCACGCAGCCAGCGCAGGCAATCCACTTGAACCTCTGCGGGACAGGCTTGGCTGGAGCAAGTCAGGAACGCCTCACGCGCAGTGGCGAGGCGTGCGTCAAAGCGCGACTTCTGACCTAGTTCGTGTGCGCCAACGCACTGGTCAACGGTTGGCGCAGTGGAGGAGGTCTCCTCGGCGAAAGCCGGCGAGACCACCGCAAACACCACCGCACCCACGCCTGCGTACCCTGAGCCCTGCATCGTGCGCCGATGCTACCCTAACCCTTGCGTAACGTTGACTGATTCCAGCGTTCACCGAGCGCGCCGTGTTAGCCTGGGAGGGTTGTGACAACTGTCGGTCGCTACACCCTGCTCGAGGAGTTTGCCGTCGGAGGCATGGCTTCGGTGCACCTTGGGGTCATGAGCGGCGCTGCAGGCTTCAACCGCGTGGTTGCAGTCAAACGACTTCATCGACAGTTCGTCAGTGACCCAAGCTTTGTGGCCATGCTGATGGATGAGGCGCGCGTGAGCCAACGCGTTCGTCATCCCAACGTCGCCCAGCTCATCGACGTCGTGCGGGAGACGGACGAGCTTTTGCTTGTCATGGAGTACCTGCACGGAGAGTCCTTTGCGCGGCTGTGTCGTTCGGGCGTACCACCAACTCCGGCGGTGGTATCGGCTGTGATTGGTCAAATGCTGCACGGCTTGGGCGCGGCTCATGAAGCAACTGCAGCGTCAGGCGAGCCGCTTCACCTCGTGCACCGGGACGTCTCGCCCCAAAATCTATTGGTGGGTGCGGATGGACATGCTCGGGTGCTCGACTTCGGTATTGCACACGCTCAGGGCCGGCTTCAAACGACCCGTGAGGGTCACCTGAAAGGGAAAATCCCTTACATGGCGCCCGAGCAAATTCGCAATGAACCCGCCACCCCGCGCTTGGACATCTATGCCGCGGGCGTGGTTCTTTGGGAGGCCCTCGTTGGGCGTCGCCTCTACACCACGGATAGCGAGGCGAGCTTGGTGCTGGAGATCGTTACGAAGACGCCTCCATCCCCTCGCAGCGTGCGTCCCGATCTGCCTCCCGCTGCAGATGACCTGCTAGCGGCGGCCTTAGCGCCAGACCCCAACAATCGATTTCAAACCGCAGAGGCCTTTGCGAACGCGCTGCATCACGTCATTCCACCCGCTTCAGCGCGCGAGGTTTCTGCCTGGGTGCGGGCAGCGGGAGGTGAGGAGCTTCAGCGGCGAACAAACCGGGTACGCCAAATCGAGATGCAAGGCGTTGCGGCAACAGACGTGATCTCCGGGAAGCATCCACCCATGCCAGAGCTGGCCAGCGGGCAGATGAGCTTGGCGTCATCCGTCGCCGGGGGCCGCAGAAATAATGCACTATTCTGGGCGCTGCTCGTAGGAGCTTTGGTTGGGACCGGAGCGGCGGTTGGTCTTTTTTTCTTCCGCCAACCACACGCTAACAAGAGTCCTGCTGCCGCGACCTTGCCCGAGTCGTCCGCGGAACTCACGACTGAGCCCTCGACCAAACGTGCAACGACGGAACCCCTGATCGCGGTGACTCCTTCGTCAGAGGCGACCGCAGCGGCGACGGCGACGGCGACGGCAAGCGCCGCACTGGCTCCGGCACAATCGAGCGGGAGTCGCGCGACCAGCCAACCGAGCCAGCCAACCAGGCCTGCGACTCGCCTCCCTACGACAACCCAACCACCGACAGCCGCTCCAAAGCCAGACTGTACCCAGCGCTGGGTGGTAGGAGCCGACGGCGTCAAGCGCTTCCGTAAAGAGTGCCTCTAACGAGACTGCGCCTCTTTCATAAGCTGGTGATACGCATCGATCATGGTCACCACCGAAGGTGCCACAACCTGCGACTTAGCGAGCTCTGCGTGGAGATAGGCAGCAGCTGGCTCGCAACTGGCAAAAGTGCGCTCGGGGTGCTGCGGCCTTACCAGGAGCTGCAGCGTAGAGACTAGGGCGCGCATCGCTGAGCCAAGAAACCCACCGCGTTCGATAACGGTGGCACCGACAACGATGTATGGGTCCAACTTCTTCATGCCCTTCTCGATCGTCGCACGCACTGCCTCCGATGGCAGCGGACAGTTCGCGGGAGCACAAACGAGGAGCCCCCAACGACCGCCCATCGCAGCATTGGCACAGACCTCAAGAGCTGTTGCTACCTCAGCAGCGCTAGGGTCACGTCCTGTCCAAGCCGCGGCCAACAGCGAATCAACGACCCCGATCAACAGCGAGCTATTCCGTTCCAAGATACGCACTGCGCAAACCTCGCATGAACTCCAAACGAGTCAATTCCTTCTCTGAGCGGTAACACGGACGAGTTCTGAATAGGGAGCAGCAAAAAGACCGTCTTCTACCTGAACCTCGAAACCGTGAAAGCGAAGTAGCCGCTCAATCTTCGGCAGCTCGAAGGTGAGATAGTACATAATGAATGTAGGCTTTAGCAGGAGATTGCGCACTCGCATCACCCCGTTGAAAGCCCGCCCAACGATAGCTCGCTTGGAGAGCGGGCTCGCGCTGCGGGTGGTGACGAAGATGAATCGGCCCTTCGGCTTAAGGTGATTTCTCACCAGGGACAGAAATCTCGGCTCGTCGCGTTCCTCGATATGCCCGAGCGCACCGAAGCAGGTCACAAGATCGTACTCGCCGACAGCTGGGTATTCGTAAATGTCTTTACGTATGAGGTCCACCTGTTTGGGCCTTTTGCCCATGTGAAGGCGTAGTTTCTCGTTGGCCACGTGCAGCATGCCTTCGCTGAAGTCGACCCCCACCAGGCGATTCTGAACCAGCGGCAGGAGTCCCAACAGCCCAGCCCCAGTTCCGCAACATAGGTCGAGAGCGGATTCAACGGGCGCGAGGTCATGAAGGCAGCGCTCAATCACCGTGCCCGGTGTGCAAAATGGAGTCTGCTCAAACTTCGGAGCGAGCAGATCGTACCCTCGTTCCGTGGAGGAAAGCGCCTGCCGCATCAACTCCCTGAACGAAGGCCCATCTTTTGTATACACGCCCAAACCGATAGCACATCAGTCGACGCAGAACGGCCACGAACTGCTCGTTCAGGCGCGCCCTCACGGTTGCTATCGGGCACTCTGTACAGTAGCCCCCAAACCTGAAAGTACGTTCGCCAAGACTTCTTTCTGGGTCAACCGTTTGTCTCCGTGCACAAGCACTGCGATGTCCCCCTCTTGTGCGTAGGCGTATGACGTTCGTTCCGCCCGGAGCGAAGCAATTCGAGCTTGTAGCGTGGGTAACTCACCGAGAACGATGCCTGGGCTTCGAGCGTTGATGTACTCAATCGTCCCTCGTGCACCTTGCGACTCGATCCAGAGGGCACCCGTGAGACCGCGGCGCTCGACAGTTAGGCCAGCAACGCGCGCTCTAGAATCCAATTCATCCAGGGTAAGCTCGGGCAGGCTCTTGGCGCTCCACGCTGGGACGCTTCGAGTACCGGCTTGCCTGGGTCGGCGCCAGTGGAGCTGCCAACTACGTCAAAAACGATGTCCCCAGCGAACTGCTCAAAGGCGTCATCAACAACAGCACCCGAATCGACGTGCGACCTCGCAGCAAAGATCACCAAAGCACGTGAGCCGGAAATTCCGTAGTGAACGTGATTGCCCTCTTTGAGCTCGAGCACCAGGGTCCCAACCGCATTCAAGACGACCTTCTTCTGCATCGTCGGCTCTAGCGCGGACAGGTCCCCACTATCCATTACGAACACAGTCCAATACACGTTCGAGCGAACCATAAAACGCCGCAACCCCGCTGGATCTGAAGGATCCGGCAGAGCAACGGTGAAACCGGAACTGGTCCCTCGGCGCTCTAGCTCTGGCCCCGTGATACTCGCGAGCGACACGGTCGGTTTCGCGCGGGGTGCGGACGAGGCTGACGCGCCCCAGCTCGGGCGCTCAACTCGCTCAATGCGCTTCGTTGGCAGGTAAGCCGTTAGAGTCCAAGCGATGGCGCCGACGGCCCCGAGCATCAAACCACCTATCGCGATAAACCGTCCGTGCCGGCGGGGCATCGAAGCGGGTTCGCCCTTGGGTCTCGTAAGTACCGCCGCGGGTGGTCCGGAAACAATAGACTGGTAGGCAACGGGAGCCAGCGCCGTTGCCTGAGACCCAAAGCTTGTGGTCGCGACCTGCAAAGCTGCAAGAAGGCGGCCGGCATCAGCGTAACGATCACCGGGCTGAAGCGCCAACGCCTTTGCAAGCAGCCCCTCGAAAGGACCACAGTCGATACCGAATACCTTTGGCGTCGGTCGGGTCGAGGCAAGCGCGGCAATGCCCGCGTCTTCACCGTACGGGCTTCGCCCAAGTAAGCACGTTGTAAACAGGAGACCGAGAGCGTGAACGTCGGTCTCGGGGCCTATACTCTCCCCTAGTACCTGCTCCGGAGCAGCGAACGCCGGCGAAAAACCCGTTCCGAGCGTCCCCCTCCCTGGACCAAAAACCTTGGCTATGCCGAAATCGATTACCCGCGGTTCGAGCTCGCCCATCGCGCCACGCGTAAGCATGATGTTTGACGGCTTGATATCGCAGTGAGCAAGCTGGAGTCGGTGAGCCTCGGCGATAGCCGACACAATCGGAGTTAGCCAGCTAATCACCGTGTGCATGTTCATGGGACCGGTCTTGGTCAAGTGCCCAGCCAAAGATCCTTCCGCGCACCAATCGGTAACGAGATAGGGCTGCTGGTCGTAAAGACCATAGTCTAGGATGCGGACGACATTGGGACTGTTGAGCGCCGAGAGCGATTTCACCTCGCGCTCGATCTGACTCCAATCCCCAGCTCCTCGTCGCAGCACCTTTACCGCGATAGGAATGTTGAGCGTGACGTGCCATGCACGGTACACCGTGGCGATCGCCGTCTGAGCGACCACCTCATCGAGGCGATACCGCGCTTCGAGCAGTTGCGGAAGTGGGCCTGAGTCGACCATTAACGGTGCCTTGGATCGGCGTGTATGACGGCGTTGGTCCCAGCCAATAGGCGGCCAAGAAACTCGGGCGCCGCAATCGTAGAATCACCCGTTGCAATAATGCCTGCCACCGCCTCCTCGGCGAAAGAGAAGGCAGTCCCCTCGCCGCTCAAGCGCGCCACCTCCGCCGCAAGTGACTGCTCTTGGGGCAGACTCCAAGCGAGGCGCGCGGAGAACATCCGCAGCTGACCACGCTGCTCTCCGAAACGAAGCTTTACGTCATAGGGGGAACCAGGCTCGTCACTGACCAAGTTCGCACCAAGCGCGCGTAACTTTGTACGGAGAAACGCGGGGCTCACCTCGACTAATGTGCTTGGGACGACGACGGCCTCCTGGTCGTGAGTAGCTACGTCGAAGTAGCTGCGGGATTCTATCGCTTGGGTTTGGCGTACTAACGCCTCGAGTAGGCCTTGAGCAGCAGCCCCTCGCTTCCAGCCCAGAAGAACCGCACGCTCACCGTCGATGGCACACCCGACAGCCAACCCGTATGTTTCCGCCCACGTTTGGACTGCGAGTTTCAGGACCTGCTCTCGCTGACTTGGGGAGGCGGGGAGTGCAATGGCTTCTATCAATCCACCTTTCTGCTCGTGAAAGAACTGCACTGAGAGCACGTCGGTTGCACCCGGCAAAGATCGAATGTGCTTTATATTGTTGTTTAGAAGAAACTCCTCGATCACAGCATTCGTAAGTAGTGCCAGCGGCGTTGCTTTGGTCGCAGTCGGAGCAGCGGGCTTCCTCGTCGTTTCGGGCCGCGTCAGCGTAAAGACACCGGCGCCGGTAAGCGCAAGTACGCCGGCGCCAACCCCCGCGCGAATAAAGGCTCGGCGTCGTCTCGGTTCAGAACGACCCTCCACTCTGACCGTATCCGGCAGCACGACACTACCAACGGTCCGGAACGTCTGATTCGAGGGAGCCGTTTCGCGAAAGGCAATCGCCGCCTGCGTCAGACTTTCGTGAAACTCAGAGATCGAGGCGAACCGGTCAGCTGGGCGAAGGGCCAGGGCTCTATTGATGACGGGCTCAAACGGTCCAATGTCGATCCTGCGCGCGGCGGCGGATGGACGCACTTCGTCGAGCACCGCCCGGATGAGACTCGGGCCCTGATAGGGCTCTAGCCCGGTCACCAGCTCCACAAACAATAGTCCGAGCGCGTGTATATCGGTCCATGGTCCCGTCCGGGCCCCAGCCATCTGCTCGGGTGCAGCGTAAGCAGGCGTAAACGCGCTGCTGCCCGAACGAGTCAGGGTTGCACCAGAGCCAGCGTGTTCGGCCGGATCACATAGCTTGGCAATGCCAAAGTCGATCACCCGCGGCACCCATCGGCGGCCATGACTAGCTAACATGATATTCGCTGGCTTCAGGTCACGATGTACGACTCCATGTTCATGCGCCTGTCCAATCGCAAGCACGACGGGAGAGAACAAGGCCCACGCCTCGGATAGAGCCAGGGGCGCGCCACCGCGCCTGTCAAGAAAGTCCCTCAAACTTCCGTGCTCACACCACTCCAAGACGAGGTAGGGCAACCCATCGAGGAAGCCCTGATCGTAGGTTCGAACTACATTCTCGTGTCGAATGCGCGTGAGAACTCTCGCCTCTTCTACGAACTGCGCAAGAGCCGCGGTTCGCTTCTCCGCTTGCAGCGAGATAGGAGGACGCAGCAGCTTGAAAGCTACAGGGATGCCGAGTGTGAGGTGGTGTGCCTTCCAGACCGTCGCGAAGCCGCCTCGTCCAACCTCCTCGTCGATTCGGTAGCGCCCTTCCACGATAGTCCCGATTAGGACCGCTTGCTCGACGCCCTCGGACACAGAGCCATCCTACAGCGAGCCAGCCACCAGGCCCTAGCCGCTCCGCTGGACCCAAGCCTTCGATCTGACTTTGAAGGCCGTGCACCGTGGGGTATACGTGCGCGCGGTGCACGGGTAGGCTCAAGGCAACAAGCGGTGATTGTCAGGCAAGTCTTTGAGGATCATGGCGCGTTTGCTGAGCTCGTTCCTGAGTGGCGGGATCTTCTCAAGCGAAGCCAGATCGATGAACTGGCGCTCACGCCGACTTGGGTGCGGACATGGTGGGAGCTTTTCCAAGACAAGCGCGGGTTGCGGCTCGTCACCTTTCGCAAGGTGGGCAAGTTGGTTGGGCTCGCTCCGCTGCTGCGCAGGCGCGTGCGCCATGGCGGGGTCATTCCCAGCTGGCAGATCGAACTATGCGGTACGGGAGAAGCTCAAGAGGAGGAGATCTGCTCACCGTATGTCGGCATCCTCGCTGAGCGAGGCTCTGAAGCGGAGGTAGCCGAGTCACTGGTGCTGGGCCTCTTCGCTGGGGAGCTGGGCACATGGGATGAGATCTTGCTCACCTCATTGCTGCAAACCGACTCGCTGCTCTCACCGCTAGTGAGGGCCCTTCGAAATTGCGGCGCGACAACGACAACGGAGCCTATCAACAGCGCCAGCTACATTCGTCTCCCCTCCAACTGGGATAGCTATTTAGCGACGCTCCCGGGCCAACGGCGCTACTTCGTGCGGCGAACCCTAAGGGACTTGGAAGCGTGGCTCGGGAACGACGGTGGAGAACGATTCGCGAGAACGCACACCGAGTTAAAGCAAGGCCGCGAAGTTCTTTACGATCTTCATCGCCAAAGGTGGCACGCAGAGGGGAAAGACGGTGTCTTCGACGCGCCTCGTTTCGCCAAGTTCCACGAGGCCATCATGGACGCCTTCATCGAAAACGGCGAGGCTGAACTCGAGCTGTGCTGGATGGAGCGGGCGGGCGTGCCGTTCGCCGTTCTTTATAATATTATCTACAATGGCAGAGTTTACTTCTACCAGTCGGGCCGTAGCCTCGATGTTCCCAAGACTGTGCGTCCTGGGATTGGTATCCACCTAGCAGCCATCAAGCGACATATAGCGTTAGGCCGGGCTGAGTACGACTTCTTGGAGGGTGCGCACTTCTACAAGTCACAACTTGCTTCTGAGGAACGCACCCTCGTTTGCATACGTGCGCTGTCACCCGCGCTTCGCTCACAGGCGGTCCACACGTCCCGCAAGCTGCTGCTGGAAGCTACACGAAAGGCGAAGTCCACCTTCGAGCAGCTCAAAACACGTGCTGGAATGCGAGCTGAAGCCAAGCCCGAGCCCGAGCCCGCGCAAGATGCGAGTCAATCCGCCGATGGCTGATGGCGTGAGCGGACTATTTGGCGGACCGTTAGTACGGACCTTCTGAATCGCCCGAGCAGTGATGCCAGGCATCCAAGCTCCGGAGCACCTCAGGGTTAGCGTACTTGTCCCCATTCGCGAAGAAGAGCGGGAGCTTTACGCGCTGCAGGAAGAGCGTGCGCTTTAGCGCAGAGATGAAGGCTGGGTCTGAGGCTACCGTTTCTACCGAAGTCGCACCGGCGTCGCGGTAGTACTCGATAGCACAGTGAAGCAAGCTGAGGATCGTAGCGGGGTCCTCGCGAGCGGCGCACAGCTCAAGGATAGTCCCCACGAATTCGTCGCCGAGTTTGCGGAGCACGACAAACCCAAGTAGCTCTCCCCCCGGCCCCGACACGCCAAAACAAACCGTGTCAATGAAGGGACGGTGAACATACTTGAAGTTGAGATAGGCGGCGTCTTTGACCGGTGCGATGCCCATCCTCGGACCGATGCGCTCGGCCAATTGGTCGAATCGACGGTCAAACGACTCGATCTGCTCTGCCCGACGAGACCGATGCAAAACACGTAGTGTGGTATCCACGGCCTTCAGTGCCATACGAGCGAGCGGCTTCGCGATTTCGCGCGCGGGGCCGAGCTTCTCGATGCGTTGAAGTTGCGTGTCTGCCCGGAGTAGGTGCACGTAACGATGCACCCAAAGCTGATCGTACTTCCGCGATTGCTGGAGCTCGATATTGATCTGGTTGGTCCAGACCATCGCACAGAAGCTGGCGCTTGCCTTCTCTACGGCTTGGTACAGTTTCATCGTGACGAAGAAGGCTTGCCCCGTGCGCTGAAGGTCCTGATGGACGAATAGATCATGCGCAAAGGTCGCGAGGTGCTTTTGGCCGTTGATCCAGAACCACGTCGGCATACGCCCCATATGGCCCGTAAGTCGGTCCCCGGTCTCCGCGACGAAGTAGTGGGGCTGACCGTCCTTGGTGGGATTCTCGAAGGCCATGAACGCGACCTGCTGCGCGCGCTCCTCGGCACCTTTGCGATCGAGACCGTCTCGCGCCTCGCACAGGTCCGCGTACTTGCCAACGTCATCGGGGCGAAGCTCTCGAACAATCGTCTTCACGAGGGTCTTCGTATCACGCTGCCATAAGGAAACAACGTTCCAGCAGCGGCTCACGGTCGGCGAAAAAAAAGGGCTCAAGGCTGTGACGTTTCGCGAGGGCGCGCGACTAGCGTAACCACAATGTCGCAAAGCCAAGAGCATCGCGGGTTCCTCGAGGTCGCCTCGACCTTCAGGCCTGCCCTCGAACGGCTTGCTCGTAGCTACGAGCGGGACGAGACCGCACGCGCCGATCTGATGCAAGAAATACTTGTGGCGCTGTTTCGCGCCCTGCCCACGTTCGCGCAGCGTAGTTCACTGCGAACCTTTGTCTTTCGTGTGGCCCACAATGTGGCGGCGACCCACTGTGTTCGCGGGGCGCGCCACCGTCCTTGGGTATCGCTGCAGGATCTTGAACTCGTGCTACCGAGTGACCCACGCACCGAGCCGGAAGCCACCGTGGATCGCAAACAACGGCTCGAGCACCTCAATGAGCTCATCGCGAAGTTGAAGCCGGTCGATCGACAGCTCACTTTGCTCTTCCTCGAGGGCCTTACCCCGGAAGAGATCGCTGAGGTTACCGGCCTTTCGGGCACCAACGTGACCACCAAACTATCGCGTTTGCGCGCTGTGCTTCGTCAACACCTCGGAGGGCTGCGATGACACACCCTGATGATGATCTCAAAGAGCTTTGGCAGACTCAATCAATCCCTAGTTCGGAGCTGAAGATGGATGCAATTCTTGGTAAGGCCACAAACTTTCAATCAAAGATCCGAAATAGAAATCTGGCTGAGTATGTGGCTGGCGCGTTCGTCGCGACCTTCTTCGGTCGGATAGCTATCGTCGAGGGCGCGCTACTAATTCGTATAGGCGCGCTTTTACTGGTGGTTGGAACAGCTGTGATGCTTACCAATATACGGTTACGTGGACACGCGGCAGAGCAACCTGCCGCTGCGGTCCCCACCGCTGAGCTGCTCGCATGGCATCGCAAGGAACTCGAGCGCCAGATGCAACTCCTGCTGCAGGTGCCTCGATGGTACGTGGGACCTCTCATCCCTGGTCTCGTGGTGTTCTTCGCAGGTGGGCTCGAGCGGTCCGATCTTGGGTCACTGATTCGTTTTGGCATCTCGTTCGTTGTATGTGGGGTGATGACAGGCTTGATTCTTTGGGCGAATCGTCGAGCCGCTCGCGAGCTCAAGAAACAGATCGATGAACTGAAAGAATGATGCTCGCTGAAACGAAGTCGAGTTGCTTGGGGCGCCATGAAAGGGAAAAACGAATGCGACGGTCGTTGATTTGTAGCTGGCTGCTCATAGCGGCGCAGGCTGGTTGCTCTGGAACGCAGGCAAGCCCAGTCGCTCAGGAACCCAAACCGCTCGAGCCGGCTGCAAAAGAGGCTGCCAAACCTGAGTTGGGAGCGGTGCTCGGGCCTGTCGAGGTTGTCTCCGCGGAAAGAGAACTGGCGCTCGCCGATGACGCAAAGGTCACCATTCCCAACGGTTGGAAGCTCGAGCCGCGCTCGGGTGGCATGACAACCACCGACCCCGAAGGGGACCTCACCATTACGATGTTGGCGTTTGACTCGTCCTCCGCGAAGGCCGCTAAAGACCAACTACTTAGCTATCTCCAACGAAGCGTAAAAGTGGGCCCTGTCGAGGAGAAGTCGCTGACGGAGGAGGGCGGGTGGGACGAAATCTACGAGTTCGTGCAACTTCCCCAGAGCCCGGGCGAACGCATCTTCATCGTCAATGCCCGGAGAATCGGTGGGCGGGTGGTAGCCACGCTGCTCGAAGGCTCACCCGCTGCGTTCAATCGGCGTGGCGCGCAGCTGAGACAGATCGTGTTTGGCCTAACTATGAAGGGCGTCGAGGAGGAGGACCTCTCCAAACGAGAGGCGCACACGCTGGAAGGGGAGCGCAAAGCCGCCTTTGAAGCGGCCATCGACGAGCTCAGAGTACGCACTGGAGCGCCTGCCGTGGCGGTCGCAGTCGTCCGTGACGGTAAGCAGGTCTTCGTTCGAGCGGTCGGCAAGAAGCGAGTGGATGGCGAGGCCCCGGTTACTGAAAAGACGCCGTTCATGATTGGCTCGGTGTCGAAGAGCCTCTCAACCCTGCTGATCGCCAAGCTCGTCGACGATGGACAGCTGCGTTGGGATACCAAGGTGAAGGAGCTATTGCCCAGCTTTGCTACGGGCGAACCAAGCTTTACTGAGCGACTCACGATCGCCGACACGTTCTGCGCCTGCACTGGGATGCCGCGCAGAGACCTTGAGCTCGTTTTCGAGTTCAAAGGGGTAAAGCCCAGCGCCGTCTTCGACGGCTTCAGAGACCAGAAGCCAACGACGGCCTTCGGGGAAACCTTTCAATACTCGAACCAGATGACGGCCCTTGGTGGCTTCTTGGCTGCACGCAAAGCTTCACCAGGAGAGCCAGGCAAGGCTTACGCCGAGGCAATGCGAAAGTACGTCTTCGAGCCCATGGGCATGACTCGGACGACAGCCGACTTCGCACAGGGAAGCAAAGACTCGGCTTGGCCGCACTCGGAGTCACTGCTCGATGAACCAGCTCAGAAGCGAATACTTCCGATCGATATGGAGCGGTTCGTCGTTCCTTACGCGCCGGCGGGAGCGGTCTTTGCGAGCGTCGAAGACATGGGTCGCTACGCGATGGTCGAGCTTGCGAACGGCGTTACGCCAGAGGGCAAACGTGTATTTGGCGAGAGCAATCTGCTCGAACGAAGAAAGCCCCGAACGAAGGCTTCGGCGACTGCAAGTTATGGCCTAGGCCTAGCGGCTTCTCGGCAAAAGGGCCTGGCAGTGGTCTCCCACGATGGTGGAACCTTCGGCTTCAGTTCGCGCTTCATGTTGTTCCCCGAGCGGAACATGGGCCTCGTCATTCTAACCAACGGCGGTGGCAGCGATTTACTCGAGGCCATCGCAGGACGGTTCATGGAGATCGTGTTTGACCAGAAACCGAGCGCGTTGAAGTCACTCGATCGATCGCTCACTGAAGCAAAGACAAAGCTAGAAAAGCTGCGCAAAGACGACCTCGGAAAAGTCCCGGATGAGGTGGTCTCGCGGTTGGCCGGCCGGCTGGAGAATCCTCAGCTCGGAGTCATCAAGATCGATAAGGGCACCGACTTTCCCACACTGGACGCGGGCGAGTGGAAGAGTCGGTTTGGTTACAAGAAGGACGGCGACAAGGAAACGCTGACGCTGATCGATGCGCCGGGCGGCGGGCTTCCCCTACGCGTCGAAGGGAACGAGATCGTGATCGACTTCGGACAATCTGCCTATCGCTTCAAGCGAGCGAAGTAGCTCAGCGGTAGCGCGGCCGACGACCACCACCACCACCCGGCCTGCTGCCGCCACCGCCGCCTGATCTACCGCCGCCACCGCCGCCGCCTGGTCTTCCGCCGCCCCCGCCGCGACCCGGCGGTGGAGCGGCGGCGATCGCGCGCGCCTGAGGCCGCTCGAGAACGTTGCCGTCAACGTCGATCGAAGGGATCGTCTTCTTGATCAGCTTCTCGATGTCGGCGAGGAAGGGGCGTTCTTCGGCGGCGCACAGCGAAATGGCTTGGCCAACAGCACCTGCACGACCGGTGCGACCAATTCGATGGACGTAGCTCTCCGGGATGTTGGGTACGTCGAAGTTGACGACGTGGGAGACGTCATCGACGTCGATACCTCGCGCAGCCACATCGGTGGCGACCAACACAGGGATTTCACCGGTCTTGAAGCTTGATAGCGCTCGATCGCGGGCGTTCTGTGACTTGTTTCCGTGAATGGCGAGGGAGGCAATGCCAGCTCGCTCCAGATCGCGGGTGAGTCGATTGGCGCCATGCTTCGTGCGCGTGAATACGATGGTTCGCTTCACGTCGGGCCGACGGAGAATGCGCTCGAGCAGCACACGCTTTTCCGCCGTCTCTGAGAAGATCACTGCCTGATCGACGCCCTCGGCAGTCGTGATCTTGGGCGTGATGGCGACGCGTACCGGCTCTTCCAAGAGTGAGCCTGCGAGGCGCTCGATGTCTGCGGGAATCGTTGCGGAGAAGAGCAGCGTTTGTCGCTCTTTCGGCAAGACCGCGATCACCTTGCGCACGTCGTGAATGAAGCCCATGTCGAGCATGCGGTCGGCCTCATCCAAAACGAAGTGCGTGATACCACGCAGCTTCACGAACCCCTGCCCCATCAGGTCGAGCAGACGGCCAGGTGTCGCCACCAGGATATCTGGGCGACGGCGCAAGGCTTCTTCCTGCGGCCGCTGCCCGACGCCACCGTAAACCACAGTATGGCCAACCTTGAGGTACTTGCCATAAGCGCTGATGCGCTCTCCGATCTGTGCGGCCAACTCGCGCGTGGGAGTGAGGATCAGCGCGCGGATATCACGAGCTCCCCGCGGATCACTCGGAGACTCCGAAAGGTGCTGCAGAATCGGCAGAACGAAGGCTGCGGTCTTACCAGTGCCGGTCTGCGCAGCCGCTAGGATATCCCGCCCTGCGATCGCCTTGGGCACGACCTGCTCCTGGACCGGAGTGGGCGCGTCGTAATCTTCATCGTCAATCGCGCGAAGAATTGCCGCGGAGAGCCCAAGAGCGGCGAAGGAGCTGGTGGAGGCGATCATCGCGTCGCTCATACGCGGGATGGCTCACCCGGTCATCGTCAATGTTGGACGCGCCCAAGTGAGCGGCGAATGACTCGTGCCCAGTCGATGGTCCAGCGCGGCCTTCGGCCGTCTTTTTCGAAGAGGGCAGGAGTCACTCAATCTGCATCCGCCTTCGACGGAATTAGGCTTTGACGCGCCAAGGTTGCAGGATGGCCTGCCGCTTCGGATCGTCCTTCAAGCCATCGATGAGACTTGCCTCGAGTGCCAGCTGGGATTGAAGGCCTTGCTCAAAGAGTGCGTGGGCACGCTGAACCTCGACATTGGTTCGGAGCTGTTGCTCAAGCACGCCCTGAGCCTCCGCGATCGAGAGCCTCTGCACCATGTCGTCAAAAGCAGCGATCACAGCTTGCTGGGCTGCGTAGTCCGGGCGTTTAGAAACGACGTCAAAGGCCTCGTAGTCGCTGTAGCTGCCTGGCTGATGCTTCTCGACTCCAGTGGGCGCAGGATCGAACACGCAAAAGAGCGACGCATGCCCGTTGTGCGCCACGACCTCATGCTTGTTACGCAGCGGCTGGACCTCTCGTGGCTCGTTCAGGTGGTAGGTGCTCTCTGAATCGAGCGTTCGCCAGCCGCGCCAAAGTTGACCCTTCTCAGCATAGGGATGCTCGGCGAAGCGCACGCGTACGTCCCCCGCGACGTCATAGAGCACGTTGAACTCAGTTCGGGAGTTGTACGACATCTTGAATACCGGCTCGCCTTCCTCATTCATGGGTAGGCCACCGACATCGAACATGGTCGTGTGAAACCACGAGACGGGATCCCCATTTCTTGAAATGAGGGCCCGGTCGTGATGAAGGAAAATGCGCCGGCTCACGTATTGCGGCGTGAAGATCCAACGGAGCATTTGGCTCTCTGTCGCGCAGGCCGCCAAGTAGCGCTCGTTGCGCACGAGCAACTCGGTTCCGCGCGCCGAGCTCTTGCCTTCGGGGCTCTCGAGCACGCGCACCACCTCGGTGCCGGCGGCCAGCTCGAACTCCACCTCTCGGCCTCGCGGGAGGTAGAGATGAACCCCTGGCTTGATGCGCAGCACGCCATACTCTGGATCGTCCAGCTTGGCTGACCCGCGCAACACACTCAGCACCTCGGCTCGACCATCTCGCGGTAACGCAATCGTGTCTTCGCTACGCGAACGCTCGACGACAAAACCTTCCGGTTGGGTGAGACCATCGAAGATCCGCGCCGTCTCGAGCGGACCATTCGAGGTCTTGTGCCAGTCACACCGAATCAGCCGCTTATCGGGCATCGGCTCAGCCCTCGTACACTTCGTCGATCAGGGAAAGACCGCCGTCGATGATGGTGAAGGCCTCTTCCATCTGCTGCTCGTTGATCGAGAGCGGTGGATTGCACATCACGGTGCTCCATTGCAGCACGGTGAATAGCCCATTGTCCTTGAAGTACTTGCCGAGCTTGGCCATCACCGGGTGTGAACCGGCGTAGGGCACCAAACGCTCATTCTTAGAATTCTTTCGCAGCTCGATCAGGCCGAAGAGACCGATGTTGCGGTGCTCGCGTACTGACGGATGCTTGGCGGCGAGCCGTTGCATGTGCTGGTTCATGAGCACGCCCATCTTGGCGGAGTTCTCGACCATGCCCTCGTCGATCAGCACGTCCACCGCAGCGAGCGCGGCCGCCAAACACATCGGGTGTGCGTTGTAGGTGAGGCCGCCCCAGAACACGTTGTCGCGGAAGTGATCCGCAATCTTGTCTGAGAGCGCCATCACGCCGAGCGGCATGTACGAGCTGGTCAAGCCTTTCGCCATCGTCAGGATGTCGGGAACGATCCCGCCGTGCTCAAAGGCGAACAACTTCCCCGTTCGCCCGAAGCCGCACATCACTTCATCGCACACGAGCAGGATGCCGTACTTCTCGAGCAAGGCCTTCAAGCCCTTCAGGTAGCCCTCCGGTGGCGGCAAAATACCGTTGGTTCCGGTCACGGTCTCGATGAACATCGCCGCGATCGTGTGCGGACCTTCATATTGTATGATCTCTTCGAGATAGCGGAGGTTGTTCGCGACGATCTCGCTGTCGGTCGTACCGAAGGAGTAGTCGTACGGGCGCGGGTCCATCACACGAACGATGCCAGCCATACCAGGCTCGTTCGGCCAGCGGCGCGGATCACCGGTGAGCGACATCACACCGTGCGTTGCTCCGTGGTAGCTGCGATAGCGGGCGATGATCTTGTGACGCCCCGTGAATAGGCGGGCCGCCTTGATCGCGTTCTCGTTCGCTTCGGCGCCACCGAGTGTGTAGAAAAACGTATTGAGGTGGCCAGGAACGATGTCTGCCAGCTTCTTCGACAGGCGGGCGCGCACCTCAGTGACCATCCCCGGGTAGGCGTAGATCAGCGTGTCCGCCTGCTTCTTGATTGCCTCAATCACCCGCGGGTGGCCGTGCCCGATGTTGACGCTCATCAACTGACTGTTGAAGTCAATCCAGCGCTTGCCCTCGGGCGAATAGAGGTAAATGCCCTCGGCTCGCGCGATCGGGAGGGGGTCCACTTTGCCACTGGCCGACCACGAGAAGAGGCTGTGCTTCATGCACAGCTCGATCATTTCCTGCGATTCCATGCCGCGGATTCTGCCACGGCTCGCGCTGGCTTTGGGACGAAAGGTGTAGCGGTCAGCCGACGCCGGGCGCTTCGCGGCCCGTGGCCGCCACGTACTCCTTGTATCCGCCGCCGTAGCTCCGAATGCCATCGCTCGAAACTTCAAGCACTCGATTCGAGAGCGCGCCCAGGAAGTTACGATCGTGGGACACGAAGAGCATGGTCCCTTCGAAGTCCGCCAGCGCCTTCATCAGCGTCTCTTTGGTCGTCATGTCGAGATGGTTGGTGGGCTCGTCGAGGACGAGGAAATTCGGCGGGTCGTAGAGCATTTGCGCAAGAACCAAACGCGCCTTTTCTCCTCCGGAGAGAATGCGGCAGGTCTTCTCGACGTCATCTCCGGAAAAGCCGAACGCACCGGCCAGATTGCGCAAGGTGCCCAGCGTTGCGAACGGGAAGGAGGCCTGCAAGCTCTCGAGCACGCTGCGCTCACCGTCGAGCAAGTCCATTGAATGCTGAGCGAAATATCCCATCTTGACGCTCGCACCCACCGACACTGCCCCGGCGTCAGGCGTCGTGTGCGAGGTGATGAGCTTGAGCAAGGTGCTCTTGCCAGCCCCGTTGATGCCCATGATGCACCAACGCTCCCGACGCCGAATCAAGAGGTCGAGCTTGTCGTAGATGACCTTGGAGCCGTACGCCTTGCGCACACCTTCGAGTTTGGCGACGTCTTCTCCAGAACGGTCGGGCGCCTTGAAGTCGAACTCGATCACGCGGCGCCTCCGCGGCGGTTCAACCTTCTCGATCTTCTCGAGCTTCTTCACGCGCGACTGCACCTGCGCTGCGTGACTTGCGCGGGCCTTGAAGCGAGCGATGAAGGCCTGTTCCTTTGCGAGCATAGCCTGCTGCCGCGCAAACTGCGCTTCGGCCTGCTCCGCAAGCACCGCTCGCTGGCGCTCATAGAAGTCGTAGTTGCCGGAGAAGGTGGTGAGCTCACCACCGTCAATCTCGACAATCTTGGTTACCAAGCGATTGAGGAACTCGCGATCATGCGAGGTCATCAGAAGACCACCCTCGTAGCCGCGCAGGAAGCGCTCGAGCCAGATGATCGACTCGATATCGAGATGGTTGGTAGGCTCGTCGAGCAGCAAAGCATCCGGCTGCATCAGCAGGATGCGCGCTAGAGCGACGCGCATTTTCCATCCACCCGACAGCTCGCCAACGTCCTTTTCGACCACCTCGGGGCGAAAACCAAGACCAGCCAAAATCTCGCGGGCGCGCGCCTCGAGAGCGTACCCACCGAGCTCCTCAAAGCGGGATTGCGCCTCACCAAACTGTTCGACGAGCTGATCGATCTCGTCCAAGCGATCGGGATCAGCCATCGCCGCCTCGAGCTCCTGCAACTTGGCCATCGCACCGGAGACCTCGCCAGCGCCAGCCATCGTCTCGGCCAACACGGAGCGGCCCGTCATCTCCCCCACGTCCTGACTGAAGTAGCCAATGGTGGTGTTCTTATCGATCATGACCTGACCGCCGTCAGGGGCCTCTTCACGCACGATCATGCGAAAGATGGTGGATTTTCCCGAACCGTTCGGTCCGACCAAACCGACCTTTTCACCGCGAAAGACCGTCATGCCAGCGTCCATGAACAGGATCTGCTGACCGTGCTGTTTCGAGACTTCATCCAGGCGAATCATGGCGAGGCGGCGTTAACACGGGTCAGCCAGCGCTGCGAAGTGATTGCACGGGAGCAAGGCAGAGGAGCTCTCAGGGCCCCCGCAACTGCCCAACCGTGAGCGCGGTATCGCCGTAGATACGAGTCGGCGCCAGTTCGAACGAGGGCAGTTCCGGCCTGTCCGTCGAGCGGTGTTCGACCACGATGCGCGCCGACTCAGCGAGCACACCGCGTTTCGCCAGTTGCTCCAAGAGTGGCACTGCGCGCGCGAGATCGACGTAGGGTGGATCGGCGAAGACGAGATCCACAGCTCCCGGTACTCGGTGCAGCGCGCGCACAGCCGAATCCTGAACCACCTCGCAGCGGTCGCCCACCTCGAGCGCAGCGATGTTCTTGCGCAAGGTTGCGATCGCAAAACGACTTTGGTCGATGAACGTGACTCGTTTGGCTCCCCGCGACAGGGCTTCGAGCCCGAGCGCCCCCGAACCGGCGTAGACATCGAGCACGACCAGCTCTTCCACGGAGCCAAGAATGGAGAAAAGCGCTTCGCGGACCCGGTCCGACGTGGGTCTGGTCTCACGCCCTGGAGGAGCCTCGAGTCGGCGCCCACCAAATTCCCCTGCGATGATGCGGATCCCCATGCGTTACGGCTTGTAAATCGGGGTGTAGCCGTCTCGGCGTTCCCTACGGTTCTCGAAGTAGAGGTTCAACGTTGCAAGCGCGGTCTGCACACGGTCCGGCTCAGAGTCGAAGATGTTGACCAACTCATCCGGGTCCTTTGCCAAATCGTACGCTTCAACGGTCTTGCGTCGTTCATCCACGATCACCTTCAGATCGCCCAAGAAGATCGCGCGCCGCAACCGGCCCTCGGCAAATAGCGGTCGCGTGAGTCGAGCCTCGCCCGTTAGCAGCAGCGGCAACAGGCTTTCACCCACCATGAAGTCGGGCGTTGGAACCTTGAATAGATCGAGCAGGGTGGGGCCGAGGTCGACGAGGCTGACAGGCTCATCGATCCAGCGTGCAGGAATGCCGGCGCCCCAGACGAACAGTGGGACCCTCAGCTGCTCTTCGTAGATGGTCTTGGTGTGTTCGTAGGTGCCATGCTCGCCGAACGCTTCACCGTGATCCGCGCTGATGATGAGCATACTTCGACGGGCCAGATTCCCCGACGAGAGTGCCGTAATGACCTGCCCGACGAAGTCGTCCGCGAGGTTCACCTCGGACAGGTAGCACTTCTTGGGAAGACCAGCCTTTACCTTGCCGCGGTCATATGGAGCGTGAGGCTCGGTCAAGTGAGCGTAGAGGAACAGCGGCTCGTCGGGTGCAGCGTTGCGCAAGCGTCGTACGAGTGGATCAACGACTTCTTTGCCGCGTGCGTGACGGCGTCCCTCGGTGACGATCTCCTCTTCACCAAAGCCGCGTGCAACACCGAAGTCGTTGCGTAGAAAGGTGAGGCTGACGACCTTGAAGGTCGACACACCAAAGTCGGTGAGCCTCGCGACAAAGCGTTCGGTGTCGTCGGTGGCTGGGTAGTCGAAGCGCGTTCGGCCCTTGCCGAACTTCTCCCAGCGTAGTTCGCTGAAGTACTTGCCCGTGAAGAGCGCAGAGAGCGAGACAGCGGTCTGACTTCCGGGAGAACGAGCCTGCGTGAAGACCGCGCCCTCCTTCATCAGCTTCGAGAAGTTCTTGAGTTCGGCCGCCCTCCCCTCACCAAGGATGGCGTCCCGTCGCGTTGCATCGATCGTGAGCAATACGACCACTGGCGGTTCATTCGTCGGCCGGGCCTCCGACGGCGGACGCATCCCCTCGCGCACCGAAAGCCATCGTGAGTCCACGTCGGGGTGGATGGGTGCGTCTGTTCGCGGAAGCGTCCAGAAAACGTTGGCGGATATCCACGCTCCCACCGACCCGGGGGACTTGAATAGCAGCTGCCGAACGGAGTTACTCGGAGGCCAGAAGCCCAACACCAAGATGGCGCCCGCCCAAATGAGCCGTGGGCGAAGGCGGGGCGCTGGATTGGCGCGCAATACCTTCCCGCTCAGGAAGGACCCAAGCAACACGAGCACGTAGAACGAGGCAAGGCTGTGAGCCTCCACGTAGTCGTCGCGATAGAGGCGAAAATTGAAAACGAGCGTCACCCCGGCCGGGATCAACGCCAGCGGCGACCAGCGGTGCCGAGCCGCACCAACGCTCGTCCCGATCACCATCAACACCGCCGTTCCAAGCCCGGTGCCCAGCGCGAAGGCCAAGCGCAGCAGCAACGAGACCTTGCCATCCAGTGGCACGTCGGCTTGCCGCACGAAGATCCGTTCCATGACCCAGTTCAGAAATAGGGTTGAGAACAGGATCACGCCCAGGTACGCGTGCCACTTCCTTGGCAAGCGCGACAAAAGGATAACCAGAAGGTCTGCGACGAGCCCGAGCAAAGCTGCAGTGGAGATGTCGAACAGCGCGTGCAGCAGCCGCGCGGACACGCTCGGAAAAGTGGTGGTGACCGTGGAAGCCACCACGTCCGCAAGCCCAACGAAGGCGCCCGCGAGCGAGAGACAGGGCCAGCTCGGCAATCGAAAATCGAGCCGGGGCCGAAGATTCGGAAACCTCATTCGGAGCGAGGAAATAGCACGCGCACCCTCGTACCGCCGCGTGGAGAATCCTCGAGCGTGAGCGGCGCATGAAGGTGAGCGGCGATGGCGAAGCCAGCGATTAGCGGCAACGCGGCAGAGCGCTCTTGTACCAGGGCGTCGAACTCTCGAGCACTCGCGCCGTTCTTCGCTTTTGCAGTTAGCGGCGGTCCGGAGTCATCAATCGTGATCACCACGCCGGCGGCCGTTTGCGAGAGCCCAATGGACACCTTCGAGTCGGCGGGCGAGACACTGATGGCGCTGTCCATCAATTCCTGCACGAGCACATGCACCGAGCCCGCGGGCAAAACCTCGTCCACGCCACCCGGAGGCAGCTCCAAGTGAATGCCAACTCCATGACGAGTGGCTCGCAAGTACTCGGACTTCACGACGTCCCGAATGATATCTGCCAGGTTGCAGCTCGAGGGCAACTCGTAGAGTGGACAACCAGCAAGTCGCGCAAGATCACTGACCACTTCACTCGCCGCGGTCACATGGCGACTCACGCTTGCGGCGACTTCTCCGATCTCCGTGTCGTGATCACCCCAGCGACCGCGTTCACGCAGAGGAGCCATCTCCCGTCCAATGGCAGCGAGGATTCCGCGCACGTCGGTGACCAGCGCGCGCGCCATCCCAACCAACGATGAAAGGCTGTCAGCAGATGGAGCACTACTCGAGCGAGAACCAGGCGGGGGCGGCTCGCTGCGTGACGACATGACCGCCGCTAGCTCACGAGCATAGGCCTCCCCTTGAGCCTGGGCCGCCGCTAGCTCCTTTCGCAACTCGTCAACTTCACGCTGCTCTTCGGAGACGGGCAACTCCAGGGTGTTGTGGTTTCCCTCGAGCAGGTACTGGCCGCCGTAGCGAGTTGCCATGCGTGAGAGCCATTGCGTCTCGGCCTCGAACCCACGCGTCTTGTCGGGCCCAAGCTCAACTGCGATGCGGACATTGTCACCATCGCGCTTGACGCTGACCTCGACCGCACCTTGCGCGGCTGGGTCTCCGCCGATCGCCATGAGCACGTACAACATGCGCCGCAGTTCATTCTCGTCGCCGAATACGACTAGGCCGCTCTTGCCCATTTCAATCGAGACGCGGGCCTCGGGAGCTATCTCCCAAAGCAAGGCCGCGACATCAATCTTTCCGCGGCGCCCCCGCGAGTGCCCACCGTAAAGGGAGGCCAATACGCTCATGGTCTCATCGAGCCGGTTGAGCACGCTCTCTACGCCAGTGTCCTCATGCCCGAACATCACGACTGGCACTGTCACAGCACCGGGGAGGGGAGTTGGCATGAGCACCGTGTCCCGAATCACCACGGGCGGCGTGGAACCTGACCGCTCTTGGGGTGGAGGAACGGTCTGCATTCCGCCTGGGCCAGGCGCAGGAGGCGGAGTGGTCAGCCCTACGCCTTTGCGCAATTTTTCTGCAGCGGATTTGGCCTCCTGGGTCAGCAACCAGGAAAGCTCCGTTCGTGTCAATCGGTCGCCGGACATTGGGGCTCTTTCTCGTGCGGGCGCGGAGTGGAGATGATGCCAGAGGCCAGCCGTAGCTGCTACAGTTTCCCCATCGATGGTGCACAGGATGCTGAAGCGAGGAACCTGTGTTTTCGTGCTCTGCGGCATCCTAGCTTGTGACGGAGAGCTCCCGACCAATCCTTATGTGACGTCCGGGGGAGGCGGAACCGGGGGCGAGGGTGGATCAGGCGGCTCGGGCGTGGATCCCGAGCTTGGTGGCCCCTGCGTCGAAGACGCGCAATGCGATGACGAGATCGATTGTACCGCCGACTCCTGCGACAAGAGTCTCGACCGCTGCAGGTTCCGCCCTGAGGACGCCGTGTGTGACAACGGTGTGCACTGTGATGGCACTGAGGTTTGTGCGCAGAAGCTCGGCTGCGTCGCGGGACCACCGGCAAGTTGCGACGACGGGAATTTCTGTACCATCGACACGTGCGTGGAGGCGTCTCAAGCGTGCACGCATGAACTCCGTGACGCTGACGGTGATGCCGACGTGGATATCCACTGTGGAGGCGGGGACTGCAACGAGACGGATCCGGAAATCTCCTCTTTGGTCGAGGAAGTCTGCGCCAATGACGTTGATGACAACTGCGATCGGTCGGTTGATGAGGATAGCTGTTCGACACCAATGAACGACACCTGCGCCGACCCGGTGTTGGTCGAGTCGAGCGGCAACTACTCCTTGCTGACGTTTGGCGCGTCCGCCCAATACCCAACCAGCTGCACGCCCGCCGGTCCAGTGAACGATGTGGTGATGGCAGTCGTAGTACCGCCAGGTCCGCCCCAAGACGTGGTCATCCGTGCCCGAGCCCAGGCCGCAGAACTATCAACAGCGCTCGCAGAACAGTGTGGGAATGCAGCCTCTGAGCTCGCTTGCGGGGCCAGTTACTCCTCACCCGCCGGCGGTAACGTATCGAAGTTGCGGGCACGCTCTTTGCCGGCCGATGCGACGTACCCGGTCTACGTAACCACCTCGCAGGGAGACGAGGTCGTCGTGAACGTTTCGATCGAGCCTGGTTCGGTCAAACCCAGCAATGAAACCTGTGGAACAGCGCAACCGCTCGCAACGGGAGCTCCCTTCGTCGTTGACTTGATTGACGCTGCGGAAGATCAAAATTCGGCATGCGGAACGGCGACGGGCGAGTTGGTCTACGCCCTCGAATTAACCGAGCCAGCCGATCTCGAGATCTATGCGGTGAGCACCGACAACGATGGCTTCCCGTCGATCTCGTTGCTCGCGGACCCGTGTTCCGACATGGACGCCGAACTCGCGTGTCACACCGCCGCTCAGGCGAATCTCTATCGCCATGAACTACCCGCTGGCACCTACTACTTGGCGGTTTCAGCGACAGCGCCCACCGAAGTCAGCGTCAACGTTTCGCTGCTACCGCCAACGCCAACACCGAGCGAGGACGCCTGCCTCAGCGCTCAAGCGCTCGAGCCGCTAACCCCCGTGGACATCGACTACGCGACCCTGCAAGACGACCATCTGTTGCCCTGTCTTCAGGCCTCCGTCGACGCGGCGTACGCTCTCTCGATCGATGAACCGACAGATCTTTTGCTCGTGAACCGCCTGTCTCCGGGGGACTCGGCAGCCCTTGCCTTGAGCGGCGTTGGCTGTGCCGAGGCCGACGTTTTGTCCTGCGCCGTCAGCGGTAACAACCCGTTGCGCCTGCGTCGTCGCAACCTCGCCGCAGGGGAGTATCGGGTGATCAGCGAGAGTCTGGTCGGTCTACCGCAGCAGCTGACCGTGTTCGAACGCCCGTACGCCGCAACCAAGATCGTCCCTTTCTCCGATGCTTGCGCCGATGCGATCAGCATCCCCAGCGGCGGTGGGTTCTTCCAAGGCAACACGAGCAACGTCAGCGCTGACTTCAGCGCCGGTTGTGATGCCGATGGTCAAGCGCCCAATGGCGCCAAAGATCAGTTGCTCAAGCTGGTGCTGACCGAGAGCCGCAGAGTCGTTCTGGACATGTCGGGCTCCGGCTACGCAACGATGCTCTCTGTTCGAAAGGGTCCCAATTGCCCTGGCACTGAGCTGCCGCTGGCCTGCACTGCCGCTGTCAGTAGTGTGCCTTCCTTCCTCGACTTGGAGCTGGAAGCGGGCACCTATTTCGTCCAAGTCGATGGCTTGGCCGGAGCGACAGGACCGTGGAGTTTAGACGTATTCGTGGTGGCGCCGTGAGCCTTCGCAGCGCCTTTGTGATTGGGCTGTTCGTGCTCACCAGTTCGGTGGAGGCGGTAGCCCAAGGCGCTGAAGAAGAGGCCGCCACAGCCGTGGCGGAGATCGATCGCGAAGTTGCCCGCGCCTCGAAGTCCAACTCCGCGATGGAGAGGACGAGCCTGTTTCGCGCTGCGCTCAAGCAGTACGATCTCTCCTTCCAGGATGCTCCCACTTGGCGCTCAGCGGCTGGTGCGATGAACGTCTCTCGCCTGCTCGAACGCCCCGACTTAGCGAGCGCTTGGTATTGGCTTGCAACCGATCATGCCGACTACAGTGACGAGTACGTAGCTTGGCAACGTACGGCAGTGACCATCTTCGACGAGTATTCGGCTGTCACCTTCGACTTCGTCGAGGTACCGACAAGCATCGTACTCGACGGCGAACCCTTGCCCACGAGCGCAGCGCTTCTCCGGCCGATCGCACTTTCGGTTGGGGAACACCAAGTGACGGCTACCTCGGTGGATGGCAACACCGCACTAGAAGAGCTGACGATCGATGCCGAGAGACGGCAGTTGCGGCTACGAGTGCCGTTCACTCGCACACTGAAGGCGGGTGAAGTCGACCCGCGTGATCCGGTGATCGGCAAGGGCGCGCCCGCACGGGCGAGCACCAACTTCACCGATCCGCTGACCATCCTCACGGTGGTCGGAACGGTCACGTTGGCATCCGGCATCGCGATCGGTGGAGGCTACTTGTTGCTTGGGGACGACAATCCCAAGTCGTTCGATTCTGCTGGTGGAGTTGCCTTGATCATTACCGAACTGCTCTTGATCGGAGGCGGAACGACATTGGCACTATTGATGGATTGAGCTTGCTAACGTTGAGGGAGTAGCAAGTTCACGAGCTCGCCCAGCGCAGCCCCGAGGGGCTGCGCTACCAACACGTTGCAAAGCTCGGCGCCACGCATCTCGCCTAGGTTGATTGCCACAATCGGCAGCTTGCGCTCGTGTGCTCGCAAGAGAAAGCGATAGCCAGAGAAGACAGCCAGTGAGGTGCCCAGCAAAAGCAGCGCGTCCGCTTGATCGACACCTGCGAAGGCCGCGTCGACCACCGGGCGAGGTACGTTGTCTCCGAAGAAAACCACGGTCGGCTTGAGAATCCCACCGCAGGTCCTGCACGCGACGGTGACGAAGTTTGCGTAGCTTTCTTCCGCAACCTCGGCATCTCCGTCAGGAGCGAGCCCAACGTTCTCCGAAGCGCCGTTGAGCTCCCGCAGCCGCTCTTGCAGTGCTTTGCGCGTCTCTCGTGAGTCGCAATCCAAACACTTCACCTGCGATAGAGTTCCGTGGAGTTCAATCACCTCCGTAGCTCCAGAGGCTTGATGAAGACCGTCAACGTTCTGCGTGATGATAGGGCCTAGCAGCCCGTGGCGCTGGAGCGTGCTCACAGCGTGGTGACCTGCATTGGGCTGCGCACTCCAGAAGCGGTCATAGGCGGCAAAAGATCGGGCCCAGTACCTGCGACGCACCGACTCCTTGCTTACGAAGTCCCGATGCTGAATCGGGCTCCGCGCCCGCATCCGCGTACCAGGCCCACGATAGTCCGGGATGCCACTCTCAGTGCTGAGACCGGCCCCGCTCAACACCGCCGCGCGACGTCCTGCGAGCAGCTTGGCGGCGTCCAACGGGTGGTGGAACGTCACGACGAGACCCGTGGTAAAGTCCGCGGCATGTGGCTCCGCATTTGGACAATCGCCATGAACGCATACCGGGAGGCCGTGCGCGCGCGCGTGCTACTCGGCTTGGCTGGCGTGGCCTTCGCGGTATCGGTGTTCTCACTCGTCATTGGCAGCTTTACACTCGACAATGCTCCCCGCGTGGTCGCGGATCTCGGAGCCGCCAGCATCTCACTCTTCAGCATCGCTGTCTCAATCGTCATCGGCGCAACCAGCTTGTACCGAGAGCTTGAGCAGAAGACGATCTTCCCGATTCTGGCTCGTCCCATCACTCGCGGGGAGTACGTCATCGGTAAGTTTGGTGGCACCCTGCTGACCGTTGGCGTCTTCATCGCTGCCGACACGGGTTTGGTGCTCTCGCTCTTGTCCTTGCTAGGTGGCCGCAATCCGCTGTTGGTGGTGGCGCTGACAACAGGGTTGCTCGCGACGTTTGGGCTTGTTGCCTGGCGGGTGCCGTGGGCGCGAACCTTTGGACCGATTCCGTTCGCCGTTGCGCTGCTGATCCTGGGAGCGCTGATGGCTGACGTTGCGCCGAATGAGCGCAGGCTGGTGTTGACCGCCTCGCTCTTATCGCTGCTCGAGGTGAGCATCATCACTGCCTGCGCCACCATGTTGTCCTCTTTCTCGAGCCCGTTTCTTTCGGCTTTGTTGACGGTTGGAGTTTGGATTATCGGTCGCAACACCGACTCCTTCGACCGCTTCCCGAAGAAGGTGTTCGGGGCTTTCATATCTAGCGCCGCGAGGGGGTTGGGCAAGGTCTGGCCGAACCTTCAAGTGTACGTGCCAAGAAGGCCTTTCTTGACTGGCGAGGCGCTCGATATCGACCGCACCCAGTACCTGCTGATGGCTTCGGGTCTTTCGCTAGCCTGGACCTTGGGCTTCCTGTCGCTCGCTATCATCGTCTTCCGCCGCCGCGACTTCTTGTGAGGACAGCCCTTCGAGTCTTGCTTGTATTCGTGCTGATCCTCGGCGCTATCACGCTGCGAGCGGCACTTGGCGGCGAGCGCGAAATTGCGCTCAGCACGAGCGCACTCGAAGCGGGTGACCCAGCTGCTGCGGTTGCACACGCCCGAGCTGCGGCGCTTTGGTACGTGCCAGGAGCACCCCACGTACGGGTCGCATACGCGCGACTCAAAGCGATCGGCGAGGAGGCAGAGAGGCGACGCAACTGGGAGGTCGCACTTGCAGCCTATCGCAGCATCTCGAGCGCCTCGCACGCAACACGCTGGGTGGTGACCCCCCACCGTGCAGAAGCACAGGCGGCGGCGGAGAACGCTGCCCGCGTGGAAGCAAAGTTGAGAGAACTGGCACCGCAAAACGTCGAGTCGGGTGAGCGCGAGGTATCTCCCTCGCAAGCGCCGAACGAGGACGTCTCCTTCCTTCGCTACGTGCTCGCAGGCGGATTCGGCTCCGCAATTCTCGGGCTGCTGTTGCTACTTCGGCGTGGGCTGGACGAAAGTGGTCAGATCGCATGGAAGCGAGCTGCGCCCGGCTTAGCCATCACGCTCGTGGGAACGCTCGCCTACGTAGCCTCACTCGTGCTTGCGTGAAGGTGCCTATCAGAACTTTCCTCTCCGCGGCGCGGGTGGTACTCGATTGAACGTGGCTTTGGCAAAAAGCACTGAAGATGGCTCTGCGCTCGCACGAGACGTTGCGGCTTTCCTTCAATCGCTACGTGGCGAACGTCGAGCGGCGCTCAACACGTGTCTCGCGTACGAACGGGACCTTGCACAGTGGCTTGGGTTCGCTGAGCAAAAAGCACACGGCCCGCGAACGACGGCAGAGGTTGATCTGTTGTTCTTGCGCTCATTCCTCGGGCACATTCTAAAGCAGAGCAAGCCGAGTACGGTCGCGCGTAAAGTTGCGGCGATCCGTGCCTTCTTTCGCTATGCCGAGCGGCATGGGCTCGCCTCCAAGAATCCCGCCGCCATGCTCGCATTGCCTCGCGGAAAACGGCGGTTGCCCTCAGTTCTCAACGTCGATACGGCCGCCGAGTTGATGACCACGCCTGACGATGAGACGCTGGCTGGCATCCGTGATCGCGCCGTGGTCGAGGTGCTCTACGGCAGCGGGCTGCGCGTCTCCGAGCTCACGAATGCCAACGTCGGGGACTTTGACTTGCAGCACGCCTCGGTTCGCGTGCTCGGTAAAGGATCAAAAGAGCGTTCGGTCCCGCTCGGAAGCAAGGCTGTTGCCTCACTGCACAGCTATCTCGCGGAAGCACGGCCCGGGCTATCTGCCACCGGCGAGGCTGGTCAGGCGATGTTCGTCTCAGCCCGCGGCAAACGGCTCGGTGTCCGCGCAGTGGAGAGGGCCGTAAAGAAGTACGGCACGCTGTGTGGTCGCGCGGACCTGGTGCCCCACGGCCTTCGACACACGTGTGCCACGCACATGTTGGAAGGCGGAGCGGATCTCCGGGCCATCCAGGAGATGCTTGGCCACGCGAGTCTCGCCACGACCCAGCAGTACACCCACGTGTCGATGGACCACATTCTTCGCGTCTACGACAACGCACACCCGTTGGCCCGCGAGAGCGAAAAGGCCGAGAAATAAGGCATGAGAGCAGCGGAGGGGTTTCGTAGAGTCGCTTCGTCGGTCGCTGGGACCATGCTCGGGGTCGTGGTCCTCGCGGGCCTCGAAATGCTATGGGCGCGCGCCGCCGGTGGTGCCGGCGTACCGAATCGTGGAACGACGTTTGCGACGACTCTTGGGCTGCTTGCGCCGCTCGGACTCGTAATCGGGTTGGGTTGGGGTCTCTCGCTGTTGTGGCTCGAACCCGAAGAGCCGCCTTCGATCACGCTTTTCGCCTCGCGGCTGCGACGATTCTCTGTTGGCCGACAAGCCGACGTTGCGGCCTTCACGCCGCTCCTGGTTTTCTGCGCCTTCATCTGGACAACCTTGGCGGCTTACGGTGCGCGAGCCATTCTGGGCCTGCCGGTCACGGGTCAGACGGCTGGAACAGCGCTCGCGGCGCTCAGTCTTTTGTTGGGTCTGCTCTGCGTCCTCGCAGCGTTTGCGCTCGTGCCCCCGGTGCGTCGCGTCCTGGCGACCATGGCTGAGCGGCAAGCATTTTGGGTGGACCCAGTCGTCACAGGGGGCATGGCGGCCGTACTTGTGTTGGCGTTGTTCGTCATCGGTATGACGTCAGGGTCGGTTTCGGGAGAAGGCGGGATTTTCGGCATCTTCGGCATCTTCAAGCGCCCCGAGCTTGACCTGCGAGCGCCCTTGGAACTTTCAGCGCTGCTAGTGATTGGTGCGCGCAGCCAGAGCATTCGTCGTCCACCACGAACGCTGCCTCGCCTCGTCCTCGGACTGGTCACGTTGTGGTGTGCAGCCCTGCCGACGATGCTCCTCAGCAAGGCGGGCGCTTCGCTCGAGAGCTTTCCGGCGTTGGCGCAAGCGGTTGAGCGAGGGAGCCCGCTTGCCCGCCTTACGCTACCGATTTACCGAAAGGTCGCTGACCGTGATGGGGATGGGTTTGCCTCGGCGTTCGGCGGCGGAGACTGCGACGACACGAATCCGGCGATCAAGCCCGATGCCGAGGAAGTGATCGACAACGGGATCGACGAGGACTGTTCGGGAGCCGACCTGACAAAGAAAGTCTTGGATCTGCTCGCGGAGACTCCGAAGGTGGAGGCGGTGGACGCGTCGCTGGTACCGGCAAACCTCAACGTGCTCCTGATAACGGTGGACACGCTTCGCTCGGACCTTGGTTTTTCAGGGTACAAGCGCCCTGTTTCTCCAAACATCGACGCGCTCGCCGCGCGCGGCGCGGTGTTTGAGCGCGCTTACTCGCTGGCGAGCTACACCGGGAAGAGCATCGGCCCGACGCTGATCGGAAAATACGGAAGCGAAACCAACCGCAACTGGGGCCACTTCAACAAGTTCAGCGAGCAGGACACCTTCCTCGCCGAGCGACTTCAGAACGCGGGAGTCCGCACGCTCGCAGTTCACGGACATCGCTACTTTGACGATTTTGGCGGTCTGGAGCGTGGCTTCGCGGTTCGCGACTTCAGCGCGGCCCCCTCCAAAGACGCGCCCTGGGATGTAGATACCAAGTCAGCGGGTGGCCCCATGACCGACGCCGCGTTGGAGCTGCTTTCACGAGAAGAGAACACCAAAGGGCGGTTCTTCATGTGGATGCACTATCTCGATCCTCACGCTGACTACCTGCGCCATGAGGGCATCGACTTTGGCAACAATCCTCGTGATCTTTATGACGGGGAGGTCGCGTACACCGACAAGCAGATTGGTCGCGTCCTCGAGGCGATCGACAAGGCCCCATGGGGAAAGCGAACAGCCGTCATCCTCACCAGCGATCACGGCGAGGCGTTTGGCGAACACAACATGTATCGGCATGGCTTCGAGGTTTGGGAGCCGCTCGTCAATGTCCCGCTGATCGTGGCGATTCCTGGGATGACTCCAAAACGCGTGTCTGTGCGAAGGAGCCTGATCGATCTCGTACCCACGATTCTCGAGCTGATGAAGGTCCCGTTGCCGAAGCAGCCTGAAGGGGACTCGACCGACTTCCTGTCTGGTTTGAGCCTGCTGCCTGACGTGATGCTGGCGAGTGAGCCTGCGTCTCGCGATGTCCTCGTGGACATGCCCGCTGGACCCTACAACGACGCTCGCCGGGCGCTTTATCACGGAGATCTGAAATTGATGGTCTCCGGTGAGTCGCGCTTCGATCTCTACGATCTGGCCGCAGACCAAGGCGAAACGCAGAATCTCGCCGACACCGACAAGCAGCGGCTGCGCGAGATGAAGGAACGCTATGCAGCCACCAAGGCGCGGCTGCGCGAAGTCAAAGTCAGCGGCAAGCGGAAGTGACGCCGACGGGCACCGACAAACGGTGGCCTTTCTTGCGTCCGCTCGGCTATGGTCATCTCTGCGGATGGCCAGCTCGCGCGATTTGTTGTCGGACTCGCAAGCCAAACCTCGAGAGTTCTCGATAGGCGCGGTTGTCTTTGATCTTGATGGCACCCTGATTGACAGCCGCGGGGATATTGCAGCGGCGGTGAACCATTCGCTGCTCAGCTCGGGCCGTCGAGCGTTGCCCGCGAGCATGATTGCCACCTTCGTGGGTGACGGTGCTCGCACCTTGTTGGCAAGAGCCTCGCGCCTTTCCGAGGCGGATGCTGAGCTGGATAGCCTGCTCGAGGCTTTCCTCGACTACTACGCCGACCACCCTACGGACTTCAGCAAGTGGGTGGAGGGCGCCCCAACGATCCTCGACAAAATCACCGAACTCGATCTGCCGATCTGTCTGTGCACCAACAAAGATCGGCGTGTTACCGACGCCATCCTTGCAAAGCTCGGCGTAAGGACGCGATTTCGAGCGATTTATGCGGGCGGCGACGGTCCCGAGAAGAAGCCGTCGGCGAGCCCACTGCTGGCGTTGGCAGCGAAGTTGGACGTAGGAGCGGCGTCGTTGGTGATGGTCGGTGATGGCCCCCAGGACGTTGAAGCAGCCCGCCGAGCTGGGTGCCGAGTGGTCGGAATTGCGTCCGGCTACACCCCTCGAGAACGACTGATCGCCGCCAAGCCAGACGTAATTCTCGAAAACTTGGGGGAGCTGTACGAGGTTGTTCGGCGCTGGCGAGACGCAACTGCGCGGGTTTCTGCGGTCCGCTAACAAACCTCGGGAAGAAATGCGGCTGCATTAACCGCGCTCGTGTATTCTCGGCTCCCCAATCACCGATGCCCGACACGTCACTCATCGGACTGACCCTCGCTGACCGGTTCCGGCTTACCGGAGTCATCGGCGAAGGAGGCATGGCCACCGTCTACCGCGGCTTGGCTGGCGGCGATGAAGTGGCGATCAAGATCATGAACCCGGAGCTCGCCAAAGAGTCCCGGTTCGTGAGGCGCTTCCGCCGCGAGGCCAAGGCGGCTTCGATTCTGAAGAATCCCAACACCGTGCGGATTCTCGAGTTCGGCGTGGACCAGGGATACGTCTTCTTGGCGATGGAGCTGCTCAAGGGTTTCGACCTGGCGATGCTTCTTCATCGCGAGAAGAAGATCACCGAGGGGCGCGCGCTTCGCATCGTGGCGCAGGTGTGCCGCGCACTGGCCGCCGCACACAAGCAGTCGATCATTCATCGGGATCTCAAGCCCGACAACATCATGCTGGTGAAGGTCCCCGAGGGAATTGCGCAGCCGATCCCGGGTTTGATGCAGCAAGACTTCGTGAAGGTGCTCGACTTCGGGATCGCGAAGATTCTCGATGACGACGGCGAGAAGGCGCCCGTTGATTCGCGCGCCGAGCCGATGACGCAAGAGAAGTCGATGCTCACGCGCGTCGGAACCATCGTTGGGACGCCCGCGTACATGGCGCCGGAGCAAGGCCGCGCTGAACCAGTTGATGCCCGTACCGACGTCTATGCGTGCGGGGTCTTGCTGTATGAGCTGATCACCGGGCGTGTGCCTTTCCTGGGAGAGACGCCGATGCAAGTGGTCATGCGGCACGTCAATGAAGCACCTCGACCGCCAAGTGACTTCGGAAAGATTCATCCCGAGGTTGAGAAGCTGATCCTGCGGGCCCTCGCGAAGTATCCAGTTCAGCGCCAGCAGAGCGCCGAAGAGATGGAGATGGAGGTGCTGCGGGTGCTCGCCATCGTCGAGCCGGCAACGGCCAAACCTGAGGTCGAGCCGAACCGAACGTTGGTCATCGAGACACATCCCGCCGATGCGGGCATGGCGTTTCCGACGCTGAATATTGAGGTGCCCGACGACATTTTCCCAAGCTCGTTTGGCAAGGAGATGGAGGCTTCGTCGTCAGCTCAACCAGCGACTCGTCGCGTTGAGACGCCAACCACAGGAGCCAAAGGCCCCGCCATTCCGGTCGTACGCCCAGGGCAAGGCCGCGCAGTGAGCTTGTCTCAAACCATGCAGTCGTTGGCGCACGAGGAGACCTCGCTCAATGCTCCGCGCCCGAACGTCAACGATGATGATGAGGAGGCGGCTACGATGGTCAAGCCTCCGCCGGACGCGGACAATCAACGGCTATCGCGAGCCGCAGAGATGGAGAAGGCGCTCAAGGGCGGCATCGACGTCCCGACGGTAGCCGGACCAGAGAGCGTCGAGCCCACCCTGGTTACCTCTCCGCAAGACGCACCGAAGCCAGTTGGCGAACCAGCGAAACCCGCCCCACACCCGCACGAACGCACGGCTGTATCGGAGCCTGAAGCGCCGGCGGTCCCCAAGCCAAAGCCAGCGCCCGCCGTGGTGACCGAGGCGCCGGCGAAAGCCGCCACTCCCTCGGCAAAACAGAACTTGGCGCTCGCTGAAACACTTCGAGTCGACGCCGAGGAGCTCGCAATTGCTCAGCAGGCGATCGCAGCCGCGGCAGCCGAGAAAGAGGACCGTCCTGTCCGGCGGCCCACGAGCGAGCTCGTTCCGATCACGCTTCAAGAGGAGGAGGAGGTTTCACCTCCGAAGGAGGACCTGTCCAAACCTCAGGCTGAGCAGGCTGCGGTTTGGACTCCCTCTCCGCAAAAGCGGCTGAGCGGTGGCATGGCGTTGTTCCTCGGGATCGCCATCGGCGCGGCCATTGTGGTGGTTGGCCTTGGGCTCTTGTTCCTGCTTCGCAATAACGGCTGATCCTCGTTGCCCATCGAGAGATGGGTTGGTAACACTTTGGGGTGGGTCACCTGCGCGACAAGATTCGCGCTCGTCGGGTGCCGCTCCTCATGGGTGTGCTGAACTGCACCCCCGATTCGTTTTCGGACGGAGGCCGGTTCCTCGACGAGCCGACTGCTCTTCACCACGCTCGTAAGTTGGTCGAGGACGGAGCCGATTTTGTCGATATTGGGGCCGAGTCGACGAGGCCCGGAGCACCTGCCGTGAGTGCGGCCGAGCAGATCGCTCGTGTGGGACAGCTCGTCTCGATCCTAGCGGCCGAGGGCATCGCGTGTTCAATCGATACAACGTTGCCCGAGGTAGCGGAGCATGCACTCAAACAGGGTGCTGCCATGGTCAACAGCGTAGACTTGCGACCAGCGAAGGAGCTGGCTGGACTGACTCGCAGCTTTGGAGCCGAGCTTTGTTTGATGCACAGCCGTGGCTCGATGACCCACATGGCTGGCTTCTCCAGCACCTCGGTGGACGCCTACTCCGACGTCGTTGAGGAGGTCTGGTGTGAATGGCTGGAAGCACGCGACCAAGCCGTGAACGCTGGACTCGACCCAGAGCTGCTCTACTTCGATCCTGGGCTGGGCTTTCATAAGAATGCCGCGCATTCGCTGACCCTTTGTGTGCGACTCGCGGAGCTCGCCAAGCGTGGCCATCCGCTCCTGGTTGGGCCCAGTCGCAAATCATTCTTGGTAGCCGGCTTTCGCCCGTGTGAGCCAGCAGAGCGGCTTGGCGCGACGGTCGCGGCTTGTCTGCTACTCGCGGACAATGGCGCCTCCGTGTTGCGCGTGCACGACGTTGCGCAGGTCGCTCAGGCGCTGGCCTTTCGAGAGGCAGCCGCGCGTGTTTGATTGGTTCAGTCGCCTGTTTGCCGGCCGCTCGAGCGCGGACATCGCGAGGGACTTCCTCGATATCGGCATTGTTTCGTACCTCATCTACCGAGCGCTGCTCGTGGTACGCGGCACGCGCGCGATGCAGATGGGCACCGGGCTGATGCTCATTCTGTTGCTCTACGTCGGGGCCAAAGCGGTTGGCCTGATCACGCTTCAGACCCTCCTTTCCTACGTGCTCTCGTCAATCATCCTGATCGTCGTCGTGGTGTTCCAGAACGACATCCGGCGGGCACTCATCCGAGTTGGAGGTCGCGCTTGGTTTGGGCGACGGCGCAAACTAGAACAGTCGCGCGTAATCGACGAGGTCGTGGTCGCCGTTACTGAACTCGCCAGGCACCGTATCGGCGCTTTGATCGCGTTCGAGCAGGACGCGAGTTTGATGGAGTTCACCAAGAGTGAAGGTGTACTCATCGGCGCGGCTGTGACTCGCGAGCTGCTGGTTTCGTTGTTCTACCCCGAGTCGGTCAACAAGCTCCACGACGGCGCCGTCATCATTCGAGACCTGAAGATCGCGCGAGCCGGTGTTTTCTTTCCGATGCCCGACGGTCGACAGCTCGACTCGAGCATGGGGAGCCGGCACCGTGCCGCACTCGGGATCACGGAGGAGACAGATGCCGTGGTGGTCGTTGTGAGCGAAGAACGAGGCACGATCAGCTACTGCTTCAACGGCAACATCGTAACCAACATCGATGGATCGGTGCTGCGGCAGACCCTGATCGATCTGCTCGAGGACGGCCGCAAAAAGGCGGTCTCTGACGAGGAGAAGGCAGTCGTTTCAGCCACCAAATCCAATGTCTCAGGATCGGGACCACGCTCGGATCCACCGCGAGAGCTCGCACGGGAGTCCATCGCGCCAACGCAGACACCACTTCCAACCGTGCGCAAATCCGTGCGTGCCGAGCGGCTGAAGCTCGAAGCTGTGCGCAGCGCCGGGATCGAAACCCCGCGGGCAAAGATGTCGGTGATGCCAATGCCGAAAGGCGGGCCCAAAGCCGAAGACGAGCATGAGGACGAGGATGATGGAGAGGATGAAAACCCTCCGCTTGGTTCACGGCAACGAGCAGCGCTGGCTGCAACGGAGGATCCGTGAGCAGTCAGGGTGGTCTGCTTTATGGCCTGCTGGATAACCTTGGTCTCAAGGCACTCTCGCTGGTGTTGGCGTTTGGCTTCTTCATCTTCTTGCGAGGCTCGGAGCGCGAAGAGCGCCGCTTCGATGTGTCGGTCAACTATTCGGAACCACCCTTGACTGCACGCCGGGTGCTCGTGAAAGAGCCACCCTCACAGGTAAGCGTAACCTTGCGTGGTCCACGAACGATGTTGGAGTCGCTATCTCGTGATCTGGGTACGTTGACCCTCGATCTGTCGACGGGCCATGAGAATGAGGTGCCACTGACCGCGGCGATGATCCCAAACGTGCCCGAGGGAGTTGAAGTCGTACAGGTCTTTCCTGCTCGCATCGACTTACGCTGGGACGACATCGTCTCACGCGAGTTGCCGGTGAGCGCGACTCGCGGCGGGGAAGTCGCGGTTGGCCACAGCGTCGTTGGTCAGGTCGTTGTTACACCGCAAACGGTCCAAGCCACAGGGCCCCGCACAATCGTGGATCTGATGCAGGTGGCCCGGGCCGATACCTTCGATTCGACGGCGCTTGGGGAAGGCTTTCACGAACGGACCCTGCCGCTCAACTTGCCGCCACAAGGCGTGGACTACAACATCGCGAGTGTGCTCGCCGCGGTTCAGGTAGTGCGAGAGAAGAAGACGGTGAGCTTCAAGGCAGTTCGCGTGGAAGTCGTTGGTCTACCCGAGGCGACGACCAAACCAGAGCTGGTTACGGTGCGAGTAACTGGAGCGCCGGATCTTGTGGCCGGTCTCGACACCAATCAGATTGTGCCGCGGGTCGAGCTTCCGGCGGACGTTGATACCTCCAAGAAAGGGAGTCGACTTGCGCGAGTCGTGTGGACGCTTCAAGGAGCTACCGTTGAGCTGGAGCCCAAGGAGGTTTTGGTGAAATGGTGACGCTCCGCGGGCGGCTGCTGGCCTTCGCTGCGCTGATGGGAGTTGCCACGCTCACCAGGAGCGAACCAGTTTACGCGGATGACCCCGGCCCGACCAAACCGGTTCGCCTCGATCGAGTCGTAGCGAAGTGGCGCTTGATTGAGCAGGGTGCGGAAAAGCGCGTGCAGGAGCGGCTCATCTTTGCACGCATCCTCGCTTTTGAGGCTCGCATCGAGGCGATGGCGCTCGGCGAGCCCCCCGACGCAAAGCTTGTCGATCGGCCGATTCGATTGGCGCTTTCTCGCCACGTCACGGAGGAGCTCCTGCAGAGCCTGCCAGTCACCCCTGAGGTCGAACCGACCGAAATCGCAAAGCGCGCTGAGTTGAGCAGGCGAGCGTTGGAGATCCGCGTTGGTGGGGTTGAGAGACTCGAGGCTGCTATGCAGCGCGAGCGCGTTGGTGCGGACGAGTTAGCGGGCCTTCTTCGTCGCTCTGCCCGTGCAAGCTTCTACCTCGAACGGATGGTCGCTCCGCTCTTAGAACCGACGGAACTCGAGCTGCGAGAGCTTCACGCGTCGGGGAAAACGCCCTTCACCGACAAGACCTTCGACTCGATCCTTGAGCCCTTGAAACGTTGGGTGATGGGCCAACGCTTAGCGGCGGCGGTGGACGATTTTTGGCAGCAAGCTCGTAGCCGACTCGTCATTCAGTGGGTCAAGTGAGCAGACGAGCCCAACGCCGAAAACGATTCGGATTAGGCTCGCCCAACGGCAACTTTCGATATCTGACGGGCGCCATAGAGATAGCGCGCGTGAGTGCGACCGGCGTCATCCGTTGAAACTTCGAGCCAGAAGCCCCGGAGAAACAGGGCTACGAGCATCACGGACGGCGCCTTTTGTAGAACCACCACGCAGGTAGTCTAGCGCCGACCAACTGTCGGACCACTCAGTCCGCGGATGCGCTCACCAACTCCTGTGAGCCCGGGGTGTCGTCCTCCCGCTCCCCTTCTGGGTGATTGGCGAAAGCTTTGGTTGCACGTCGCGTTCGCACGAACTCGGCAAAGGCGACCAGCGTGTCCAGATCCCGCGGCCCGAGTGAATCCGCGATATCACGCAGGGTGCGCCTCAACGACTCCGCGTTTCGTCCGCGACGTTCCGTCCGTGCGGCAGCCTCGGGTGAAGAAGCAGCAGGCTCGGTTCCAGCGGGCGGCTGCGAGGCTTCAGCCGTTTCAGTAGGCCAAACGGCTCGCGCTACAGGCGCAAGAGCGTGGGCGGAGAGCCAAGCCTCCATGAAGATCCGCAGCCGCTCGGAGCGAAAGGAGAACCAACGCTCACGTTCGGGGGCGTGCGACATAAGCACGTCTTTGAACCTTCGAAACGCACCTTTGCCGTCGATCGCCTGGGTGAGCTTACGCTGCAGCTCATCGTCCTCGACCATTGGAATGTAGCGCTCCATCCAGCGGTACTGCTCTCGAGAACTCACCGGATCGATACGCAGATAGTTCGCGTCGCCAGCGATGCGAGCGTGCATTTGCGGATCAGCAACACCGTCAACGATTCTGAGAACGTCCCCGGTGCCGAGATGAAGATACGAGTGGACCTCGGGGGCGTTGTTCTCGAAAGCGTCTTCAAGCGCCTCCCAGTCGACCGGAACATCCCGAAGAGGCCCTGTCGGGGCCTCAGGTTCTGCGCTCTGCTCGCCAGACGTCAAGCCGGGGCTGGTGCTGGCTTCTCCTCCGGTCGTGCTTTCCTGATTGGGCATCGATTCCTCACTCACGTTCCCACCGACATCCAATTGTACTTTGGATTCGCTTCGGTCGGTGCGACTGCGTCGTACGAGGCGTACCAACTTGCCGTACTGATCCGCTGGACGACTGTCGAACGAACCAACGATGGCTGTTTCTGCGGCGGTCTGAGCTCGATTCATATCACGCTTCCCTTCGGCTTGGGGTCAACCGTGCTTGCTCGAGTTTCATTCCGACGAAAGGTGGTCGGCGCGTCATCCGGGTAGCCGCGCGCGGGCGATAGCCGAACTCCAGCGACGTTTGGCGACGTTGCGGTCGTCTGGGCTCATCTCGGGGGTAAAGGTGTGCTCCGTGCGGGACATTGCCAGAGCCTCCGTGGGTGAGCCGAACAAGCCCGCTCCCACGCCTGCGAGCATGGCTGCCCCGCGCGCGGTCGACTCAAGCTCTTTCGGCCTTTCGATCGTGATGCAGGAGATGTCGGATTGCAGCTGCATCAAGAGCGAGTTGGCGGCGGCTCCGCCATCGACGCGCATGCGCTTGAGCGGAGTTACCGCTCCCATGGCGTCCAGCAAGTCCGCCACCGAAAAGGCGATTCCCTCCAGCACAGCACGAGCGATATGGGCCGCGGTGGTTCCGCGCGTTAAACCGCACAGCAGACCGCGTGCCTCTGGGTCCCAATGCGGTGCCCCCAAGCCAGCGAGCGCCGGCACGAACACCACGCCGCCACTTTCAGAAACGCTGCGAGCCAACGGCTCAATCTCGGCAGCCGAGCGGATCAAGCCCAAGCCGTCCCGAAGCCATTGAACAGCCGCTCCAGCGACGAACGAGCTTCCTTCATGCGCGTAGGTCGTGTCGTTGCCAAGCCGCCAAGCAACCGTGGTGAGCAGCCCAGCCGAACTCGGCTTCGGACTTACTCCGATGTTGCTCAACACAAACGCTCCGGTGCCATAGGTGCACTTGACCTCTCCCGGCGAAAAACAACCTTGTCCAAAGAGCGCCGCTTGTTGGTCACCGGCAATTCCGGCGATGGGAATGCCATCGCGCAAGCCGGCAAAGGACTTTGTGGTGCCAATCACGCCAGCACTCGCGACGATGGTCGGCAACACCGCCCGCGGCACCGACAACAGCTCGAGCAGCTCAGGGTCCCACTCGCAGCTTGCTAGATTCATCAACAGGGTGCGCGACGCGTTCGTTACGTCGGTCACGTGGGCCCCGCCCGTGATCTTCCACACGAGGTAGGAATCGATCGTTCCGAAGGCCAGCCTGCCTGCAATCGCAGCCTCCCTGACTCCGCCGACGTTTCGCAGCAACCACTCGAGCTTGGTTCCGCTGAAGTAAGGGTCGAGCACCAAGCCTGTCTTGTCCCGAACCAGCTCGAGGTGTCCCCCCGCACGAAGTTCCAAACAACGCTCGGCGGTTCTGCGATCTTGCCAAACGATGGCGGGATGAACCGCCCTGCCGCTGCTGCGATCCCAGAGCAACGAGGTCTCTCGTTGGTTGGTGATCCCAATCGCAGCAACGCTAGGTCCGAATTGGTCACCAAGGGCACGCGCCACAGAGCGCTCCACGCTTGCCCAGATCTCCTCCGGGTCGTGCTCGACCCAACCGGGCTTTGGAAAGTGCTGCGGAAAGTCCTCGGTTGCTCGCGAGAGCGTTTGGCCCTCGCGGTCCATGACGAGCGCGGTTGTACCTGTGGTTCCCTGGTCGATCGCGAGCAGAAGATCGGCGTTCATGTTCCACCTGCTAAGGAGCAAAACCAACGACGCTAAGCGCCGAGTTCAGCTCTCCGTCTTGTCACTAAGCGTGCGCTCTAACCGCGCGTAAGCCGTCCGAACGCCGCGCAACTGGTCCTGCTGACCCTTTGAGAGGTCCTCGACCTTGCGCGCAACGTCGACCAGCAACTCGCCTGAGCGGCGTTGAGTCCGTTGGGAGGCATTCAGCGTGTTGACCATCGACGAAATTTGCTCGATCGAACTCGTGATCTGCCGGCCGCCGCGCGCCTGCTCCTGGCTGGACCGCTCCACGTGCTGCGTGATCATCCGCATCTTCTCGGCGCTCTTCATGATCTGATCAGAGCCACGGGCTTGTTGCGCGGTAGCGGCGGCGATCTGTTGCACAGTCTCGGCGATGCGGCCGATGGCGTCGGTGACCTGCTTTGAACCTTTGGCCTGCTCGACGGTTGCTCGGGCGATAGCACGCACCATCGCCGTAGACTTTTGGGAGCTCTCTAGGATCTTCTTCAGTGCGCGCTCGGCCTCGTTGGAGACTTCAACGCCGCGAGAGACGTTCTGAGCGCCGCGTTCAACGGCCGTAATGGCGTTGCGCGACTCTGCCTGAATCGTCTTGATCAGTTCGGCGATCTCTTTGGTGCTACCGCCCGCACGCTCGGCCAGGTCTTTGATTTCGTCGGCAACGACCGCGAAGCCTTTTCCGTGTTCCCCGGCTTGGGCCGCGATGATCGCCGCGTTGAGCGCGAGCAAGTTCGTCTGCTCGGCCACGTCGTCGATGACCGCAAGAATCTGCCCAATGGCATCGATGCGCGTTCCGAGGTTCGAGATGACGCTCACCGCTTCCTGGCTCGACTCGCGAATACGACCGATTTCTCCGATCGTCTTCAAGATCGACTCGGCTCCTCGCTCTGCGTCGAGGGCGACCTCCTCAGAAAGGCGAGCTGTCTCATTGGCGTTCGACTGAACCTGGTCAATCGAAACGTCCATCTCGTTCATCGAAGAACTGGTCTCTTCAGCGGTCAGCGAAAGAGCGTCGATGTTCCTGGCCACTTCGCGAATCGAGTAAGCCATCTCCTCGATGCTGGTTGCTGTCTCGCGAACGCTCGCTGCAAGCTCAGCAACGTTTTGAGCAACCTCCTCGTTGGTGGTCGTCATCTCGAGAATGCTCGAGCTCGACTCCTCGGCGTTAGTGGCGAGCGCTTCAATCGATTGGTAAACCTCAACCAGCGTCTGGTTCACAGTGCGCACGTGGCCGGCGAGATCCACAGACGCAGCGAGGATGTTTGGCTGCAGCCCTTCGCATTCGATGACGGCGTCAGAGAGCGTCCTTACTGGATCTCGCAGGTCAGTGACCTTGAGCCCGCCTTCTTTGGCTCGCTTCACGTCCTCACGCAGGGATTCGAGCTCGTGTTGAAGTCGAGCGGTGCTCTCGGCTGCATCTCGCGCGGTGCGGGCGGTTTGCTCCTTGGCTTCCGCGAGTTGCGACTCGAGCGCTTCACTGGCCGCCTTCGCCTCCTCGCGCTCTTCAGTCAGCCGATTGATATCTTCGATCGCGGCGGACAGCTGCGGCGAGGCATGCTCCGGCAGTTGCGCTGGCTTTCCTCGGCGCGCTAAGCGCACAGCGTCGTTGATGGGCTGGAGCGACTCACCCCCTCCACCGCCTCCAACTAAAATCAAAATGGCAGCGAAGGCGTTCGCGAAGCAGGCATGAGCTGCAAACTCAGGCTTGAGGATCGCTACGACACTCGAAAGGAGAGCTGCTGCAAAGAGCGCGAGCAGCGGACGAAAGAGGCGGCTTTGCATCCGTGGTTCGCGTTGAGCTTACGGAGGGGGTCCGCTTCAAGCAATCCCCCACAAGGTCTTTTTTGAGACACAGCACTGAACGTAGGACGGCCTACTTTGTTTGGGCGACCGGTGCTCGGCTGGCTGTGTCGTACGCGGGGCTTTCCCCGTGCGTGGTGCCGTAGGTCTCGTACTCGGAGTAGTCGTAATTCGTTGGCGGGGCTCCACCAACTTTGACGGTGCACCCTGAGATAGCCACAACGAGGATGAATAATGCCCCTCGCAAAACGGAGCGAGAGGATGAGCGGGGGAACAATCGGGTCATGTTGCGACCTCCGGTTGGGCTCAATGGAGCGGCTCGATGGATCAGTTTGAGGGCCCCACGGAGCGACCTCACATCCCCAACGCCGCGCTTCACGACGTCAGGAGCCTGGTGATTGACGAGCAAGTGAGTCCACTGATTCAACCTTTTGTTGAACCGCCTGGTGGGTTGGCGTGGAGGCCGCTATATGTTTCGAGACCGCGCAGAGCGGTACTGGTTAAGAGGAGGCCTCGGTGTCGAAACGGTTCTTTGCAGTAGGATTCTCGGTGCTTTTTGCGGTCTCGGCGTTTGCCGCCTGTGGAGATGACACTGAGTCGACGGTGGATTGCGCCACCGTCACGCCGAAAGGGTATTCGGAGTTAAGCGTGGCGTTTGGCAAGTGCACCTCTTGTCACAACAGCAGCCTGACCGACCTTGTGTCGCGGGCCAATGCGCCGCTCGAGTACAACTATGACACGTACGAGGAGGCCAAGAAGTTCCCGGAAAAGCTGCTCGGCACGTTGGAAGATGACGCAACCTTCCCCATGCCGCCGGCAACGGACGTGCAGCTGACGGCAACCGAGAAGGCTGATCTCCAAGCTTGGGCTGGCTGCGATACCCCAGAGTGACGAGGCGTGACAGGGTGCGGCGTCAGCCTTCAGCTCTGACGCCGTCCCGTCAGAGCGTTTTTTTAGAGCGACCAACAATCTAAGGTCGTTTTGCTTTTAAGTGGCGGAGCCTTTGTGTAATCTCCGCTCCGCTTACAGACTGCAGTTTTGGAGAGGTGGCCGAGTGGCCTAAGGCACGTGCTTGCTAAGCACGCGTAGGGGAAACTCTACCGCGGGTTCGAATCCCGCCCTCTCCGCAACGTCCAGCTCTGCTGGTTTTCAGAATCCTTCGAAAAGAAAAAGGCCGCTTACGCGGCCTTTTTGCTTATGCGAGACGGTTAGTCTCAGCCACCACAACCAGGAGCAGCTGCACCCGGCTTCTGGGCCGCTGCCGGCGGGCCAGAGAGCTTGGCGTCACAACCACCGAGCTTGTTGTACTTGCAGACGTTCGTCTTCACGGTCTCCGGATCGATACCGGAGAACTTGTACTTGCCGTTTGCGAGCCAGGTCGGGCTTGCACCGAAACCAGCAGCCTTTGAGTAAGCAAACGACTTCGCGAGCAGGTTCTTGCCCTCATCGCCGCTGAAGCACTTCTCGATCACTGCCGTGTCGATGCCAGTGTCCCCACCGGTGCAGGACTGCCAGTTCTTGTCCTTGATGTTCTTGTTACGGCACCAGATGTAGTCCATGTACTTCAGGTTCTCGCCGTAGTGCTCAATCGCGCAGATTTCACGGATGTCTTCGTCAACTTCAGACTGACCGTGCATCGACTTGAGGCTGCTCGCGTCGCCATCGCCAATGAAGTTGACGCGGAAATCGATCTTCGCGTCGTTCTTCTTGAAGTTCTCAAGAACTTCCTTCATCGCGTCGAGACCCTTCACGCCGAAGGGACACTCGGACATGACGAAGACCTCGAGCTTGTTGGGCTCTTCCGGGCGACACTGAAGAGTAGCTTTGCACTCTTCGATGTTGCAGCCGCCGTCGTCGGCGCAGAGGGGGTTCCAACCACCAGCCGCTTGCACCTTGTAGTCACCGACAGGCTTGAGGCCACGGGCTAGCGCGGTGGAAGCGTCCTTGTCGGCATCGAGCGTGGCGTCGAACACCATGGCAGGCAGGTTGACCGGCTTGATGGCGTCGAACAGTTTCTTGCCTTCGGGCGTGGTGTAGTCGAGCGTGGTGATCACGGGGTTCGCGACCTTTTGACGAACCTGACCCTCCATACGCTTCGTGTCGCACTCAGCGCAGCGCTTGTCGCCGAGCAGCGTCACGTTGACCTTGGGCGATTCCGGAATATCGCTGCAAGCGGCCGGCTTAGCACCGGAGTAGGCGTTGCAGATTGCCTTCATTAGGTCGGGGGCACGACGACCACCCTCGTGCTTCTTGCCGCCGATCATGATCGTCGGGCTTCCTCGGGCGCCCTTCTCAGCAGCCTTCTTGAAGGAGGTTGCGAGCAGGCTCTTGCCTTCTTCACCGTCCGCACAGGTGCGGATCGCTTCGACGTTGATGCCGAGCGTGGAGGAGCAGGCCTCCCAGTTCGTATCGACTTCGCGCATGTTTTTGTTTTGGCAAAGCATCATGTCGTACCACTTTGCCGGTGCGTGCTTCATTGCGCAGATCTGAACGAGGTTGCCTTTGACCTCTTTCGGACCGTGCATCGAGGTGAGAACGCCGTCCTTCTCTTGGCCGATGAACTCGACCTTGAAGTCGATGTCGCCGCCGAACTTGTCGACAACGGCCTTGAACGCGTCCTCGGCCTGAACGCCATAGGGGCACTGTGACATGACGTAGAGTTCAACTGCGACGGCCCCCGGGTTTGCTCCCTTGCCGTCTACAGCGGACCCTTGCGCACCCTTCTCACGGGTGGCGGATGCCGTACCGTTCGAGCCGCGGTCGATACCCCAAACGAGGAGCATCCCCGCCAGAAACGAAAGAATAAAGCCAACGATGGCCGTGCCTTTGTTCATTACTCCACTCCAGCTTTGCCACCGCCTGGTGGCCGACCCCAGAAAAGGGTTTCTCTTTCTAGCGCTGCTTTGCTGCGGGTGGCGGCTTTTTTCCATTCTTAACAAAACGTCAGAGGCGCCAGAGCCGTTGACCGCGTTTGTTCAGGTGCACTGGGCTGCTAGGCTGCGCCGCCATGGCGTCCCCGCAATTCCCTGAACCGCCCACTGCCGTCCCCCCCACACCTCTGGCTGAGGTCGAAAAGAAGCTGAAGGTCTTGTCTTCGGCCAAGGAGGACTGGGTCAAGCTGGGGGTTGGAGACCGAATTCAACTGCTCGAGCGCTGCATCGAACACACCATGCGCGTTCGTGAAGCCTGGGTGCTTGATGCCTGCAAAGCGAAGGGGATTCCGTCGGACTCCGCACAAGCTGGCGAAGAGTGGCTGGGAGGACCAGTCACCACCGTCAAGAACCTCCGGGCCCTCGTTGAAGCCCTTCGGTACGGCGGAAGCCCACCTCCCGCGGCAATTCGGTCGGTTGGCAAGGACCAAGTAGCGGCACAGGTTTTCCCCGCAAACACCCTCGACAAGTTGATGATGGGCGGGGTCACGGCCGAGGTCTGGATCGAGCCTGGCCAGGCTCCTACTCAAGGCCACATCTACAGGGAAAAGAACCTCGGCCATCCGTCAAAGGGCAAGTTGGCGCTCGTCCTCGGCGCCGGGAACGTTGCTTCGATTGGCCCGATGGATGCACTTTACAAACTGTTTGCAGAGGATGAAGTGGTCATCCTCAAAACGAACCCCGTCAACGCCTACCTAGGTCCGCACATCGAGGAGGCATTGCGACCTCTGATTGACGAGGGCGTTTTCGCCGTTGTGCACGGCGGTGCCGAGGTGGGCAGCTTCTTGGTCAACCACCCGTCCGTGGACACGATTCACATGACGGGCTCGGACCGCACGCATGATGCGATCGTTTGGGGACGTGATGCTGAAGAGCAGAAGCGACGGAAGGCTGCAAATGAGCCGTTGATCACGAAGCCGATCAGCTCTGAATTGGGAGCGGTGACGCCTGTGTTCGTCGTTCCGGGTCGTTGGACCGAGAAGGACTTGGACTACCAAGCTCGCAACGTCGCCTCGATGGTCTGCAACAACGCGAGCTTCAACTGCAACGCGGCGAAGGTGCTCGTGCTGGCCAAAGGGTGGGACCAGAAGGACGCCTTCGTCGCACGCGTCCGAGAGAAGCTCGCGAGCATGCCGCCGCGCAAGGCGTACTACCCAGGTGCTGAACAGCGCTACCAAGGCTTCCTCGATCACTACGCGAACGCGGACAAGGTCGGGCCAGCGAGTGAGGGCGTTGTCCCGTGGACGCTGATCCCAGGCGTGCCGGCGACAAAGGGTGAGTACGCGCTCAGCAACGAGGCCTTTTGCGGCGTTTTGGCGCTGGTGGAGCTCGAAGCTGCGGATGCAAAGGGGTTCCTTGATGCAGCTGCGCCCTTCGCCAACGACGTGATGTGGGGAACTTTGTCGTGCATGATCATTTGCGACGAAGAGACGCAGAAGCAGCACCACGACGCCTTCGAGAAGCTCATCGCTGACCTTCGCTACGGTGGCATCGCCATCAACGCCTTCGCCGGTGTGCTGTACGCGCTCGTCGTGACGACCTGGGGAGCGTTCCCTGGGCATCCTCTTTCCGACATTCAGAGCGGGAGGGGTGTAGTTCACAACGCCTACCTCTTTGACCACCCGCAAAAGTCTGTGGTGCGTGCGCCATTCCGGATGAATCCGACGCCACTTTGGTTTACGGATCACAAGACGCAGGCGAAGACGGCCATGGCTCTCTGCGAGCTCGAGGCGCATCCCTCTCTCTTGAGACTACCGAAGCTGATCGCCCAGGCGCTGCGCGGTTAGTTGCTTTGCCCAGAGATAGGCGTGATCGCAAGATAGCGCCCGAGGGCCCAAACAGGCATCACCCGTCGGTAGTTGTCGTAGTGGATCATGCAGGTCTTGTTGAAGACACCGGTGATTCCTTCATTGGGCCAATCACCGTTCTCCAACTGCCGGCTGCGTAGAAACTGCGCAGCCTTTGCGCTCGCGCGGTCGATGTGGCTGGCAAACGTGCTCGCTCGAAGCTTGGCGCGAGCTGCGCTCAGCCCAAGCAGGGCCCACGCGGTTTGCACGACCTGCGAGCCCTCGGGATGCGAAACCCAGCGGCGTTCCACGCACGACTTGTAGCTCTCGCCAAAGCCCCCATCCTCTGCTTGTTGATCGAGGAGGAACTGAACGGCGCGTACCACTGCAAACGACTCGGCGGATTCGCCTGCCGCCAACAGCCCTTCGATGCCAAACCAGGTGGCATATGTAAAGCACACGCCCCAACCACCATAGAAGCTACCGTCTTGGCGTTGTTGGGCGTGGAGGTACGCGAGACCACGGCGCAAAGCAGTTTGAATCACGTGGCTGCGATTGGCCGGGTAACAACGGCGGAATGCGGCCAAAGCCTGAATGCACGCCGAGGTTGTCTCGACGTACGAGTACGCAATCATGATGCGCCCAAACACTTCGGCCGCGTTGAGCTGTTCCACCCACTCGCCTGCTCGAGCTGGCTCGTACTCGGACCAACCGCCATCCTTGTTTTGGTCGCGCAAGAGGACGTCAACGGCCTGACCCAGTCGAGCTTCCCCGAGCGGACGTTCCACCAGGGGCGCGAGCAACAGGGCTGCGGTAATGCCCTTGGCGGTGCAGTCGCTCACGGTCCAGCCTTGTTCAGCCGTTGAGAAAGGAAAGGCGCCCCCGGTGCGATCTCGGAAGTAGAAGGCATGCCGATCGATGTCGGCGCGTACTTGGTTGTGATCGATAAAGGAGTGGGCTCTGCTGAGCGCCGTTGCGTGCGTCTGCTCGAGGCCCGACTCGACGAGCGCGTGTACGGCGAAGGCGGTGTCCCAAAACTGCGAGCCGTTGTAGCCCTGCATTTTGGTCCCTTCTGGAGCGTCCCAAAGGTAGTCCTCGATGCGCTCGAGGTGACGTTGAAAGCGCGCAGAGTTCGGGGCCTCAACGTGGGCGCAAACGATGTGAAACGCCTTGCTGACAGGCCCAATGTCCAAGTAGCCAGTCGTCTCGTCCTCGTGCTGAATCTGATCCGCGACGAATTCGAGCGCGCGCTTGCGCAACGCCTGCGGCACGCGAGGCTCTGCTGCCGCTAGAGCGCGATTGATGGTCTTGAGCAACGCGCTGTGCGGAGAGGAGACGTCTCCCGGGTGCACAAACTCGCGTGCACTAGCCCAATCAATCGACTCGTAAGGCTCGACGAACAACTCCCTGCGCAGCTCGCGCACCGTTTCGGAGATGGGGCCGACGAACCGCTTGCCGTAGAGGTAGCTAACAGGCAGGTGGATGGCTCGCGTGTGGCACCACAACTTCCCCGGGTGAACGGGCATGCTGCGTGGGAGCAACCACAACTCGGGGGGAATGGGCATCACCCCCTCCCAATCGTAACAGCCCAACACCGATAGCCAGATCTTGCCCCAGGTGGGCACCCCGCGAGCACCGCCGCGTTCGCGAAGCCAGCGACGGGCACGCGTTGCATCGGGATCGTCCGCGTGAGCGCCGGACAATCGCATCGCCACGTAGTTCAACGCGGTACCGAGAACGTAGGACTGCGACTCGATGTGAAGGCCAAAGCCTCCGTCCGCGTTCTGCACGTGACGGAGATAACGAAGCATGTTCGCGCGACGCTGTTCGTTGAGGGGAGCGCCGGTGACCGCGCAAGCGATCAAAAGGCCCGGCAACAGAAACAGTGGTCCGCCGTAGTCTCCAGGCCAGTGGCCATCAGCGCGCTGTAGCGAGACCAGAAAATCAGCACCGCGGTGCAGGACTGCTCCCAGGTTTGTCAGCTCTTTGCGCGACGACGCTTCAGCTTGCAACACCGGCTCTTCCTACAGTCGCCGGCGTTGCTCCGCAACCTTCAGGCAGCTGCCTCGCCAAGGCGCCTTTGAGCGCGCAAGAAGCGCACGTTGTACAGAATGAAAAGCCCGATCCAAAGGGTGCCGAAGCTTGCGAAGAACACCTGCACTGGCCAGATCTGCCCCACCAGAATCGAGACGACCACGAAGGAAAGAAACGCGTCGCCGCTCGAGATGCTCCAAAGGAACGCGGTCACCCGAGTCTGCAGTGAGCCCTCGCGCTCCACCATGTGCGCAACAACCGCGGGACTCAGCGGCTTCGTCTTCTGTGCGTCGAAGCGTTCCAACTCAAACAGCAGATGGGTACCCCAGAGAATGAACGCATCGGCATAACCGAAGATCGGCGCGCCCGGCTTCAGGGCTAGCAACTTGTCGCGCAAGATGGTCGGCGCATCGTCCTTTTGTCGCTCGTAGATGCCGACGTACTTGCTCTTGAAGTAGTCGGAAGAGGCCGACCGAACGGCCCCTTGGGCCAACGCTGCCGCAGCGACTCCCACGGCCATCAACGCCGAAACTCCCATGGGCGGGTGGTGATAGAGATAATGGAACAGCCCCATGTAAAGGAAGACCACCCCCAGCCAATCAGCGATGCCGTCGATGGCATGCCCGTTAGGGCTGGAGAGCCGCTTGGCGCGCGCCAAGGACCCATCGACACAATCAAGAATGCTGCGAAACTCGAACACTGCGACGGCGAAGAGATGGTAGCGCCAATCGTCGAAAGTGACGGCGTAACCAGCCACGGCTGCAAACAACGGCTGGACCAGGGAAACCTGATTCGGCGTGACGGGCGTGTGCATCAGCAACCGCGTGATCACCAACGCCACCGGATAGCGGTAATAGGTGTTGAACGGGTCTTCCAGGCGGCGCTTCCAACCCTTCGGGCCAGCAATTACCGCAGGAGGGGACGCCTGGTCGAGCGCGGAGGAAAGCTGTGGCTGGAAGGTGGCCATAGGATGACAACGCCGTGTTGAAGCAAGTACGAGGCCGCGACAAGAGCAGAAATCTCCGCACAGTGGCAAATGTTCGACAGCCTGCAACGCTCGTGGCTGCGGCGAGTGTTTCGCACCGCGCTGAAGCGTTCGCGCAGGGCGTGCAAAGTGCTACTCGACACCGTTTCGCAACGTTCGATGATGCGACAGATGCGCGAATGACTCGTGCCCGAGTCAGATGCGATGATGGGAAACTTGAAGCTCCACTTGATCCTGCTTTTGCTCGGGCTGTTGGCCTGCAGCGCGACTTCACCCGAGTTAGGGTCGATCGGTGTCGTTCTCAGGCGTTCAGTCGAGGCGGGGGACCTATTCGTAAAAGAGGTTCCTGAACCGAGCCCAGACGGCCTTCAAGTGAACGACGAGGTGCTGATGGTGGACGGCAAGCACGTGGCCGCGTTGTCGGATGCTGAACTCAAGCAATCGTTGCGTGGACCCGAAGGCTCATTCGTGGCTCTGACGGTCGTCCGCAACGCCGAGGTCAAGCGTCTCACGATCCAACGCACCCGCGCTGCAAAGAAGTGAACATCGCGCTTGCTTCGCCCGGCGACCCCTGCGAAACCGCTCGTTCGATGGCCCCAGCCGCAAAGCGTACCCGAAAGGGGAAACCGCCCGTGCCGGTTGCAAGCGCCGTCGAGCCTCCCCAGCCCTCCGAGGCGTTGTCCAAGCCATTCTTGAAGTGGGCCGGCGGAAAGTGGTCGCTGGCGGAGGAAATTGGCAAGCGCTTACCTCGTGACATGGCCGCCCGAACCTACCGGGAGCCGTTTCTCGGTGGTGGTGCACTGTTCTTTTGGCTGCGAAATCAGGACAAGGCCGCTCGCTTCATCCTGAGTGATCAACTGACCGACCTGGTCGCAACGTATGAAACCGTCCGCGACGAGACAGACGCTCTGGTCCGGCTTCTGCGCAAGCTCAAGCTCACCCACTCAAAGGAGCATTTCTACGCTGTCCGTGATGAGTTCAATTCGGCGCGCGGCTCACGACTACAGCGTGCTGCCTGGCTCATCTACCTGAATAAGACCTGCTTCAACGGACTGTTCCGCACCAATCGCGCGGGTGAGTTCAATGTGCCAATGGGCCGCTTTCAGAACCCTGCCATCGCAGACGAAGCGAGACTCCGCGCTGCGGCTCGTGCGCTGGCCGGCGTTTCGGTGGAGAACCGCTCGTTTGAGCACCTTCTGCGCGTGGCTGAGCCCGGAGACGTCATCTACTTGGACCCGCCCTACGTGCCGATCAGCCCTACTTCGAACTTTGCGGCCTACTCAAATGGACACTTCGGTTCAGACGAACAGATCCGATTGGCAGAAGTGTTTCGCGAGCTGGACCGACGCGGCTGTCTACTTGCCCTTTCGAACAGCAACGCCGAGGCTGTGCACCAGCTTTACCGCGGCTTCGACATCACCACGCTCTCCGCATCCCGAGCCATTTCCTCGAAAACCGCGACTCGAGGGCCAACCTCGGAGGTGCTGGTTCGCAACACTGCCCGTTACCCGAAATCGCGCCGCTGAATAAGACCACGCCCCGCTCGTCTGACCCGTCGCAGCAGTCTCTTATGGCTGGCTCCGGGCCGTCGCTTTGGAAGCCTTGTTTGCTCGGCGCACCTGGGTCGTCCAAGCGCTGACTCGATCCACCGCCTGCGGTCTCCGCGGAGCGGTGGCAATTCACAGATCCGCGCGGGTGAGCTGCGCGGATTAAATTGAAAAGGCGCCCTACCCACAGGGCGCTGGCTCCGCTATAGCGGAGCCGTTGGGAACGGAGGGTGATTGTCCATGAAGTTCGTGAAAACGCTCGTCACAGGCCTCGGTGTATTGGCCGTAACGGTTCGTGCCTCTCAAGAAGCCTCGGCTGAAACTCTCAAGTTTGCCACGCTTGCTCCCAAGCAAAGCGTGTGGGGCCAGGTCTTCCAGGTTTGGGAGAAGGCCGTCGCAAAGAAGAGTGATGGCAAGCTCGAGTTAGTGTTCGACTACAACGGTTCCGCCGGAGATGAAGGCGCCATGGTCGGAAAGATCAAGGCCGGCCAGCTCGACGGTGCCGCCATGACCGCCGTCGGCTTGAGCAAGTACTACAAGCCCACTGTTGCCATGCAGATGCCCGGCGTGCTCACCGACTGGAGCAAGGTGGATAAGGCGTTGGCGGCCAAGGGTGACGAGTTCAACAAGGGCCTTCGAGATGCCGGCGCCGCCAACCTCGGCTGGGGTTTCGTGGGTTTGGCCCATGTTTTCACCAAGGGTGATGGCTCGACCGTGATGAAGCCCTCGGACCTGAAGAGCCGCAAACCGTACATGTGGAAGGACGACATGATCGCGCCGATCACCTACCAAATCATTGGTGCGACGCCGGTTGGTCTGAACGTTCCCGAGGTTCTGCCGAACCTCAAGACAGGCGCCGTGGATACCGTGATTGCACCGGCACTCGCAGTCGAGCAGCTGCAGTGGGCGGGGCAACTCAACTCGATGGGCAACGAGGTTACTGGTGCAGCCATCGGCGCCATCGTCATCAACTCGAAGCGGCTTGATGCACTTCCCGGCGATATGCGGGAGCTGGTTCAGTCCACAGGCAAGCTCGCAGCTGGCGCCCTGACCGAGAAGATCAAGGAAGCCGACAAGGCAGCGTTCACTCGCCTGTCCGGCAAGTTGAAGACGTACGATCTCGATTCCAGCGGCAAAGAGGCGTTTACCTCAACCTTCAAGCAGGTTCGGGAGCGTCTCGCGCAAGGTACGTTCTCTGCGGACCTGGTAAAGGCGATCGAGGCTGCTGGCGGCCTGTAAGCGCTAATTCACCCGAAGGATCCCAGTGGAGGGCCGGTCGAGAGACTGGCCCTTCGCGCTTTTGGATCGTCGCCTCCTCGACCGAACCTGAGGCTTTCGAGCTTTGGCTCACATGCAAGCCGAGAATCCGTTTTCTTGGCGAGCCGTTCGCTTCGATGGTTGACCCCGAATGAGCAGCCGCCTAGACGGTTGGGTTCAATTTTAGAGAGGCCCCCTCGAATGCGACGCTATCAATTTACTTCTGAGTCCGTCACCGAAGGTCACCCGGACAAGGTCTGCGACAAGATCTCGGACGCCATCCTCGACACTATCCTCACCTCGGATCCGAAGGCTCGCGTCGCCTGCGAAACGATGGTCAAGACGGGCTATGCGATCGTAGCTGGTGAGATCACCACGTCGGCGATCGTTGACTACCCGGCTGTCATCCGAAACACGATTCGGGACATCGGCTACACCGACTCATCGATGGGCTTCGACGGCAGCACCTGCGCAGTGCTCACGGCGATCGAGCAGCAGTCACCTGATATCGCGCAGGGCGTGACCGAGGGTTCAGGGCTCTACAAGGAGCAGGGCGCTGGTGACCAGGGCCTGATGTTCGGCTACGCCACCGACGAGACCAATGAGCTGATGCCGGCGCCAATCACTTTCGCCCACCAGCTCGCAAGGAAGCTGACCGACGTGCGCAAGAAGCGCCAGGTGGATTGGCTACGCCCGGACGGTAAGACGCAGGTCACGGTCGAGTACGACGGGCACACGGTGGCTCGCGTTGCGACCGTCGTCCTCTCGACGCAGCACGCCGAGTCGGTGAAACATAAGACCATCTCCGACGCCATGCGTGAGCTCGTGATCAACAAGGTGATCCCGGCCAAGCTGATGGACAAGAACACCAAGATCTACGTGAATCCGACAGGTCGCTTCGTCATTGGTGGGCCAAACGGTGACGCCGGCCTCACCGGCCGCAAGATCATCGTGGACACCTACGGTGGTATGGGTCGACACGGCGGCGGTGCCTTCAGCGGCAAAGACCCGTCCAAGGTTGACCGCTCGGCTTGTTATTACGCTCGCTACGTCGCCAAGAACGTCGTGGCCGCCAAGCTCGCCCAGCGTTGTGAGGTTCAAATCGCTTACGCCATTGGCGTGGCCCAGCCAGTCGGCGTTTACATCAACACCTTCGGCACGGGTCGGATCGCTGATGAGGTACTCGAGCGCTACATCCTCCAGAACTTCGACATGCGTCCGAAGGCCTTGATTGAAGAGCTCGATCTACTGCGACCCGGTTACTACGCGACCGCAGCGTACGGTCACTTCGGCCGCAGCGATTTCAGCTGGGAGAAGACGGTACGCGCAGCCAAGATGGCGGATGACCTTTCGCGACCGAGCGCCACCGCCGTGAACGGCAGCAGCAACGGCGCCAAGGTGGCCGCAAAGGCCCAGCCGAAAGCCAAAGCCAAAGCCAAAAAGAAGGGCGGCAAGGCGCAAGCCAACGCCTGAAGAGAGTTCCGATAAATCGGACGTTGCAAGGGGCGACTCGCGAGGGTCGCTCTTTGCGTTGGAGGTGTACCTCCAAGAACTTCAGTTTCTAGCGACGATGGCTGAAAGCAGCCGTCCGCTCGCTTGCCCGTCACGTCGGAAGGAGAAGTACAGGCTCGGTTCACACACAGTGCAACCTCCAACATCCTCGATGGTTTGCACGTCGAGAGCTTCGAGCTTGCTGCGCATCAACCGGCGAAGATCGACGTGCGGCCGAGCACGTGAACGATCCACGACGGCCTGGCCAAGCGAACTACAGGCCGCAAGCTGCTGCGCGACGTCATCGCCGACCTCGAAGCAACAGCGCTGGATGTGCGGCCCCAGCGCGGCGATGAGCTGAGACGGTCGGTTGGCGCGCAACGCCTGAATGGCCGTTTCGATGACCCCGAGCACGACGCCACGCCAACCTGCGTGAATCGCAGCCACGCGGCCGCTCCGTTCGTCACCGACCAGGATCGTGCCGCAATCAGCGCTGCGTACGCCGCAGCCAACCTCGGCGAGGCCGGTCAACGTCGCGTCCCCCTCGATGCGCACCACCTGTTGGAACGCCTCGCCGCCGAGCAGCTCGACCGAGTGAACACCGTGCACCTGACTGAGGAAGTACAGTTTGTCGGCAGCAAGACCGAGGGCCTTTTCTGCGATCCGTCGATTGGCAGAGACGTTGGCCAGCTCGTCGCCAGTGTTTGACGCGAGGTTTAATGACCCAAAAGGCCCCTCGCTAACCCCACCATGCCGCGTGAAGAAGGCGTGCCGGAACCCTGCTTTGAGCAGGGCTGAACTCTGAAGAATGGTTGGCTTTCCCGAGTCGGTTTGCACGCCCTTAGGGTAGCAGTGAAACATTTTTCACGCGTGAGCACGGCGCTCGGCTAGCCTTGGAGCCCAACCCGGGCCCTTTTGCGCGTCCTGCTGCGCGTTCGAAGGCTTGTATTTCGCCCTATGTCGACTGCCCAGGCTCAACCCGATCCGAACATCGGCCGCTCAATCGTAGAAGGCCAATTCACGATCGAGAAGAAGATCGGCTCGGGCGGAATGGGCTCGGTTTACCGCGCCGCCCAACACGCGATGAATCGGCTCGTGGCGGTGAAGATCCTTCATCCCAAGCTCACGAATCGCAAAGACCTCGCCGCTCGCTTTCGACGCGAGGCCCGGGCGATGAGTCACTTGACCCATCCCAACACGGTCAAAGTCTTTCTCTTCGGCGAACTCGACGACGGCTCGCTCTACATCGTGATGGAGTATCTCGAAGGCAGAAACCTCAATCAGGTTGTCCGTCGAGAAGGCCCGCTGAGCATCGAGCGCTCGGTGCCTATTTTGGTGCAGGTTTGCGGAGCGCTGCAAGAGGCCCACACCCAAGGCATCATCCACCGCGATCTGAAGCCGGAGAACATCTTCCTCTCCACCAACGGCGGCATGAAGGACTACGCCAAGGTTCTCGACTTCGGTCTGGCCAAAGTGACCGAGCGCGAGCTCAGGCCTGGGAGCATCATGCTGACGCAAGAGGGCATGGTGTTTGGCACGCCCGAGTTCATGTCGCCGGAGCAGGCTCAGGGCAAAAAGCTAGACGCACGCAGCGATCTCTACTCGCTGGCGACCATTCTTTACGAGATGCTGACCGGCAAGCTGCCGTACGACGCGAAGACTCCGATGGAGTTCATTCAGCTCCACGTGACCAAGCCACCCATTCCGCTCTCAGAGCGCATCCCAGGGAAGCAGTTTCCGAGGGGGCTCTCCGAGGTAATCATGAAGGCGTTGCAAAAGTCCCCCGAGCATCGGTTTGGCTCGGCGACGGAGTTTGCCGAAGCCTTGCGACCGTTTGAGCACGGTGGCCCTTTTGGGGCGGAGCCGACTGTGAGCGACGCCGGGCAACAATTCGGTCGACCAGCTTCTTCACTCGAGACGGCCAAGACCATCAAGATGAGCGCTGGGTTGCTTGGTCCGTTTCAGCCTGTTGCGCCACCCATCGCGGCTCCGCCGCCTTCCGGCCCTGGCGTTCGTCCCCTTCCGCTTGGCTCGTCAGGCACTCTGCGACACATTCCTCCGACCCAGCTTGGGACGCCGACGCCAATGGCCCCGACAGCCCCCTCGATGGGACCTGCAAGCTCACCCGGTGCACAGCCTGGGCCGCCACAAGCCGCGCAAAAGCGCGGTGTGAACATGCTGACGCTGTTGGTCGTCGCCGTTGCCTGCCTGTTAATCGGCGTTGGCTTGACCACCCTGGTGATCCTGCTCACGCAGCGACCTTAGGAAGCCACCAAAAGGCGGGAACACAGTCCCCGGCTTCGGGCGTTGTGAAGGGGGAACCGAGGATGGCTGATAAACCCAACCCTGATGGCGCCAAGAAGCCGCGGCGACGGGTGCTTCTTTGGATTGTTCGGCTCACGGTTCTGCTCTTGATGCTCGGCGGTGCGGCCATGACAGCCGTAGCCATGGCGGTGCGTCGTTATGAGCGTGACCTGCCCACCACGGTGGAGCTGAAACGCTACTCGCCTCCTCAAGTAACGCGCGTACTGGCTCGAGACGGCACCCTCCTAGGCGAGCACTTTGTCGAGCGCCGGACGGTCGTGAAGCTCGACGCGGTGCCGCCCCACGTGAAGCTCGCCTTCCTCGCCGCTGAAGACGCCAGCTTCTATGAGCACGAGGGGCTTGACTACCCCGGCATGTTGCGAGCCATCTTGGTCAATCTGCGTTCCCAGAGTTCGCGCCAAGGGGCGAGCACCATCACGCAACAAGTGGTCAAGAACGTGCTCCTAACGCAGGAGAAGACCTACGAGCGAAAGATCAAGGAGGTCATTCTCTCGAGGAAAATTGAGCAGGAACTGAGCAAGGACGAGATCCTCGAACTCTACCTAAACCACATCTACTTCGGCCATGGGCGCTACGGCGTCGAAGAAGCTGCGCGCTACTACTTTGGCAAAGGCATCGCGGAGCTCTCGCTCGGAGAAGCCACAATCCTCGCTGGCATTCCGAAGGGGCCGTCGATCTACTCTCCTCGCGAGCACCTCGATCGCTCGCTCTCACGTCGCGAGTTCATCTTGCGACAGATGGTCGACAAGGGATTCGCAAAGCAAGAGATCGCCGATGAGGCGCAACGAGAGCCGGTCGTTCTGAGCAGCTCGGCGAGCGATGTACACGAGCTGGCTCCCGAGGTCGTTGCGGAGGCCCTGGCGCTGTTGAAAGGCAAGCTCGGCCCGGATGCAGCCAAAGGCGGCTACACGATCGAGACGACGATCGATCCCAAACTTCAGATCGAGGCGCGCCGCGCCCTTCGCGATGGCTTGGACGGCTTTGACAAGCGGCAGAAGAACGTAGCGCCGTTGAAGAAGCCGAAAAAATTGCCACCGCTCTACGAAGGGGACCCGACCAGCGAGAAGAACAAGATCTTCCTTGGTGAAGTTACGGGCGCCGACGACACGAAGAACGAGCTGTTTGTGCGCGTGGGCAAACGCAAAGGGCGAGTCAACCTCTCGTCTGCGGAGCGCTACAATCCGCAGAAGCTCGTCGCCTCGAAGTTTGCTGAACTGGGGACGCCGGTGCGCGTGAGCGTGCTTGGTGAGTCGGACCCGAAGGATCCTGCCACGCTGCTGCCACTCAAATTGGAGCTCGGGGCGCAAGGAGCAATCGTCGCGATCGACGTCGCATCGCGCGACATACTGGCCATCGCGGGGAGCTATGAAGGTGCTCGTGCAACCTTGGACCGCGCGAGCCAATCCAAGCGGCAGCCAGGCTCTTCCTTCAAACCGTTCGTCTATGCCCAGGCGATCCGCAGCCGCAAGTTCACGGCTGCGTCATTGCTCCCGACGGATCCAGCGGCCCTCAACGGCTATCGCCCCAAGAACCACGACCCCCTCGCCGCAGGGAGCCCCAAGCGAATGCGCGACGTGCTTTCGCGCAGCGTCAACACCTCGGCCGCGTGGTTGATCGGGCAGGTCGGACCGGCGGAGGTCGTCAGCTTAGCGACCGAGCTCGGGATCGAGTCCGACTTGGGAGCCACGCCGTCTCTCGCCCTTGGGGCCTACGAAGTGAGCCCGCGTGAACTCGCAGCAGCATACGCAAGCCTCGCTGGGATGGGCGAGGCGAAGACGCCGCGCCTGATCGCCAAGATCGTTGGGCCGGATGGTCACGAGGTTCCGCTGGCTGAATCGGAGCGAAAGCGCGTGCTCGAGCCCGCCGAGGCCTACGTCGTGACCGACTTGCTCGAGAGCGTCGTGACCGACGGTACAGGTCGCGCCGCGAAGGTCTTGCGACGGCCCATCGCTGGCAAGACCGGCACTTCGAATGAGGCACGCGACGCTTGGTTCGCCGGCTACTCTACCGACATTGCCTGCACGGTGTGGACGGGCTTCGACGATCATGTGCCGCTGGGAGCTGGGGAATCCGGTGCGACGACATCACTGCCTGTGTTTGTGTCGTTCATGCGCGCGGCCCACCAAGGAAAGCCGTCAACGCAGTTTCCTGCGCCCACCGGTGTGAGCCGGACGCGCATTGATCCGGCCTCTGGCTTGCTCCCGCTGCCCGAACAAGAGGACACGCTCGATGAAGTGTTCCTCACGGGAACGGAGCCCACGGAGTCGGCCAAGCCGGTCGAAGAGGTTCCGCCGGAGGCTGAAAAGCCCGTCGTCGATGAGGCACCGCCCAGCGCGCCTGTTGAACCCGCGCAGTAGCTACAGTTCGAGGACCAGCGCGGAGTCAGGGTCAGCGAAGCGGCTCGTGCCCTGAGGCGTGACGACACGCGAGCGACCTTGACCGCGAAGGGCCGGTACGCCCGGGCCCCAATTGGCGTTCACGATCGTCACGTTGTGGTCAGCGGCCAACGTGCGAAAGATGGGCCCGCGAAGATCGGCTCGGCCGTCATCCACCCACGCGCTTGGAAAGAGCAACACGTCCGCATCGCGCAAAAGGGCGCCTGCCTCTGCGGCAAGAAAATGCACGTCGAAGCAGATGGCCAAGAGGAAGCGTGCACCGAAAAGCTCGAAGCTGCCGTACGGAAGCGCTCCCGGGGTTGCCCAGCGCTCTGGAAACCAAGGGTGCCGCTTGCGGTAGTGAACGAACACGGTTCGATCGGGGGTCACGCCGATCATCGAATTGTAAAAGCCGTTCGGCGTTTGCTCAATCAACGGAGCGACGAGGTGAACCTGCTGCTGCGAAGCGAGGTCAGCGAGCCGCGCCGCGAGCGTGTGTGGCGGTCGTCGTGAGAGGTCCTCACCGAGGCTGACGGCTGGCTCGGCGAAGGGTCGCAGGTCGCAATGACCGGCGGCATCGAGGTAGCCGGTCATTGCGCACTCAGGCAGGAGCACGAGGTCGCCCGCGTGGTCGCTCAACGTCGTCGCCAATCCGCTCAGGACGGCATCGGGGTCGCCAAAGCGCGCAGGGAGCTCAAGCGCGACCACGCGTCGCATCAGCGCTCGGTTGAGTGATCTTCAGCGGCGAACTTCGCTGCACGCAGACCGATCATCATGCTCGGCGCGTTGAGCGCTGACACTGGGGTCTCCGGGATCACCGAGGCGTCGGCGATGCGGAGGCCACGTACGCTCTTCACCAACAGGCGCCGATCCACGACTGCATCCGCGTCATCCCCGAGCCGGGCGGTGCCGGCGTAGTGGTAGGTGGTCATCAGGTTCTGTCGCAAGAACTCGCGGTCGGCGGCAGCTTGGTCTTTTCCGATCCGACCGAGCGGCCCCGGAATCAACTCTCCACCGCGATAGGCGCCCATGGCCGAGGAGGCCGCAATTTGGCGCGCCTTGTCGATGCCGCGCAGCAGGATGGCGACGTCCTCTGGGTGCGTGAGGTAGGCGGGGTCAATATGCACGGCGGCCTCAGGATCGGCCGAGCCAAGCCGCACAGTGCCACGGCTCTTCGGCTTGCCGAGAATCACCACGATGCCCCACATCCGCTCGACGAAATTGTTCACCAGGCGGCTCTTGAACAGCGTCTCGATCGAGCCGCGCAATAGGCGCTTCTTCGGCCCTTGATCGCCGGGGAGCAACATCGCCGGCAACATTCGAATCAGGCCCTCGCGGAAGGAGGAGCGCGCGGGATAGAAGACGAAGCAACAGTCCGAAGACCCTTTGCCGTCTGCCATGCGATGGAAGCCATAGAGCTGCGGGTAGGCCGCATCGAGGTCCGCGTTGCCGCGAAAAAACAGGGTCACGTTGGGGTGGTCGTGAAGGTTGCGGCCGACCGAGGGCGCATCCGCCACCGAGGTGATGCCCAGCCCTCGAAGTTCCGTTCGTGGACCAACGCCTGAGCGCAGCAACAAGACAGGCGTGGTAAGCGCGCCGAGGCAGAGCAGCACTTCATGTCGTGCCTCGAAGAAGGCCGGCCCTTCTTTACTTTTCACGTGAACCCCAACCGCGCGAGGAGTGGCGCCCGCCTCAAATTCGAGCCGCGTAGCTTCAACACCCGTGAACAGCTGCAGGTTGGCGGGGCGCGGATCACGAATGAAGGCAACGTAGGAATTGCGGCGCTGCTCCCCTTTGAAGTTCATCCACTCGTAGCCGAGCACCCCGCTGAGGTCCCCATCGTTGAGGTCCGCCTTGCGTCGAAAGCCCTGTTCTTCGGCCGCGCTGATGCAGGCTTCATTGAACTCAGTCGGGGCACGGCGCCGAGGCTCGAGACGCTGCTCGAGGTCCTCGAAGTGCGGGACGACGTCGGGCCAGCGCCAACCGTCACCGAACGCTTCATAGTCCTCACGCGAACCGCGCGTGTACACCATGGCGTTGATCGATCCGCTACCGCCAACGCCACGACCAGTGCCAGCGAAGAGACGCCTGCCACCACATTCACTTTGCCGCGTGGTGAAGCGCTCATGCATCAAAGCGTCGTTGATGAAGGCCTCTTTGTAACCATCTGCACGAAGCGACTCGGGATGGCTCTCCGCTGCGTCACCAACCTCGAGCAGCGCTACCGAGAAGCCTCTAGCTGCAAGCTCACCAGCTGCCGCACACCCCGATGAGCCACCGCCAACCACGACGAAGTCGTAGACGCTCTTGCTCATCATCCCACCAGGTCGTCGATCGGCCCTGCACCCTCACGCACGATCTCGACGTGGCCATTCGATAGGTCCACAACAGTCGTTGGGTCCACGCCGCAGGCTCCGCCGTCGAGCACGAGGTCAAGCCCGTGAAAGAAGTCACGCAGCTCGGCCGGATCGATGAAGGCCTCTTCGCCCGGAGCATTAGCGGTGCTCGAAATGATCGGGCGCCCAAGCTCTCGTGCCAGGGTTGTAACCACGGGGTGGTTCGGTACGCGGATACCCACGGTCTTCTGCTTCGACAGGACCATCTTGGGCACCTCGCGAGTGGCCGGGAGGATGAAGCAATACGGGCCGGGTAAGAAGCGCTTTAGAATTCGGTAAGCCCAGTTATCAACCACCGCGTACTTCGCGATGTCACCCAAGTCATGGCAGATGAACGCGAGGCTCTTAGCCTTCTGCATCGACTTCATCTGATACAGCCGCTCGATCGCGCCCTTGTTCATTAGGTCGCAACCGAGCCCGTAAACCGTGTCGGTCGGGTAGGCGATGAGTCCGCCGCGTTCCAAAACCTCGAGTGCTTGGCGCACTTTACGAGGCTCGGGGTGTTGTGGATTGATTTCGAGAAGCACGTTGCGAGGCTCGTTGGTGGCGGCGCGGAGCCAACCAACGCGGTGGCTCCGATGAGAGCAAGAAAGCGATCAGTCTTTGATCGCCTCGCTACCGCCGATGATCTCCATGAGCTCCTTGGTGATCGCTGCTTGGCGCGCCTTGTTGTACTGGAGCGTCAGCTTGTCGATCATCTCGGTAGCGTTCTTGGTCGCAGAGTCCATCGCCGTCATACGCGCCCCAAGCTCGCTGGCTTGCGACTCGTAAAGCGCGCGCATGATCGATACGTCGATGTAGAGCGGCGCGAGATGGTCGAGCAACACTGGGCGGCTCGGCTCGAAGATGAACTCCCCGGCACTGACGCCATCTGTGTCCTCCGTCGACGGCACGGGCACGAGCTGCTCTGCGACGACCTTCTGGGTCATGGCGCTCTTGAACTCGTTGTAGACGACGTAGATGGCGTCCACCTTGTCGGTCAGGAACGGCTGGAGGACCTTCTTGCCAAGGTCCTTGGCGGTGTTGAAGGTGAGCTTGTCCCAAACGTTCGGTATGTACTCGAGGGGAACGTCTCGCCGCTGCAAGTAGTCACGGCCTTTACGACCGACGACGATGACCTTGACCTCTTGGCCCTTCTCGGTACGGCTCTTGTACTCGCGCTCGGCAGTCTTGTTGATGTTGGCGTTGAACGCACCGCAAAGGCCGCGGTCGCTCGTGAGCACCAACATCAGCACGCGCTTCTCTTCGCGACGTGCCAAGAGCGGGTGGAGGAGGTCCGCGGCGGCTGCCGGGCTCTCCTCGTTGTCTGCCATCTCGCGGGTGCGCGAGACAATCTCGCTCAGCACTTCCTGCGTGCGGAGCGCGTAGGGCCGGAGCTCGGTGATACGTAGCTGGGCGCGATTGAGCCGCGCACCAGCCACCATCTTCATGGCTCGGGTGATCTTCTGCGTCGATTTGACGCTGGAGATACTCTTGCGAATGGCTTTGAGCGAGGCCACGAGCTACTTGCCCTTCTTCTTCTCGCCTTTGGCCTTGTCGCTCTTCCCTTCGGAGGACTTTGCGCCGGCCTTCTTCTCGTCGAGGACGAACTTGTTCGCTTTGAAGTCTTCCACCGCCTTGGCGATGGTCTTCTTCAGCTCCTCGTCGATCGCCTTCTTCTCGCGGATGGTCGAGAAGATCTCCGGGTACTTCTGCTCGACGAAGGCGTTGAATTCCGACTCAAAGCGCAAGAGCACCGGGACCGGGAGGTCATCCAAGAAGCCGTTGGTTCCGGCGTAGATGATGAGAATTTGCTTCTCGACCGCCAGCGGAACGAACTGACCCTGCTTGAGGATCTCGACCAAGCGAGCGCCGCGGTCGAGCTGGGCTCGCGTACGGGCATCGAGATCGCTGGCGAACTGCGCGAAGGCAGCCATAGCGCGATACTGCGCGAGATCGAGACGTAGCGTTCCTGCGACGCCCTTCATCGCTTGTATCTGAGCGTTGCCACCGACGCGGCTAACCGAGATACCGACGTTGATAGCCGGACGAACGCCGGAGAAGAACAGATCGGATTCGAGGAAGATCTGACCGTCGGTGATCGAGATCACGTTGGTCGGGATGTAGGCCGAGACGTCACCTGCCTGCGTCTCAATGATCGGCAGAGCCGTGAGAGAACCGCCTGAGTAAGGGTCAATCTTGATCTCGTAGTCAGAGCCAAGCTTCTTCAGGCTGGCTTCAGCGGCCTCGTGGCCGAGAACGCCGAAGTGCGCCTTGCCGTCCTCGCCCCGGAAGTTGTCGTCTCCCGAAGGAACCGTCGCGCCCTTCTTCACCACGTAATAGATCTTCGCCATCTTCGCCGCTCGCTCGAGCAAACGGGAGTGGAGGTAGAAGACGTCACCGGGGTACTCCTCACGACCCGGCGGACGACGCAGAAGCAAGGACAACTGGCGGTAGGCTACGGCCTGCTTCGACAAGTCGTCGTAGATGCAGAGCGCGTGACGCCCGGTGTCTCGGAAGTACTCAGCCAGCGTAACGCCGGTGTACGGCGAGATGAACTGGAGCGGTGCCGAGTCGCTCGCGGTCGCGGCGACCACGATGGTGTACTCCATCGCGCCGAACGACTCGAGGCGATCGACGACCTGGCGCACCGTGGACTGCTTCTGGCCGATGGCGACGTAGACGCAGATTACGTTCTGACCCTTTTGGTTGATGATCGTGTCGACGGCGACGGCGGTCTTGCCCGTCTGACGGTCACCGATGATGAGCTCGCGCTGACCTCGGCCGATCGGAATCATCGCGTCGATGGCCTTGAGACCCGTCTGCATCGGCTCGGTCACCGGCTGGCGGCGAATGATGCCGGGAGCCTTCATCTCGACGCGGCGACGGTGCGGCGTGTCGATGGGACCCTTGCCGTCAATGGGCTGGCCCAGCGCGTTCACCACGCGACCGACGACGGCTTCACCGACCGAAACCTCCATGATGCGGTTCGTTCGCTTGACGATGTCGCCTTCCTTGACGAGGCTCGTATCGCCGAAGAACGCGCAACCTACGTTGTCTTGCTCGAGATTGAGCACGAGACCGTAGAGGGCGTTGCCATCGGCTGCAGTCAGTTCAACCAGCTCGCCTGCCATGACGCCAGCGAGGCCATGCACGCGCGCGATACCGTCACCTACGGTGAGGACGGTGCCTGTCTCCGACACGCTCGCCGCGTTGTCGATGTTCTGAATCTGCTTTTTGATGATCTGCGAGATTTCTTCGGCTCGAAGCTGCATCGGACTTTCTCGTGGGTTGGGACTTATCGAAAACTTTGAACAGCGCGAACTATGCGCTGGGACGAGCGCCTTCTCGGAAGGAGGCGAGGCGCGAACGGAGGCTGCCATCAACGACGCGGTCGCCGATGGTGGTGATGACTCCGCCAATCAAGGCGGGATCCACCGAGTGAGTCAGGACGACGCGACTCCCAGTGGCCTTCTCGATCTCGCTCTTTAGCTTGTCGAGGTAGCTCGGGGAGACCGCGCCGGCGGTGGTGGCGTGTGCTCGAATAACCTTCGAGTCCTCGTCCACCATGCGGGCCAGGTGCCGCGCGATGTCCGGGATGGCGCGCAGCCGGCGCTGCTTGTTGATCAACTTCAGAGCCTTGAGCGTCAGCGTGTTTGCGCCGAGGCGTTTGGCGACGTCGGTCACGATCGCCTCACGAGCGTGTTGCTCCACCAGCGGGTTGCTGAGCACGCTGATCAGCTCTTCGCTGGACTCATACGTCGCCGCAAAATCGCCGAACTGGGTCGCTAGCGCGGCAAGCGAATTCTCTTCCTTGCCAAGCTCGAAGATCGCTCGAGCGTAGCGCCGTCCGATGCCGTCATAGCTCATGAAGCACCTCCCGAAGTGGCTTGTGCGCTCTTGGCAGAAAGTACACGCCCGAGTGAAGCGGCGAATTCATCAGCCAAGCGCCGTTGGTCGCGCTCCTCGATCCGGCTCCGAATCAACTGCTCGGCAGCCAGGACCGCGCCGTCCACAGCCTGCACCATGAGGTCCGATTCAGCTTGCTTCAGCTCCTGGGAGACGCGGAACTCAGCGTCTTTGCGCAAGCGCGAGGCTTTCTCGGTTGCTTCGGCCAAGATGCGAGCCTTCTCGGTTTCCCAGGCAGCGCGCGACTCTTGATGCAACTCTGCGCGGCGCTCCTCGATGCGAGCGAGCTTCTTCTTGTAGTCGGCCAAGCGCTTCTCCGCGTCTTTCCGCAGTGCGGTCGCTTGATCGATGTTCTGCATGATCGTCTTTTTGCGTGCGGCCAGGCCCTCCATCACGGGCTTCTTACCGAAACGCACGAGCACCATCACCACGACCAAGAAGTTGATCAGCGAGCCGAGCAGCGGGGGCTCTTGGTTCTTGGGATCGCACTCATCAACCGGGTTGTGGTAGCGCCACAAGAGCCGGTCCACGAAGCTGGGGCTCTGGGACTTCTCGTTGTTTACGCCGAAAAGACCCTGGTAGTAGTTGATGTGTGGCGGCGGGTCCTCGGGGCCGTGGCCCGCGCAGTGATGTTCACCACCACCGTGCTCTTCCGCCGCAGCAGGCTTAGCGGCTCCAGGGGGAGTCAGCGGAACGTGCCCCGGGGGGAGCTGAGGAGCTGCGGCCGGAGCGCGCGGCCGACTTGGCGGTTGACGGCCCGGCGGTTGGGGCATGCGACCCGGGTCCCCAGGGACGGGTTGCGCACCCGGCTGGCCAGGCTGCGCACCCGGCTGGCCAGGCTGCGCGCCCGGCTGGCCCGGGCCTCGCGGAGCGCCACCGGGCTGAGCAGCGGGACCACCCGGTTGGCCCGCCGGCGGCGGTGCCATCGGCTGGGAACCAGCATCAAATGCGACGAATGAGAGCGCGCTGGCCAGCGCGAGTGGGAAGAACCTATTCCTCACGAACGCACCTCCCGACCAATCATCTTGGAAGCGATCTGCTCGGCCAAGGCCGGGCGTGAAGCCTCGAGCTCGGTTCGCAGAGTCGCGACCTCTTTCTCGATGCGCGCGCGACCCTCGGTCAAGATGCGCGCAGCGTCAGCCTTGGCTTCCTCGAGCATCTTTGCCTCGAGCTTGGCTGTTTCGGCGCGAAGCCGATCACGCTCGGCGGCGGCCTCGTGCCGAACGCTCTCGATCTCGGAATCGAAGCGCTTGAGCAGCTCATTCGCCTTGGCATCGAGATCGCGAGCCGTCGAAAGCGACCCGTCCGTAAGCTTCTCGCGCTCCTCAAAGAGCTTCAACAGCGGGTCGAAAAGGACCGGCTTCAAAACCACAATAAAGAGGCCGAACAGGGCGATCTGAGCAACGACCGAGAGGTCGAAGTCGACGTTAACGTCGGCGCCTGAAAGAACCAATTGAAGGGATTGTAGGTTCGCCACTGGATTAGGGGGAAAGGGGCCCGGGCTGCGAGCGTGCGCGGCGTAGCACGCCTTTCGCACGACAGGAACACCTTCGAATCGGCCTCGCTTCACCGGCCCAAAAATAGCTCAAACCGCTGGTGAATCCGCGTGCCCCTGAACGCTAGACAAACCAGTTTTCGACGCGGAGCCCCGTGAAGATCGCAAAAGTCGTGGTTCGTCGCGTGACGAGGGTGAACTTGGACGCCAGCGCGATTGCTGCGATCATCACGTCGTCGGCCTCCATCTCGGCAGCCGGCCCCGAGCGAAACTTGGCGAACACCTGCGCAGCTGCCAAGTCAAAGGGGGCAACTCGCAACGCCGCCACCACCTGAACCACGTCCTGCATCACCCTCGCCTGGTTCGACCGGCGGGCAGCGACCAACAACTGGCTCACGGTGACGACGCTGGTCCAGCGGTCTCGCGAGGGCACCTCTGAGAGTCGGCGAATCAGCGCGCGAGAGGGCACTGTGCGTAGTACCTCCGCCACCGTGGGAGTGTCGAGCAGGTACGCCATCAGGGGAACCGCGGCCCGCGGTGCCAAAGAGAGGTCTTGTCGAGTTCTGTGGAGAACAGGTCGACGAAGGCGTCATGCCGGCACATGCCTGCAAGGGCCAGGAGCGGATCTGTTCCGTTGGCGGCCGGATCGGGCGGGTCCACGCGGTCCAAATCCGTCATCGGCACGATCGCCGCGATTGCGTGCCCATCACGAACGATCAGCGTGCGTGCGAGAGCTCGCTCGGCCGCGTCAGCAGCGTCCAAGCAATGCGCTGGAAGATCTTGGATGGGAATGCCGTAGCGGTTCACGAGGCTGAAGCGTACACAGGAACAACGTCAACCGTCGAGCGTCTCGCGCAGTCGCGCGAGGGTGGCCACGACGTCGGTCGGGGACGCAGGCCTTTCGTTGCGCACCAGCGTCGCCTGGTGGTTCTCGTGACGGAGCTCGAGCACAGCCTTGGGGTTGTCGAACCAATCTTCATCGAAGCGATCGCGCAACGTGGCTCGGTCGGTGGTCGCAACCAGTAGCCCCGTCAAACGAGCAGCGGCCTCCGGATCGAGCCGTGGGAGCGTGGTGAACGCGGCTCCTGGCATCGGCCGACCGTAGATGCGCTCGCTCAGCTCCTCGAAGGCACCGTCACGCCCAGACGTCGTCGCCAATGGCAGAAGCAGCAGCCGAAAAGCGGACTGGGCCAACCACGCCGCGAAGGCGTGTCCCAACTTTTGCACTTGCTCGCGTGCGGCCTGGCGCGACATTCCCAGTCGCTTTTGGTGAAAGGCTGGCTCGAGCACCAGCAGGCCGAACAGTGCTGCACGTCGATAGATCAGCGGATCGGCTGGGGCACGTGCGAGCGTGAAGGGCGTCGCGCGGTCCCAATCACGAAAGGCGAGGTCCTCACCAACGTTTGCGAACGCCATCGCAAAGGAGGATGCGCCGAGAGGAGGAGGCAGGCGCGGCCGACCAACGACAACGCCCTCGAACATGAGCGGGCCCAAGAGCTCGGCTACGCCACGAGGAGTGAGGTGGGCTGGCCAACCGTCCCCTGCTTCGCGCGCGAGAGCGACGCGCACGTCATCGGCGAAGGTTCGCGGAGAACGACCCAGCGTGCGCAGGCTATCGAGCAGCTGCTCGGCCAATTGGATCTCCTTGCTCGACTCGACCAGGCGGTCGGGCAAGGAAGGTACGGCCACACGCGCGCGCCGCAATGCCTCCTGCCGCCGCTCGATCCAACGAGCGCTCGCATCACCAACCTGCCGCCCGCGGGTGCGTAGCGCTCGCAGCGCGAGCTCACGCGTTTTCCCCTCGGCCAGCACGTCGCGCACCAGCCGCGCGCTGGCGAAGCCTTCCTCTCCCGCGAGCGTGGGATACGTTGCCGCAAACGCGGCGAGAACTTCCTCGCGATCATCTTTGGTCACTCGCTCGACAGCGAACATGGCCACCCAATCACGAAGCCCCCGCGCCAGTGGATCCAAGGCCAAGCGATCGAGTTCCTTGGCTGTCTCCAGTGAACTCAACTTGCGAGGAATAAGCGGAGCATTGTCCCATGCCCCGTCCAAGACCACCGGCGTGCGCCGCGCTTGACGCTCAGCTGCAGCAAGCTCGCGGACCTCGCGATCGAGCTCGAACAAATCGAACATTAGAGCCTCCTCAACCGTGAATCGTCGGCGCGCTCGACAGACTTCTGACGACGCTCTCTTCAATCTGCGCGATCGCCTGGTGACGCTGCTCGACGTACGCCGCGTCGCCCGAAACCTCGAGCGCCATATCGAGGAAGGTGCGGTAGTGGCGGGCTTCGCTGGCGAGCAGCTCCCCGTAGAACGCGGAAAGCGATGGATCTTGGTCCTTCAAGTAGTCGCGCAACAATTTGAACCTCTCACAGGAACGCGCCTCGATCAACGCTCCGACCACCAGCCGATCGGTGATCACGAACTCAGCTTTGTCGTGCCGCTCCCGCGCCTTCGACGACCGACGTCGCAGCTCGGCCGCGTACCAATCTTCCTCTGGAGGTCCGAGCGCGAGGTTTCTTCGGCGCAGCTCCGCCAACACTTGTCGAAAGTGCGTGAGCTCCTCCTCCGCAAGCGCGACCAAGCCATCGAGCACGTTTGGAAAGTCGACACAGCGAGTGGATAGAGCGAGCGCGTTGCTCGCAGCTTTCATCTCGCAGTGAGCGTGGTCGACGAGAATGCGCCCCACATCATTTGCAGCCGCTACCGCCCAACGAGGATCTGTTTCACACAGCAGGCCAAGCACGGCGCGAGTCTCGCACACGCCGACTCGCGAAGCACGCAGCCTTCAGAAGCTCGAACCCGAGCTGCTTTCATCGCCCCGTCCGGTAAGCCCGCTCGACTCGAGGAAGTAGCCTGCGCCGAAGATGATCTCCGTCGCATCGGGACCGACGATCGTACGTCGCACGCTGGCCTCGACCATGAACTCGGAAGCGATGTAACCGAGCCCTGCGGAGATCTGGTGGGACTCCGCTCCCGAATCGAAGCGGTAGCCAGCTCGAATCGGGATGTGGTCCACGAGCAAGTATTCACCGCCCGCCATGATGCGAGCCGTTGGAGAGGCGTAAGAAGTGAGGTCAGCGACACCATCGGCCTCGATCGTGAAGTCGGTGTGCGCGACAGCGATACCGCCGCCGACGGTCGTCGGCAGAACGCCATCATCGGGGAAGGTGAGGTTCTGTCCCGAGACCCCGAGTACCAAGAGATCGCCTGCCTTGAAGGTCAACCCGGCGTCGAAGGTTGGGAGGTTGACCATCGAGAGCCGACCGCCGCCTTCTGTGTCTTTGAGCCCACCTGACACCTTGCTTATCCCAAGCGGACCTTCGCCGTTTTCGGTGAGCTTGAGGTAACGACCACCAAGTCCGACGCTGAGCCCCTCGACAATCGGGTAGGCGAGGGCGAGGCGGATATCGAGCCACGAGCGATCCACAGCCGTTGGTTCGTCGGAGAAGGCATCGAGAAAGCCGCCGGTCACCGCGACCCCGCCCGCAAGTTTGTTGGTGATCGAATCCACCACCATGCCGCCGTAAACGTGGCGTCCAAACTCCGGCGTGATCTGACCGATGGCCTCGATGTGATAGACGCGGGTGAGCGTCATGCCCGCAGGGTTGACGAAGATGGCCGTGGTTCCATTGCCAGCCGCGCGCAGCGCCCCCGACATACCCCCAGAGCGAGTGGTGTCGGTCTCGCCATAATTGTAGGCGAACGGCAGCGGCACCTCGGCGGTTGATATTGGGCTCTTGTCTGTCTCTTGCGCCTCGAGGCTTAGCGAGGAAGTGACGCAGACCCCAGTTCCCGCCAGCCACAGAAGGGACCAAAGGCAACGCTGGCTGCCGGGTCGCAAGGCTTCGAGGCGGAAAGTCGAGTGCATGCCTGGGCCCGTACCGTCCGACCACGTCTTGGGCCAAATTAGTTGGGCATGCGGCCGAGCCTCCACACCCCGGTCACCGCCCTGTCACCAACGCTTGTCAGCGCCCCTCGCCGCCGGGCGGGATGGACCCACCAGCCGGACGCCAGCGTCAAGCATGGATCTAACCATCCGTAATCACGCATATATTTATCCTTGACGGCGCAGCGATAGCGAAATGTGAACGGAGGCGAGGCCTGTCCACTCAAGGACAAGATATCACTCGACATTTAGTCCAAAGCCCCAGCGCGATGGTGGTTCCACTCACGGGACGACGCGATGCGCTAGTTCAATTTTGAGTACCACGCTGGTTTTCACTATCATTACGGCCACTTGTCCTGTTTCCGAAAGATCGGCTTGTCGCCCCACCGGAGACGGTGGTACCTCCCTATTCCGGTTCGCCTCGCGGGTCGGTCCCAGCATTCTCGCCCCGCTTTTGGGCTTCACTTTGGTGAAGTCTGGGGCCTTTTGTGTCAGCCAAAGTAGATCTGGGAGAAACTCCGCGCCGTTCGTGATGAACCGCGGAGAGCGGCCTTGTTTAACCCAAAACTTGGTCGGTGGTCGGTCTTTCCCTGTGGAAAACTTGTGAACCAAAGTGACGCGATCTGCCTCATCATGACAAATACGTACATGAATTCAGAGGTTTACGACCTGGCCGATGGAGCTGTACGCCCTGTGGAGATCTCTATTTTCTTCTACTGCTCGTGTGGTGAGTGTCGATGACTTCAAAGGCTGACTCGCATCAGGCGTTTTTTGACGCGGTGGAGTTCACCCGGAGCTTGTCTCCGGCCACGTTCAACACGTGGTTCGCGTGCGTTCAGTTTGATGATCTGACTGATGGAGTTCTTTCTCTGCGAGCTACCAACGAGTTCGTTCAAGAGTGGGTAGAGACCAACTTCCTTCCGACGTTGGTTCAACGCTTGAGGGCGCTCACTGGAAAGTCGATCCAACTTGCATGGATCTTGGATCCTCAGCTGGCTCACCCCATCAGCGAACGTGAATCGGACCGTGCAGCGGAGGCTCAGCGCGCTGCGAACGAGGAAGCAGCGCTCGAACAAGCAGCACACGATCAAGGGCCGATCTCAGCGGAGCCCGTGTCCGCTCCGGTGGACTTCCAGCGCTCACGCGAGTCCAACTTGCCCATGCGAATGTCGCAGCAGCCTCCTCCCTCGGTGCGTCCGGCGCCGCGCGTTGCGCCGCAGGCCGCGTCCTCGCACTCGGTGGCCCTTTCGGATCTCAACCCCAAGCAAACCTTCTCGAGCTTCGTGGTTGGTCCGTCCAACCAACTTGCGCACGCTGCCGCGGTCGCGGCCGCAGGTGGTGGTGGCCGACGCTACAACCCGCTGTTCATCTGCGGTGGCACCGGCTTAGGCAAGACCCACCTCGTCCACGCGATCGCGCATCGCATGTTGTCGGGGCGGCCCACCGCGCGCGTCGTTTACGTCTCGGCCGAGCGCTTCACCAACGAGTTCATCCATGCCATCCAGCATCAGCGGATGGATGAGTTTCGCGCACGGTACCGCTCGCAGTGCGACCTGCTGCTCGTGGACGACATTCAATTCTTGGCGGGCCGAGAACAAACGCAGGAGGAGTTCTTCCACACCTTCAATGCGCTCCACGGCCAAGACCGCCAGATCGTCGTCACCAGCGACAAGTACCCCCAAAACCTGGAGCGAATGGAAGAGCGGCTGGTCTCGCGGTTCTCCTGGGGACTCGTGGCAGACATTCAGGTGCCCGAGCTGGAGACGCGCGTCGCGATCGTTCGTCACAAGGCGGGCCTCGAGGGCATCGACCTGGACGATGACGTAGCGCTCTACCTCGCTCAGGTCGTTCGGTCGAACGTGCGCGAGCTCGAGGGCGTGCTGATTCGGCTAGCCGCCAAGAGCTCGCTCACCAGCCGCCGCGTGGACCTCGCCTTCGCCAAGGCCGAGCTGTCTGCGACCACCAACACGCGCCCACAACTAATGAGCGTGGACGACGTGCAGCGGCTCGTTTGCCACCACTTCCACATCCGCTCCACCGACCTCACCTCCAAGGATCGCCACAAGACGGTGGCCTTCGCTCGTCACGTGGCGATGTACCTGTGCAAGCAGCGCCTCAAGTGCAGCTTCCCCGAGCTCGGACGCGCGTTCGGCGGCCGAGATCACACCACGGTCATGAGCGCAGTGCGGAAGATCGAGGCACAACGCGAAATTGACCCGCAGGTTCGCGCACACATCGAGGCGCTCGAGCGGAAGCTGGCCGAGAACAGCTAGCTGGTTGCTGACTCGCTGGAGAGGACCTCAACAGAGGTCAGAGGGAACTTGAGCTGAGCTTGAGTTCCCTTTCCAATTTCGCTCGTGAGTTCAATCGTCCCGCCATGACTCTCGACGATGCGCTTCACCAGCGCGAGTCCCAAACCGTGTCCGCCCGTGGCTTTGGTCCGACTGCGATCGACGCGGAAGAACGGTCGGAACACATGCTTGAGATCCTCGGGACCAATGCCGAGGCCTTCGTCGGCCACCTCAATCACGACGCAGCCCTCATGCTCTCGCGCTGAAAGCGTGATGGGTGCGCTCGGCTCCGAGTACTTGTTCGCGTTCTCGAGCAAGTTCTCGATCGCGCGTCGCAACAAGCCTCTATCCCCGAGGATTGGTGGCAATTCAGCCTGAACCTTCAGGCGAAGCTCACGCTCCACCAGGCCACGCTTGAAGCGTGCGGCGCAGTGGTTCATCAGCTCGGCTAGCTCGATCGGGTCGCGCTTGATGGGCGGGATTCCTTGCGTCAAACCGCGCGCAGCAAGGTCCAAACGAGAAGCAACCAGCACATCGGAGATCAACGTCTCGAGCTCGTCCAGGTCCTCCGCGATATCTGCGGCCGAGCTGCGAGCCATCTCGGCATCGCCTTCGATCGCCAGGTCGAGCGCCACCCGAATCCGCGCGAGAGGCGTCCGCAGCTCATGCGAAACATTGGCGAGCAGCTCGCGTTCGGAAGCGAGCAACAGGGTCACGCGCTCAGCCATGTCGTCGAAGGCCTTGGCGACCTCGCCGATCTCGTCGTTGCGTTCTAGCTTCACCCGAGTGCTCAGCTCGCCAGCGCCGAAAGACTTCGCCGCCTCGGTTACCTTGCTCAGAGGGATCACCAGCGATCGTGCGAGCAAGATCGTCGAGGTGCCGACGACGACCAGCACCAACGGCACGAGGTAGCGGTCGATCGGCGGCGGGCGAAATCGTCTCGGACGCGCTTCAGGCGGGACGAGCGGCGGCCCTAGTTCGGGAGGTGCACCTGGCGGTCCAGGCCACGCTGCCGGAGCCCCGCCGGGGCCGGGCGCGGCGGGAAAGCCTTGCGGTGGCTCGGGCCGATAGATTCGGATCAGGGTGATGAAGCCCAGCGCGACGATGAACATTTGCGCGAGGCCAACCAACCCGATTCGAAGTGCGAGTTTGGACCGGAGCAGCGACCCGAGCTTCACCTCAAAGCTCCACCGACAAGAGGTAGCCCACGCCGCGCACGGTCTTGAGCAGCGTTGGGTTCTTTGGATCATCACCGAGCTTGCGTCGCAAATGCGAGATGTGAACGTCGATGCTGCGATCGAAGGCTTCGTCAGCACGCCCGCGCACGGCTTCGACCAGTTGCTCACGCGTAAGGACGCGGCCCGAGCGCTCGGCGAGTACCCGCAGCAGGTCGTATTCGTACGTCGTCAGCTGCAGCGACTCCCCGCGAAAGACAGCCGTGCGCGCCGAGGTGTCGAGACGCAGAGCGCCGGCCTCGACCAGCGTCGTTTCCGGTCCCGAACGCCCCCGCGCCCGCCGAGCGTGAGCGCGAATGCGCGCGAGCAGCTCACGCGATGAGAACGGCTTGGCGATGTAGTCGTCAGCGCCGCCCTCCAAGCCGAGCACCCGATCGGCCTCTTCGCCGCGAGCCGTGACCATGATGATGGGCGTATCAACGCGCGCTCGTAAGCGCTTGCACACCTCCAAGCCGCTCATCCCGGGCAGCATCAGATCCAGCAGCACGACGTCGGGTCGCTCACGCAAGACCGCTGCGATGCCCTCATTGGGCTCGGCGACGAGCAGCACGCGTACGCCGTGCGATTCGAGGTACTTTGCGGTCAGACGACCGAGCTTCTCGTCATCCTCAACGTAAACAACGCTTGTGGGCTCTTCATTCACCCCTTGAGCCTAGTGCACTGGCGGATCGCTGGGGTGCGCTTCACAATCGCTAACGTTTCGCACACACGGCAGCCAAACAGTTTCCAGCACGCCGGCCCATACTGGTTGGGTCGGCGCCGAACTTCGGTTCGCTGTCACACGCAAACATTCAACCACGAGGTCATTGGAATGAGCTGGGTTCGATCACTCTCTGGGGCGCTGGTTTTCGCGAGTTTTGTCGCTCTTACGGGCTGCGGCGCTTCAACGTCGCTGGTCGACGAGGACGTTGAGTCAGCGGACGATGAAATTGCCAGCGAGACCAAGCAGGCGCACTTCCGCGGCCATCACCCCCCGCCAGGCGGGATGCTTCTGGTAACGGCGCTCAAGGAGGTCGAGCTCAGCGACGCGCAAAAGACCGAGATCGAAGGGATGCTCGAAGCTGGCCGGCCCAAAGGCGCAGAGGACCATGAGGCGAGGGCTCGTGAGCTGGCCGCAGCCATCCGCAAAGGCACGGTGGACGTAGCCAGCCTCAAGGCCTCCGGCCCTGCCCCGATGCACGAGAAGATGACCGCCGATCTCGACCGACTTCACGCACTGCTCAATGAAAGCCAGCGGCAATCGTTGGTCGCCGCTATCAGCGAAAAGGCGCGTCAACACGAGGCCAACCACGACGACGCTGAACACGGTCCCAAAGGCGCAAAGGGGCGCGGACCGAAAGGCGACCCAATGACGTTCATGTTGCGTGAGCTGGAGGTAAGCGACGCTCAGGAAAAGGCGATCCAAACGGCGCTCGCGCAGGCAGGCCTGCTGCCTCAAGAGGCAGACTTCGAGGCCAAGCGGAGCGAGATGCGCTCCAAGTTCAAAAAGGCGCTCAGCGATTTTGCCGGCGACGACTTCTCGGCCAAAGCAAGTCTACCGGCGCCGAATGGCGCGCATGGGCCCGCCAAGATGCTCGAAGTCATGGCCGTCGTGGTCCCGCTTCTCACTGCCGAGCAGCGCGAGAAGCTAGCCGACCGTATCGAGGCCGGACCGCCGCGCCACGAGCGCCGTCGGGGCCGCTGAAGCAAGCGCAAACTGAGAGCTGGGAGCCCTTCGCAGCTCGGGCTTTCCAGCTCACCTGGCCGCAGTTCCGACCGACACAGACCGCCGAGGCTTGCGGCTCACCCCTGGCGCGACTACCACCACGGCGTCGGTAGGAGGTCCCCATGGCCACGAAAGTCGCGATTAACGGTTTCGGTCGCATCGGTCGCTGCATTGTTCGCGCTCTCACGGAGCGCAAAGTCGACGGTCTCGAGCTCGTTGGGATCAATGATCTCACCGATCCAAAGACCTTGGCTCACCTGCTCAAGTACGACTCGATCCACCGGGAGTTCAAGGGTGCGACGATCTCGGCTGGCGAGAGTTCGATCCGCATCGGTGACCAAGAGGTGCGCGTCACCGCCCACAAAGATCCGGCGGATCTGCCGTGGAAAGAGCTGGGAGTGGACATCGTGCTCGAATGCACGGGCCTGTTCACCGACAAGGAGAAGGCTGCAGCTCATATCGCTGCTGGCGCCAAGAAGGTGATCATCAGCGCCCCGGCCAAGGGTCACGACGTGACGGTCGTCATGGGCGTGAATGACGAGGCCTACGACGCGAAGGCGCACAGCATCGTCTCGTGCGGCTCTTGCACCACCAACTGCCTCGCTCCGATCGCCAAGGTCATGCTCGACAACTTCGGAGTCGAGCACGGGCTGATGACCACCATCCATTCGTACACCAACGATCAACACATCCTCGACGTCCCCCACCGCAAAGGTGACTTGCGTCGTGCACGCGCAGCAGCCGTCAGCATGATCCCCTCGTCAACTGGCGCTGCGAAAGCCCTTTCTGAGGTCATCCCGGCGCTCAAAGGCAAGTTCGACGGCCAAGCAGTTCGCGTCCCAACCGTGGACGTGAGCCTCGTCGACCTGACGCTGACCACCACCAAGACGTTGACCAAAGACGCAATCCACGCGGCGATGAAGGCAGCTGCCGAATCAGGCCCGATGAAGGGCGTGCTCGCCTACACGGAGGAGCAGCTCGTTTCGAACGACTACATTGGCAACGCCGCTTCGAGCACCTTCGACGCAACGATGACGCAGGTTCTGGGGGATCGCTTCGCCAAGATCTTCGCCTGGTACGACAACGAATGGGGCTTCTCGAATCGTATGATCGATCTCGCCCTGATGATGAAGGCCAAAGGTCTCTGAGGTCCGCGTGAAAACCATCGCCGATCTAGCCGCAGCCGACGAAGGCCGCGGGCTCGAGAACAAGCGTCTCTTCATTCGCGTGGATTTCAACGTCCCGCTGGATAAAAAAACCGGCGCCATCACGGATGACGCGCGGATCCAAGAGGCCCTCCCCACCATTCGCTTTGCGATGGAAAAGGGCGCGCGCGTCATTCTCGCTTCCCACATGGGCCGGCCGAAGCCGGGCAAGAAGGATGGGCTCAGCCTCGAGATCTGCGGAGCGCGCCTGGCCGAGCTCACCGATTGGGAGGTCCACGTTCCGGAGGACTGCGTCGGCGATGGTCCGAAGAAGGTGATTCACGATCTGCGCGCAGGGCAGGTCTGCCTGCTCGAGAATTTGCGCTTCCATCCCGAGGAGGAGGCCAATGATGAGGGCTTCGCGAGGCAACTTGCGGAGCTCTGCGACGCGTATGTGGATGACGCCTTCGGCTGCGTGCACCGCGCGCACGCCTCGGTTCATGCACTGCCGCTGATGGTGCGTGATCGGGCCGCCGGCTTCTTGCTCGAGAAGGAGCTGCGGGCGCTGAGCCGCGTGGTGGACAACCCGGAGAAGCCGTTCGTGGCGATCCTCGGTGGCGCCAAAGTAAGCGACAAGATCGAGGTCGTTGAGGCTCTGCTAAGCAAGTGCTCGGTGCTTTGTATCGGCGGCGCGATGGCCAACACCTTCCTCGCCGCACAAGGCCGAAACATGCAAAAGAGCCTGATCGAGTCGGACAAGCTCGCGCTAGCGCGGACCATCATTGAGAAGGCAGCCGCACGCAATGTGAAGCTGGTGCTGCCCGTGGACGTGAAGGTCGCGAGCTCGCTCGACGCAACGAGTGGGCAGGTCGTGATGGCCGGCGCAGTTCCCGAAGAAACGATGGCGTTGGACATCGGGCCGAAGACGGTCGACCTGATTCGGGCCGAGCTCGCCTCGGCCAAGACGGTGTTCTGGAATGGTCCGATGGGCCTGTTCGAGACGCCGGCCTTCTCCGATGGCACGCTGGACGTGGCTCGGGCGCTCGCTGCTGTCGAAGGCTTCACGGTGGTTGGCGGCGGGGACAGCGCCGCGGCGATCAAGCTCGCCGGGGCCGAGGTTGCAGCCAAGATAGACCACATTTCGACGGGCGGCGGCGCATCGCTCGAGTTGATTGAAGGCAAGCGTTTGCCGGGCGTGGTGGCGCTGGAGACCGCTTCATGAACCCCTTCCGACGGCCGCTCATTGCTGGCAATTGGAAGATGAACATGGGCGGTCGGGACGCGTGCGAGTTGGCCAACGCAGTGGCCAAGCGCACGCGCGTCAATGATCGCGTAGACGTGGTGGTTGCACCGCCCTTCACGGCCATCGCAGCGGTTGCGCACGAGGTCGAGGAGGTGCGCGGCAGCATCGACGTGGCCGAAGGGTTCGGCGTTGGCATTGCAGCGCAGAACCTCCACGCGAAGTCTTCCGGGGCGTTCACCGGTGAGGTGAGCGCGCCGATGTTGCGCGATGCGGGCGCCACCTGGGTGATCATCGGGCACAGCGAGCGGCGTCAGCTTTTCGGTGAGACCGACGAAGGCGTTGCCGAGAAGACAAAGGCCGCGCTGGAAGCGGATTTGCGGCCGATCGTTTGTGTTGGTGAGACGCTCGCGGAGCGCGAGGCTGGGCAAACGTTAGCGGTGGTGGAGCGCCAACTCCGAGCCTTCATGGGGCTCTTGGCAACCTCGCCCGGCGTTGGGGTTGTCGCCTACGAGCCGGTGTGGGCCATTGGCACAGGCCGTGTCGCCAGCCCCCAAGACGCACAACAGGTTCACGGTCGGATTCGCGAGCTGCTCGCTGAAGTCAGTGAGGAGCTGGCTGAGGCGACCTGCGTTCTCTACGGCGGCAGCGTGAAGGCCGACAACGCGGCCGGTCTGCTTGGCGAGGCTGACATCGACGGGGCGCTCGTCGGTGGAGCGTCGTTGGATGCGGAGGGCTTTGGCGGTATCGCCGACGCGGCCCAACGTCTCGCACTGGCCCTCGCGGAAGAGAGCGAGGCCGAGTCTGAACCGGATGCGGTTCCCAACGCCCGTGAAGCGGAGCACGAGGTCGACCTCTCGCCCGCTGCCTTCGCCGGTGAAGCCGACTTGAGCCCAGAGACCTTCGACACCGCGGAAGCGGAACAAGACGCTTACTCAGCAGCAGCCAACGATGAGGGCGAAAGCGCGCCTGACGTTGCTGCTTCGGAGGCAGCGCCCGCCGAGCAAGCAGCAGCCGCCGGTCAAGGGGACGAGCAACAAGCACCGGACGACGAGCAACCACCGGACGACGCGCAAGCCGACGACGCAGCGCCCGCCGAGCAAGCAGCAGGCGATGACGACGGCGATGCCGCCGACGACGACGGCGATGCCGCCGACGACGAGCAAGCCGACGACGCAGCGCCCGCCGAGCAAGCAGCAGGCGATGACGACGATGACGACGACGACGATGACGATGACGATGACGACGACGACGACGACGACGACGATGAGCTCGCGACTGAAGTAATTCCGAGCGACGAGCCGAAGAAGAAGTGACGTGCTACGCGGCCCGGCCCTGGGTGTTGCAGCGCTGCTGGTTTTCGCCTGCGGGAGTGAACCCAGCTCTGAACCCAGCGCTGAGCCGCTAACGTCTGACGCTCAAACGGCGGCAACACTGCCTAGCGCGACGGCTGCACCCAGCGTGGATGTAGTGTCTCATGCCTCGGAGACCGGCAACTACGAGCCTGTGTTGGTTGAGGGGTCCATTGATGGAGCGGCCCTCCGCAAACGCAATCTCGACCGCTTCAAGAGTGATCTATCGCCGGTGATCGCCTTGACCGGAGATGACCCAACCAAGCTCGGTCACGATCTGTGTGAACAGGTGGTACCGAAGCGATCAGCGGCAACGCCAGTGCTACTCAAGCCCAACATCGGTGGCTTCGACAGTTTGAAGGACCCCAAGAAGTCCGCCGGTGACAACGGCGTTGAAGGTCGTATCACCAACCCCGAGTTCGTCCGCGGGGTGATTCGTTGTCTGCGTGAGCGCGGTCACACAAACATCATCGTTGCCGACGGCTGGGGAGGCCCGCACGACTACTGGAAGAAGCTTGTCGACGTCTCGGGCTACGCAGACCTCGCCCGAGAAGAGAACGTCCCGCTCGTGTGCATGTGTGACGACGGCGTGTTCAACGTGGAAGGAACCCAGCCTGGTAAGCCAGTGCGCGTGAACGGCATGGGCAAGACCGCTGTGCCGACGTTGCTTCTTCCCAAGGTCCTGGCCGAGCACCTCAATGGTGGTCTCTTCATCAACATCCCCAAGATGAAGGCGCATCGCTTCTCGGTAGTTTCCCTTGGTATCAAGGGGCTGCAAGGCGTGGTCATGCTCAGTTCGGGCTCGCCTGCACATCGGCAAAAGTTCCACATGCATGAGGAGCTCAGCGAGTACCTCAAGCAACGCAAAGAGGGCGCTGAAGACCGCTCCTTCTTCGTCGGCGCGCTCGACAAGTTCGCCAAACGCATGGTCGACGTGCTTGAGGTCGCAGCGCCGGACGTAACGCTGCTCGAGGGCACGCCGATGACGCAAGGCGACGGCTTCCAGCTGATCGTGCCTCTGCCCAAGTCCCTCGCCATCGGAGGTACCAACGCCGTGCGCGTGGATCAGGTTGGCGCGCAAGCGCTGGGAGCGTGGAAGAATTCGAAGCTCGCGCTCGGTCTCCAAGGCCGAGACACCTCCCCGCTGATCAGCAAGGCCGCCGAGCGCTTTGGCGTCGACTTCGAGCGGACGGTGGTCGAGGGCAACGGTACTGCACTGGTGAAGTCGCCCCCGGCCTTCGTCTTCCGCTCGATGGCTCCATTCGAGTTGCGCGCCGAGGCCGGCGCAGCCGGTCCAGCGGTGAGCCCAGCTACGCCCGCACACGCCGCGTTACTCGACGGAACGATCGAGCTCGACGGCTCGCTCACTGAACCAGCGTGGCAACGAGCCACGCCGTTCGAGTTTGCAACCGACTGGAGTGGAGCCACCACCAACACGACCACACGAGTGCGCCTGCTTTGGTCGAAAGACGCCTTTTACGCCGGCTTTGAGCTGACGAACGCTGGCCTCTTCAGCGACAAGACCCGACCAACCGACGTCGAGCGTGCAAAGCTCTACGAAGAGGACTGCGTGGAGCTCTTCCTCGGTCGCTCGCTGAGCGAGCCGCAGCGCTACTTCGAGATCGAGGTTGGGCCGTTTGGTCACTTCCTCGATCTCGAGATCGATCGCGACAAGAAGCTCTCGAACGTCGACTGGAGCTCCGAGGTGAAGTCAGCCTCGACGCACGACGCCGAGAAGCGAACAGCGACGATCGAACTGCGCCTCGACTCGAGCGACCTGACCAGCTTGTTCGAGCCAGGCCGCGAGCTGCCGTTGGCGGTCTACCGCATGGAGGGCCAGAGTGAGCGTCAGTATCTCGCCTGGCGACCCACCTTGACGAAGCGGCCGAATTTCCACGTTCCTGAGCGTTTTGGTCGGCTGGTGCTCGATCCCTAAAGGGCGCTCGGGTCTTGCAGCATCGTTGCAGCCAGACCCACCGACGCGGCTTGCACCACTGCGGCGATCCTCACCGCCTCGAGCACGTGCTCCTCGGTTAGACCGCCCTCGAGTACGACCTTTTCATGCGCTCGCACGCAGGTTTCACAGCCGTTGATGGCGCTGACGGCGAGCGACATCAGCTCGAAGTTCACGCGACTGGAGCCTGGATTCACCAGCCGATTCATGCGCAGCCGAGCCGGCCGCTCACCATAGGTCTCCTTGCCGATCTGGTGGCGGAATCGATAGAAGACGTTGTTCATCGCCATCAACGTGGCCGCCGCGATGGCGTCCGAAACGACGGCTTGCGTCGTCTCGGACTGTGCAGCCTCACGCATCGCGCGCATCAGCTCGGCGTTCTTGGTGCTGATCGCCGCAGCGAGGGCCACGCCCCAGCGCTGGTCGGGCGTGAGGGTGGTTCCTTGAAGCAAGGACTGAAGGTTCAGTCGAATGTCTTTCGCCTCTTCGGGAAGTGCGTCCCGCACGCGTTCCAGCGCGCTCATCTCAGCCTCCCTTCAGCGTTGCTTCGCCCTTCTTCCAGTTGCACGGGCAGAGCTCGTCGGTCTGGAAGGCGTCTAGGATACGCAGCGTCTCATCCACATTCCGACCCACCGAGAGGTCGTTGACGCTGACGTGGCGAATCACGCCGGTTGGGTCCACGAGATAGGTCGCACGCAGCGGAACTCCCTCCTGCTTGTGCAGCACGCCGAGCGCGGTGGAGAGCTCTCGCTTGGTGTCGGCGAGCATCGGGTAAGCGAGGTTGGTCAGATCCGGATGGGATTTGCGCCAAGCGAGATGGACGAACTGCGTGTCGGTGCTCACGCCGAGCACCTGCGCTTCGCGGTCCTGGAAGTCGCGATTGCGGCGGCTGAACTCAGCGAGCTCGGTCGGGCAGACGAAGGTGAAGTCCATCGGCCAGAAGAAGAGCACCAGCCAGCGATTGGGGAAGCTGGTCTCGGAGAGGGTGGTGAACTCCTTTTGCGGCTCGAGGCTGACAACGGATTGAAGACTGAAAGAGGGAAGCCGATCACCTACGGTCAACATGCTGCAACTCCTTGGTTTGGGCGGTGCGCCCTGCATCTGAGAAGGAGCATGGTGGCTGGGCTTTGATTCTTCCAAGACAACCTTACGAAGCTACTGATAGCCTATAGCTATATATGGAAGTCCCCTCCAAACGGCTGCTACGGCTCCATAACTTCACGCTGCGGCAACTGCAGTACGCCGTGGCTGTCTCCGAGACCTTGAGCTTTCGCGCGGCAGCCAAGCTGCTTAACGTCTCCCAACCATCGCTCAGCGCGCAGCTGAAGGAGCTCGAGGAGGGGCTTGGCGTACGGCTGTTCGAGCGGGACCGCCGAGGCGTCATGCTCACCGCGCAGGGAGCACCCTTGATCAAGCGCGCGCAGGCCACCTTGCGTGAAGCGATGGATCTCGAGGAGGACGCACAACGGCAGAAGGACCCATTGAACGGAACGCTGACGTTTGGCGTCATCCCAACCATCTCGCCGTATCTGCTGCCTGCCATCACTCCGGCCCTGCGCACGCGCTGCAACAAGCTCGCTGTACGTTGGGTCGAGGACAAGACCGAGAACCTGATTCTACAGCTCGAGGCGGGCGCTCTGGACGCAGCGTTGCTCGCGCTCGAGGCAGACCTAGGCCTCGTCGACCACGCCACTGTCTTCATCGATCCGTTCGTCTTGTGCACGCCCAAAGGGCATCGCTTGGCCAAGGGCAAAGGGGCGATGGCGCTCGACGAGCTAGCCGGCAACGAGCTGCTACTGCTCGAAGAGGGTCATTGTTTCCGCAGTCAAACGCTTGAAATCTGCTCGGCGAGCGACGTGACCGAACATGAGTTTCGCGCGACGAGCCTGTCCACCCTGGTGCAGATGGTTGGCGCCGGCGCCGGGGTTACCTTGCTGCCGACCATTGCCGTGGCTGTCGAAACAGCGCGTGCCGAGGTAGCAACGCGCAACTTGAAAGACGCGCGCGCACGGAGGACCTTGGTGCTCGCGTTCAGAAGGCGATCATCGATCGCTGAGGCTTTGCGAACGCTGGCGGAGGTGATGAGCACCGCCGCTCGCGAGGCCTTTGGTACGCAGGTAGCGCGCCGGGCCTCGCGTTAGCGGGGTTAAGCGTCAGGTCTCGACGACCAGCGTTTTGAGCGCAGCGCGGTCTGCCTCGAGCAGGGACTTCACGCGCTCCTTGTTCACGTCCGCGACGATGATCTCACCCACCTCGTCGTTGACGTTGCTGAACAGGCCGCGTGCGCGCATGCCCTCAGCCTGATGCTTGTTGTCCTCGGTGGGCGTCAGGTAGTGCACCGAGTCGATCTTGTAGCGGTGGATCAAGAACAGCTGCGCCAGCGTCATCATCCGCTTGCGCCGAAGCGATAGATCGAAGGTGTTCTGATCGCGAATCGAAAGGATGCGCCGTCCGCGTCGATCTTGGATGGCGTTGAAGATGACGTTGGCCGCTTTGCTTTGATTGGGGCCGAGGATGGCGAGCTCGAGCAGCTCGGAACCAGCGCTGTGTGGCTTGAGCGCGACCCGAAGCTTGCCCGGGATCTCGTGACGCTGGCTCCAGATCTCCAGCCAGTCTTCGAGCAGCTTGGGCGGAGTTTCGGTCACTACGGTGTGTTGGAACTGCGTGGAGCCCTTGCCCATCGCCTTGGTGGTCGACGTCCGACCGGTGAGCGCCATCAAGGCAGCGTCACCGCGCGGCCCACCGACCAGCGTCTGTGGCGTGCGGTACGGGGACTCGAGCAGGCGGAACTTACGCTGCAGCCGAGCGAGAGCGAGCATGCCTTCCTCACGCAACGCCAGCGCGAACTCTTCACCTGCGAGGCCGTCGATCTGGTGACCACCGTAGGTGATGAAGTTGAAGACGAAGCCCATCTTCCCGAGCTCCTCGGGGAAGCGACGCATCTCGTCCTCAGACAAGCCGGTGGTGTCCCAGTTGAACGAGGGCGAAAGGTTGTAAGCGAGCATCGCGTCGGGGAAGGCCGCGTGAATGGCGTCCGCGTAGATCTTCGCGTCATGGAGATCCGCCGTCTTGGTCTCCATCCACAAAAGATCCGCGTAGGGTGCAACGCCAAGCGACTTGGCGATGGCGTAGTCGATGCCACCACGCACTTGGTAGTAGCCGTCTGGCGTCTTGGCGTGCTCGCAATCCCATTGCACATCGACGCCCATCTCCTTGGCCTTCTGCGAGATCTCGTAGAAGGAGGCGCGCGAGGCGAACTTGAGCCACTCCTCTTCGGTCATGGCGAAGTGGACGCCCTCATTGGCGAGGAAGCGCATTTCGTCGGCCACGGCGCGACCGAAGGTCTTTACCTCGGCCTCCACCTGCCAAACGTCCACCAAGCGATCGAACACCTTGTCCAGCGCTGTATCCACGCCGGTCTTGCCGCGCTTTTCGTACTCGGCCATCGCCTCCTCGAACACGGGGCCGAGGCCTGCGTTGTCGATCCAAGCCTCGGCGGCGACGTATTGCTCTTCCGCGAGGGCGTACAGTTCATGCCCGCTCAACTCCTCGATGCCACGACTGTGGAAGCGACGCAGCAGCGCCAAGAACGCTGCCTTGAAGGTGGGCACGTTGACGTTGGAGGCGCCGAGAATGAAGGGCTGATCCCGCTCGTCACTGCGCCCATCGAGCAGCGTCGCCGATTCTGCGTCGGTGCGAGCGACGACCAACCCGGGGACACCCATGATGTCGAGTTGGAAGCGAGCCGCGCTCAAGCGCTTGATTTGCTCGTCTTCGGAGACCAGGACTTTGCCGCCTTGATGGCCACACTTTTTCACGCCGGGCTTCTGATCTTCAATGTGATAGCCGGGCACACCGACCTCCACGAAGCGCCGCACCAAGTTGCGAACCTGTGCGTCCCCGCCGTGGCCGGTGTCTGCGTCAGCGATGATGAAAGGCCGGAAATCTACGACCGGCGTTGATGCGCGCTGCTCCTCGGTCATGCGGGCGCGTGCCTGGAACTGGTTCTTGTCCGCGGTGAGCAACGCTCGAACGATAGGAGCCGCTTCATTGGGCACCTGGCTGAGCGGGTAGCTCGCCAAATCGGGGCCAGGATCTTCCTGCTGAGAGCCCTTGGCGCTGGTGGCCCAACCCCCGAGGTAGATGCCCTCGATCCCCATGCGCTTCATGGCCACGGCTTGGCCGGGCGAATACGGGCCGAAGGTGGTGATGCTCTTACCCTGCTCAAATAGCTCTCGCAGCCGCGCGTGGAAGGCCTGGGCGGCCTCTCTGGCGACCGTGTAGTCATTGCGGATCGACCCGCGTTGCTCAACGACTTCCCGTGGGGAGTAGAGGCGTTTTTTGCCTCGGAATCGTTCACTTTGGAACCAGCGACGTGTCTCAGCGACCTCTTCGTCGAACGTGGGCATCAGCGGCATAGTAGACATATTCCGCGCTGCGTTGCTCGTACGATCTCACATGAAATTCTTTGTATGGAGCGAGGCGAGAATTGTTGCGCGCTCTTCAGCAAATCCCAGCCGCAAGAGCCGCTGTTTTCGCCCGCGATCCATCTCGCGCGCGAGCTCTACCGTGGCAAGACTGCCGTTGCGCAACGCCGCCGGATCGAAGCTGCCGGCGGCCAAGAGCACCAGCGCGTCGAACACCTCCTCGTTGAGCCCCGAGGTGTGGGTCAGGTGGGCATGTCGGCGTTCGACCGCTGCGGTCAGCCGCTGCTCGAGCGTTGGGTCTGCCTGCAGATGACGAGCGAGATGCGAAAGGCCAAAAGCCACGTGCCGAGCCTCGTCTTGGGCGGTCAATTTGGCGAGCGCGCGGGTCACGGGATCGGGCGCGTGCTCGTGCAAAAACCAAAGCAAGCTGAGGAAGCTGCCTTCCCCGAGCACCGACAACAAGAACGCCGCCACCGCAAAGTCCGGCTCATCGAGCAAGGTCGCGAGTGAGCTTTGACCGCCCGCGGTCGACAGACCGAGCGCGCCTCCACGCAGCGTGGCCCTGCGGGTGAAGACCTCGATGTGTCGTGCCTCATCGGCGACGATCGTCGCCATCAGCTGCATCACCTCACGAAAGTGTGGATGCACCTGGCCCAAGAAGCGGGCCGGGACAACCAGGGCGGCCGTTTCATTCTCGATCAGGTAGGTCATCACCTGAACCACCGCGGCCTCGACCTCAGCGGGCAACTCGAAGGGCGCGTCCCACGGAATGGCCGTCGCCGGATCCCATTGATTGGCGGCGGCGAGCGCGTAAAGCCGGCCCGCTTCGTCGCTCCAGAGCTGCTGCTTATTCGAAAGACGGAACTCGAACGCAGGCGAGCCCGCCTCGACGGCGGCCCCTCGTGCGGCCAAGCCCCAGTGTGCGGGCGCATCCTCAACCACCGCCTGAGCGTTGGACGCATCCCAATCCCCTGCGCGCTCTGCGCCAACCCAGCGCCCAGAGATCGGTGCAGTCGCTTGTCCAAAAGTCGCCGCGGTCACCGTGAAGGAGCCGTCCTCCTCGCGGCGCAGCGCGTGGCCCATGCTGCGCGTCCACGCCGGGAGATCGACCCCTAGCGTGGCATCTCGGCCACGAACCCGCAAAACCCCAGCGCCGTTGCTGAAGGCGCGCTTGAGTAGCAGCTGCGCACCTTCAGCAAAGGAAAGGTCTTCGAGATCGACCTCGGTCACTCCGTCGGAGCTCGAGGCGGGACCTGCAGCACGCGGCCCTAGCGCGGCCAACTCGTGAGCCACGCTTGCAGCGTGCCGAAGCGGGCGGCCGCACGCGCGAGCCGCTGATAGCCCGAGGTCCGACCCACGCACCAGCGCTTCAAGCCCTCCATATCGAGCAAACCGCGCACCTGCGGATCGGCGTAGGACATGGCGAGCAGCAGTTCGACGAACAGCTCGATGCTCTCCGGTGCATCATTCAAGACGGTGAAGTTGCAGTGATCGTAGAGGCCGGTCTGATGCAGCACCCGCAGTTCGCCCAAGGCGAATAGCCCTTCACGAGAGAACGCCAGGTGGTTGCCGTCGAGCACCACCGCCGCGTCCACTGCGCCCGAAAGCAACGCGCGGACCGCGTCACGCTCACCTCCGATGTGATCACCGTGCTTGCCCAGCAGCACGTCATGACGAACGACTTCAAGGTCGCGATTCGGCTCGACGCCCGCCTCAGCGATCTCGAGCAACGGGATCAGCGTGGCTTGCGGTGAATCGGCAGCACCAACTCCAAGCTTCTTGCCGGCTAGGTCGGCGAGCGAATTGAGCGCCGCGTCCTTCTTGACCAGAACGACGCTGGTGAGATCGAGATCCGTGTCGCGCATGGCTACCGCGCGCGCGGTCTTACCGAGCTGGGCTGCCCCGGCCTCGGCTTGGAGCCAAGCCAGCGGCGAGTTCCACGCCACGTCGATCTCGCCGCGCAAATGCGCGTCCACCTGCCGCTCGTAGTTGGTGTAGAGCACGTAATCGAACGGTAGGCCGCGGGCCTCGAAGTGAGCCCGAAAGCCGTCCCAAATCGGAACGACTTTGGCGTCGTAAGCAACTGCACCAAGCATCAACGGTCGCTTGCTCATTGTCGTTCCTCAGAAGAGAGGCATGCCGCAAACGGCCTTGCCAATGAAGTCGTAGAGCACATCGCTCGTTGGTCCCATCACCGCCGCAGCGCGTGCGTCACGGAAGTACCGTTCCACCGCGACCTCTTTGCGGAAGGCCGCGCCCCCCGATACTCGCATCGCCAGATCGGTCACCTCGATCGCCGCGTCGCCGGCGGCGGCTTTGCATTCGAGCACGCGCAATTGAGCGTCGGCGCGATTGCTGCTCAGCGCGCGCAGCGTATCGTCGATCAGCGCCTTTACCTGGTCGGTCTTGATGCGCATGCGGGCGATGTACGCACGAATCGTGGGCAGGTCGGCGAGCGAGCTGCCGGCGTGTTCGAAGCGGGTGCTGGAGACGTGAGCGGCGGTCTTGCTGGTCGCGCCCTCCATCAGCCCAGCCGACGCGGAGGCGTTGAGCACGCTGAAGCTCGGCAGCACGGTGCCCATCATGATGCCGAAGCCGGCGCCTTCCGCGCCCAGTCGGGCCGAGGCTGGGAGCTTGGCCGCTTCGGCGATGATCGGACTCGAATCGTTGCCGCGGAAGCCCAGGCCATCGAAGTTTGCGCCCGCCACCGAAACACCTGCAGTCGTACGCGGAACCAACCACAGCGTCGAGAGCTCGCTGCCTTCGCTCGGTTTGCTCGACCAAACGTAGCTGTCTGCGTGGCGTGCCGAAGTGACCCAGCTCTTCTTGGCGTTGAGTACGATCTCCCCAGCTTGCGCGGTTGCGGTCGAAACTGGAGCCCAGAAATGACTGCGCGAACCGAACTCGGAGAAGGCCAACGTGGAGAGGTGCTTGCCTGCGGCGATCGCGCTGCGCAGCTCGCGCGGTCCATGCGCTTCAATGACCGCGGTCGCGGCGAAGTGCATCGAAACGACCATCGCCGACGAACCACAAACCCTTGCAAGTCGCTCAACGAGCGCCGAGGCTTCGAGCAAGCCGCCTCCGAGCCCTCCCACCTCTTTGGAGGAAACAAGGCCCAAGAGCCCGTGTTGGCGGGCGGCCTCCAAGGTCGCCGTCGGGAAGCTGCCGCCGTCTACGAGGTGGGCGTTGGCCTCAGCGGCCAGAACTACGGTTTCAATCGAATTTTGAAGCGATTCGAGCTGGGACATGGGTGCTCCTTCAGCACCGCATCCCGGAAATGTTCCGTCGCTACGGCACCGATTTTGGCCCGGACACGCCGGGCTCGGGGGACATTCAGCGAGCGAACATGGCGCCACTCTAACGCATTCGTTTAGACTCGGTGCATGAAGCTCAACGCCATGCTGCTAGGTCTAACGTTGGTCCTTGGCTGCGGTGATAGCTCCGCTGACGACGACGCCGATGGCGGTAACGGTGGTGACGGCGGGGCGAACGCTGGGGCCGCGGGTCCTGGCGCAGGTGCTTCAGGGCCTGGCGCAGGCGCCTCTGGCCCCGGCGCCGGTGGCGGCGCATCAGCCTGCAGCAACGGGCCGCTCGCCGCGCCAATCGCTGGCTGCATGCCCACGCCACTCGCGAGCACCGGGGACCCGCATCAAGACTGCGTGGATCGCATCAATCAGTTTCGCTGGGAGTGCCAGTGCCTGCCCCCGCTCCAACGCTGGACGGACGGTGAAGCCTGCACCGATCAACAATCCGCCGATGACCAAGCCACCAACTCGGCTCACGGCAACTTCGGCGCTTGCGGTGAGAACGCACAGAACTCCTGTCCCAACTGGGGCTCCGAGACCGACGTCGTGAACGGCTGTCTGCAAGCCATGTGGGACGAGGGCCCTGGCGAGCCGTTCGAAGAGCACGGCCACTACATCAACATGTCCAACCTCGGGTACACCAAGGTTGCCTGCGGCTTCTCAACCTCCGCCGAAGGTGTCTGGGCCAACCAGAACTTCGCTCCCTGAGAGCGGTAACTGTCCGCGCAACCTTCGCAATGGGCTACCCTGCGTCCATCTTTCTTCGGGAGGTTCCCGTGCGCGACGTTCTCCTGCTTAGCCTGGTCATACTCGCTGCCTGTGCCGATTCGAATCCCGTCACAGGCTCGAGCGCGGGTGGCGAGAACGCGGGTGGCGAGAACACCGGTGCTGGCGGTGAGGGTTCCACAGGTGCTGGCGGCTTGGGCGGTAACTCCACGTGCGAGGAAGACCCGTGCAAGCTGATCGCGCCGCAGTGTGGTTGTGGCGCTGATGAGGCCTGCTCCATTAGCGGCTCAGGCAGCCGTCAGTGCGTGCTCGCCGGTCCCGTTGCAGCGGGCTTCGAGTGCGACGATCAGAACTACTGCGAGCCCGGCTCGGTTTGCATCGGCTTCGACGGTGCCCCCACCGTCTGCGCGAAGTTTTGCGGCGGGGACGACGAATGTGAGGCGCCCGGCGGCAAGTGCGTCGTCACCATCAACGGTTTCCCCGATGACCCGGTTTGCTCGGAGAACTGCAACCTGATCACCAACCTCGGTTGCTCGGTGGGGGGAACGTCCTGCCAATATGACGTCACCGGGGCCATTCCTTTCACAGCTTGCCGAGCCTCGGGCGCCAAGCAACAAGGAGATTCCTGTTCCGTCACGTCCGAATGCGCACCCAAGCACCTCTGTGCTGGTGAAGGTGCCAACGAATGCCGTATGTGGTGCGACTTCGCCCTTCCGGATTGCCCAGCCAACACAGTTTGCTCCGCCGCGGAGGTCTCCCCCGAGATTCCGCTGATCATCGGCACGGTGACGTACGGCACCTGCGTACCGACCTAGCCGCAACGCCTCCTTTCATCGCAAGAGAGTTCATCATGCAGGCAGACATCCCTTCACTCGAAGAACTCGCTGAGATCGGCCTGTTTGGCGGCCTCGACGAAACCGTCCTCACCGACTTCGTGCAAAAGCTCCCGGTGCTCTTATTGCAACCCGGGGAGATCGTCTTTCGCGAGGGCGATCACGGGCGTGAGTTGTTCGTCCTGCTGTCCGGAGAAATGGAGGTCATCAAGGCTTCCAAGGGCCTGCGTGAAGCCCGGGTAGCGGTGTTTGGTCCAGGAGATTGGTTTGGCGACATGTCCATCCTCGACATCATGCCGCGCTCGGCGACCATCCGCTCGGTTGCCCCCGCCCGTGTGCTGAAGATGTCGGCGAGCGATCTCGAAGCGCTCTATCGCAAGGACCTGAAGGCTTATGCCATCGTCGTGCTCAACATCGCGCGGGAGATGTCGCGTCGCTTGCGCGTCGCCGACGGCATCCTGGCCGAGATGATGTCGAACTTGTCGGAGACCTACAGCCGACGGCGCTGACCACTTGCACGGGTTGCAGTCAAACGTTGATCAAGCAAAGCTTGGCCTCATGAACCTCGTCGCGCTGGCGGTGAAGTAGAGCGATGTCTGGCGGTCATTCCTCACGCGTTGCAGCCCTCGTCGCGCTTGGTTCGGCGCTCGGTTGCGCGGCCGCTCCAAGCCCTACAACCCCCCGTGAGCCAACCAGCGCGGAGTTGCAACAGCAGGTGCGATCGAGCTGGGACGCCTGGTCGGCGAGCGATCTCGCCTCGGCCGACTGCTCGCTCTTTTTGTCGGCTTGCACCGACCGTTTCCTGCGCAACGCAGGGCTCGCGCCGGAGGGCTCGCTGCGCAACCCGAAGGCGTATCTCAGCAATCCCGACGCTGAGTGGTTACCGGGCTGGGAGAACGTAGCGAGCAGCGACGCCGAGGCCTTCGTCGTCTTTCGCGGCCTTACGTACGCGCGCTCGATGCGACTTCACTTCGACCAGTGCAAGGCCCAACACAGCGAACGGCTGGCCATGCTCGATCAGGTTGAAGCACGGATTCGCAAGGAGAAGGCCACGCTCGAACAGAGCGCCAATCCTTACGTCGTGCTCGGCGGCCTGCTGCGCCTGCGCGCCGAGTTGAAGGGGACGTCCTCCGACTTGGCAGGTCCTCGGTATGGGCTGGAGCTCCTGATCGCGGAGACGTTCGACAAGTTCGGCCGGCGCCAACTTTACGACTTCCAGCACCAACGTGACGACGATGCAGCGCTGCTGCGCCCGCTCTTCAGCCCCGCCGAAGAGCTCGAACTAAGCTGTTTGCAAGGCCTGCCGAGTTGGCAAGAACCAGCCGAAATACCGCTCAATCTCGTCAAACAACCGTTGGAGAGCGGACGTCGTGAGCAGCTGGAGAAGCGCGTGCGCGAAGCCCGGGATCTCGAGCTCAAGCTACCCGAGCGCGAAGTGGTGTTGCCCAGCTACGACGCACCGCAAACCGCGCGCGGCCTGCCCGAAGCGAAGCCAGCGAAGAAGCGCGCCAAACCTGGAAAGGAGCCTGCGGAGCCTGCGCCGGTGCTCGCTGCGCTTGGCCGTGAGGCCTTCGGTGCACAGCTTGCGGTGAAGAGTCTGAATGAGGATGCGCAGACCAACGAGCTGTTGCTGACGCTCGTCGGCAGGGCCGAGAAGAAGGCCGTACCGTACGACTGCAAGCCCGCCGACAAGCCCAGCGGCGTCGGGCCCGACGGCAAGCTCAACTACGAGCAAGATTGCAAAACGCGCGATGAAGTACGGACGGTGACGCTGCGCGTACGCGTCGCTGAGCGGCCCGATACCGGTATTCAGATTGATGACGAGCTGGCGCTTTGGGTGCTCCCCCTCAACTTCGAGAGCAGCGAACGCCGGCTGCCCAACGGCACCTTCGAACTCGCGATTAAGGGCGAAGTACGCGCCTTTCACATCCTCGAACTTTGGCGCCGCGGGCTCGTCGTCGCCGAGTATTTCTTCTGATTCGGCGGCTTGACCCAAGCAGCACGCGGAGACAAAGAGGGCCATGCTTGATCCGCGCGACGTTGCCGACCGTTTCGACGATGTAAAAAACGCCCTCATCCGCCGAGATCCGTCTTGGGCAGAGAAGCTCGAGCCGGTGCGAGCGCTGGTCGAGTCACGGCGCGCATCGCTCAAGCAATCCGAGGCGAAGGCTGCGGAGCGCAACGTCGCCTCGACAGAGATGGCCAAAGCCGACAAGAAGTCGGCTGCGTTCGAGGCCAAGCGTGAGGAGCTGAAGCTGCTCTCAGGCGAGGTGAAGGCGCTCGAGAAGGCGGTCGCCGATATCGAGAAGGAGCTCGAGGCGCAGCTGCTGCTGATCCCGAACATGCCGCATGCTTCGGTACCGAGCGGCAAGTCGGCCGACGAGAATCAGGTGGTAAAGACCTGGGGCGAGCCCATGAAGTTCGCCTTCCCGGCGAAGCCGCATTGGGAGCTGGGCGAGGCGCTGGGCATCCTTGATTTCGAGCGAGCGGCCAAGCTCTCGGGCCCGCGCTTTACCGTGCTCTACGGAGACGCCGCGCGACTCGAGCGCGCGCTGATCAGCTTCATGTTGGATCTCCACACCAAGGAGCACGGCTATGAAGAGGTGCTGCCGCCCTTCATGGTGAAAGACAGCGCGCTCGTTGGCACCGGCCAGCTGCCCAAGTTCGCCGATGACCTATTCAAGACCCACAAGGCTGATCCGGAGCGGGCTTACGACCTCTACCTGATCCCCACCGCCGAGGTGCCGGTCACCAACCTTCACGCCGACGAGATCATCGATGAGAAGCATCTACCGCTCGCCTACACGGCCTACACGCCGTGTTTCCGCGCGGAGGCCGGCAGCCACGGTCGCGACGTCCGCGGCCTGATTCGTCAGCACCAATTCGACAAGGTGGAGCTGGTCAAGTTCACCACGCCGGAGACGAGCGAGGCCGAACATGAGTCACTCACCCGCAACGCCGAGATCATTCTCGAGCGGCTCGGGCTCTCCTACCGCCGCATGCTGCTCTGCACCGGGGACATGAGCGGCGCCTCACAGAAGACCTACGATCTCGAGGTTTGGCTGCCGAGTGAAGGCGCTTATCGCGAGATCTCGAGCTGCTCCAACTTCGGTGACTACCAAGCTCGTCGCGCGCAGATCCGCTATCGCACCGAGGCCAAAGGCAAGCCGCGCCTGGTGCACACCTTGAACGGCTCTGGGCTCGCGATCGGGCGCACGTTGATCGCCATCTTGGAGCAAGGCCAACAAGAAGACGGCAGCATCGCCATCCCCAAGGCGCTGCAGCCGTACATGGGCACCGACGTCATCCGCAAGCGAGCCCGCAAGATTTGACGGGCTCGGCGCTGAGGCCGATGGATCGAAGGGCGGGCTCGCTTCCGGCACAGCTCGTCTGCGCGCTCGCCTTGCTCGCCGCGGGCTGCGTGCTGCGGGAGCCGCTGCCGCTTGCTCCGCCCCTCGGCCCGCACGCCGGCATCGCACCGAGCGATTTCGACACAAAAGGCGCCTGCGAAAGTTGGCGCTGGGCCACGGCCAGTCCGGCTGCGCGCAAGCATGACTCCTTCCCCGAGTTTTCACCGCGCGGCTGCTTCGCGACCGTGCAGTACGCGCAAAACCCCGAGCGCATCATCAGTGCCAGCATGGTGGACGCTGATTGTGAGTACACGCCCGCCGCTCACGAAGCAGAGCTGCTAGCGCGCGTGCAAATCTACGAACGCATCGCAGCGGAGCCCAGCAACACCAAGGGCGCGCTGCCACTCGAGCTCGCCTGCGAGTTGCCCGCGGAAGTACGCAAGCGAGCGGCCGAAACCAACGCGCGCACCTTGCGCTCCTTGGCCGAAGACCACCGCGGCTACGCTTATGCAGCCGGCATCACCTTCGGCTACGGCAACAGCGAACAAGACGCGAGCGGTCTCGTCCCTTGGCGGCCCGGAGATGAGTGCCTCGAGCTCAGCGCGAGCCAGCGCGCTTTGCTTTCGGTGAACAACCAGCGAGCCGAGCGCGTCGCCGAGACCTTTCGCAGCGGCCTTGCGCCGGTGGTGATCGTCAGCGGTGGGGCCGTCCACGCGCAGGTGGTAGAGGCCTTCATGTTGACCCACCTCGCCACCTGCAACGGCGGCGTGCCGCTCGAGCGCGTGCTCGTGGATCCATGCGCCGATCACACGCACACCAACGTTCGCAACAGCGGCGCGCTGGTGCGTCACCTCGCGGCTCGCACCGCCTACGTCGTAACCGACGACTTCCTCCAGGGCGACTACCTGCAAGAGTTCACCGGCTTCGAATTGATCGGCGGCAGCATCGATGATCGCTCGCTGCGCGACTTCGGCTATTTGCTGGGCTCGTGGCGCCAAGCGAGCCGCGGCATCGGCTCTGGGTTTTGGTTTACGCCATACAGATTTTGGGGCGATGCGAACCCGGAGGTACGTAATTTTACCTGCGTCGGAGACGTCACCGCAGAACACTGAAATTTGATCCCGCGAGTCGGAGGCCCTTGTTACGGAGGGCCATGGGCGTATCAACGATGAGTGGGGAACGCGGGTCGCTTCGACGACGGACTTGAAGCGAAACTCAAGGCGCGGATGTTTGCGACCTATGTGACCTACCTGCGAAACCAGGGTCACTACGACGTGGTGCGTGCGCGGCTTCAAGCGGAGACCATTGAGCTCTGTGAGGACGGACCAGCGAGCGGTTGGGTCAACGCCACGTACTTCGCCGATCTATGCGACGCGGTTGGTGCTTTGTTCGGTGCAGCTGAGGTCCGTCAGATGACGAAGTGGGCGACGAAGACGACGACGTTCGTGATTCTTCGGCCGATCATCCAAGGCATCGTGAACGTATTTGGCGCGACGCCTCTGACCTTCCTCACTCACATCGATATTGGCACCCAAGCGGTCAGCAAAGGCTTTCGTACGAAGTTTTCTGCCAGCGGCGACCATGGCGGCGAGCTCGTTCTGCACTCGGCTTACGTGACCGAGACTGCCATGACCTCCGAAACCTGGTCGGCCGTATTCGAGGAGGTGATTGGGCTATCGGGGAGTATCGGCCACGTCGAGAGCGTGGGTCGAGCGATGCGCGGGCCGCACAGCGAGAGCCACTTCCAGGTTGCGTGGGAAGCGCGCCGCTGAGCGACCCGAGGTCGCTAGCGCTACATTGCGCCCGGCAGGCGTTGGCTTGGTCTCCGGAGCACCCGTGGGAAGGCCGCCAGCGGGTACGCTCGCGGTCGCCGAGGCGCTCGACTTCTTCGACCGTTTGCTCGGCTTATCGTCCTCCTCGGACTCGTCATCCGTGCTGGGTTTCGACTTCTTACTGTCACAGCGAGCCACACCCAGCATGCGGAGTTCTTCATCGCCCGGCAGGCTATCAATCGAGGGGGCGACCGCAACCTCAGCGCGACTTCAACGAACATGCACCTTCGTTCTCACGGCCGCTGAAGCTACGCTCGCGCCATGACGACCGAGCTTGGTGGGGAGCTGCTGGAGCGGATTCGACTACGGGCTTACTACTTGTCGCTCGAACGACCAGCCGGCAGTGACAAGCTCAATTGGCTCGAGGCAGAGGCGCTCGAACGAGCGGCCTTGTTGGGCACAGCGCCGGAGCCGGAGCCGGAGCCGCAACCCGAACCGGAGCCGCCAGTCGAGCCGGAGCCCGAGCCGCAAGCCGAACCGCCAGTCGAGCCCGCGTCTGCCGAGCCTGCTGCGCCCGAACCCGAGCCCGAATCAAGCAATCCCCTCCGCTATTTGGAGGCTCCGCTGGGCCGACTCAGCAAGCGCTTCAAGCCGGCCGAGTTGGCTTCCCTCGTGGTGGACCTAACTCCGAACGAAGAGCCATTGCTCGGCGAGGTCCTCTGGGATGCCACCGCAGCGGAGCTTCTGGCGTTCGATCATCTGAACACGAAAGGCCTGTTGCAGTCGCTCGGCGGTCTCGCTGGACCACGCGCACCCTCTCTCTTTCAAGCCTGTTTGGGCCAGAAGAAGGTGGTGGTCGGTGTCGACATCAAGCCGGCCATTGGCAGCGGCTTCAGCCTGCTACGCACGCAGATCGCAGAGGCCGTCCAGCAGCTTGGGCAACGCCTTGGCCAAGAGCTCGAGTGCGCAACGATTTATCGAGGTCGCGTCGCAGCCCCGGCGCAGCCACCGAAGGAGGGCCTCGCAAGCTTTGTGGCCGCACTCGAGTCACTGGCCAGTCGTCCAGCAGGAGCGCTCTCCTTGCGGATTGGGCCTGCACAGTTCGAGGTGCTGATCGCCGAACGCGGCGCCGAAGGTCCGGCCAGCTCGGTCTCTCAAAGTTTGCCGGCCTTCAAGAAGCAGCTGGAAGCTCGGTCGAAAGAGGCTGAGCGCGCCGCCGATTCACCGGCGGCCTTCCTGCTAGCCAACGTGATCCTCCCGGCCGACCACGAGACAGATGAGCCTGCGACTCGGCTGCTCGAGGCTGCAGCGCGCCGCGCTTCGGCCGGTGCAGCACACTTGGCGAACTCGGCGGGCGCGCTTTGGCTCGGCTTGCTCCAACTGGATCTGCGCGGGCCGGAAATGCGCAATACGCTACTCGTACGACCAGCTGCCAATTGGCCGATGCCCTCTCGCGAGTTAGCGACCTTGCTCGAGGCCTCGATCTCGGTCTTGTGACAAGCCTGTCGTCGTCCGCCAACCTCAATACTGGTAGACTGCGTTCATGTGCCGTTGGCTCTTAGCTTCTGCGCTCTTGGTAGCGTGTGTGAGCAGTGATCCGCTCGAGCCCGACGGCTCGCTCGTTGGCGGCGGCGGCTCGAGCTACGGCGGTTTCGAAAGTAGCGGCGGTGAAACGCCGATCGGCGGCTTCGGCGGGAGCGGCGGCTTCGGTGGAGAGCCGAATAGCGGCGGTGGCCCCGCGTGCGGCGACGGCGCCTGCAACGGGATTGAAGACTGCATCACCTGCCCGGAGGACTGCAGCTGCGCCGGCGTTTGTGGGGATGGTAACTGTGAGCAGTCGGAAGATTGCGCGAGCTGCGAGGAAGACTGCGGCGTTTGCGCGAACTGCGGCGACGGCAACTGCGACGCTAATGAAGATTGCGACGTTTGCCCGGATGACTGCGGCACCTGCAGCTGCAGCGCAGACAACTTCGAGGGCAACAACGGCTCGGGCAGCGCCACCCCGGTAAGCTTCAATGTGGACTACTGCAACTTGAGCGTTTGCAGTGGGGACTTCGATTGGTTCGCCTTCAATATCGTCAACGGCTTCACCGCCACTCTGACCTTCGCCCAGGTAGACGGTGATCTGGATTTAGAGATCTACTCGAGCATCACCAATGATTACGTAACGGGCTCATACTCCGCGGACAGCGACGAGGAGGCCACCGCCTCCGGGCTGCCCGCTGGTAAGTATTGGGCGCGGGTCTACGGCAAAGGCGGCGCCGAGAACTTCGACTACTGCTTACGCGTCGAACCCTAGGACATCGCCTTGAGCCGCGTCAGCTTCTCCGCTGCAGCGCGTCAGCTCTTGCATGGCGGCTTCGACTTTGAGCTCCTTGTCACGCGTGGCAGGTGAGCTGAGATCCGGTCTGCCCAGAGCCTTCTGGGCGCTTTTGGTGGGTACCTTCATCACCCGTGCCGGCACCTTCGTGGTGCCGCTTTT
>CAITIQ010000605.1 GCA_903892415.1 uncultured delta proteobacterium | reverse complement strand
CGCCGGCTGAGCGTGAGGCCTGCGACCAATTGCTCGATACAACGCTCGCCGAGCTCGAGCGCCAGCCGCCCGCGAGCCCGCGGGATAGTGGCCTACCCAGCGCCGCCACGGCTCGCGCCCTCAAACAAGAGCTACGCGCTTACATTGCTGGGCTAACCTGAGCCTATGCCCGGCGACCCGGCGAAGAAGCTTGCGACCTATCAGGACGTGCTCGACGCGCCCGAGCACCTAGTCGCCGAGATCATCCGCGGCAGCCTTTCGCTCTTGCCGCGTCCGCGGCCCAAACACGCGCGAGCGGCTTCGCGCATCGGCATGGGCCTAGCGGGTTTTGACGGCGCGGGGGCGGGCCCCGGAGGGTGGATCATCCTGGACGAGCCCGAGTTGCACCTCGGACCGGAGGTCGTGGTCCCCGACCTCGCGGGTTGGCGCCGCGAGCGGATGCCTGAGCTTCCGGAGACGGCAGCGTGGTTCGAGCTGGCGCCCGATTGGTGTTGCGAGGTCCTTTCACCGAGCACCGAGCGACACGACCGCGGCGCCAAGACAGATATTTACGCGGAGAGCGGCGTCACGCACCTGTGGCTCGTCAACCCCGACCTTCAATTGCTCGAGGTGCTGCGGCTCGACGGCGAAGGTTATCGCCGTAGCAAGACCTTTGTTGGCGCGGACGTGCACGCCGAACCGTTCGACGCGATCGAGTTCGACCTTGGCTCGCTTTGGGCGCGATAAAGCCATGGTCTCGCTCGAACAGCTCACGCTCGAACAGAGCTTTGAAGACGTCTCCTTTGAAGGGCTCTCCGGCCCCGGGTTCGACTTCAGCAACAAGGAGTTCACCCGCTGCAGCTTCCGGCGTTGCAAGTTCGCCGACAGCGTATGGTTTCGCACCATCTTGGAGGACTGCGAGTTCGACGACTGTGACCTCGGCGGGGCGAAGCTCAAGCAGACCGCCTTCCGCGACGTGCGCTTCCAACGTACGCGGCTGATGGGCTGTGATTGGTCGCAGGTCTCCAAGAACCCAGCGGTCCGCTTGGAAGAATGTGACCTCCGCTATGTGACGTTCATCGATACCAATCTACGCAAGACGACCTTGCGCGATTGCCGCGCCACCGAAGCGAACTTCCTCCGCTGCAACCTGGTCGAGGCCGATCTCAGCGGCTCCGATCTGAGCGGCGCTACCGTCGAGGACTGTGATCTGACCAAGGCGGATCTGCGCACCGCCCGCGGCGCCTTCATCAACCCCGTCAAGAACAAGGTCAAGAACCTGAAGATCGGCACCGAGAGCGCGGTGCTGATCGCGCTGCACCACGGTATGAAGGTCGCCGGCTACGAGTAGCTCAGAAGTCCAAGCGAACGCCGGTGGGCGCGAGCTGCACCGTGGTCTTCACGTCGGCCTTTTCATCGAGCACCCAGACGGTTTGCTCAGCAGCCAGGCCCGCGATCAAAAGGCCGAGCCCTACGATTTGGACCGAGCCGAGGGCGGCAAACATGGGCGCTAGATCCGGCTTTTCTCCGGCGACGATGAATGGGCCAGCGAGCGGAACCATGCCCATTAGATACTCATCGTCCTTGGTGGTGAATATACCGCTATAGGCGTAGGCAAGGCCGGAGGAAACAACAGAGGCGCCCCAAGAGGAGACTCCGGTGATCGTCCCGGTGAGCCAAAGACCGCGCAGCGGGCGGGTGGTCTCGACATAGCCGGCCGGCGCTTGGAAGCCCTCCTCCGCAGCCAAGACCTTGCGCGGGGGCCTCGTTTCCTCGGCATGCGCCGCCCCCGCCGCGAGCAGCACCGATAAAGCAGTAGCGTACATAACTATTTTAAGCATATCACTCTCCCTAAGCACGACTTGAGCCAACGCGGACTATTGGCTGACTTACTCAGCTAGCGAGGCCGTGAGCATGATCGAGCGGTCACGGCCTCGCGCTGCGGCCAGCTCTGATCTTAGAATTCCGGACAACTATCGAGGCACTCAATCATTGCCTGCGTACCGCCCTCGTCTTCGCCGGTGAGAGCGGTACAATCGGCGGCCTCAAGGCAGGAGGCCTGGCACTCGGCTGAGCTGGCCTGTTGCTCGCTGCATTCCGGCGGTTCCTGAGATTCCACCTCCAAGCCGCAGGAGGCGACCTTTGCCGACGTGGCGTTGTAGGCCGCTACGCAGCGCTCGCTCGGGGTGGGCTCGGTGGGCAGCGTTTGCTCGAGGTGGTTGCGGAAAATCTCGACCACCGCGGCGAAGCCTTCTTCCCCGCGCAGGATGTCGCCGCAGGTGGACTGCGAAAAGCGTAGCTCGCCGATCTGAAGTTCAAACCAAGAGCCCTCGACGTCGAGATCGCTCTCGGCGCACTCACGCGACTCTGCACCAACAACGATTTGGTCGAGCGCGGAGGAGAGCTGGCTGAGCTCCTCGGCGCTGAGCTGGGCTGCGGCTTCAGCCGGAATCACGAGTTCTTTGGTGGCATCGGGGTCTTGCAGCAAGCCGCTGATGGTGGCTGCGCTGGGGTCGATGGTGATCTCGTACAAGCCGGGCCCGAAGCCGGTGTAGACGAACACTAAGTTGCCGCAGGGCGAGGACGCGACCTCGCTGGTCGCGATCTGACTGCTGGGCGCACATTGGTCGTCCGACGCCAGCTCGAGCGCGCTCGATTCCCAGCCTTCAACGGATGAGCCGCAGCCGGCACCGAGCGCGAGCAGCAGGCCGAATGCGCACGTTGCGCGGGCCCGGCGAGCGGTGGAGAGGCAGAGCGATTGGATAGACAGGTAAGTCAAGTTCATGCTGGGCCTATTGCAGCGCCCGTACCAACGGCCTGTTCTTGCGCTGGAGTGCCCGCGCGAGCGAGGCGCCACGACCATGCAGTCCGAGTGGGCCGAAGTTGTGCCACTGTGCCGGTTGAGGGCGGAACGACAAATTCGGCCGAGCGAGTGATCGATTGGTTCGCGCACAACGACTAGAGCGCAATGCTCAAACCGAGTTCACTCCTTGCTCCACTTTTGCTCTCCCTTTTGGTCGTCGGTTGCGGCGACTCCGACGGTTCAGGACTCAGCGCCGGTAGCGGCGGAACCCCAGCTGGTGGCGCTGGTGGCGGCGGCTCGAACAGCGGCGGGGGCGGCGCTGGCGGGCTCGCCGGCGCTGGCGGAGTAGGTGCCCTCGGCGGTATGGGTGGCGACGGCCTGGGCGGAAGCGGGGGCACTGGCGGCAGCGGCGGGGACGGAGGCAGCGGCGGCAGCGGCCTGGGCGGCGCTGGTGGTGCGGGCGGCCTCAGTGGCTCGGGCGGCGCTGGTGGCGCCGGGCTGGCGCTCGGGGCACCGTGCGCGCTTCAAGACGAGTGCGCTAGCGGTGAATGCGCTGACGGCGTGTGCTGCAACGCAGCTTGCGAGGGCGTTTGTGATAGCTGCCTGCAACAGCAAACGGGCGCTGCCGACGGACAATGCCTTCCTGTTCCAGCGGGCCTCGTGTGCCGTTTGGCCAGCGACGTGTGCGACCTTCAGGAGGTGTGCGACGGGCAAACCGCAGATTGCCCCGCGGACCAGCTGCAGAGCAGCGCGGTGGTGTGTCGTGCGGCGGCGGGACCTTGCGACGCTGTCGAGGCTTGTGATGGCGTCAGCAATAGCTGCCCGACCGACCAACTCGATGCGGCTTCGATCTGTCGCCCGGCGGCGGGACCTTGCGATGCGGTCGAGAGCTGTTCGGGCCTCGCGGCCGATTGCCCGGCCGACGAATTGCTACCGATGGGGTCGCTCTCCAGCTGCTCGCCGTACACCTGCAGCAGCGCACCAGCCTGCCCAACGAGCTGCACTTCGGTCGCGGGTTGTGGCGGCGGAACGGTCTGCGTCGAGGGCGCGTGCAGCCCAGGAAAGCTCGTTTTTGTTACGCAGAACGCGAACAACGGCAACCTCGGTGGCATCGCCGGAGCGGACAACGTTTGCCAAACGGCGGCGAACAACGCTGGGATCGCCGGCACCTTCAAGGCATGGCTGGCCACAGCAGGCCCAAGGCCCAGCCGTCACCTTAACGCCCTCCACCCTGCCGTATGTGCGCGTGGACGGCGTCAAAGTCGCCGACAACTGGACCGACCTAATCGATGGTTCGCTCGATGCGCCAATCCGCGTCAGCGAGCTTGGGAATCTGCTGGCTTCGAGCGCGCTCGTGTGGACGGGGGCAACCCAGCTCGGTCAACCGGTCTCCACCCTGCAGTGTGCTGATTGGTCCACGGCGAGCAGCGACACGATCGCTATTGTTGGCAATGCAGCGGAACAGGGCAGCGGCTTCTCGGTTTGGCTCAATCGCCCCTGCGATCAGCCGCAACGGCTGTACTGCATTCAACAATAGCGGCGCAAAGCGAGACCGCGCCGATGGCTTGCTGTAGCGTGGCGGCGTGCGACGCTTTTTGAGCCTGCTCCTGCTTGGTACCGCCGGGTGCCCCAACGCAATCATTGAAGTACCGACCGTGGAGGGCGCTGACGATCAGGTCGCCACCTGCAAGGTGGCGAAGGATCCGCTCAATCCGCTGATCGTCGAATGGCCCGGCACCAACAAGGTCGAGCTCGACGCAGCGACCAAGTCGGGGATTGTGCTTGTAAGTTACAAGGGCTGCACGCTCAAGGTTCTGCCCAAGTGTTCAATCGATGGGGGCTACAACTTCACCCCGGTCACGCCTGCGCGGGACACGCTGAAGATGAGCACCGTTAGCGACCTATACGCCAAGCTGCCGCTCGGCGCGGCAAGTCTCAAAGCGGAGCTCGCGCTCGGGACGACGCTGGAGCTCGACTACATTGCAGTTGGCCAGCGACTAGCGAGTAGCGCGCCCAAACAGCGTTTGACCGGGGATTGCTCATTAGCGACGCACTACATCGACCGCATCACCGTAGGCGCCTATCACCTCGACGCGTTGGCGAGCGGCGAGCTATCGGGCGGCGTGGAAGTACCGGGCGCTGGCGTCGGGGCCGGCCGCAAAGAAGCCAACCGGAGGCTGCGCGGCTCCGGTGAACTTACGGTCTGTGAAGGCCAGGCGCCCAACACCGAATCCGAGGCCCAGGCGAGCAAATGCTACGCGATCTTGCAGATTGGCCTTTCTCCAATCGAGGAGGCGCTGCTCCAGCCCGGCGCTGCACCGCGTCCGGCCGAACCTACTCCAGAGACGAAGCCCGTCCCGCAGCCGGTCCCCCAGCCGACAGCTCCCCCGCCCCGCCCCGACAAGCCGCCCGTAAGCCAACCACGCGGCAACGGGGATATGGACGCGGATGGCCTAAACGACCGCATCGACGCTTGTGCCGACGTCCCCGAAGACGTGGATGGTTACCGCGATGACGACGGCTGCCCCGACCCGGACAACGACCTCGACGGCGTCGCCGATGTCGATGATCGCTGCCCCAATACGACCGGGACGGAAGCGAAGGGCGGTTGCCCGTAGAGCTGCGGAGGGCGAAAGGGCGGCTCACTGCGATTCCCGCGGAGAATTGAGGCAAGCTCGGACCCGGCGCGGACCCGGCGCGGCTTTCCGAACGGAGGGGGTGACATTGGGCCGTGCGATAAACCATTGTCCCGCCCAATGTCACTCGGAGCACCCGCCGGCGTAGGGTGCGCGCCGCCGGCGTCGGGCTGCCCGCCGACGAGGCCCGAGGCGCACTGCGATTCCCGCGAAGAATTGAGGCAACTTCGGATCCGGCGCGGACCGGGCGCGGCTTTCCGAACGGTGGGCGCGACATTGGGCCGTGCGATAAACCATCGTCCCGCCCAATGTCACTCCGCGCACCCGCCGGCGTCGGGCTGCCCGCCGACGAGGCCCGAGGCGCACTGCGATTCCCGCGGAGAATTGCACCCAACTCGGACCCGGCGCGGCTTTCCGAACGGTGGGCGCGACATATCGCCGGGTCTCACCGTGACAGCGGGCGATCTGTCGCACGCAGCCGGGCGGCGCTTGCGCTGCGCTAGTCGCTATTGCTCAAAGCAGTAGAGCCTCGAGAACAGGTTGCAGCTGCGGGCGCCTTGCGACGTCCAGGGAGACGACGAGAAGTTCGCTAGGCCGTGGTGACCGGTGAAGCCGGAGGAGCTTGAGAACCAATTCGAGCAGTTCTGACCCTGGCTGTTACCAAGCGTGGTGGTCCCGGTCCACACCGCTGGCTGGCCAAAGATACCGAGGTCCGCGCCCGTCTCAGTGACCGAGATTGGCGTCGCTAACGTTGTATCGACGAGGTCGTTGAAGTTATTGGCCAGCTTGACGCCGTCGACCCGCACGTAGGGGCCTTGGAATTGATTGAAGCTCGTCACCGGAGTGCCGGCGCTTGCGCTCAACCAGGCTTTGTAGGTACCCGGCAAATTGGCCAACTGCGCACGAGCTTGGCATTCGCCATCTCCACCCGCCACACCGCCGAGATTGCCTTGGTAGGCCTGGCTGGTAACGAATACCCGTTTAGCGGCTACGCACATCGACTCGACGCATAAGAGGCCGGGCGTACAATCGCCATTAGCCGAACAGCTGGTCGGGCAATCCATGCTCGCTCCGGAGCAGGTGTAGGGCGCACAAGCCATCGGGGCTGCGCCGGCGTCGGCGATCTGATCGGCGGGGCAAGCATCCAGGCCGTTGCACGATTCGGCCACGTCGCAGGGCGCGGCTTCGGGCCTGCACACGGTGGTGGAGGGCTCTTTTGCGTCGGCGGGGCACACCAGGCTCTGGCCGTCACAGCTCTCGACAGCGTCGCACGGGCCGTTCGCCGGTCGGCAGGTCGTCCCCATCGCGGCGAGTTCATCGGCGGGGCAAACCGGGGAGAGGCCGTCGCAGATCTCGATGGCGTCGCAAGCATCGACGGCGAAACGACATTCGGTTTCAGCATCGTAAACGTAATCTTCGGGGCAGTCTTTGGAGAGGCCGTCGCACACTTCTTCGTCATCGCAATCCCCGCCGTCGGGTCGGCACACGGCGCCTTTCGGCACGGCGAGATCGTTGGGGCAATCTGCGTTTTGCCCGTCGCACACCTCCTGCACGTCGCAATCGCCGTTGGCTGGGCGACAGACGGCGCCACCAAGGGTCGCGGAACAGCTGCCCTCCTCGGCTCCGGTGAGCGCACTCAGGCAGGAGTTGCAGTCGGCTGTGCAGGCCGTATCGCAGCACACGCCCTCGACGCAAAAGCCCGAAAGACATTGCTCCTCCGCTGAGCAGGACGAGCCGTCGCGCTGCGGCGAGGCGCCGGCTTCACCGCCGTTGGCTCCGTTCCCACCGGCCTGGGCAGCTCCGCCCGTGGGCTGCGCCCCAGCGCCCGCGGAGCCACCATCACCGCCGCCACTCCCGCCGTTCGAGCTGCTCGCACTGTCTCCACAACCCATGGCGACCAAGGTCGCGACCGCGTAACTCCACCGGGACTGATTCACTATGCGCATGAAAGCTCCTTGGCCGGCCAAAGCCGGCTTCGGCTGCAGTACCCAGCGCGCAGAAATCGATCACTCGCTCGTGAGCTGTCGCGGTCGCCGTTCGCTCAACCATTGCCCAAGCTCGTTCTCGCTCGCGCCCAGCGCGTCGACCGACGAGCCTTTCATCGACTCACGCAGCGCCGAGAGCCCGCGTCGCAGACGGCTGCGCACGGTGCCCTCCGGAATACCGAGCACGCACGCCAGATCCGGCCCGCGCAGGCCCTCCCAATAGTGCAGCTCGAGCGCTATTTGTAGATCGAGCGCGAGCGACCGCAGCGCCTGCGCTACGCGTTGCTTCTCCGAGACTCGGCGCGCCTGACTCGAGGGCGACGGCGCAAGGTCTGCGAGCGATGAGACGCCGAAGTCGAGCAGCTCGTGTTTGCGTTTGGCGCGGAAGTAGTTGCAAAGCTCGTGACGAGCGATCGCAAACAGATAAACCCGGAAGCTCGAAGCACCGCGGAAGGTGTCGCGGGATTCCACGCAGCCCAAGAAGGTGCGCTGCACGAGATCGTTCACGTCATGGCGAACCTTGCCGCGAAAGAACCTGAAGATCTCGTCAAAATGCCGATGAAAGAGCACCTCACCGGCGGCTCGATCACCGGCGCGCCAGGCTGCGTGGAGGGTGGCATCATCCGCGGGGCTGAGAGCATCCATCATCGTCGGTTCACGGGGCTAGAGGTTCTTCATGTTGTCGCAAAGACGTTCAGACCCGGGCGGCTCGAAGGTCATCTGGTACAGGCAGACGCGGCGAAACAGCGCTGGGTCTTGCAGACGAGCCGAGCATTGCGCCAATTGCACGGTGGCGTAGCGCGTTGGTTTGGCCGCGAGGATCAGCTCGGCGCAAGCGCGATAGTCCTTCGATTCGGCCTTCTTGCGAGCGTCTGGCAGCGGCGGAAGGCAAAGCTCAGGCGTGTGTTGCGGCTTGGTCTGTCGGGGGGAGGCGTTCCACGCGGAACACGCCCGTTCGAGCGGCTCAGGGCCGGAAGCGTACTCGGCGCAGTTGATCCACATCAGCCGCAAGGCCTCGGTGGTGGCGCGGGACGCGAGGTAGTCAGCGCATTCGTCGTGGCGTCCAGCTCGCGTGAGCGACATCGCCTCGCGCGCGATCTCGGCCTCTACGCCGGTGGCATCGGCGCTTGGTAAAGCGCTCGCTGAGACCCTCGGCTTGGGTTCGGTGGGCGAACGTGACGAACGCTCGCTCGTCTTCGGTGGCGCTGATTGCGGTCCAAGCAGCGCAAAAGCGATGGCCGCGGCTAGGGCCGCAGAACTCATAGCGATGGCGAATGCGACAAGCCGTGCGTTCTTGCGCTTGGGCTGGCCGCTCGCGCGCAGCGCCGCGAGCAGCGCTGCCATCGACGGATAGCGGGCCTCAGGCGAAGCAGCCAAAGCGGGCGCAAGAGCGCCAATGAGCCGTCTCACCTCGCTTGAGGTTGCCTCGTTGAGCGGGAGCCCGCGGGCCAGCCTTTCATGCACCTCGGCAGCCGAGTTTGTTGCGAAGGGCAGCGCGCCGGTGAGCGCTTCAAACGCCATCAAAGCAAAGCTGAATTGATCGCTTAGAGCATCGGCGCGTACGCCGGCCAGCTGCTCCGGCGCCATGTAGCGCCGGGTCCCGGGGAGCGCTTGGGCGCCTGGCGTAGCGCTGTCTTCCGCCGAGCGCGCCAAGCCGAAGTCGCAAAGTCTGGGGCTGCCGTTCGCGTCGAGCAGGACGTTGTCGGGCTTCACGTCGCGATGCACGAGCCCCGCTGCGTGCCCGGCCGCGAGCCCCTCCCCTACCTTGAGCAGCACGTCCAGCACCTGCGTGGCTGTGCGCGGTTGCCGAAGCCAGGCGCGCAAGGTTCCACCGCGCATCAACTCGGAGACGAGGAAGTTGAGACCGCCCTCCGAGCCGACCTCGAAGATTGGTAGCACGTGCGGATGCGACAAAAGCGCGAGCGCCCGGGCTTCACGCAGTACGAGCTCCTCGCTGCGCGAGGACGACAAAAGCTTGAGCGCGACCTCACGCTGCAGCTGCGGATCGAAGGCCGAATACACGACGCCCATGGCCCCTTCACCGAGCAGCGCTCGCAGCTCGAAGCGGCCAACATGCGTTCGCTGCGCCGGCCCGCCAAACAACGAGGCGAAGGTCTCGGCACGAGCGCGCGTGCGCACCACGCGTTCAACCGCACCCTCGGATGAGGAGTCGGTCGCAACCTGTGCCGGCGGAGCCATTGGTTGCGACTATACGCGCGCCAGAGTCCGATTGTTCCAACTGACTTAATCTTTCCGTCGGCCTGTTCGAGAGCGGGCCACCCGGCCAATTAAGCTGGTTTAAGTGCACGCAGCGCTCGGCCGAGCGCACATGGGTCGGGTGAAAAGTCGATGGCTTTGCCTTGTGTCCCTCGCCCTTGGCCTCGCGGGCTGCGGCGGAATCGCGGTGATTGATGCGCTCGAGGAGGACGGTGTAACGCAGGAGGACGCAGAGAGCCGACGGGTCATCGCGATCTCAGCGGGCGGCTACCACACCTGTGCCTTGCGGGCGGACCACACCATCACCTGCTTTGGCGGCGTCGTGGGCAGCAGCCCGCAAGAGCTGCCGTTCTCGCCCTCGGTCGAAGTCGCGGTCGGAGCGTGGGGGGTATGCGCACGAACCGAGCTTGGGACCGTGGAATGCATCGACCTCGACTACAACCAGCCACACTCGATCCCAGCGCCCTATGTCGTCGCTGGCATTGGCGACGCGAGCCAAATCACGGTGGGACCAGGCCATGCCTGCGCTGTGCGTGCAAGCGGACAGCTTGTTTGCTGGGGCAACAACGAGCTCGGCCAACTCGGCAACGGGAGCTTTGAGGCCAGCGCAACGCCAACCCCGGTGGGCCTCGGGCCTGTGCGCTGGGCCTCCGCCGGCGAGTTCAACGTCTGCGCGCTCACCGATGATGGGGTCTTCTGTTGGGGACGCGGAGCGTTCGGTGCGTTGGGCGACGGCGTGAGTTACCCATCTGAGCAAGTGGCGCCGCCGGAGCAAACCTGCCAGCCGCAGCCGGTGCAGGTGGTCGGGCTCACCGCACCAACCAAGCTCTCCGCGGGGCTCAACGCCGCCTGCGTGGTCGATGGGCCGGCCGGTGCCGTTGCATGTTGGGGCGACGCTCCATGGTTGGCCGAGGTCACCGCCGCTGACGGAATCAACGACGTCTTCGTTGGCTACGACAGCGAGTGCTGCGTCCTGCACCAAGACCGCAGCCTGAGCTGTTGGGGCCATGGTGCCTTCGGTGCGATACCCGGGTTGAGCGACATTGAGGCTGTTACCGGCGGCTGGTCGCACACCTGCGCGCTCGATGACTCCGGGGAAGTTCGCTGCTGGGGGGTTAGCGAGGCTACAGCGTCTTGGGCACCGGACAGCGCTGACGGCGAGGAGAGCTGGGACGAACCGCGGCTTGTCGAGCTTTGAGCGGGTGCACGCCCTTGCATCCGGCGGCGTCCGCGTCACGCTTGAGGGATGCAGCCTCCCACCCGCGTTGGAGACGTCCCGGAGCTGGTGCTCGAGCAGGCGCGCGTGTTCGTGGCGACGCAGCGGACGCTGGAGGACGTGGTGCGTGGGGTGCTGCTGGCTGGCGGCAAACTTTGTGATGTGGTGGTGCAAGACGAGTACACGCACGACGTGGTGGTGAGGCCCACGGCCGCGAGCAAGCACTTCCTGGTTTACGATACGACGTGACTCGGCGGTTTGACGGCGGTCGCCGTCTGGGATCACCAACCGACGGCTGAAGAGCTGCTCGAGGCGCGCGTGGCAGCGGGCTGGGAGCCTGTACCCACGGCGACCAAGGCAGGGCCGAAGGTGCTTGGTTATGCGGCGTGTTTGGTGAAGTAGCGGAGCCAATCGTTGCCTGACGATAGGGCGGGCTTTACGTCGCCGGGGCGTGGTCATAAGGCCTGGGAATGCTTCGTCTCCCCGCGTCGTCGCTAACGTGGTTCGCCCTTCTCTGCGTTGCGGCCTGCACCGACGACGCGAGTTCGGGCACCGACGACGCGGGTAGCTGTGAGAGCGCTTGTGCCGGCTCGACGCAGACGTCGTCGGGTGCGGGCGGTGAAGGCGGCGCAACCTCGAACGGTGGAGGCGGCGCAACCACGGTGAGCGGTGGCGGCGGTCAGGGCGGTGAAGGCGGAGCTCCGTGGACCGGCGTCCCGACCGATACGCCGCTGCGGCTCCTGTTCATCGGCAACAGCTTCACGCACCAAGGGCCTGTACCGCACATCGTGCGGGACCTCGCGGCCTCGGTGGGTTGGCCCAAGCCCGAGGTGGAGTTCAGCGCGCCGGGCGGGGTCACGCTGGCGTTCCACAGCGCGCTGCCGGAGACGCTCGCGCTCGTCGATCAAGGGCAGTGGAGCTTCGTCGTGTTGCAAGACCTCTCGACGCGGCCGACCGATAACGCCGGGGCTCCGGCGGCGTTCAAGAGCGACGCGACGTGGTTTTATGATCGCATCAAGCAGGCGAGCCCCCAGGCGCAGGTCGTCCTTTATGAGACCTGGGCGCGCCACCCCCAGCACGAGATCTACCCGGGGACCTTCAGCGATCCGCTCGAGATGCAGGCTCAGCTGCGATACCACTATAACGACGCGGCCAACGTCTATATCCCGGCCAACGCGCAGCAGAGCTCGGCGCCGAGCGAAGTATGGGTGGCTCCGGTTGGAGACGCTTGGGAAGCGCAGCTCGGCTCGCCCAACGCGCTCGGGCTGCACGCATCCGACCTCTATCACGCCAATGCGACGGGCCAGTATCTCAACGCGCTCGTGCTTTATTCATCTATCTACGGTGTCACCGCGACGGGAGCGGCGAGCCTTGGTCTGCCTGCGCAAGACGCAGCGGTATTGCAAGCTGTCGCCGATGCAACGACGGGCATCACGCAGACTCCCCCGCCCTTCCCCGAAGCAAGCTTCGAGATCGGGCAAAGCGTGCAGATCGATTTTGGTGCGTTGCCCACGAACGCCGGCGGCTGGAACGTGGTCAGCGATTGTTTCGGCGGCGCGGTGTACGGCCTTGTCGACGCGATGGGTGAAGGCACCAGCGTTGACGTTCGCATCAGCGACGCCTTCAACGGATCGAACGAGCTGGGGCTGACCGCCAATACGCTGGGCTACCCGAGCGAGGTTTCGCAAGACGCCTGCTGGGTCGGCTCCTTCGATGGCCACGGCCCCGGCCTCAGCGAGCTCGGCGTCGTGGAGCTCAACGACGTACCCGATGGCAGTTACGAGCTCGTGCTGTTTGCCTCGCGTTCGGGGAACGACGGCGGACTCGGCCGGCTCACGCGTTTCACCGTTGGGGGCAGCTCGCAGGAGCTCGAGGTCAGCGACAACGCCAGCAACGTCGTCACCTTCTCCAACCTCACGCCGCAGAACGGCTCGCTCGCGATCGAGGTGCGTGTCAGCCCCGATGGCGCTGGCCGCTTCGGTTACCTCGGTAGTGTGCGGCTGACGAAGACCGCCGATTGACGCCGCCATCAAAAGCTTCCGCTGAGCGTGAGTCCGGGCTCACCCGCAACGCTTGGCCAGATGAAGATCGGCACCTCGGCAGCACCAGAGACCATCAGCCCGGTCCCAACGCCGACGCCAATGGCGCCTAACACGACCAACGGCGTTCCAATCGCCGTGTCTGAGATGAAGGCCCCCTGCCCACGATCCAACACGACGACCGCCGTGCCAGCAACGAGGGTGCCGGTGCCCGCGAAGAGCGCGATCAGCCCACCAATGAACATGTCTGGGCTTCTCATCCTGGTTGGTGCCTCCGGGACCATCGGGTAAACCACCGGTTCGCTCTCTTGAAGCTCGACTCCCTCGTCCTCTGCGCGCGCGGTCCCGGTCCACATCAGTGCGACCATCGTTGCGACCAGGCACCATCCATCACCAGCTTTTCGTTTCACGTCGTGCACCTCGCGAGGGCACACTGCAGCGACCGTGCCGAGCACGAATTCCGCGCGAGAACCTTTGCGAACAGGCCCCACACTTCGCCGCGCCATGCAGTCGATTGCACAAGTGTGCACCGATCTGCACAGGGCTCAGCTGGCCACAGAGTCGTCCAACCCGAGCTCGCTCAAGCGGTTGTAAAGCGTTCGACGACTGACTCCCAAGAGTCGCGCTGCTTGCGTGCGGTTACCGTTCGAGCGGCGCAGCGCCTCACTGACTGCGTCGCGCTCGGCGTCGGAGCGACGGCCGACGAGGCTCACGGAGCGGCGGCTCTGCGGTGGTTGTGACCGTGCGAGCTCTTCGGCGGTGGCCTGTTCTTCGATCACGTCCTCGTCGGTGAACACCACGAGCCGTTCGACGATGTTGCAAAGCTCGCGCACGTTGCCCGGCCAGTCGTGAGCGGCGAGCCGCGCCAACGCCGCGTCTGCAAAACGTAGCGGCTGTCGCCCAGCCGAGCGGGCGGACGCTGCCAAGAGCGCCGTTGCGAGCGCCGGGATGTCGGAGGTGCGCTCACGAAGCGGTGGGATCCAGATGGGGATCACGTTCAACCGATAGAAGAAGTCCTCGCGAAAGCGGCCTTCTGCGACGGCAGCTTCAAGATCGCGATGCGTGGCTGCGACGATGCGAACATCTACGCTATGCGACCTTGTTGCACCGAGCGGTTGCAGCTCCTTGTCCTGCAATAGACGCAGCAGCTTGACCTGCACCGCCGGCGTCACGTCCCCAATCTCATCGAGAAAGAGCGTGCCACCCTCCGCAAGGTCGACGCGACCAGGCTTGTTGTTGGTCGCGCCAGTGAAGGCGCCCTTCGCGTAGCCGAACAGCTCGCTCTCCAGCAGGTTGTCGGGGAGCGCGGCACAGTGGACGGTGACCATCGGGCCCGAAGCACGCCGACTGCGCCGATGAATTTCGCGCGCAACGACCTCCTTGCCGACGCCACTCTCACCGCGAATGAGCACGTTCGCCGTGCTCTTCGCGGCTCGCTCCACGAGGGCATCGCAGCGCCGCATCCCGTCCGAACCGCCCAGCGAGGGCGCATCGATCCGAGGTGGCTCGGGAGGGAGCTGCGCTCGGTGGCCAGCGGAAGCGAGGACCTTCTCGAGCGTAAAGAGCACGGCCTCTCGATCGAAGGGCTTGGTCAAGAAGTCCGCTGCTCCAGCCTTCATCGCACGCACGGCGGTCTCGATGTTGCCGTGCGCCGTAAGCATCACGACGACGATCTCGGGCGCCCTCACTCGAAGCTCTGCGAGCAGGGACATCCCGTCCATGTCGGGCATCCGCAGATCGGTGATCACCACGCGAGGGAGCGTCCTCTCGATGAGCGTGAGTGCCTCACGCGCCGACGCGACGTGCTTGGTTGTGTAGCCGGCTTGGGTGAGGAGCGCGGTCAGCACGAGCCCTACGTCCCTGTCGTCGTCGACCACCACGACGTCCCAACCCGTCGGCTTCATTGCGAGCATCGTGCCTGGTTGTCGCTCCTACGCCAACAGGATTGCGGGAGTATACTCGCGCCATGACCGCCCAGGTCGTGATCAACCTGCTCGCAGCGGCGGCGTATCTCGGCCTCGCGATCTTCGCCATCGCTCGCGGCGCTCGCTCGCCACTGGCACGGCCACTAGGTCTGCTCGGCGGCGGGCTCTTTCTCTATCACTCGCTCGACCTGCTCGACGATCTCACTGGGCTCCACGCGTTTCTGTACGTCGCCTACGCCGTCGCGCCCCTGCTGGCTTTTCCACTCGGCAGCCTGCTGCTCGCTTTCGTTGGTGAGAGGCGACGCTTCGCCACGTTCCTGCACATCATCGGCGGCTACGCTGCGCTGCTCGCAGTGCTCTCGCTCACCCCTTTGTTCATGACGTCGCCGCTGCTTCGAACAGGCGACGTCGGGTGGGCACTCGCAGCGATGGGCTGTGTAGTGCCTGTTTTCGGCCTGTCGTTCGCCCGTCTTTTGCGACATGTCAGAGTTTCCGAGGGTGCAGAGCGCGCAAAGGCTCGGCTGCTCGTCGCAGCCCTCGTGCTTGGTGCTGGCTCGGTGGTCTTCGATCTCGCGGCGATCGCTGGCACAGGCTTGCCACGGCTTTCCCACGTTGGACTGCTCGCCGCTGCCTCGATCATCGCTGCGGTCGTCCTCGATGCGCGGCTGCTCAAGGACGCGACCACGAGTGCAGGCTTCGCGGCGGCTGCCCTGGGCGCGACCGCGGTGTTGATCCAGATGGCTCTCGTGCAGCAGGTCGATTCGACCTCCGCGGTGCTCTGGCTCGGAACGGTCGCGATCATCGTTGCCGTGGTGGCGGCGCTTCGTCCCGTGGCCGAGGAGGCCATGCGTGAGCGCTCTCGGCAGATGGAGCTCGCTACGCTCGGTCGCTTCACCGAACAGATGGCGCATGATCTTCGCAATCCGCTGGCTGCGATTCGCGGGGCCGCCGAGTTCATCGTGGCCGAGCGCGAGGCGGGTCGCGAGCTTTCAGCCGCGGACCAGATGCTCGGGATCGTGGTCGAGCGCACCCGTCGCATCGAGCGGATCCTCGAGACCTACCAGCGCCTCGGGCGGGTGGAGCCGTCGTTCGAGGCAACCGAGGTCGCTCGCTTGCTCGAGTCCGTCGTCGCCGGCGAGCGAGCATCGGCAGCAGCTAGCATCGAGCTGGAGCTCACGGTCGATCCAAAGGTCAAGCGCCTCTGCATCGATCCGGACCTCGTAACCCACGCGCTCGAGAACCTGATCCGCAACGCCAAGCAAGCGATCGTCGGCGCTGGTCGGGAGAGCGGTCGCGTCCGGATCTCGGCTGCGCTCGAGGACGGCGCACTCGCGCTCGTGGTCGAGGATGACGGCCCCGGCATGGACGCACGCACGCGGGAACAAGCTACGGATCCGTTCTTTACGACGAAAGCCGATGGCTCGGGCCTGGGACTCGCTTTCGTGGTGAAAGTGGCGAAGGCACACGACGGCCGCGTCGAGCTCGAAAGCGCCGTAGGCCGCGGTACCCGCGTGGGTCTCACACTGCGCGCGGCAGCTGCCTAACGAAAAGCCTCGCTCTCAAAGGCTCGTCGAACTGCGGCTCAGCGCTGTGCATCAATCCGTGGAGCTCGCCGAGGTGGTGGGCGAAACGCTGAGCAGCGACTCCTGACCGTTGTCGCGGCGAGGAGCCGTGAGCGACGCAAAGCAGGGCGGCGAGTGCAGTACGCGTTGGTAGTGGGTAGCTTGGCGTTCGCCGCGCGGTCAACCGTTGGCGCGAGCGCTACGCGCTAGGGGGCAAGAACCTGCTCTAGCTCCGAGCGAATCGCCGCTTCGCTCGAGTCGTAAACCAGCTTCGCGCGAATGATTCGGTCACTGTCGATAAAGGCGCTGAGCGAGCTAGAACCACCTGGCCAAAGCTGAAGCACGTTCTCCTCCGGATCGTGGAGGCTGAAGACCTCTTGCAGACCGTGCGTCTCGCGCCAAAGCTGGCAGTACTCCGGCGTTGCAGGTTCGCTCTGCCCGTTCACAATGATCACGTTCAGGGCAACCAACCCTTGCTCGGCGTAGTCAGCCAGAATGGCCTCCTGCTTCGAGGACACGCTCTGACAAAGCGGACACCAACCGTGCGCCGCGAAGATCCAGAGCGCTTTGGCACCACAAAATGACTCGTGCCATAGGTCGAAGCTCCAACCGCGCCTTCGGCCGCTCTTGTCGAAGAGGGCACGAGTCATTCTGTTCACTGCATCCACCTTCGGTGGAAAGCCTCCAGGGAAATCGGCTCGCCCTCGCAGGTTCGCAGCTCGAGCGCAGGCAATTGTTGGCCGATCTCGACGCCGACGTTCTCTGCAGGCGGACAGAAACGGGACCCTAAGTCCGACAAGTTAGCGCCGCCGCCCTCGCCAGCGCCGCCCTCGCCAAGACCTCCGCTCCCACCCGAATTGCTTCCAGCGTCGGCGGCCCCCTGCGCCGAGCCTCCGGCGGTGTCATTCCGACCGCCTGCTCCCGCATCGCCATCCGAACCTGCAACCCCGTTTGATGCGCCGTCACAGGCAAGAACGAACGTCAGCGCAAGGACGATTCCACCGACGGTGCGAGAGATTTTCACGCCGGTGGTACGTGCGCCAGAGATTCTGGTTTCACGCCTTTCTCTATTCGGTGGAGTTCCAAGAAGGATGACGAACGGGAGGTCAGAACGGCCCGACGCTGACCGTTTGGTGCACGCGGTCAAAGCCCACCGGCAGGTCGACGCCCCAAACGGCCTCTTGCATGCACTTGCTGCGTGTTGCGGAGCTTGCGGCCTCGCCGCCTACGACCACCGTCACCTCGACGATCTCGCGCCACGTCGCCTCGACGGTCACCGAGGTGATACCGCCGCCGCAAGCGTCGGCCAGGGGCTTGAACAGCTTGATCAGAGCGTCCTTTGTGTCAAAGAACAACGCCGGTGGCTTGGTGCGGTGGCTCCCACCGAGCCGCCCGGACCCAGAGCCGATCCCCATGCCCGTGTCCTCCAGGCCCTCGGTGGAGGGTCGCACCCCCGGCTCGATCGCGAGGTAGCTGGTGACCGGGGAAACGGCGCCACCGTACGTCGCGAGCTTCATCATCTGCTCGTCGTTCAGGCCCCAATGCAGCTCATTGCCGAAGGCGAGCGCCGCCTCGCGCCGACCAAAGCCAGCGTCGGGAGTGATCTCGTGCGCGATCGGCTTCGACCAGAGTTCGGCGGAGAGGCCGATTTTGTCGAACGAGGTCGCGCCGATCGCTCGCCAATCGAAGGACTCGCCCTCGAGCAACTCGGCTGGAGCCGTGTCGAGTACGGTGGCACCAGAGCGGAGTACGACTTTGTGCAAACGCGTTGGCCGCACCAGCTCTTCGAACACGCGCTTGGCTTCATCGGCGTCTTCGTTGGGATTGGCGCCGCCCCTAAAGAACAGACCGCCGGTCGCGCGCGGTACCGACGACCAAGGGCTATCCTCCTCCGGGTCGAGCGACATCCCGAAGTCGGAAAGCGAGACCAAGTGCAGCACACCACCGCGCGGCGTTGCCTTGGCAGCGAGCTCGGGCGTCAGCTTCTCGCGCGTCGCCAGATCGGAGAAGAGGATCACCCGCCGTGCTGCATCCACCGGCGCCGTGGCCAGCACGGCCTGCGCGTGCCGCATCGCCACCTCGACTTCGCTGCCGTTACCGCGCGCGACGCCCTGCTGATCCAGGGCGGTCTCTGCGTCGGCCACCGAGACGAAGCCGTCGGTTAGCGGAACCGCCGTGCGATTGAAGCTCGCCACGTGCACCTTCACGTCCGAAGACGCGAAGTGACTGAGCGCGGCCTTGGCTGCGGTGCGATAGGCCGCTAGCTCGTCGTCATCGATCGACCGGCTCGTGTCGAGCAGGAGCACGATGCGCGCCTTCTCCGGCAGCGTAGAGATCTGTTTGGCGGCGCTCACTCGATAGGCAGCCAGCGTCAGCTCGTCATCCACCGGCACCTTCGCCAACAGGCCCGAGAAGATGGGCGTGTTGCGCGGCTCGAGCGTGATCACCCGCGGCGCCGAGAGGTCCGTCGTGACGGCCTCTTCGCCGTCGATCAACAGCTTACCGAGCGAACTCTGCACCACGACGTCGGGGGTGACGTCACCGGTGCCGAGCGTGGGCAGGCTCAACATCGACTGCCCTTTGGTCCACTTGGTCGGCAGGGTCAGCGTGTATTCGACCGTCTTTTCTTGGTTGGCGAGACACGGGAACACCTGCAGCGCGAGGGTGCCTTGTTTGCGCCAGGAGAGCAGCGCTGGGTCCTTCGGGTAAAATCCGCCAATGCCGGTGAGCTCGCGGTACTTCTGCGCCGCGGCCTCGGCCTCCATCAGCTCGCCGGCGTACCAAATCGGCTGGCCGTCGGCGTAGGCGAGCGTTCGCAGCCCGGTTGCAGCCGCACCGTCGGGGAGATCGAGCATGAAGGTCGCCTGATCCGAGATGGCGGCGCCATTCCAAACCGTGCGCCGCACTCGCATCGTCGCGTGGTCCGCATGCATGGTGATCACGACCTCATGACGCTTCTCGACCAACTCTTCCGAGCGCGTAGCATTGAAGGAATCAGCCTGCGCAGCGAGCGGCGCGGTCAGGGCGAGCAGAGGCAACAAGGCGGGTCGTAGGCGCACGGGGCAAGGACAGGCGAACGGCCCTGAGGTTCCCGCTATTTTCACGAACGGTCGAAATGACCAACGTCGCGCACGCCGGTTCCCGGAGACGTCGTCAGGCGCTACGGTCGCTGGGTGGAAACAGGTTGGCGCTGTTGAGACGAGGCGCAGGCTCATTGACCTTGCTCGTCCTCAGCGGCCTCTTGGGCTGCGGTCCGCTGCTTTACCCAGCGCCGACGGGTACCGTGCCGATGGCTCCGCCTGCGCAGCTATTGCGGCTCGAAGCGAAGGGCGCCAGCGCTGTCGCTTTGTGGGCGCCGCCAGCGGCTGGAAAGGCCGTCGTCGTCTTCTTTCACGGCAACGCCACCGACCTAGCGGGCACGACCTGGCTCGCGGCCGAGCTGATGCACCGAGGCTACGGCGTGATGCTGGTCGAGTACCCCGGTTACGGAGTCGCTCCCGGGACGCCCAGCGAGAGCGCGATCTACGAGTCGGCCGCTCGCGCGCTGGATGAGCTCAAGAGCCTCGGGATCGCCCAGTCGCGCGTGGTGCTCGCCGGTCAGAGCCTAGGCTCGGGCGTCGCCGCCGAGATGGCTCTGCGTGGCTATGGCGCACGTTTACTGCTCATATCGCCGTTCACTTCGATCCCCGACCTGGTCGACGGCATGGTGCCGTTCGGACTTGGGGGACTGTTTGCGACCGACCGCTTCGACACTCGGAGCAAAGCCGCCTCGCTGAAGCTGCCCACGGTGATCGCGCAAGGCGACGAGGACTGGCTGGTACCGCTCGAGATGGCGCAAGAGGTCGCTGACGCGCTCCCCAACTCTCGCATGGTGGTCTTCAAGGGCGGAGGGCATAACGACCTATTCGAGCGAGACGACGGCGCGCTATTGCAATTAATTTATCGCACAGCGGACTCCCTCACAGTGCGGCCTCAATAGCTATCTACGAGGGGCGAGCCCGCACGAAAGATCGAGCCGCCGCTAGAGGATCGATACCTCTTTCTCGAGGCTCGCAACGGTGGTGGGGAGCGAGCCATCGCCCTCCCCACCATCAACCGGGTTGCACGCGTTGCCGCCATCGGCGCAGCGTTGGAGTTCGATCAGCAGCGTCCCGCTCACCGGCTCATCGTCGTCGAGCGTAATGGTCAAGCCGCTCATCTCCGCCCATTCGCCACTGCTACAGTTCGGACCGCTCCACACCCTGTCCGCCAGGACACTGCCGTCCACGATCAGCTGAGCGCGGTAGAAGTCTCCACTCTGCGCCTCGGACGAACGCAGCGAGAAACTGAAGTGCTGCCCCCCCTGAGGTCCGTACTCCAAGGAGAACGAGACGCTGTTCCCATCGGCTGCCTCAAATGGCAAGGGCTCATACTCCTCGTCCATCTCGTACTTGCCCACGGATTCGCTCTCTTCCACGGCGATGCAGTTCTCGTCACTCGGGGAAGCTGGCAGCGGCGCGGGCGGATCACAAGCAGTCGAGAGTAGGATTGGACCCAAAGCCGTGAGCGTCGATAACAAGCGCATATTCCGCCGTGAGCAGGTTCCGTGCCGCACTAGGCGTTGCGTGCCCACGCGCGCTGATGGCGCATTTGCCTCTGAGCGGTGAGTTGCCCCTGACAACCGTGTCAGGACCGCCCAATGAAGCGCATCGATTTTGGCGCACGAATCTTCACGTCGGTCCGCCGGTGCCATCGGCGGAGATCTTGTAGGAGAGCTCGCCCATCTGGCTGCCGACGCCGCGTTCGGTGCGCCAACGGACGCGCACGGTCTGCTGCTCGATCGCCGCGGCCTCAGTGCCGGCGTTGGTCGGGTTGAGTTTGCCGATCGGTTCGATCAACACGCCCTCGGCTGGCTTCACCACCTCCCAGCGATACGAGAGGATGTACTTGTTGGGGCCGTCGTCGAAGGTGCGCCAGAGCAGCTTGAGATCGACGCCCTGGACCGTCAGCGCGAGCTCGCGTTGGGTCGCCGCGTCGTCCTTGGGGGCCTTGGCGCGCACCTCGGGCGCGAGGTCTGCGCGCACATCGACGTCGCCACCCACCGGCCCTGCGGGCGTGGTCTCCCCACGGTTGCAAGCGAGCAGGAAGGCGAGGCAAACCGCGAGTGACAATCGCTTCATCGGCGCAGTCTACACAGCGGCGCGCCTTATCGCCCGGGCGACGAACGTCAAGCTATGCTGCCGCACCTATGAGCAACACCGCTAGCGCAGCCCATCTCGACGTCAAGCTCGATGCAGCTTTGAAGCGCGTTCGCACGGTCCTCGACAACACGCGGCAACCTCTCTACCCGGCCGATGTTCCGCACGCCTACGACGACAAGTACGAGCTGGCGCAGTTCCTGGTCCGCGGCGGCGTCGCGGCGGTGCTCGAGTGTTTGACGGCGATCGGGCTCGACGCCGAGGGGCTTGCGACGCTGCGAACGTGGGCGCAAACGCGCTCGGTGACGGTCAGTCTGCGCGCCGAAGAGACCTGCACCTTCTCGCGCGAAGAGTCGCGCAAGGTCGAGGGGAAGCACGCGCACGTGACCGAGGTCACCTCCTCGAGCGGCGCCAAGACCACAGTGACCGACTCGGTCGTGACCACGGTAACCGAGTACTTCTGGTCCTTCGGCTTCAAATACGAGCTCGTCGCCTACCAAGGCACCTCGCCGACGCCTGCGGTCAGCCTGCTTTCGCGTGAAGCCAGCGTCGAACTGAAGACGTTGGTCAAGACCGCGCCGCGGCCACAGAGCGTGGTCCGCCCGCCGAGCAACGGCGACCTTACGTGGCTGTTGCAACAGCTGGACGCCGAGGGTCGCGTCGCCTTCAGTATCGATCGTACGGCCGCGTCCTGTCACACCCCGCGACGCAACCGCGAGGTCGAAGCGGCGCTTGTCGCGACCGCCGACCTCAACAGCTGGAGCCGCCGAGTCGCTTCCTACTTCGTCTCCGAGCTGTTCCCTTCGCAGTGCCTCGAGGGTTTGGATCTCGGCGCGCTGCGCGATGATCAGGTTTTCGTCCCGGTGTTGCCGGTGTTCGAGAGCAACGCGCAAAACGATGGACTGCTCCCGGCCGAGTATCTGCAGGCTTTTCTGGCGGAGCAGAAGCGCAGCCTGCAGGAGAAGCGTGATGAGCTCGCGCGCGTGTTCCCTGCCGAGGCGGCGATCTCTCCGATCGAGGCGCGTTTGATCGTGACGCTGCTGCACGCTGGGCGGGTGTGCGGCGCGGTTTGGCAGGGGCTCGACTACGTCGAAGGGCTGCTGCGTCAGCAGCTCGTTTCGGCCATCGGTAAGGAGCTCACACCGGCCGATTTCAGCGCCTATATGGATTTCCACTACCGCAAGCTGGTCAAGCCGGAGTTCCAGCCCAAGCCGTTCTCCTACGCGGTTCGCCGTAGCAACCATTCGCCCGAAGGCGTGCTCAGCCTCGAGGTCGCAGCGGCAGACGGCGGCCTTTCGGAGTCGATCCTCACCAGCGTCGCCAGCAGCGTTGCTACGCGCCCGATGCACTTCACGATCGACGCCTCGACCCGGGTCAAGTTCCTCGGGGAGCGGCACTTGCACGCCTGGGTCGCTCACCGCTTCTCCGGCGCGGCTGAGCTCTCGCTGCAGCTCGTCGCGCGCGCACGTCAATTCAGCAGCTTCATCCTGCTGGCCGGACGCATCGCCTCGGCCGACAGCTTCGAGCCGAAGGCGGCGATCATCGTGCAGAACAAGGATCTGGTGAAGATCCCGCTCTTGCTCGAACAAATCCCGACGCCCAAAGAGTTCCGCGACGCCATCGAGTCGCTCTCGCCGGAGCAACAACGCTTCGCCAAGGCGCTGCGCGCGATGCAGCTGGAGAGCACGCTGTTCGGCGTGGCGGTGATTCAGATCAAGCCGCAGCTCGAGAAGCTGCTCAATCTGCCGAGCGACAGCCTGACCAAAGAGATCAAGCTGACCCAGGAGCTGCTCAACCTCTTCATCGAATATCAAATCCCCAGCGATCTGCTTTCGTATGACGGCCCCGACGAGGCGACAGCCGCAGAGAAGCTCGGCTGCGTTCGCGAGTACGCCTCGCGCATGGACGAGATGATCAGCCTGGCCAAGAGCCGGGAGATCGAAGAGGCGGACGAGCGTCGAGACTACGAGGGCGAGACCAACCGGCCGCCGCCGTCGTACGGCGCTATGCGCACGCGCTCGATGGAGCTGGGCATGGCGCCGCCGCAGGGCTTTGCACCACCTCCACCGATGGCACCGATGGCGATGATGGCGGCGCCACCGATGATGATGGGCATGATGGCGCCTGGCGGCGCACCAGCGCCTGGTTATCCGCAACCGCCCCCGCCCCCGGCCTCAGGAGCGAGGCAAGAGCGGTCGGGGTCATACGCGGGTGCGCCCTCCGTGGCGAAGGCCGGTCGTCCGTCGCCGGCTATGGTCGCTGAGCCCCAGGCGCCAACGCCTGCGCCACGCCCCGTCGCCAACGCCGGCGCGCCTTCAACGGCGGGCGCCGCAGAGACCGGCCCGATCGCCGACTACACCGCCATCCCGCGAGAGCTCGATCGAAAGCTGGATCTGCTCGACGAAGACAGCACGCTGCGCCCGACCATCCTCAACCTCGGCAAGACCTGGACGCGCGAAGCTCGCGAGAGCCTTTTGTCGGAGCCGGAGGAGGCGAGCTTGGGCGGCAAACAACAAGAGACCGAGCGCAACAAAGCCTTCGACCTGCTCGACGCTTTGTCCAAATCGGGCGCGCTAATGATCGACGATGCGAGCCTGCACGTGGTGATCGCCGCGACCCACAGCTTCGACAAAACGCTGCTCGAGACGGTGATTCAGCAGAACGTCAACCCGGTCGAAAAGGTCGAACGTTCGCTAATGATCCTCGCCTCGACCATCCATCGCCAACCGGTGGCCGAGCTGCTCGCTGACGAGCAGAAAGAACGCTTTGCCACCTACAGCCCGAAGCTGTTACCGCCGGCGAGCGACGAAGGCTGAGGCGCTCAAAGTCGCGCTACACTGAGGAACCCACGTGGCTGAGCCCGCGCGCAAACACGCGACCTACCAAGATCTGCTCGCATTGCCGGACAATGTCGTGGGGCAGCTGGTATTTGGCGTGCTGCATGCGCACGCTCGGCCGGCGCCGAAGCACGCTCGTGCCAGCTCGACGCTCGGAGGAGAGCTCGAAGGGCCATTCAACCGCGGGCGCGGCGGGCCAGGCGGCTGGATCAGCCTTGATGAGCCGGAGGTGCACTTCGACCAGGATGTGCTGGTCCCCGATTTGGCCGGCTGGCGTCGCGAACGAATGCCCGAACTCCCCATCGACAAGGCCTACCTCGAGCTCGCTCCGGATTGGGTTTGTGAGGTTCTGTCGCCGAGCACCAGCGGAATCGATCGCGGTTCGAAACGTAGCGTCTACGCCAAGCACGGCGTGCATCACCTGTGGTTCGTTGATCCGGACGCTCAGACACCCGAGGTTCTCGAGCTCGACGGCGCGACCTACCGGGTGATCGACGTGTGGAGCGGTATGGTGCAGGTGCGAGCCAGGCCGTTCGAGGCGATCGAACTCGAGCTCGGCGCTTTGTGGGCACGCTGAAGCCGCGCTGAGCGCTCAATGCCCCTACTGCGGCTTGGCTGGCCGCTGCCTCGCGTACTCGAGCAGCGCCATGCAGATGCACGCCCAGGCGCCGCCGGCGGCGAGGCCGGCCACCACATCCGACAGATAGTGAACGCCGAGGTACATGCGACTAAAGCCCATGATCAGCGTCCAACTAACTGCCAAGCCGACCGTCGCGCGCCGCCAGATCCGGCGCGAGGGCGTCAAGCGAAAGGCCGCATAGGCGAGCATGGTCACCGCCACCATCGTCCCCATCGAGTGGCCGCTGGGAAAGCTGAAGCCCGAGGCGGTGATGATCGGATCGACGAAGCTCGGGCGTTCGCGAGCGAAGCCGCGCTTGAGCAGACCGTTGAGCACCGCCGTACCGATCATCGACAGGACCCAGCCGAGTGCGAGCCCGTGCGCCCGCGCGCGCAGCAAGACCGCAGCGCCGATCACAGCGAGCGCGGTGAGTGCGGTGAACTCGCCGAAGAAGGTCACGAACTTCAACGTCGACACGCCCCACGGGACCGCCGACGCATGCAAGCTCTCAGCGACGCGCAGATCGAGCGCTACCAGCGGCCCACCGCTGTGGACCTGCCAAGCGAGCCCAACGAAAAGAGCGAGGCACAAGGCGAAGATGCCAGCGATCGTGCGATAGAAGGCGGCTCGGGTCTGCATCGAACGTTGCTGGGGCGTAGCACGGACGTGCGGTTACTCGATCCAGATCCGCCGCACGATCCAACCCTGCTTGCGCGCCTCGGCGACGACCCTCGCGACGAGCGGCCAAGCGACGTCCTTCGCTGCCACGATCTCGAGCGTCGGACCTCGGCCGTCCTCCCGTGCGGGGAGCGCAAGCCAGAGCGCCTCAACGGCGTCACGCGTAGTGGTGGCAGCTCCCGACGAAGGGCGCAGGCTCGCCACGAGGTCTGCACCGGAGGCCTGCAAATGCAGCGTAGGCTCCGTCGGCTTAGCGCCCTTCGCCAGCGGGCGCACGCAACGCGCGACGACCGGGGAGGCGTCGAGGGCGTAGCTCGCGCGCTCCAGATCGAAGCTGCCGCGTTTGCTCGCGCTGGCGAGCGCCGCACGCTTCGGAGTGGTGTCCCGGATGAACTCGCGCAGCGCGCCATCGTTCCCGACGAGCGTCGCGAGGTCGCCCTCGGACGGGAGGCGCGCACCTCGCTCGCATGGCGCCTTTTTCCCGCCTGCAGCGTCGAGCGTCGGTTGCGACTCCGGCGCCGCCCATTCGAGGCGCCCACGACGGTCGACGATGACCGCGTCGATCGGAACGTAGACGCCCAGCTTGCGCATCGGGTCGGGGCAAGCGAAGGGATACCCCGCGGCGCATGACCGCCGCTTGAGCTCGAAGAACTCGGGGGTGCTACGGAGGGCGGGCCACGCCGAAAGGCCGTCTGCAAGGTCACTGCAGGTCGAAGGGCTCGGTCGCTCACAGACGGAAGCGAGCCACGCGCCGACCTCTTTCGCCTTCTGTTCACCCTGCAGCGGCAAGCTCAGCGCGAGGGTTCTGCAGTCCTGCGCGTCGCCCAGCTCGCAGCCGTTCCGGGCCAGCGCGAGCCCGCGCGCCGTGGCCGCCTGCGCGCGAGCGTCGCCTCGCGCCGCGCCCGTCCCGCCAGTCGCGCCGAAGGCCTTCGCGAGCATGAGACATCCGACCGTCGAGCCGCGCTCACACGAGCGGTCCAGCAGACCGAGCGAGTCGCTCGCCCGCATCTGCTCCGGCGTCTCCGAGCCATCGAAATCAGCGGCCTCAAGACACGATTCCGCGTGCCCAAGTTCGCAACCGACGCGGAGGAACCGCCGCCAACGCAGTCGGCCCGCCGGGCCCTGGAGCTCCGGGACGCCCAAAGGCAGCGAGGCCGCTTGGCTGGCCAGCTCGCAGCCGTCTCGCTCCTTTGCGAGACATCGCTCTTCCGCGAGTAGGAAGGCCCGCGACGACGCCTCCGCGGCCTTCTCCGGCGCGAAGCCTGCCCACAAAATGCACCCCTGTACGTCTCCGGCGGAACAGAGCTTCTCCACCACCGGCCGGGCCGCGAGTACTGCCCCGAGGTCCTCTCCAGCAGAAGCGTTCAGCCCCGCCACCACGCACGCCGTGGAAACGCCGAGCTCACATTGGCGCGCGACAGCGCGCTCTCTCCGCGCAAGGTCGCTGGGCAAGCCGGGCGCCCCCGCGACGATCGGCACCAACGCCTGGCACGCGCGGGGCTCACCAGCGTCGCACGCGCGATCGAGGATCGAGAGCGTTTGCGTAACGTCGGCCGCGAGCGGATCATCCCGCAGCAGCTCCCACGCACGTTTGCACGGCTCTCCACCTCGCTCAGCGCACGCGCTCGCGCACGTCGAGACGTCGTCGCAAGCTTTCAGCGGAGCGGGCTCCGTGGCTTGCGGCCCGACCGACGCAGCCGCGGGGCTCCGCGCGCAGCCCGCGAGCACGATGAACCAGCCGACGACGAGCAGCATAGAGAGGGACGCGCGCGTCATGCGGCTAACGTGTCGGCGCCGAAGCGCCGAGTCAAGGCGCGTCTCTCGCCCGCTTGTGCGCCGCCGAGGAGAGAACCGCGCCGCAATAACCTTCAGTGAGGCTCGCGGAAGGGAACCCCGAGCTCTTCGCCCAGATCCGCCAGCATCGCGCGCATCCGCTCGGTGCGGCGCAGGGCCACCGCGCGCCCGGCGGGGGTCGTCATCGTCGCCGCGAGCTTGAACAGCTTCACGAAGAAGTGATCGACGCTGAAGGCCTTGTCGTCGAGGCTTCGGCCCTCCGCCCACGGATCCTCCGCGTGGAAGTAGCGACCGCCGAGCCGCGTGCCGGTCGAGATCGTCCGGAAGACGCCGAGCACCCCGAGCGCCTCGAGTCGATCGGCGTCTTGCAAACAGCGCCCGAGCGTCGAGGTCGGCACCGCGCCGCGGCTGTAGCTGTGGTCGCGGATGGCCTCGCACACGAGCCGGCGCTCGCCCGCTGAGTAGCCCTCCCGCGCGAGCAGCCCGTCGGCCACCTCGGCGCTCTTCTCGCTCGCCTTCGCGCGATCCGGGTGGTTCTTCGGCACGTTCACCACGTCGTGGAGCAGCGCCGCGGCGACGCCCAGCCGCGCCTCGAACGCGCCCTCTCCGAGCCGCATCGTGAACAGCGCGACCCGGAGCGCGTGCTCGAAATCGTGGCCCGGGTCGAGGTCGGCGCCGAGCAACGCGCGCGCCTCACCGGCGATCGCCGCGAGCGGCGCGGTCCCGATGACCTCGCGAATCCTGGGCAAGGTCCACTCCTCGACGCGGCCCAAAGACGAGCCCGCAGCGACGTCGGAGGTGGGCAGCGGGCACTGCTCAATCGTCTCACCGTCGCAGCATTCGGCCTGGTTCGCGCCGCGCATCGGGCAGCCGCCCGCGACGCACGCAGCGTGACCGTGCACGTAGACCATTTCGTTCCGACAGAGCCGGCAGCGCATGCGCGCCGTATCGACCAGCGCGCGCTCGGACTCAAGCACCTTGGGAGCGGAGAGCGCGCGCCCACCGCGGCGAGCAGCGCGTGCGCCGAGCGGAGAGTGAGCGCGTACCGGGCGAGCAGCAGCGCGGGGCAGCGCGGGCGAGCGGCCCGACATTGCGCCGAGTCTCGCCGTGACACCGGCCGATCTGTCGCACCAGGGCCGGGCATCGAGGTCGGAGGGGCGGTCGCGCGGGCGCTGGGCGCGACATTGGGCCGAGCGATGGTTTATCGCGGGCCCCAATGTCGCAGCCGCCGTTCGATGGGCCGCGCTGAGCCGCGAACTTGCGGCGATTGCTTATGGGAATTGCGCGAGAGCTGCTGCCTTCGTGGGCCCCGACGACCTTCGGCGCGAACGGCTATCGGAGCAGCCGGCCCCGTTCGGTGGTCGCGCTTGCGGTGCGGTGACATCGGGCCGAGCGATGGTTTATCGCAGGCCCCAATGTCGCCGCCGTTGGCTGGGCTGCGCCAGGCGGGCCGGTGCTGACGACCGAAAGCGGCCAGCTCGACGGCGCCCCCGCGAGCCCCATCCACGCCGCTGGCCGCGCCGCCGCGAGGCCCGTTCAGCGCCGACTGAGGATCAGGCCGAGCACGCCACACAGCACGCCGGCGAAGGTCAGGGCGCGACCGATCTCCAGCATGAGGGGGAGCTCGGCTCGTACGACCGGTCGCAAGCGCTCGCGAGCCTCGATTCGGCGTTCGAGTTCGTCCTCGGGGTCACGAAATTTGCCGGCGAAGAGCGCGAGGTCGGAGGGGCGGCCGGTGGGGGTGTAGTACTGGATGGCGGTGCCGGTGAGGGCCATCGCGCCGCCCGTCGCGATCAACAAGATGAAGAACGCCAGGCCGGTGGATCGCGCGAGCCCGAAGCTCAAAGCAACGAGCGCCAACGTGCCTCCCGTTCCAAACCCCAACCACCTCATGCGGGGGCACGTTATCACCGACTGCGCCTAGCCCGCCCCGCGCCTAGCCCGCACGGCGCCTAGCCCGCACTGCGCCTATCCCGCCCTGCGCCTGGCCCTCACGGCGGCGAGCAGCGCCAAAGCGACGACCCACCCGGGCGACCGCTCCGTCGGCGCGTGCGCGCATCCGCCGGCGTCGCTCGCGCCGGAGGCCGGGCTTGCGCCCTCCCCGCTCGCACCCTGCCCGCTCCCCGAGCTCGCACCGCCCTCCCCGCTGCCTCCCCCCGGCCCTGCGACCGGCGGCGCTTTGCACGCATCCGCGGCCACCGCATCGAAGGAAGCGCGCAGCAACGCGACTGGGTTCTCTGCTACTTCGGCGGCGGTATCGGCGGAGAGGCGCAGTGGCGGGCCGTCGCGTGGGTCGAGCGCGAGGGTGGCCGAGAGCGCTGGCTTTCGGTAGACGAGGCAACGCGAATCACCGTGCAGATTCGCGCCGGCAGCCTCGAGAGCGCGCAATAGCCGTTCGCCCAAACCACAGTTCTCAGCCCCGACAAACGCCTGCTGGGCGAGCGCGAGCGTGGCCGCGTCGGTGAGGATGTTGCCTTGCACCGAAGCAACGAAATCACCGATCTCAAAGCTCTGATGTTGCGCGAGGCTGAGCGCCTCCGGCCCAGTGAAGTTCGCGATCGCGCCGCGCTCATCCAGCACGGCGTACTGGCGCAGCGCGAACGACGGATCGTAAGCCGGGTCGATCAGCGCGCTGAGCACCGCCTCCGCCGCCATGCCCTTCCCGAGCGCCTCCACCGCGTTTTCGTTCGCGCCGGCCAGCAAGTACGACTGCGTCATCACGGCGCCGCGCGCAGCTGCGTCAGCGTTCGTAGCGCCGTACACAAGCTCCACCGTATCGAGCGGCACGCACGATGCCACCGCTCCACCGAAGGTCCCGGTTGCGCGGTCGTAAGCGAGGACCGAGTAGGTCGCTTCGGCCGGCGCGGGTAGGAACAGCGCCAGCGCCAGCGCCAGCGCCAAGCCGCATACCGCTATCGCGCGCCCCCCGCTCGACGGCCGTTGCACTCGCTCACCTCGGCCGCGCGGGGAACCAGCGCGGATCGAGGCTTCGCGTTCGTCCTCGCTAGGGCCGAGTTCGAGCCCCGCCGTCTTGCTCAGGTGCTCCGGACCGACGGTCTCTTCGCCCGTCGTCAGCGTTTGTCGCGCCGCCTGCGCCGTCTCGCTCAGCAGCTCGCGCACGTTGCCGGGCCAGCGACGCAACAAGCACGCTTCGACGAACTTGGCGCTGATACGCAGCTCCGGCGCGACCTTGCGCACCGCGATCGCGATCAAGTAGCTCAGCTCTTCACGCCGGCTCGAAAGCGGCGGCACCGTCACCACTGGCTCCGTCAAGCGATGGTAGAGATCGCTGCGAAACTTCCCCTCGCTCACGGACTGGACACCGCCCTTCGGGATCGGGCAGGCCATCGGCACGCTCAGCGGCCCTTCGGCCGGTGGCTCGCGGCCGGCAGCTCACGCCAACGTTCGAGGTCGGCCGGCGTCAGTGGGTCTTGGCCGGCCAAATGGCGCTCGAGGTGACCCAGCGAATCAAGCCCCCAAAACAGCTCGTCGCCGACCAAAAAGCTGGGCACGCCGAAGGCGCCCGCTTGCAACGCCGCTTCGGTGTTGTCGCGCACCTTGGCTTTGACCTCATCGCTCTTCGCGGCCGCCAGCAGCTGTTCGGCGTCGAAGCCGGCGTCCTTCATCAGCGTCGAGAGCGCCGCCTCATCGATCACGCCGGGCCCTCCGCCCCAGGTGGCTTTGAACAGCAGGTCGCAAAGCGCTTTGCGCTGCGGTTCTTCCATTGGCGCCGCCGTCAACCGAAGGGCCAACAGCGGATTGAAAGGATGCGCCGGCGGCGGGGCGAAGGGCACGCCGAAGTGGGCCGCGTGGCGGAAGGTATCTTTGAATACCCACAGTCGTTTGGGCGGGATCTCGGCGGGACCTTTGGTGCCGAGCGCGTCGAGCAGCGCCGCAAACAGGATCGGAACGAGCTCGAGATCGGCGTCTTGCCGCGCCAACACCGGCCCGACCTGCGTCCACGCGAGGTAGGCGTACGGCGAGATGTAGTCGAACAAGAAGCGGACGGTGCGGCGTGCCATCGAAGTGCGAGTCTATCGGCTTGCGGCGGCCTTTCCACCAACCGTGATCGCACGCTCGCCGCAGACGCCCAGCGGCTGGCCATATTCGGCCAACTCGGCCGATCTGGGCGGCGCACGATCGAACCAATGTCGACGTCAGCGCCTCTTCGCAGCGGCACCTTCGAACAGCGGCTGATTCGCCGCGGGGATGCCGATTATGAGGCTACGCGCGCCGGCTCGATGTGGAATCAGCGGGTTCCGGCGCGTTACCCCGAGGTGATCGTGATCGCGCGGGACGTCGTAGACGTTGTCGCGGCGGTGCGTTGGGCGGCCAAACGCGAGCTGCGGGTGAGCGTGAAGTCGGGTGGTCACAGCTGGTCGGGCAACCACCTGCGCGACGATGGCCTTTTGCTCGACGTAGCGGCGCTCGACGAAGTAACCGTCGATCGGGCGCGCCGTCGCGCGACCACCGGCCCAGGCCGCAAGAGCAACGAGCTCGCGGCGATGCTCGGCCGCCAAGGGCTCGCCTTCCCGACCGGCCACTGCCTCGGCGTTTGCGTCGGCGGCTACTTGTTGCAAGGCGGCTTCGGCTGGAACGGCCGCGCTTTTGGACCGGCCTGTATGAGCGTGGTCGGGCTGGACATCGTCACCGCCGAGGGCGAGCTTCTGCACGCGAGCGAAGAAGAGAACGCAGATTTGTTTTGGGCAGCGCGCGGCTCTGGAGCCGGCTTCTTCGGCGTGGTGACGCGCTTTCACCTCAAGGTCTACGACAAACCGCGCGTAACCGCAGCCGCCGGGCAGACCTTCCCGCTCTCCGCCCTGGAGCCGGTCTTGCGTTGGATGCACGCAATCCGCGCCGAGGTCCCAGCCTCGGTCGAGCTGCAGCTGGCGATCACCGGCGACGCCTTCGGGGTGGGCGGCCCGGGCATCGAGCTGTTTGCGCCTGTGTTTGCCAATTCGTTGCGTGACGCTTGGCGCGCCCTACGCTTCCTCGATTCACCGATTCGTCGCCTCGCAAAGCGGCGGATCCCGATGCTGCCGGTGCCGCTCAGCGCGCTCTATCGCCTGGTGATGACGCACTACCCGAGCGCCCGATACGGCGTCGACAACCTGTGGACCCACGCGCACGTGGACGAGCTCTTGCCGCACCTCGAGCACGCAGCGCGCACGCTCCCTCCCCCGCCCTCGCACCTATTGTGGCTCAATTGGTCGCCACCGGCTGGTGCGCGTGACGCGCGCATGGCCTTCTCGATGGAGGACGAGACCTACCTTGCGCTCTACGGCTGTTGGCAACGAGCGGAAGACGACGCGCGTTATGCGCCTTGGGCCGTATCGAACGTGCGCCGCATGCAACACCTCGCCAGCGGTTGCCAGCTCGCCGACGAGAACCTCGGCGAGCGGCCAGCGCGCTTCGTCAGCGACGATCATCTGCAAAGGCTGGACGCGATTCGACTTGAACGCGATCCACGAGGCACGTTCCAAACCTGGATGGGCCGGCCATGAGTCACCCCGCCCCGCGCAGAAGGCTATCGCTCGGTCTTACGCCCGCCGAGGTGCGAGACAAACCGTACGGACGCTTCTGGAACCCGAGCATGAAGCCGCTATCGGAGGCCGCGCGCGGTGCGCGTATCCGTCCGCCCAACCGTTCCCTGAGTCCGTGATCCAGCCGGGTGAGACCGTCAGCGACGCGGCGTGATGTGCGTCGTGACGGAGGCATCAATGGCGATTCGGCAGGCGGGCACGAAGCAGT